>NZ_JAJPWO010000006.1:0-547692 GCF_046549075.1 Amycolatopsis sp. lyj-84
CCTCGCCGCGGTCGCCGCACGACTCAACAACCGCCCCCGCAAAACACTCGACTGGCACACCCCACTCGAGAAACTCACCACGCTACTGTCCTAACAGAGCACGTTGCGACCACCACATGAATCCGCCCGGCATTGGAGACACTCAGCGTCTCCAATGCCGCATTGGGGACACGGCTCTGGGAAGAGAGTGTCTTGAATGCCTCTTTCACCCGGTTCAGCTGAAGAAGCTCGACCTTCAGACCTTCCCCATGTCCTGAGGTGACCCAGTAGTGAAGGGGGCCTTCACGCGACGCAGCGCCGGACCGACGTCACCGCGGGGGAGTCTCCCGCGGCGACCGGAACGTCCTCGCCGCGATCCAGCCGCCCGCCAGCGCCGCCACGGCCGCGATCGCGAGCGAGATCGGGATCGACCAGCCCGACGGCCGTCCCAGCGCGAGCGCCCTCGTGGCGTCGATCGCGTAGGTCAGCGGGTTGATCGCCGAGGCCACCCGCAGCCAGGTGGGCATGGTCTCGAGCGGCATGTAGGCGCTGGAGGAGAACATCAGCGGGAACATGACCACGAACGACGCCATCTGCAGGGTTTCGGCCTTGCGCAGCCAGGTCGTGATGGCGACGAAGATCCAGCTCAGGCACCAGCCGACGACGAGCGTGAGCAGAAGTGCCGCGGTGACACCGAAAACCCCGCCGGTCGGCCGGAAACCGAGCAGGACCACGCTGGCGAGCGCCGTCACCAGCAGTTGCACGGCCAGCCGGGCGGAGTCGGAGATGGTGCGGGCCACCAGGACAGCCGAGAGACTGATGGGCATGCACCGGAGGCGTCCGGTGAATCCACTGTAGATCTCCGCGAGCAGGCCGGCGCCCGAGCTCATCGCGGTGGTCATCGCGATGTTCACCAGCGTCGCCGGGACGAGGAAGTTCACGTAACCCTGGTAGGCCGCGACACCGGGCAGCGTGCTGACCCCGTTGAAGACCTGGCTGAACAGCAGGAGCAGCACGATCGGTTGCAGCAGCCCGAAGAACACCAGCCGCCGGTCGCCGAACGCGGTCTTCAGCGACCGGACGGCGAGCACCCGGACCTGGGTGCCGAAGGTGCTCGGCGGCCAGGTCGCCGGATCGGTCAGCACCAGCGGTGCCGGCGCGCGGTGGCGTGCCTCGGTCATGACGGGACCGCCGGATTCCGGTGCAGGGAAAGGTAGACGTCGTCGAGCGTCGGCTCGGCGACGGTGAGGTCCTTCATCGGCGCGCCCGCCGCGTCGAGCGCGCGGACCAGCACCGTGATGTCGGAGGGCCCGGACAGCGGGACGCCGAGCACCAGCCCGGAGGCCGACGTCGTGCAGCTCATGCCGAGCCGGTGCAGCGCGGCCACTGCCCGGTGGGCGGCGAGCCCGGTGCCGAAGGTCAGGGTCGCGGTCCGTTCCCCGAGTCTGGCCTTCAGTTCCGACGGCCGCCCGGAAACCGTGACGTGCCCCAATCCCAGCACGATGACGTGATCCGCCAGTCTGTCCGCCTCCTCGAGGTACTGCGTGGTGAGCACGACGGTGGTGCCGCGTGCGGCGAGCCGTTCGACGCCGTCCCAGAGCCCCGCTCGGCTGAGCGGGTCGAGGCCGGTCGTCGGTTCGTCGAGGAAGAGGACGTCGGGGGAGCCGACGAGCCCGGCCGCGAGATCGAGCCGCCGCCGCATCCCGCCGGAGTACGTCCGCGCGGGCCGGTCCGCGGCGTCGTCGAGGCCGAACATGGCGAGCAGTTCGGCCGCGCGGGCCCTGGCCTGGCGCCGGTTCGCGCCCAGCAACCGGGCGACGAGTTCCAGATTGCCGCGGCCGGAGAGCGCGTCGTCGACCGCCGCGAACTGGCCGGTGACCCCGATCCGCCGTCGGACGTGATGTCCGGCGCGGACGACGTCGAAACCGCACACCTTGGCACTGCCGCCGCTCGGTTTGACGCGGGTGCTGAGGATGTCGATCAGCGTCGTCTTCCCGGCGCCGTTGTGGCCGAGCACCGCGAGCACGGTGCCGCGGCCGACGCGGAGACTGACGCCGGCGAGAGCCGTCACTTCACCGTAGTGCTTGGCAAGGCCGGTCACTTCGATGGCAGCCTGCTCCATTCGCCGAACGTAGCGGGGGTTTCGGTGCGGCCGCAATGAACGGGAGCGGACTCCGGACGCGCGTGGCAATTCAGGACGTCGTCCTCCACACGCGCGTCACAAGAACACGCGTGTGACAGTTTTGCCTCCGCCGATGTCGACGAGCGTGACAAAAGCGATTCGGCGCGGGTGGCGGTGCCAGTTAATGAGTCACCCGATCCCACCCGGATGACAAACAAAAGGGGCCGGATCCGGTGTCCTTGCCGGTGCGAGAGGGCACAGGTAATTTACCGCTTCCGTGTCCGTGCCGTTTCGGCCGTGTCACGCAATTTCTCCGATTCCCCGGGAGTGACCGTTGTGAAGTTCCCACAGAAACTGAAGTCGAAAAGATCGGTGCAAGCCTTGGCCGCCGGTACGGTGGCCGCCGTCGCGGCCACCCTGGGCATCGCCGGCGCGGGCTTGAGCGAGGCGGCGCCCGCGTCGCTGACGCTGAAGTACACCTGCCCGTTCCCCCTGATCGGCGACCAGACCCTCGTCGTGAAGATCGACACCGTCCTGCCGGACGACGCCGTGGCCGGGAAGACGTCCACCCCGATCACGTTCGACGTCGACGTCACCGTTCCGGCGGACGCGACCGCGGGACTTTCGCTCGTCGGCGCCACCACCGTCGAGGGCAGCGCCAAGGCCGCCGCGGTGCTGAAGTACCCGGTCGACAAGACGCTGAACCTCGGTCTCCCGCTGGTCATCCCGGTCACGCCGGTGCCGGAGGCGGGCGAGTTCCACGTCAAGACGAGCGGCAAGGCGCCCGCGGTCACGTTCCCCAGCGCGGGCACCGCTTCGGTGACCGTCGGGAACTTCAGCACCACCATGACGCCGAAGAACGCGCAGGGACAGCCGACCGACCTCGGCACGTTCACGTCGGACTGCATCGTCCAGCCGGGACAGAACCAGCAGCTCGGGACGTTCGAGATCAAGCCCGCCGGTGGTGGCACGACGACACCGACCACCCCGACGACGCCCACGACACCGACGACGCCCACCACGGAGCCGACTCCGACGACGGAGCCGACTCCGACTTCGACGACGCAACCGACTCCCACCACCGAGCCGACCCCGACGACGGAGCCGACTCCGACTTCGACGACGCAACCGACTCCCACCACCGAGCCCACGCCGACGACGGAGCCGACTCCGACCTCGACCACGGAACCCACTCCGACCACGGAGCCGACCCCGACGACGGAGCCCACTCCGACTTCGAGCACGCAGCCGACTCCCACGACGGAGCCGACTCCGACCACCGAACCCACGCCGACTCCGACCACGGAGCCGACGCCCACGACCGAGCCCACTCCGACCACGCAGCCGACTCCCACCACGGAGCCGACCCCGACGACCCAGCCGACGAGCCCGACCACCGTGCCGACCACGCCGACCACGACACAGCCGCCGGGCGACACCAAGATCGTCTACGGCGTCAAGGGCAGGACCACCATCGCGGGGCTGAACGCCAGACTGCCGCTGGGCCCCGGTGAGTTCACCGCGAAGCTGAACGCCCAGTCGGGCAAGTTCACCGGTCAGCTCTCGCTGCCGCCGTCGAACGTGCAGTTCCGGTTCCTCGGCTTCTTCCCCGCCTCGGCGACGGTGAAGATCAACCAGGTCGGCGACGTGACGGGCACCGTCAACGCGGGCGCGGTGAAGGCCGACACGAAGGCCGACGTCAAGCTGCTCACGGTGCGGCTGTTCGGATTCCCGATCCTGGCGAGTTCGACCTGCCAGACGGCCAAGCCCGCGGACATCCCGCTGGTTTCCGCGCACGGCTTCAACCCGTTGAAGGGCGGCAAGCTGACGGCCGAATACAAGCTGCCGCAGTTCCGCGGTTGTGGCCTGCTGACGCCGTTGATCAGCGCGATGGCCTCCGGTGACGGGAACAGCCTGGAGATCAACCTCACCAAGAAGTAGCAAAGCCTCGTGAGTGGTAATGACGGTTAGAACCGTCATTACCACTCACGAGACCCACTGCAAAACAGTTACGCCCATTACAACCTTTCCGTTTTCCCGAACGCCCGGTCCCGCATTACTTGTCTCCCTGATCTCCCGCCAGTAGCGTGCTGCACAAGTTGGCCGTTCGGCCGGAGAAGTCGAAGTGAGGAAGCCCGAATGTCAGTGATGACCGGGCGCGTTCTGCGCGCCTTCCTGCTCCCGGCGGTGCTGGGGCTGGGGGCGCTTTCACTGGCTTCCGCCTCGGCCGCTCCCGCGCCGGCGCAGCAGGCCGGACCCGAACAGCCTCCGTCCGCCGCGCAAGCCGGACTGAAGTTCGGCTTCTACGTCGGCGACGAACAGCAGCCCACGACCAGCCGCGTCGCGAAACTCGGTTCGGACATCACGTTCCCGCAGGGCCGGTTCGACGGCATGATCCTCGGGTTCACCGACAAGTCGCCGATCTCCGGCAAGCTCGCCATCCCGTCGACGTCGAGCTACTTCGTCTCCTTCCGGTTCATGCCCGCCACCGGCACCGTCGAACTCGTCCCCGACGGCGACGCGACCGGCGTCGTCGACGTGGACACCGGCGCCACGGGCGACTGCAAGGAGGTCGGCACCGCGATCTGCGCGCACACCGATGTCACGTCGAAGGTGTTCATCAAGCTTTCCGACGTCAAAGTGGACGGAAAGGTCCTCGACGTCGGCCCGAACTGCCGGACGGCGCAGTCGGCCGTGGTGAACATCAAGGCATTGGTGCCGCTCGCGTTCCCCGCCCCGCCGGTGAAGGTCACCAGCACCTTCGCCACGCCGGGATTCACCGGTTGCGGGGTCCGTGAGGATCTGAGCCCGTTGCTCACCGGTCTGGTGGCCGGACCGGGCAACACCCTGGTCACCAACCTCAAGCTGCGATGTGTCGGCTCGGCGGGTCCCCCCAACGGATGCGGAGCCTGACGATGACCAATCCCGTCACCCTGCTCGCCCGCGCGCCGGAGAAGGCCGCCGCGGGACTGCGCGAATTCGGCCGCATGTGCGCCATGGGCCTCGACGTCATCCTCGCGATGTTCCGCCGCCCGGTGCAGGTCCGCGAGTTCGTCCAGCAGTTCTGGTTCATCGCCAGCGTGTCGATCACGCCGGCGATCCTCGTGTCGATCCCGTTCGGCGCGGTCATCTCACTGCAACTCGGCTCGCTCACCAGTCAGATCGGCGCGCAGCAGTTCAACGGCGCCGCGAGCGTGCTGGCCGTCGTGCAACAGGCCAGCCCGATCGTGACCACACTGATCATCGCGGGCGCCGGCGGTTCGGCGATCTGCGCGGATCTCGGCGCCCGCTCCATCCGCGAGGAGATCGACGCGATGGAGGTGCTCGGCGTCTCGCCGATCCACCGGCTGATCGTGCCGCGGGTGCAGGCGGCCATCGGGGTTTCGGTGCTGCTCAACGGTTTGGTCAGCGTCGTCGGCGTGCTCGGCGGCTACTTCTTCAACGTCATCGTGCAGGGCGGGACGCCCGGCGCGTACCTCGCGAGTTTCAACGCGCTGGCCCAGCTGCCCGACCTCGTGGTCAGCTCGATCAAGGCGTTCATCTTCGGGTTCCTCGCCGGGGTCGTCGCGTCGTACCGGGGGCTGAACCCCAGAGGCGGCCCCAAGGGCGTCGGTGACGTCGTCAACCAGTCGGTGGTGATCACGTTCCTGCTCCTGTTCTTCGTCAACACCATCCTGACCGCGCTGTACCTGCAACTCGTCCCGGCGAAGGGAACCTGATCCCGTGACCAGCGTCCCCGAACGGGCCAAGGAAGCCTTCAAACGCCCCGGCAACAGTCTTTTCGAGCTGGGCGACCAGTTGCTGTTCTACGTCCGCGCGCTGGCGGCGATCCCGATGGCCGTCACCCGCTATTTCCGCGAAGTGGTGCGCCTGCTCGCCGAGGTGACCTTCGGCAGCGGCGCCCTCGCGGTGATCGGCGGTACCGTCGGCGTGATGGTCGGCCTGTGCGTGTTCACCGGGATCACGGTGGGGCTGCAGGGTTTCAGCGCGCTGAACCAGATCAACATCTCCGCGATGACCGGCTTCCTCACCGCGTACTTCAACACCCGCGAGATCGCGCCGCTCTCGGCGGGGCTCGCGTTGTCCGCGACGGTCGGCGCCGGATTCACCGCGCAACTGGGTGCCATGCGGATCTCGGAAGAGATCGACGCGCTCGAAGTGATGGCCGTGCGGAGCATGCCGTACCTCGTCACCACCCGGATCGTCGCGGGGTTCATCGCGATCATCCCGCTCTACGTGATCGGCCTGCTGATCTCGTACCTCGGTTCGCGGGTGACGACGGTCGTCTTCTTCGGACAGTCCGGCGGGACCTACGACCACTACTTCTCCCTGTTCTTACCGCCTGAAGACGTGTTGTGGTCGTTCGCCAAGGTGCTCGTGTTCAGCGTCGGCGTCATCCTCACGCACTGCTTCTACGGCTATCGCGCCGCGGGCGGCCCGGCGGGCGTCGGGGTCGCGGTCGGCCGCGCCGTGCGGACGTCGATCGTGCTGATCAGCGTGCTCGACCTGTTCCTCAGCCTGGCCATCTGGGGCGCCACCACGACGGTGAAGGTCTCCGGATGACCGCCCGGGCACGGACACAGGCCGCCGGGGTGATCTTCCTCGTCATCCTGGTGCTGCTCGGCTGGCTCGCCGTGGCCATCTTCAACAAGGACTTCGACCGCGCGGAACTGGTCACGCTCAAAACCGACCGGGTCGGCAACCAGCTGGCCCCGCCCGCCGAGGTCAAGGTCCGCGGCGTCCCGTTCGGCGAGGTCAGGGCGGTCCGCGGCAGCGCGGACGGGGTCGAGGTGGATCTCGCCATCGACCCGGCGAAGATCGATCAGCTGCCGCGCAACGTTTCGGCCCGGCTGCTGCCCAAGACGGTGTTCGGCGAGCGCTACGTCAATCTCGTGCTGCCGGACCGGCCCGAGGGCGGCTCGCTGCGCGACGGCGACGTCATCGGCCAGGACCGGTCGGCCAACGCGATCGAACTGGAACGCGTCCTCGGTGATCTGCTGCCCCTGCTGCGGGCGGTGCAGCCGCAGAAGCTCAACAGCTCGCTCGGCGCGATCTCGCTCGCGCTCGACAATCGCGGGAAATCCCTGGGGGACAGCATCGTCCAGCTCAACGATCTCCTCGGCCAGGTGAACCCGCTGATGCCGCAGTTCAAGGCGGACATCAGCAAGCTCGCCGACGTCGCCGACCTCTACACCGGCGCGGCGCCGGACATCCTCAAGGCGCTCTCGGATCTCTCCACGACCGCGAAGACCATTGTGGACACCCGCGCCGATCTCGACAAGCTGTACACCAGCGTCACCACCGCGAGCGGTGACCTGAACAAGTTCCTGGTGCAGAACAAGGACAACATCATCGGCGTCAGCGTGAAGAGCAGGCCGACACTGGAGCTGCTGTCCCGCTATTCGCCCGAGTTCCCGTGCCTGTTCGACGCGGTGAACCGGCTCAAGCCGGTGATGGAGAAGGCCTTGGGCAAGGGCACCGGCGAGCCCGGGCTGCACGTGACGTTGTCCGTCCACGATCCGCGCGACAAGTACGTGCCGGGCCGGGACGATCCGCGGTTCGACCAAAAGGGCGGCCCGCGGTGCTACGGCGGGGGTACGGCTTCGGCGACGGTGTCCTTCGCCGCCGATGGGGACCTCGGCCCGGCCAATTCGAAGGGGGAGCGGGGGCTGGTCGCCGAGATCCTGGCGCCGTCGCTCGGGATGAAACCGGCCGAGGTCCCGGACTGGAGCAGTGTGCTCGTGGGCCCGGCGTTGCGCGGAACGGAGGTGACCGTCCGATGAGGAGTATCGCGGGACCGGCGATCAAGGGCCTGATCTTCTTCGTGATCACCGTGGTGGCGACGGGGATCCTGGCCATCACCATCGCCAACTCCGGGGTCGGCACGACGGTCGGCTACACCGCCAGATTCACCGACGCGACTTCGGTCAACCCCGGGGACGAGGTCCGGATGTCCGGCGTCCGGATCGGGCAGGTGGACTCCATCGGAGTGGTCGAGCGGCGCCTGGCGGACGTGCGGTTCTCGATCGAGAGCAAGCGCCGTCTCACCGCGGGCGCCTCGGTCACCATCAGGTACCGCAACCTCGTCGGCCAGCGCTACCTCTCGATCGATCCCGGTCCGGACGGGCCGGCCGCGCTGACCGAGGGCGCGCTGATCCCGCCGGAGCGGACGACCCCGGCGCTGGACCTGACCGCGTTGTTCAACGGGTTCAAACCGCTGTTCCAGGCGTTGTCGCCGAACGACGTCAACCAGTTGTCGTTCGAGATCGTCCAAGTGCTGCAGGGGGAGGGGAGCACCATCGACAGCCTCCTGGAGCACACCGCGTCGCTCACGAACACGCTGGCGGGCAAGGACGAGGTGATCGGCCAGGTGGTCGGGAACCTCAACACGGTGCTCGACACGCTCAACTCCCAGGGCGACCAGTTCGACAAACTGGTCGACGTCACCGCGCAACTGGTCTCCGGGCTCGCGGCGGACGCGAAACCCATCGGTTCGGCGATCGGCGGGCTCGGCGAACTCACCACGGCCACCGCGGACCTGCTCAAGGACGGCCGCGCGCCGTTGAAGGACAGCATCAACACCCTCGGCGACCTGTCGAAGAACCTCGCCGACAACACCCCGGTGTTCGAACAGTTCCTGACGAATCTCCCGAAGAAGCTGGACCGCATGGGCGCGATGGTCTCGTACGGCTCGTGGTTCAACTTCTACCTGTGCTCGGTCAAATCGGACGCGCCACCGGCCCCGGGCGGCCCGCCGGTCGGCATCCCGCTGACCCAGGGACGGTGCCGGTGAAAGCGCCCAGGATCAAACCCTTCCGCAGCCGCAATCCGATCGTGGTCGGCACCGTCACGGCCGTGCTGATGACCGTCGCCGGTTCGGCGGTGTTCTTCTCCGACGACCTCCCGCTGATCGGCGGCGGCACCACATACGCGGCGGAGTTCACCGAAGCCGCCGGGCTCAAACGCAACGACGAGGTCCGGGTCGCCGGGGTGAAGGTCGGCGAGGTCACCGACGTCCTGCTGGACGGCGGCCGCGTCAAGGTCCTGTTCCGGGTCAAGGACACCTGGGTGGGCAACCGCACCACCGCCGCGATCAAGATCAAGACCCTGCTAGGACAGAAGAACCTGGTCATCGACCCGGTCGGCAACGCGGAACTGGACCCGGACGAGCCGATCCCCGTGCAGCGCACGAGTTCTCCCTACGACGTCACCACCGTGTTCAACGACCTCGCGAACACCGTGGGCGCGATCGACACCGATCAGCTCGCGAAGGCTTTCGGGACGTTGTCGGAAACGCTCGGCGCCTCCACACCCCAGGACGTCCGGACCGCCTTCGACGGCATCACCGCGCTGTCCAAGACACTCGCGTCCCGCGACGAAGAACTGGTGAAACTGTTCCAGAACACGAACAAGGTGTCCCAGACGCTCGGCGACCGGTCGCAGCAGATCGAGGCGCTGATCCGCGACGGCAACACCCTGCTGACGGAGCTGAACGCGCGCAAAGACGCGATCGCGAAGCTCTTCAGCGGGGTGAAGAACCTCTCGGTGCAGCTCAAGGGGCTCGTCGCGGACAACCAGAAGACACTGGGCCCGGCACTCGAGCAGCTCGATCGCGTCGCCACCGTGCTGCAGCGCAACCAGGACAAGCTCGGTGAAAGCCTGCGGCTGGCCGGGCCGTTCTACCGGCTGCTCGGGAACGCGGTCGGCAACGGCCGCTGGATCGACACCTACATCTGCGGGCTCGTCCCGACCGGCAGTACGCCCGGCAGCTGCATGCCGTCGAGGAACGGGGGACGCTGATGGGGCGCCACTTCACGTTGTCCGATCTCGGGGCGCACGCCCGCCGCCGGGCCTGGGTGCGGCGGCTCGCGGTCGCCGTCGTCGCGGGGCTGGTGGTGACGGCGGCCTGGCCGCTGCTGACCCGGCAGGCCGACCGCGTGCTGACCGGGTACTTCACCGCGACCGTCGGGGTCTACCCGAACACCGAGGTGCGCGTGCTCGGGGTCCCGATCGGTTCGGTGACCAAGGTCGAGCCCCAGGGGACCACCGTCCAGGTGACCATGACCGTACGGCCGGACGTCAAGCTGCCCGCCGGTGTCGGCGCCGTCGTGATCACGCCGAGCCTGGTCGCCGACCGGTACGTGCAGCTCACCCCGGTGTACACCGACGGCCCGGAGCTGGGCGGTGACGCCCGGATCCCGCCCGAACGCACCGTGACCCCGGTCGAGGTCGACGAACTCCTCGGCAGCCTCAACCAGCTGATGACCGCGCTGGGGCCGAAGGGCGCCAACCGGGACGGCGCGGTCAGTGACGTCCTGACCAAGGCCGCGACCTACCTCGACGGCAACGGCGGAAAACTCGGCGAGGCGATCAAGAACCTCGGCGAATTCGCCAGGACGGCGAGTGATTCCAAGGACGATTTGTTCAACTCCGTCGACAACATCAGCAAGTTCACCGCGATGCTCGCCTCGAACGACGACAGGGTGAAACAGGCGATCCAGCAGATCTCCTCGATCAGCAAGATCCTGGCCGATCAGCGGGACCAGTTCTCCGGCGCGATGACCGAACTCACCGAGGCGCTGAGCGTGGTGCAGGGCTTCATCAAGGACAACCGGGGCAAAGTGAAGTCCGATGTGGACAAACTCGCCGAGATCACCAAGGTGCTCAGCCAGCAGAAGGCGTCGCTGAGCGAGGCGCTCGACGCCGCGCCGAACGCGCTGGCGAACGTCCTCGGCGCGTACAACCAGGGCGCGGGAACGCTGGACGGCCGAGGGAACCTCACCGAATTCTCGGGGGCGAAATGAAGTCCCGGTTCAAATGCGCGGCCCTGCTGGCCCTCACGCTGGCCGCCACCGGCTGCAGCAGCGGCGGTGTCGACGTCTACGACATCCCGTTGCCGGGTGGCGCCGCGCTGGGCGAACACCCGATCCATGTGACGGCGAGTTTCAGCAACGTGCTGGATCTCGTGCCGCAGTCCGGGGTGAAGGTCAACGACGTCCCGGTCGGCCAGGTGCGGACGGTCGAACTGGCGCCGGACGGCCGCAGCGCGGTGGTCGGGCTGCTGCTCAACGGGGACGTGAACCTGCCTGCCAACGCGGTCGCGCGGCTGCGGCAGGCGAGCATCCTCGGCGAGAAGTTCGTCGAACTCGCGCCACCGGCCGACGGGACCCCGAGCGGGCGGCTCACCGACGGCGCGGTCATCCCGCTGGCCAGTTCGTCGCTGACCCCGGAGATCGAGGAGGTCTTCGGCGCGCTTTCCCTGCTGCTCAATGGTGGAGGCGTCGCGCAGGTGCAGAACATCACCCGCGAACTGAACGACGCGCTCGGCGGCAAGGAAAGCGCGGCCCGCAGCCTGCTGGCCAATTTGGACACCTTCGTGCGCGGACTCGACGAGCACAAGTCGGAGATCACGCGCGCCATCGAGAGTGTCAACAAGCTCGCGGCGACGCTGAACGCGAACACCGAGGAGATCAAGACGACGCTGAACGGGCTCACCCCGGGGATCGAGGTGCTGAACCAGCAGCGTCAGGCGCTCGTCGGGATGCTGAAGTCGTTGGACGGGCTCACTTCGGTCGCGGTCGACACGGTGAACCGCAGCAAGGACGACCTCGTCGCCGATCTCAAAGCGCTCGAACCGTTGCTGCGGAAGCTGGCCGACTCCGGGGACAAACTGCCGAAGGCGATGGAGATGATCTTCACCTTCCCGTTCCCCGACGCCGCGCTCGAGGCCATCCGCGGTGACTACCTGAACACGTTCCTGACCTTCAAGAACAGTGGTGGCCGCTGATGCTGACCAAGTTCGTCCGTGTCCAGCTGGTGGCCTTCGTGGTCATCGCGGTCCTCGGCGTCGCGTATGTCGGCGCGACGTACGCGGGGCTGGACAAGCTGGTGCTCGACCGCGGCTACACGGTCAAAGTGCGGCTCGCCACCGGTGGTGGCATCTTCAGCAACGCCGAGGTCACCTATCGGGGCGTGCCGATCGGCCGGGTCGGAGAACTGCGGCTGACCGCCTCCGGAATGGAAGTGGACCTGGAAATCGAGCCGGGCGGCCCGGAAGTCCCCGCGGACACGGAAGCCGTCGTCGCCAACCGGTCCGCCGTCGGCGAGCAGTACGTCGACCTGAGGCCGCGTCGCGGTGACGGTGCCGTGTTGCGGGACGGTTCGGTGATCAGCGAGGCGGACACGAAGATCCCGCTGCCGGTGGACGTCGTCCTGTCCAGTGTGGACTCCTTCGCCAACTCGGTGCCGAAACCCGCCCTGCGGACCGTGGTCGACGAGCTGTACAACGCGACGTCCGACGCGGGCCCGGCGCTGGACCAGCTCGTCGGGCGGGGGATCGAGTTCGTGAAGGAGGCGAGCGAGCACGTCGGCCCGCTGACCAGGTTCGTGACCGACGCGCAGACCGTGCTCGACACGCAGGTCTCACAGGCGGACGCGATCCGGTCGTTCGGCGCCAACGCGAAACTGCTCGCCGCGACGCTGAAGAGCTCCGACGGTGATCTGCGGCGGCTCATCCCGGCCGTTCCGGCGGCGGCGAACGAGATCAGCACGCTCCTGAGGGAGACCGGCCCGAGCCTCGGCATCCTGCTGGCGAACCTGCTGACCACCGCGGACGTGCTGGAAACGCGGCAGGACGGCCTCGAACAATTGCTGGTCACCGCGCCGAAGGCGGTCGCCGCGGGCCACGCGATCATGGGCCCGGACGGCGCGCACGTCGGCCTGTCGCTGACGTTCTTCGATCCGCCGCCGTGCGTCACCGGCTACGGAACCGGCTACCGCGACGGTCTCGACACGTCGCCGCGACCGTTGAACACCGCGGCGCGCTGTGCGCTGCCGAAGGGCAACCCGACGAACGTGCGCGGCTCGCAGAACGTGCCGGGAAGGTGAAGACGATGACTCGACTCGCGGTTCTGCTAGCGGTGGTGGCCACCGCGTTCGCCGCCTGGTTCGGCTACTCCTGGTGGGACGCGAGCCGGGACGACGGCGTCGCGCGGGCCACCGTCCGCGAAGAGGCGTTGCAGGTGGGCAGGCAGGCTGTCGCCGCACTGACCACTTTGGACTATCGACAGGCCGAACAGGGCTACCAGAACTGGCTGAACCTGTCCGGCGGCGCGCTGCACGACGAGCTCGCGCGGGACCGGGAAGGCGGGCTGGGCCGGATCGGCCAGGCGAAGACCGTCACCACCGGCCGGGTCGTCGACGCCGCGGTGACCGAAGTGGACAGCGGTGGCGGGACCGCCGAGGTGATCGCCTCGGTCGAGCTCGAAGTCCGCCCCGACGGCGGGGAGGCAGTCACCAAACACAACCGGTTCCGTGCCGGCCTGAACCGGACACCGGACGGATGGCGCGTCACGTCGCTCGGCCAGGTGCCGGTGACCGACACCGGAAAGCCTTGACGGAGGACGGAATGACCACGAAACGAGCCGTCAAACCGGTGCGGCGCACCGTGAAGGTCGCCGGGAAGATGGGCGGGAGCGCGCGGGTCCTCGAAGCCCCCGAAACTCCCGACTCTGTGGTCCCCGAGGAGCCCCCGGTCATCGTCGCTCCTGTGCGGCGGCGGGGTGTTTTGGTGTTCGGCGCGGTCGCGCTGGTGATGGCGGGCCTCGCGGGGTGGTTCGCGATCGAAGCGCGGGACGCGACGGCGGTCCTCACGCACAACACCGCGCTGACCGACGTCGCCACGACCGCCGAGGTGAGCGACCAGGTCGGCAAGGCGCTCGGTACGGTGTTCTCCTACCGCTACGACGATCCCGCCAAGAGCGAAAAGGCCGCGAAAGAGGTCCTGACCGGGCCCGCGCTGGGGCAGTACGACCAGCTGTTCGCGCAGGTCCGTGGGCTGGCGACGGAGCAGAAACTCGTCGTGACCTCGACGCCGGTGGTCTCGGGCGTCAAGGTTCTCGACGGGGACCGGGCGTCGCTGCTGGTGTTCCTGGACCAGACCGGCGTGCGGGGGGATGGGCAGCGGAGCTCCGGTGCGGCTCAGCTGAGCGTGACCGCTGAACGCTCCGACGGCCGCTGGCGAGTCACCGCTCTCGCCGCCGCCTGACCTTTCCACGCAACTAGTCGACTACTTGCGCTGCCGGTCCGTGAAGGCCTCCTTCCCTACTCTCAAAGTAGGGAAGGAGGCCTTCACGGCATTGGGTCGCCTTGTGAAGGGGACTTGCGGCCGACGGCGATCCGCGTGAGCCTCAGGAGGGGGCGGCTCGCAGGGCCAGGATCATCTCGAACCGCCGCTCAGGATCCCGCAGCCCGTCCGAGAACAGCGCCTCCAGCTCTTGAGCGCGCGACCGCACCGTCTGCGGATGCACCGCGAGCCGTTCCGCCACCTCGCGGACGTTCCCGCAGGTCTCGAGCCACGCCAGCAGCGTCCCGGCCAGCCTCGAATGCTGCTTCCCGGTCAACCCGGCCAGCGGACCGAGCCGCTCCCGGACCAGTTCGGCGGCCAGGAACGGTTCCTTGAGCAGCCACAGGCGCGAAAGGTGGTCGACACACCACGTCACGGGTTCGTCGACGAGCGCGCCGGACTCGACGAGCCGCAGGGCCTCTCGTGCGGCCCGCAAGGAACGTGCCGCGAAGGCGGGTGGGACGGCCGGGCCGATCGCGGCCCGGCAGCCGGTCAGGTCTTCGGTGAAGCGTTCCCGTTCGTCCGGTTCCGGAGCGGGGAGCAACAGACAAGGAGAGGGACTCTCGAAGTCGGCCAACCCGGTCAACGCGGCTACGGGCGCTTCGTCCGTCAGCCGGTCGAGGGCGACGGCGACGAGGAGGTCCGGCAGCTGCCAGCGGGCCAGGTCGGCGGCGTGTTTGACGACATCGGGCGGTGACGGCGGCTCGGCGAGCAGGAGCTCCATCAGCCGGTGCCGTCGGCGCTCCAGCGCGCCCGCGGCCTTCTCGCGCGCTTCCGCGTGGCCCTCGACGGACAGCGCCGACAGCTCGTCGATGTAGGCGAAGATGGCTTCGGCGAGCAGGCACAGCGTCGCGGAAGGGACGCCGGCGCGGCGGCCGGCCTCGGCCACCCGGCGCCAGGTCACCCTGGCCCCGACCCGGTACGCGGCCTGGAGGACGTCGACGTTGCGGCCCTGGTGGAACTCCTGGACGCCCAGGCTCAGGAACACGCTCCGCCGGTCTTCCGACGGGGCTTCCGGGTTCCCGATCCGCTCCACGAACTGCAGGAACGCCATCTGGACGCCGGTTTTGAGCGCCTTCCCGAACGCGCCGTCCAGCGGCCGCGCGTAGTCGGGGATGGTCCGCTGGATCTCGCGGACCACCTCTCCGGCCACGTCGGCCAGCACCGGCCGGAACACGGTCGACAGCTCTCTCGGCAGCAAAGCCCAGAGCTGGACGGCACGCCCGCTCGACCCATCGGGCCGAGCGGGCGTGAGAAGCGGGCCGTACGTCGCCTCGATCCCGCTGCGGGCATCCTGCGGTCGGGTCACCTCGTCACCTCGTTGTGAGTGGGAAACGCTGGTCAGTCCTCGGTGAGCAAGGCCTCCGCGCGCAGAGCGATCTCCATGTCGAGCCGGTCGTCGGCGTTGTTCAACCGGTCGCCGAAGAGATCGATGAGCTGGTGCATGCGGTATCGGACGGTCTGGGGGTGGACCTTGAGTTTTTTCGCGATCTCCGGGGCACTGCCCCGGGACTGCAGCCAGATCAGCAGCGTCTCCCCGAGCCGCGCCCGCTGTTTGGGGGTGAGGTCGTTGAACGGGGCGAGGCTGCGGGTGCACAGCTCACGGACCAGGAACTCGTCGGCGAGCAGCCACAGGGTGGACAGGTGATCGCTGTACCGGGTGACCGGTTTGTCCGGCAGGACCCCGCGCTGGACCAGCCGCAGGGTGCGTCGGGCCCACAGCAGGGAGCGCGGTGCTTCGGTGAGCCGCACGGCCGGGCCGATCACCGCCCGCCAGCCGGGAAGCCGTTCGGCGAGGTCCTTCAGGTGCTTGTCGGGGTCGCCGGTGACCAGGCAGGGCTTGGGACCCTCGAAATCGACCAGGACGTCGGAGTCCAGGTCGGCGCTGTCGGGGTCCAGCGGGCCGAGCCGTCGTTCCAGCGCGACGACCGTGACCTCGGCAGGCATCGCCCATTGGGCGTTGGCGGCGTGGGACGCGATCGACTGCGGTGAGGACGGCGGATCGGAGAGCATCAGTTCGAGCAGCCTGCGCCGGCGTCTCGCCCTGGTGCCCGCTGCCCGCTCCTGTGCGGCGGTGTAGCCCTCGATGGACAGCGCGGAAATCTCGTCCACGTAGGCGAAGATCGCCTCCGCCGCGGTGCACAGGAGATCGGCGTCCGCTCCGATCGCCTGCCCGAATTCCGAGACGTGCCGCCAGGCGACGCGACCGCCGACGCGGTACGCCGTCTGCAGGCAGTCGAGGCTGCGGCCCTCCTTGAACTCGACCTTTCCGAGGTTGCGGAACACCGCCGACCACTTGTCGAGCGACGTCGTCCCCTGTCCGATGGTATCGAGGCAGTGCAGGATCGCCTGCCGGATACCCTGCGTGATGATCTGTCCGAACGCGCCTTCCAGCGGCTGCGCGTACTCGGGGACGGCTCGTTGCACCTCCTGAAGGATGGCTCGCGCCAGGGGGTCGGCTCGCGGCCGGAACCGCTCGCCGAGATCCCTCGGCAGTGACGCCCACAGTCCATTCGCACCGGTGCTGCGCACAGGTCGGTTCTCCACTGGGGTTCTCGGTGCCGGCGTGAAGGCGCGCGGTCGCTGGACCGGACCCGGTGGCTGGCGGTGCGGGGTGGCGGGGTTACGCACGTCGGGGTCAGGCCGTGCGGTCCGCAGATCGTGCCGCGAGAACCCGGTATCCAAGTCGGTCATGTTTTTTATCCTTGCTGGCAACAAAATCAGCCTCTTCAACGGTGAAGCCGATCCAGATTTTGTGGCTCACGCAACATAAAATCCGGCCGAGAGGACTGTCAACGGCTGGCGGGGCCTTGATCGGCCACCTGGATGGACTACACCCGAACGGGTGGTCCGATCCGGCGGCGGGTGACACTTAGGCGGGCCTGAGATGAGGCCCGGGTGACAACTTTTCCGGGGCCTTTTCGAGCACCTCCGCCGCCTCGCTGGCGCGGATGAGCACCTCGACGACCTCGTCCAGGCTCAACCGGGCGGGTGCGGTCTCGGCGAGGAAGCGCTCGAGCTCGCCGCCGAACCGGGCCGGATCGGCCACATGTGGAAAGTGTTTCGCATTTTCGAACACCGTCAAGCGGCTATCCGGCAGCAGTTCGCTGGTCTTCCGGCCGTGGCCGACCGGGATGAGCGGATCGTGCGCGCCCCAGACGACCAGCGTGGGCACCTCCCGGGCGAGGTAGAGCTTGTCGACGGCGCTCGCGCGCTGGCCGCGGAGGTCGATCAGGCTGCGCGCGATGAACAGGAACGCCCGCCGCCTGCCCGGATCGGCCAGCGACGAGAGGTGGCGTGTCAGCTCCCTGGTCTCGGGGGAGAGCTTCCCGCCGAGCTTGCGGCAGGCGGCGGCGATCCCGCGGGCGATCGCGACGGTGACCGGGTTGACGGCGGCCGACAGCGTCGCCTTGGCCCCCGGCAGCGCCGTCGCGCGCAGGACCGGGGTCACCTGCGGGCCGAGCCCGGCGCTGCCCACGAGCACCAGCCGGGCGCACATCTCGGGGAACTGGTACGCGAACTGCATCGCGATCCCGCCGCCGAGGGAGTGCCCGGCGATGGTCGCGTGGCGGTTGCCGGTGAGCGCGAGGACGTCACGGACCACGCTGGCCATCGCGCCGAGGCCGTAGTCGGCCCGTGGCGAGCCCGAATCACCGTGTCCCGGAAGGTCGGGGACGAGAACGCGGCGGTCGAACCCGGTCCGCTCGAAGTGGTCGAGCAACGGCACCCAGGTCTCACCGCTGCCGGAGATCCCGTGCAGCAGCACGAGCGGTTCACCTGCGATGTCCTTTGTGGACGGCAGGTATTCCCGCAACCGGATTTCCTGCCCGTGCAGGGTCAGTGTGCGCGTTTGAAGGGCCATGTCCCGCCTTTCCGTTGTCAGGCGTCAAAATAACGGGTAGAACGGCTGGTGCGTCAGCGTGTCGCCGGACACGTCCGGTAATGACGACCCGGATGACAAGAATTCCGGCGCGCACCCCGAGCCGGATGCTAAAACCGTGACGGCGAGGCCGTTTCGCATCGACAATCTCCCACCGTCCCGGTATTCAGGAAAGCGTCGGTAAACACCCGTCACCACGGGGAGAAGAAACGATGGCCTGCCGGGCGGACTTCCACATCGACCAGCCGAGGGCGAAGCGCGCCCGCCGGGGCCTGCGCTGGGTGCTCCCCACCGTGCGGCCACCGGAACGGCGGGTCCGGCGCGTCAGCTCCCTGGTTCCCCTTCGTCGGGGCGGAGGGCCCGCATAAGTCGCTGCGCGCGCAGCGCGAGGTGCATGCCCAGCCGGTCGTCCGCGTCCTTGAGGCGGTCACCGAACAGGTCTTCCAGTTGCCGAAGGCGGTTCCGCACGGTCTGCGGGTGCACTCCCAGCCGTTGCGCGATATCCGGTGCCCCACCGCGGGTTTCCAGCCATGCCAGCAGGGTTTCGCTGAGTCGCGCCTGTTGTTTCTCGCTCAGTGAGCTGAACGGGTCGAGGCTCTGCTTGGCGAGCTCTGCCCCGAGGAAGTCCTCGGCGAGCAGCCAGAGCGTGGCGAGGTGATCCCGGCACCAGACGATCGGCCCGGGGGCGTCTTCGCTGGTCAGCAGTAGTGCGCGGCGAGCGGTGCGGAGGGCGGCGGGGGAGTCGGTGAGCGGTACGACCGGGGAGACCGCCGCGCGCCAGCCGTCCATCCCGTCCTTCAGCGGCGCGAGATCGGTGTCGGGATCGGCGGTGAGCAGATACGGCTCGGTGCTGTCGAGGTCGTGCAGCACGGTGTCGTCCAGGAGATGGGCGGGGAAGCCGGGGGCACCCGGGGTGCGCTGGAGCGCGACCATGGCCGCGGTCTCCGGAACACGCCATCCGGCGCCTTTGGCCAGGCTCGCGATGCTGCACGCGGACCCTTCCGGGGCCTGCGAGATCAGTTCGAGCAGGCGGCGGCGCCGGAGCGGGATCGCGCCTGCCGCCTTGGCTTCCGCTTCCTGGTAGCCCTCGATCGTCGTGGCGCACAGTTCGTCGACGTAGACGAAGACCGACTCCGCCGCGAGCGCGATGACGTCGGGGCCGACACGGAGTCCGCGCACGATGGGCCGCATCGCGCGCCAGGCCGCCCGGGCGCCGACCGTCGCGCTGTCGTGCAACGGTTCCAGGCCGCGGCCCTCCGCGAACTCGGTCCGTCCGCGCAGCCGGTAGAACTCGATCCAGCGGTCGTGGGGGACGTCCGGGTCGCCGATGCAGTCGACGTAGTGCTGCACCGCCCGCTCGCAGGAGACGACAAGGACCCGGCCGAAGACGCCGCGCAACGGCAGCGAATACGCGCTGACCGACCGCTGCACCTGCTTGATCATGGCCGCCGCGGCGTGACCGACATACGGACGCAGTTCTTCGCCGAGCGAACGCGGCAACGTCGCCAGCATGCCGAAACTGCGGTACTCGACCACGAAGACCACCCTTTGATTTTCTTCGAACCGGGGACGGGAACATGAATCCCTTTGCACAACCGCGTCGGATCGACGGACCGGGTGCCGGGAGTGTTTCTACTGGATCGGCCGACGGCGTGTACCACGAATGTGACGTTGAATTGGCGACGGAAAGTCGCGGCACGCCGCGCCGGTGACACGGATGGGCGTTTCGGCGTGGCGGCTTTTGACACGGATGTGGCGCCGGTTCTACGCTCCGTGCATTCGAGTGCGCCGGTGGCGCGCGGACGAAAGGGAATTGGTGCCCGTAATCGTCGGCCTACTTCACAGCGGGAGAACGCACACGTGAGCTGGCAGCCCGTTGGTTCGTTGTGGGCACGCCTGCCGAGGGAACTCGGTGACGCCGTCCGGCCGCGGATCCCGGCGATCGCCCGGTACTGCGTCGAAGGCGTGATGTCCGAAATCGCCGAATGCGCCGAGGTCTTCAGCGACAGCGACGCCCGTGCCGCGGCCGTCGAGCTGACCCGGCGCAGCATCGAACGCGCCATCGACCGGGTCGGCGTCCCCGAACTGCTGCAGAACGACCTGCTGGCGGACTTCCGCGCCCAGGGCAGGATCGCGTTCCATCAAGGACTCAGCCGCGAGGCCGCGCAGGCCGCGTTCAGGGTCTCGAGCCGGGTGCTGTGGCGTTCGATCGCCGCGGCGGGCCGTCAGCTCCAGCTTTCGGGCGACGTGCTCTACGGCGCGGCCGAATGCCTGTTCGGCGACGTCGTCGAGGTGACGATGGCGCTGACCGAGGGCTACAACGCCGCACAGGCCGAGGCGACCGGGCCCGCGGAGCAGCGGGCCAGGTTGTTCCGGCTGCTGACCGGCGGCGCGGGATACACCCAGGCCGACGCCGGCGCGCTCGCCGTCGCGATCGGCTGGCGCATCCCGCAGCGGATCACCGCGGTCGTCTTCAGCGCGGCTCCCGGGGCGCCCGCGTTCCCTTCGGGACTGTTGCCCTCGGGGGTGCCCGCGGATCTCGTCTCCGACGCGCCCGGCGCGCTGGTGGCGTGTCCCGAAGCCGACCTCGGCGGCCTGCGGGAACTGCCTTCCGGCTGGTCGGCGACGGTCGGCGTGTCCGTCCCGACGGCACAGGCCGCCGAGTCGTTCCGGATCGCGCGCCGCGCGTCCGAACTGGCCCAGCGGGGGATGATCACCACGGTCGGCCCGGTGCTGTGGTGCGAGGAGCACATCACCACGCTGTTGCTGCTCGCTGACGAGTTCCTGCTGGATCAGCTGGCCGTCGAGGCGCTGGAACCGTTGTCGGGACTGGCGCCGCGGCAGCACGACGAGCTGGCGGCGACCCTGCTCACGCAGGTGCAGACGCGGGGGAGCGCGCCCGAGATCGCCCGGCAGCTCGCCGTGCACCCGCAGACGGTGCGGGCCCGCCTGCGGAGGCTCACGGAGTTGTTCGGCGAACGGCTGGACGATCCGGATCAGCGGCTGCGGATCGAACTCGCGCTGCGCGCGGAACGACTGAGGCCCGCCGACGTCTGATTCCGTAGGCACTGACGGGCTCCCGCCACCGGGAACACCCAGCGGCGGTAGCCCCACCAGCGGAACGCCGAACCCGCCGCGGTGCCCAGCAGCATCCCGCTGACGAAGTCGGCGATCTCCTGCGCCAGGAAACTGACCTCGGGGACCTCGAAACGCAGGACGTAACGCGAGATCAGGGGCGGGCACAGGTTGATCGTCACGGCGATCGCGTTGACGGCGAAGAACAGCGCCGCTTCGTGCAGCCTGCGCCTGCCGCCGCGGGTGTGGAACGCCCAGCGGCGGGAAAGCAGGTACGCGAAGGCCGTCGCCACGACGGTCGCGATGGCCAGTGCCGTGACCGGTTTGGCTTGCAGGACGGTGAGTTTCAGCCCGTAGTTGGTCCCGAGGGTGAGGCCGAACGCGGCGAGGCCGACGGTGGCGAACCGGAGCAGCTCACGCCGCTTGCCGGTCCGCGCACCGCCGTGCGCCGCGTCGTCCACAAAGGACGCTGGGGCGGTTCTGAGCACCGCGGGCTCAGCAGTTCGACGTCGCCGGGGTGCCCGCGACCCGGTCCTTGAGGAAGGCGAGCACGTCGGCGTTGCCGGTGTAGACCGCCGTGATGTGATCGGTCTCGAAGGTCTTCCAGGTCGTCTTGACCCCGGCGGCGCAGTAGGCCTTGTGCAGCGCGTCGGCCTGGGCGAACTGCACGAGCTGGTCCTGTGTCGCGTGGTAGAGGAACACCGGGACCTTGGGGGGTGTGCCGCCGAGCTTGTTCTCGTTGAGCCGCTTCACCCATTCCGGCCGTACGTAACCGGCGCTGGTCGTGTAGTCGGCGATCCTCTGGTTCGCGTAGGTGGTGAGCAGCTCGAACGTGCACGCGCTCTTCTGCATCTCCGCCAGTTTCACGCGGCCGTTGTCGCTGAGGAAGGAGTCCAGCTTCAGCTCGGGGTACGCCTTGTCCAGGCCGAGGAGGGCGTAGGCGAAGACGCCGAAGCCCTGCTTCCCGTCGAGTTGCAGCGTGACCTGGACGAGGTCGGCGGGCACACCGCCCGCCGCGACGCCGACGAGGTTCAGCTCCGGGGCGTACGAGGGCTGCAGTTCGCCCGCCCAGGCGGCCGCCCCGCCACCCTGCGAGTACCCGCGGAAGAGCACCTTGGCGTCGGTGGACAGCTTGGCTTCCGGCAGGCGTTGCGCGGCGCGGACCGCGTCGATCACCGCCGGGCCTTCCGAACGCCCGACCACGTACGTCGTCTTCGGGTCCTGGCGGTAGCCCTCGTAATCGGTCAGCGCGACGGCGTATCCGGCGTCGAGCGCGTCGTCGAGACCCGACTGCTCGTAGAACGCGCCGATGTCGACCATCTTCGACGGCGCGCAGTCGAACGCCGGACCCTGCGTACCGGCGGCGAACGAGACGATCGGCGCCTTCGCCGGGTCGGCGTTCTTCGGCACCAGCACCGTCCCGGTCACCGCGTCCGGCCGCCCGAGGGCGTCCGTCGACAGGTACATCACCTGCCACGCGTTGACGGAATCCTTACGCGGTCCGGCTTTCGAGACACGTGAGCGGATGATGTCACCCGGTTTGCCCGCCGGGAGCGGGGACGGCGGGGTGTAGAACGAGTCGTCGGACGCCGTGGGGGCGGCGGAATTCGCCGGGCTCCCGCTCAGCACGGTCAGCAGACCGGCGGACAGGACGATCGCCAGCACGGCGGCGAGTGTCCGGCGGGACGGGCGGGGGAACGAGATCGGCACGGCCGGGCCTCCAGAGTGCGGGACGGGTTCAGACGTTGCCGTAGACCTGGCGGCAGGTCGGGGATTCGGCGAAGGCGAGGTTCAGTTCCGGGTTGGCGCGCAGGTGCTTGATCGGGCCTTCCGGCTCGCTCAGCCCGCTCATCGTGGTGTCGGCTTCGGCGACCACCTTCTGCAGGCTCGCCTGGTCGGTGACCGTCGCGCCCTGCATCTTCGTGAGCGTGGCGGCCACCTTCGTCTTGGTCTCGCCGAGCGTGGTGGTGGCCTTGTCCACAGCGGACTGTCCATCCGGGACCGGCGGCACACCGGCGTTCCGGATCCCGCCCGCCATGTCGTCGAGGGCGGCGGAGAGCGAGTTCAGGAAGCCCACCATCGCGGTCTTCGTCACCTGCGGATTGGCGGGATCGAACGCGGGCGGCTGGGACAGCTTCGCCGAGCCCGTCGCGACTCCGGAGCACACCTTGTCCACCCAGGCGAGCGCGGCGGGGTCGGCGTGCCGCCCGGTGTCGGCGGGCTCGTCGGACCCGCAGGCGGTCAGCAGGACCGCCGCGGCGGTCGCTGAGACGGTGGCGAACGCGATTCGCGCTGCCGTGCGGCGCATTCTTTTCATGGTTTCCCCGTCGAATTCGGCGAAAAAGGGCCGGCCGTGGCACGAGGGGCGGGAATCCGCGGTGGTCGGCGGTGACCGGCTTGCTGAACCGCGAGGTTACTCACGAAGGATTCCGTCAGGCAAGCGAGGCGGGGCCGGGAAAAGGTGATTGGCACGCGCGAGATAGTTTCGCGCCGCGTGATTGTCACCCGCGTCAGCGGTTTCGAATCCGGTCTCAAGTGGCTCTGTGCTGGGGAAACCCATGTGCCGCTACTAGGAACCGGGTGGGTGCACCGTGCCAGGGTGACAATTTACCGGCGGCGCGTCAACTTTTCCGGAGAAGCCCTTGATAGCGGTGCGGGAGCGTCGTTAGTTTACTGTTCGGTTGCGATCCGTCAGACATCGTCGCTACCCGGAGAATTCTCTCGGGCCGATATTTCAGTGCTCTGGGGAATTGTACGCCGTTTCGTATCATCGTTGATACCACGGAAGGACGATCGTGAGTCACCGTAGAGGAACAAAGAAGGCGGTCGCCGCCGCCGCTGCCGGTGCCGTGGGGCTTGCCACCGCGGTACTCGTGGTCGGGGCACAGTCCAGTGTCGCCGATCCCATCTCGCTGCCGCTCAACTACCACTGCAACCTGCCGCTCGTGGGGTCGCAGTCGTTGAAGGTGGTGATCAACACCGATCTTCCGCTGTCGGTCAAGACCGGTCAGCCGACCGGCACGTTCGACATCAAGGCCGTCTCCACGATCAACGCGGACACGGTCAGCGGGCTCAACCTGATCGGTGCGACCACGCTGGACGGCCAGGCCATCGCGGCGGCGAACGTCGCGGCGCCCGGGCTCAACCTGCCGGTCAAGGTGCCCAACGACATCGCCAAGCAGAACATCCCCACCTCGGGCGAGATGACGATCAACGCGGCGGGCAAGACCCCCTCGCTGACCTTCAACCAGCCCGGCGAGGCGAAGATCACCGTGGGTGACCTGCAGCTGAAGGTCACCCCGCGCAAGGCCGACGGTTCGGTCACCGGCATCACGCCGGACGGCACGATCGACGCGCCGTGCACGCAGGATCCGGGCCAGAACAACACCCTGGCGACGATCAAGATCGGTGACGGTGGCGGCACCACCACGCCCACCACCCCCACCACGCCGACCACACCCACGACCCCCACGACGCCGACCACGCCCACGACCCCGCCCACTACGACCACCACCCCCGGTGGCGGCGGGATCAAGTACGCGTTCGGCATCAAGGGTCAGACCGCGCTGAAGTCGCTCGGCAGCACCGCGCCGATCAACGGCGGCTTCGACGCGGACGTCGACCTGGCTTCGAAGACCTTCACCGGCGATCTGAAGCTCGACCCGTCGTCCACCCAGTTCAAGCTGTTCGGGTTCGTCGACGGTCGTTCGGAGATCAAGGTCGAGCAGGTCGGCAAGCAGACCGGTGAGCTCATCGGCACCGGTTTCAAGGCGAACATCAAGTTCAACGTGTTCCTGCCGAGCGTGCAGGTCTTCGGGATTCCCATCAGCAGTGACCCGAAGTGCGGCACGGTCAGCCCGTCCACCAGCGTGATGACCACCGGTCCGGACTTCGACCTGCTCAAGGGCGGGAAGCTGTCGGGTACCTACTCGCTGTCGGCGCTGCAGAACTGCGGTCAGTTGAACGACTTCATCAGTGCGTTCGCCAAGAGCGACGGCAACACGCTCGATCTGAACCTCACCAAGAAGTAGCCAGGCAAGCCGGTCCCCGTCGCGATCCGCGGCGGGGACCGGTGCCGTCTCAGGCCGTCCAGGAAGGCGACCATGCCCCTTCGCATCAATGTCCGGATGCTGCTCGCGGCGGGCCTCATCGTCCTGCTCACCGCCGGCTGCCTGCTCTTCGTCGCCGTCCGCAGCGCGGCGGCCGGCACCCCCGTGGACAAGAAACTGTCGTTCACCTGCCCGTTCCCGCTGATCGGGCTGCAGAAGCTCGACGTGAACATCAAGGCCGACTTCGAGGTCCCGACCGCTCCCGGCGGCACGCTCAGCACCTCAGGGCTGACGATCACCGTGAACGTGCCGGACAAGGCGACGCGCGGGCTCAACCTCGTCGGCGCCGCCACCATCGAAGGCACCGCGGCGGCGGGCGTCACGCTGGTCAACGGCGACGCGAACCCCTTCCCGGTGCGCATCCCGCTGAACGTCGCCAAGACCGGCCTGCCGCCGTCCGGCACCTTCAGCACGGTGGCGACGGGCTCCGTGCCGACGGTGACGCTCGCGAAGCCGGGCAAGACGACCTTGACGGTCGGCGACTTCACCACCCGCCTGACCCCGAAGAAGGCCGACGGCTCGTTCACCGGGATCGGTTCGTTCACCTCGGACTGCACGCTCGACCCCGGCCAGGACCCCGTCCTGCTCTCCTTCGACCTCGGTGACAAGCCGGCGGGACGTCAGTACACGGTCGCCGGCAAGACCGGCGTCAAGGCGCTCGGTGCCACCGCGCCGCTGTCCGGCGGGTTCGACCTGAGCGCCACTTCGGCCACGGTCTTCACCGGCGGCCCGGCGTTCGACAAGGCACACGCCGACTTCCGGCTGTTCGGCTTCCTGCCGGGCGCGGCCGATCTGGAGTTCGTCGCGGACGGACCGCAGGGCGGCGACTTCGCCGGGACCGGTTTCGTCGCGCGGTCCCGGTTCACCACCGTCCTCCCGCTCGTCACGCTCATCGGCATGCCGGTCAGCAGCGGGCCGGGGTGCCGGACGTCGGCCCCGTCGACCGCGGAACTGCGCACCGGGGACGGCTTCACCCTGGCGGGCGGCGGCGCCCTCAGCGGCACCTACTCGCTGGCGCCGCTCACCGGCTGCGGCGCGTTCACCCAGTACTTGAGCTCGTTCGTCCAGGGCGACGGCAACACGTTCGATCTCGTGCTCACGCCGCGCAAGTCCTGACTTCCTGGCGGCCGTGTCGCGAAAGCCACTTTCGGGACATGAGACGTCGCGAAAGTGGCTTTCGCGACACCCCGGGAGGCTGGTGTGGCCTACTCACGACCACCTGTACGGACGCATCACCGGTCACGCCAAGCACTCCGATCAGCTCACTCGCCCACTCCAGTTGGTGATGCTCCCAATGTCGCAGCTGAGACGCTCAGCGACTCAAATGCGACATTGGGAGCATCAACCATCCTTACGAGGCACGGGACCTCTGTTCTCACCACCATCGCACTAGTCGGGCCGGACGCGGGCCCGGTTCCCGGCGGCGGTAATCTGCCTGGCGACACCTCACGGGACACCTGTTCCACCACCAAGGAACCACTGGTGAATCCCTGGGAGTGCCAAGAATGACGATTTCCGCGCCGGAGGCAGCCGTCCGCACGGTGGAGCTGACCGTGTCGGGGATGACCTGCGCCGCCTGTTCGGCACGGGTCGAACGCACCCTGAACAAACTGGACGGTGTCCGCGCGTCGGTGAACTACGCGACCGAGCGCGCGACCGTCCAGGTGCCGGACACGCTGGCCGACGAAGTGCTCATCGAGCGGGTCCGCAAATCCGGTTACACGGCCGAGATCCGCGGGGAAGAGGATCCGGACACCGGCTTCGCGCGGGTCCGTGATCTCCGCCGCCGTCTGGTCGTCGCCGCTCTGCTGGCGATCCCGCTGGGGAACCTCTCGATCACCCTCGCCCTGGTGCCGCGCCTGCGGTTCCCCGGCTGGGAGCTGCTGTGCCTCGTCTTGGCCGTTCCGGTGGTGTTCTGGTCCGCGCTGCCGTTCCACCGCGCCACGCTGCGGAATCTCCGGCATCGTTCGTCCAGTATGGACACTCTGGTGTCGCTGGGCGTGCTCTCGTCGTTCGCGTGGTCGGCTTGGTCCGCCTTCGCGGGCGGCGCCGAACCCGGGTACTGGATCGGCTTCGGCCCGACCGCGGCCGGAGCGGACGCGATCTACCTCGACGTCGCCGCCGGGGTGACCACCTTCCTGCTGGCGGGCCGGTACTTCGAAAGCCGGTCCCGGCGCGGCGCCGCCGGGCTCCTGGCGGCGCTGGACGCCTTGGCCGCCAAGGACGTCCGGGTGCTGCGGGACGGAACCGAGCGGATGGTCCCGATCGGGGAACTCGCCACCGGGGACCTGTTCGTGGTGAAGCCGGGGGAGTCGATCGCCGCCGACGGTGTCGTCGACAGTGGACTGTCCACTGTGGATGTCAGCGCGGTGACCGGCGAGCCGGTGCCCGCGGAGGTCGGCGCGGGCGACCGGGTCATCGGCGCTTCGGTGAACCGGGACGGCAGGCTGGTCGTCCGCGCGACCGCGGTCGGCGCGCACACCCAGCTGGCCCAGATGACGGCGCTGGCGGAGCGCGCGCAGGCCCGCAAGGCCGCCGTGCAACGCCTGGTCGACCGGATCTGTTCGGTGTTCGTCCCCGTCGTACTCGGCGTGGCCGTGCTGACGCTCGCGGTGTGGCTGTTCAGCGGCGCGCCCGCTCGCGACGGTTTCGAGGCGGCCGTCGCCGTCCTCATCATCGCTTGCCCGTGCGCGCTCGGGCTGGCCACGCCGACCGCGCTCATGGCGGGGGTCGGCAGGGGTGCCCAGCTGGGCATTCTCATCAAGGGACCCGACGCGCTCGAGGCGAGCCGCACGGTCGACACCGTGGTGCTGGACAAGACCGGCACGGTGACCACCGGGAAGATGACGGTGACCGGATGCCGACCCGCCTACGGCTTCGTCACCGCGGAGGTCCTGCGGTTCGCCGGGGCCGTCGAGGCCGGTTCCGAACACGCGATCGCGGCCGCCGTCGTGACCGCGGCCAGGGCCGAGCTGCCGGAACTGCCCGAGGTCGAGGACTTCGCCGCGCTGCCGGGACTCGGCGCGCGCGGCGTGGTCGACGGTCACGAGGTCCTCGTCGGCAACCTCCGCCTGCTGACCGGTCGGCAGGTCGCGGTCCCGGCCGACGTCGTCGACGCGTTGGCGGAGGCCGAGCACGAAGGCGCGACGGTGATCCTGGCCGCGATCGACGGCCGGGTCGCCGGGCATCTGGTGGTCCGGGACGTCGTGAAGCCGTCGGCGAGGGCCGCGGTCGACGCCCTGCACGCGCTCGGCCTGCGGACCGTGCTGCTGACCGGCGACAACGAAGCCGCCGCCCGCGTGGTCGCGGACGAGGTCGGCATCTCCGAGGTGCGGGCCGGTGTGCTGCCCGCCGAGAAAGCCGAGGTCATCGACGAACTGCGGGCCGGGGGAGCACGGGTCGCGATGGTCGGCGACGGGATCAACGACGGCCCGGCGCTGGCCACCGCGGATCTCGGCATGGCGATGGCGCGGGGCAGTGACATCGCGATCCGGTCGGCCGACGTCGTGCTGGTCCGCGAAGACCTGCGCGTGGTCCCCGACGCCATCCGGCTCGCGGATCGGACCCTGCGCATCATCCGGGGGAACCTGGCCTGGGCGTTCGGCTACAACGTGGCCGCGATCCCGCTGGCCGCGCTGGGACTGCTGAACCCGCTGATCGCCGGGGCGGCGATGTCGCTGTCGTCCGTGCTGGTCGTCTCCAACAGCCTTCGTCTCAAGGACTTCGGCCGGGCGGACCGACGGGCTGCGTGACACTTCCGGGTGGTTTTGTACCATCGCCCCTGACAAGGGGGTCTTCGTGAAGCCGTTGAACACCGGCGAACCCACCGGCGTGGGGCGCTACCGGGTGTTCGCCGCGCTCGGAGAAGGCGGGATGGGCCGGGTGCTGCTCGGGATCTCCTCCGACGGGCGCCTGGTCGCGATCAAGCAGGTCCACCCCGGGTTCGCGCACGACCCCGGCTTTCGCGAGCGATTCCGCCGCGAGGTCGCGACGTCGCGGCTGGTGTCCGGCGCCTACACCGCTCCGGTGATGGACGCCGATCCGCACGCGCCGACACCGTGGCTGGCCTCGGTGTTCGTGCCGGGACCGGCACTGTCCGAAGCGGTCGCCGCCGGCGGCCCGCTGCCGCCGATGGCGGTCCGGCACCTCGCCGCGGGACTCGCGCTGGCGCTCGGCGACATCCACCGCGCCGGGCTGATCCACCGGGACCTGAAACCGGGCAACGTCATCCTCGCCGGTGACGGTCCCCGGGTGATCGACTTCGGGATCGCCCGCGCCGTCGAGAGCGACTCGGAACTCACGCACACCGGCGCGGTGATCGGCTCGCCCGGATTCATGTCGCCGGAGCAGGCCGAGGGCAAACCGCTGACCCCGGCGAGCGACATGTTCTCGTTGGGCGCGCTCCTCGTGATGGCCGCGACCGGGACGAATCCCTTCACCGGAACGTCCACTCCGCACACCCTCTACAACGTCGTGCACGTCCAGCCCGACCTGCGGCATCTGGCGCCGGAGCTCCGTCAGATCGTCGAGCCGTGCCTGGCGAAGAACCCGGCGGACCGGCCTTCCCCGGCGTGGGTGCTGGAACGGCTGGGGCCGATCCCGCCGATGACCAGCCCGTGGCCGCCGGTGGTCTCACACCTCATCGAGACCCAGCAAGCCGAGGTCCGGCGGCTGCTGAACCCGCCTCCGCCGAAGCGATCCCGCCGCGGCCTGATCGCGGGACTCGCCGCGGCCGCCGTCGTACTGCTGGCCGGTGGCGTCATCACGGCTGTCTCGCTGTCGAAGGACGACCCGCCCCCGGCCGCCGCCGCGCCGAGTTCGCCGCAGCTCCCGGACGAACCGGTCGCCACCCCGGTCAACCAGGATCCGCTCGGACCGGACAACCTGCGGCGGGTCGACCTGTGCAAGGTGCTCAAAGGGCGCGACGTACCCGGGTTCGGCAAGCTGAGCGTGGAGATCGATCTCCAATTCGATTCGTGCACGTACACCTCGCCCGCGGGGAAGTGGCTGGAGCTGGAGGTCGGCGGCGACCTGATCCAAGGCGAAGCGGGTGGCGAGCTCGAAGGACTTCCGTTGCGGATCAAGGGCTCCGGTGACGCGTGCGCGGTCGCGGTCCCGGTCGCCGGGCTGCCGAACACCAAGCTGAGCGCCGACGTGAACTCGATGTCCACAAAGGACGAAGCATGCGCGGTGGTGAAGGCGGCCCTCACCGACGCGGTCAAACGGATCCGGGCCGGTGGCCAGGATCGCGAGCTTCCGGCGGGCACCCTCGCGCCACTGGACCCGTGCGCGCTGGTCGGCGCCGCGACCACGGACCGGCTGATCGGCCCGGTCGTCGAAACGATCCGCGAGCACCTGCACCAATGCCGGTACGACGCGGCGGGCAGTGTCCGGCTGAGTCTCGTGCGGGCGTACCCGCCGTCCCAGACGAAGGACTCGTACTACACGGGTTCCACCACCCTGGATCTCGGCGGTACCACGGTGTACCTGGCGAAGAAGGACGACGGCGTCGCCCGTTCCTCCTGTTCGCTGACCTGGCAGCATCGGTCCGTCAGCGAGCACGACGGCGAGAACGTCGAGCTGACCATCGGCACCAGCGGGACGAAGATGACCGCCGACGAGGCCTGCGAGAAGGCGAAGGGCTTCGCCGGTGCGCTGCTGCAAAAACTTCCGAAACCCTAGGGCTGATCAGTGAAACCGTTGAACCCCGGCGAACCCCGGCAGGTCGGCCCGTATCGGATCATCGCCGAAATCGGTGAAGGCGGCATGGGCCGGGTCGTGCTCGGCCTGGCCCCGGATGGCAGGCTCGTCGCGGTCAAACAGCTGCACGCCCAGTTCGCACACGATCCCCGGTTCCGCGAACGGTTCCGGCGCGAGGTCGCCACCTCGAGGCTGGTGTCCGGCGCATACACCGCCGCGGTCATGGACGCCGACGCGGAGGCGGAAACGCCCTGGCTCGCCTCGGTCTTCGTCACCGGACCATCCCTGAAGGAGGCGGTGGACGCCGCCGGACCGCTGCCCGCCGCGTCGGTACGCCTGCTGGCGTCCGGGCTCGCCGCCGCGCTGACCGAAATCCACCGTGCCGGGCTGATCCACCGGGACCTCAAGCCCAGCAACGTCATCCTGACGAGTGACGGGCCCAGGGTGATCGACTTCGGCATCGCGCGGGTGGCGGAGGAGGCACAGGAGCTCACCGGAACCGGCGCGATCATCGGGTCGCCCGCGTTCATGTCGCCGGAACAGGCGGGCAGCGGGCAGGTCACCGGGGCGAGTGACGTGTTCTCCCTCGGCGCGATCCTGGTCATGGCGGCGACCGGCCGCGGCCCGTTCACCGGCCCGACCGCGCCGCAAACGCTGTATAACGTCGTGCACGCCGCCGCGGACTTCACCGACGTCCCGGACGAGATCCGGCGGCTCGCCGAACCGTGCCTGGCCAAGGATCCGGCCCGCCGCCCCACCCCGGAACAGATCCTGGACCACCTCGGACCCGTGCCGCCCGGCATGGCTCCCTGGCCGGCCGCCGTGCACGCCCGGATCCGGCAGCAGGACACCGAAGTGCGCTCGGTGCTTGGCCCTGCCGCTCCCGATCTGGCGGCCGCCGCCGAAGAAGATGGCGCCGCGCACGAAGAAGCTCCTGTTCGGCGCGCTCGCCGCGGTCGTCCTGCTCGTGGTCGCCGGGATCGTCGCGCTCGGTCTCTCCGTCGCCGAGTACGCGAAGCCCGAGGCGCCGGGTACGGCGTCGCTGGCGGTGAGCGAGGCGCTCAGCCCGGAACGCCTGCGCCTGGTGGATCCGTGCAAGGTGCTCGCCGGTCGGTTCGTGCAGGAGTCCGGGACCCTCAAGCCGGAAACGGGGCCGATCTACCCGGCCCGCTGCAAGTACACCGGTCTCCGAGACGCCTCTTTCGAGATCCGGATCGGTGACGGCGTGAGCAACGTCGAGCGGACGGACCGGACCGCCGAAGGGCTTCCGTTGCTGCGCAGCACGATCAGCGGCGGATGCGATTCGATCGTCCAGCTTCCGGCGGATCGGAAGCTCGGCGTCGTCGTCTCGCATCCGGGCAAGGACGGCGACCCCTGCAAGGCGGCCGACGACATGCTGACCGCCGCCCTCGCCCGGTTGCGCACGCACGAGGTCGACCGCGCCGGCGACCCGGCGAGCCTGCTCCCGCTCGACCCGTGCGCGGTCGTGGATCCGGCCGCGCTCACCAAGAACGTGCCCAACACGCAGCCCGCTCCGCGGACGTTGCGGATCTGCGAGTGGCAGGGCGGCGGGGACACGCTGACCGTCGAGCTGCAGCGAGGTGCGTACGCGCCCGAAGGTTCGCCGGTCGACCTCGGCAACGGTGTCACCGGCGACATCCGGGAGTTCGGCGGCTCGAACTGCGTCGTGACCTGGCAGCACCGTCCGCTGCCGGACCGCGAGGCCGAGCACGTCGCCGTCCGGCTGCTCGCCCGGGAGGGGAGCGGGAGCCCGTGTGACCGGACGAAGGAGATCGCGGCCTCGGTCGCTTCGCGGCTGCCGAAACCCTGAGCTGCCTGCGTTTTGATCGAGAGGGGAACCCCTTTGCGGGCCCGGAAACGGGTCCGCTAAGCTAGCTCCCGTACGAACAACTACACACGCGCGTTTAGCTCAGCGGGAGAGCGCTTCCCTGACACGGAAGAGGTCACTGGTTCAATCCCAGTATCGCGCACCAGGTTCGCTTCCCCGGTGAACCGGAGTTCGTACCACGGGCGATTAGCTCAGGGGGAGAGCGCTTCGTTCACACCGAAGAGGTCACTGGTTCGATCCCAGTATCGCCCACCGCAGTGAAGACCCCATCCGATCAGGGTGGGGTCTTTTCGCGTCTCGTGAGTGGTAAGGACGGTTCTAACCGCCTTTACTACTCACGAGGCCGGCGACCAGGAACAGTCCACAAGCGACTCCCGCCGACACTTGAAGCCCAGTGGTGCAAGCCACCCGCGCGGCTTCGAGCAGTTCGCCGATCAACGGCGACGGAAGTCCCGAGACCGCGGCCTCGGCCTGAGCGGGTCCCGAAAGCGCGAGCTGCCGCGCCGGTTCGGGTACCCCGGCCGGAACCGCCAGGTGCGCCGCGTACACCGCCGCCGCGAGGGAGCCGAACAGCGTGGTCCCGAAACCCGCGCCCAGCTCGTAGCCCGTCTTCTCCACCGCCGCGGCGCCGCCCGCCTGGTCCGCGGAGGTCGCCGAAAGCAGGGTGTCGGTGCTCGACGTGAGCGCGAACGCCATCCCCAGCCCCATTCCCGTCAGGCCGGCGCCGAGCAGCACCGGTGACGTCAGCGCGGCCGAGCCCGCCGCCGGGACCAGCAACGACAACGCGGTGACGGCGAACCCGGCCGTGCGGACGCGAGCGTTGCCGAAGCGCCCCAGCAGCGAGGGGGTCACCACGCTGCCGACGGCGGACGCGCCCAGCACCAGGAGCAGCCGGGTCGCCGCAGCCGTCGGGGAGAGGCCGAGCACCACCTGCAGGTATTGGGCGAACAGCAGCCCGAGCCCGACCAGCGTGCTCATCACCAGCAGGACCCCACCCACCGCGGCGCGTACCCCCGGCAGAGTGAACAGGGCGAGGTCCAGCAGTGGCGGATCGGTCCGGCGCTGACGGCGCAGGAACAGTCCGATGAGGACACATCCGGTGATCCCCGAAGCGACGGCCGTCGGCCAGGAGCCCGGATGCCCGACGGCGAACGCGATCCCGAGGACACCGCCCGCCGCGAGGGCGGCGCTGGTCGCGTCCCACGGCCGCTGCCCTGGCGGATTCCGGGGGAGCCACCGCAGGGCCAGCACCACCGCCGCCAGGATCACCGGCGGGTTCAGCAGGAACGTGGCGCGCCAGCCCCACGTCTCGACGAGCACCCCACCGAGGACCGGCCCGAACACCGAGCCGGTACCGGCGATCCCGCTGCACACCGCGATCGCCGTGCGGCGGTCGCGCTGCTCCGGGAAGAGCTCCCGGAGCAGCGACATCGTCACCGGCATGATCATCGCGCCACCGCAGCCGAGGAAAGCGCGAAAAGCCAGCAGCGCCGGGACGTTCGGCGCGAACGCGCACCCGAGCGACGCGATCCCGAACACGACGTACCCGGTGACCAGCACGCGCCGCCGTCCGTACCGGTCGCCGAGGGTGCCGAACGGCAGCAGCAGCGGCGCGGCGGTCAGGGGGTAGATCGCCACGATCCACACCTGCGCCGCCGCGCCCGGCCGCAACTGCCGGACGAGGTCGGGCAACGCGACGTGCAGCACGGTCGCGTCGACCGCGACGAGGAAGAGCCCGGCGCCGAGCACCGCCAGCAGCGGCCAGGCGCGGTCGACCGCTCGCCCGGCCCGGGCCGTGGTCACAGGAGTCCCGCCAGATGCCTTGCCACCACATCGACGTGAGGCGGGTCCACCACCGACAGGTGATGCGCCTCGACCGGCACGATCTCCAGTTCCGGGCACAGCTCCGCCCAGCCGGCGGCGAGGTCCGTGCGGGAATACCGAGGTTCCATCGCCAGCCCGGCCGCGTACTGCTCGACAGCCCGGTAGAGCACGACCCGGCCGTCGTAGCGGCGGGGCGTGCCGCGTTCGGCCGCCAGCGTGTCCAAAAAGGACTGACGCTGGTGCCGGAGTACGCCGGGGCTGAGCAAACCGGCTTCGGCGACCCGCCGCATGGTCAGTTCGATCTGCTCTTCTTCGGGCAACGGCGCCAGTTCCTCGTGCCCGAGCCGGACTTCGCGGCCGTAGGTCCCCTCGACGTAACCGGTGAAGCGCAGGAATCGCCGGGCGGACGACGCCCGCGGGTCGAGGTCCGGTTCCGGGAGCGGGAGCATGGTGTCGATCAGCGCGACGAACTCGACCTCCTCGCCTTCCTCGGCGAGCCGGGCGGCGACGCCGTAGGCCAGCGCCCCGCCGAACGACCAGCCCGCCAGCCGGTACGGCCGGTCGCGACGGTGCGCCCGCACCAGCGGCAACAGGTGCTCGACGCGTTCCTCGATGCTGACACCGGGAACGCGTTCGAATCCGACGCACGGCACCGCGGTGGGCAGCCTGTCCAGCAGCGGCCGGTACACGGTGCACGTGCTGCCACCAGGGTGGAACAGCAGCAGCGGCGCGACGCCGGTGTCACCGGGAGCGAGGACGTGCACCGGTCCCTTCTCCTCCCTCGTGTCCAGGACGGCGCGGGCGACGTCCGCGATGGCCGCGAGGGAGTCGTGCCGCAGGAGTTCGGCGGCGTCGACAGGGGTCGCGAGTTCGGTGCTGAGCCCCTTGGCGAGCAGCTCGGCCAGCCGATCCGGCGTGCCGGTCTCGGTCAGCCGGACGTGCGTGCCGCCCGGGTCGGCTCCGGTGTGCTCCTGCCAGAGGCGCAGGACGAGCCGGTCCGCCGCGTCCCAAGCCCGGCCTCGGGCCGGAAGCGGCTCCTCGTCTTCGCGCGGCGCGAGATCGCGGCTGAGGTCGGCGAGAGTGGCACCCCGGAGCACGCTGACGGCGTCGGGTTCGGTGCCGAACTCCCGGCGGACGGCCTCCCGGATCCGGTTCGCCATCAGGGAATCCAGTCCGAGTTCCACCAGCGGGACGTCGGCGTCGATGCGCTCGGGCCGCAGGCCCATGACCGCGGCGACGATCTCGGTCAGCCGATCACCACCTCCGCGATGAGCGGGTTCGGGTTCGGTCACCCGTGCGGCGAACGACGGCGTCTCCCCGGCGGTGGTGTACCAGTGCCGTTCGTGCCGCCACGGCATCGGCGGGACGTCGACCAGGCGGGCACCGTCGTCCGGGTCGGCGGGGGTGATCCGGGTCCCCGCGCAGTAGAGTTCGGCCGCGGCTGCGCCCAGCGCGCGGACCTCGTCCTGGCCCCGCCGCAGGGTCCCGGTGACGACGGCGTCGTGGATCCCCTCGCCTTCGAGGGTCCGCGCCACCGAACCCCGCAGGATCGGATGGGGCGACAGCTCGACGAAGACGCGGTGCCCGTCCGCGGCGGCGGCCGCCACGGCCTGCCGGAACCGCACCGGACGGCGCAGGTGCGTGGCCCAGTACCCGGCGTCGAAGTCCGGAAGGTCCCGCGGATCGGCCAGAACCGTGTCGTACCAAGGGACCGTCGGGCGACGGCCGCCTAGTTCGACGAGCGCTTCCCGGAGCGCGGGCAGGACGGGGTCGACCCGGACGGAGTGCCCGGCGACCTCGACCGGCAGCAGTCGCGCGGTCAGCCCGGCGGCCTCGAGTTCGGCGACGAGCAGTTCGAGGACGGTCGCGTCCCCGGCCACGGTCAGCTGGCCCGGCGCGGATTCGACGGCGAGTTCGATGTCTGGGTACAGCTCCAGTTCCTCCGGCGCCAGTTCGACCGCCGCCATCGCTCCACCCGGACCGATGGTGCCCAGGAGCCGGGCACGGGTCGCGACCAGGTGGACGGCCTCGTCAGGGGTGAGCACACCGCTCACCACGGCGGCGGCCGCGGAGCCCAGCGAGTGCCCGATCACGGCCGCGGGCCGGACCCCGAGCGCCTCCCACTGGGCGGCCAGCGCGACCTGGATCCCGAAGATGGCCGTCTGGGTTTCGGGAAGGGACAAGGGATTCCCGGTGGTGAGCAAGGCGCGCAGCGATCGGCCGGTGTGCTCGGTGAACAGGTCGTGGAGCTTGTCGACCTGTGCGGCGAAGGCGGGCTCGGCGGCCAGCAGCCCGCGTCCCATCCCCGGCCATTGGGAGCCGTGACCGGAGAACACGAACACCGGTCCGTCGGTGGTCCGGGTGCTGCCCGCGACCGCGCCGGCGGGCAGCGGATCGGCACCGGTGCCGACGGCACGCAGCAGAACCGCGAGCTCGGCGGTGTCCCCGGCGACGACGGCGGCGCGGTGCGGTCCGCCGTTGTCGCGCCGGAACAGCGTGTGGGTGACATCGGCGAGGGAAGGCGACGGCGTGGCCGAGGACTCCAGCCAGTTCGCCAGCTGCGTCGCGCGTTCGGTGAGGCGGTCGCGGGTGCGGGCGGAGAGCAGCCCGATCCGGACGTCCGCGCGTTCCTGGGCCGGCTCCAGCGCCGCGGCCTGTTCGAGGACGACGTGCGCGTTGGTCCCGCCGAACCCGAACGCGGACACCCCCGCCGTGGCGCGGCCGGAACGGCGTGGCCACGCCGTCGGTTCGGTCACCACCTTCAGGCGCAGGTCGTCGAACGGGATGTGCGGGTTGGGTGCGGCGAAGTGCAGCTGGGGCGGCAGTTCGTCGTGGGTCATCGCGAGGACGACCTTGATCAGCCCGGCGATCCCCGCGGCCGCTTCCGCGTGCGCGATGTTCGTCTTCACCGACCCGATCAGCAGCGGGGCGTCGGCGGGCCGGTCCTTGCCGAGAACGGCACCGAGCGAGCGGGCCTCGATCGGGTCACCGAGCAAAGTGCCGGTGCCGTGCGCCTCGACGTAGTCCACAGTGGACGGATCGAGCCGGGCGCCGTGGTACGCCGTGCGCAGCATGTCCTGCTGGGCGATCGGGTTCGGCGCCGCCAGTCCTTGCGACCGGCCGTCGGAGTTGACCGCGGTGGAGCGGATCACCGCCAGCACCCGGTCGCCGTCGTATTCGGCGTCTGCCAGCCGTTTGAGCACGACGACGCCGCAGCCTTCGGCGCGCGCGATGCCGTCGGCGTCCGCGGCGAATGTCTTGCAGCGGCCGTCGTCCGCGAGGAGACCGGCCGCGGCGAACGCGGCCGTCGGTCCGGGCAGGAGCATGAGGTTCACCCCGCCCGCCAAGGCGAGATCCGCCTCGCCGTCGCGCAGCGCGCGCACCGCGTGGTGCACCGCGACCAGCGAAGACGAGCAGGCGGTGTCCACCGCCATGCTCGGCCCGCGCAGGTCGTAGACGTAGGAGAGCCGGTTGGCCGAGATGCTCCCGGCGGCGCCGGTGGCCGTCCACAGGTCCACTCCGCCGCCCGCCATCGTGAGGTGGCCGTAGTCGTGGGTGGAGATCCCGGTGAACACGCCGGTCCGGCTGCCGCGCAAGGAGGCCGGGGCGATCCCGGCGTGTTCGAGCGCGGCCCAGGTGACTTCCAGGAGCATCCGCTGCTGCGGGTCCATTGTGGACGCCTCGCGCGGGGTGATGCCGAAGTGGTCGGCGTCGAAACCGGCGACGTCGTCGAGGAAACCGCCGACGACCGGTGCCGCGTCGGCGCTCCACCGGCCCGGCGGCGCGGTCCGGACGGCGTCCCGCCCGCTGCGCAGGAGCTCCCAGAACTCGTCGAGTCCGTTCGCTCCCGGCCAGCGGCAGCCCAGGCCGACGACGGCGATCGGGTCGGTCCGCCGGCGGTCCGTTCCCGTCGGCTCCGGTTCCGGTTCGGCGCCGCCGGTGAGGGAGCGGGCGAGGTGGTCGATGGTCGGGCTCTCCCACAGCAGAGTGGCCGGGAGCGGGGTGCCGAGCAGGTCTTCGAGCTCCGCCGCGATGCCGACGGCCTGACGGGAGGACAGGCCGTAGTCGCTGAGCGGGCGGTCGGCTTCGAGCCGGGCCGGGTCGACGCCGGTGTGCTCGGCGACGGTGCCGAGCAGCCAGCGGCGCAGGGCGGGGGTGTCGAGCGTCGGGTTTCTCATCGCACCAGGGCCTTTCCGTAGTCGCCGGCGAGGTAGCGGTCGCGGCACGCGCTGCGCGCGATCTTGCCGCTGGAGGTGCGCGGGACCAGGCCCGCCGGGACGAGCACGACGTCGCGCAGCGAAAGGCCGTGCGCGTCGGAAACGAGCCGCCGGATCGACGCGGCGAGGGTCCGCTCGTCGTCCGTGGTCAGCGCGGTGTGGCCGCGGTGTTCGGCGACGACGACCGCGGCTTCGGTGTCGGTGCCTTCGACGGCGAACGAGGCGACGCTGCCCGGGCGGATGTCGCGGTCGGCCGAGGCCGCCGTCGCTTCGACGTCCTGCGGGTAGTGGTTGCGGCCGTCGACGATCAGCAGGTCCTTGATACGGCCCGCAATGTAGACCTCGCCGTCGTACCGGACGCCGAGGTCCCCGGTGCGCAGCCAGGGCCCCTCCGGGAGCCCACCGAGTTCGCCGGTCAGCCGGGCGCCGAAGGTCTCGGTGCTTTCCAAGGGCTTCTGCCAGTACCCGGTGCCGACGTTGGGACCGTGGACCCAGATCTCGCCGACCGAACCGTCTTCGAGCGCGACGCCGGTTTCCGGGTCGACCAGCGCGACGTGCTGGCCAACCGGGACACCGCAGGCGACCAGCCGGAGACCGTCGCCGGACTGCCGTGCCGTGCCCGTCCCGAGGTCGGCGCGGTCGAACGTGGTGACGCGCGGGGGAGTTCCGGGGCCGGTGGTGACGAAGACGGTCGCCTCGGCGAGACCGTAGGAGGGCCGGGTCTTGTCCGGCGTGTACCCGGAATCGGCGAAGGCGGCGTGGAACCGGTCGAGTACGTCGGGGTTGATCGGCTCCGCGCCGTTGACGATCGCGGCGACGCGGTCGAGGCGCAGCTTGGCGCGGTCCTCTTCGCGCACCCGGCTCGCGGAGTAGTGGAACGCGAAGTTCGGCGCCGCGCTCCAGCTGCCGTTGTGGTCGCCCAGCAGTTCCAGCCAGCGCACCGGTCGTTCGATGAAGGCCAGCGGATCCATCAGCACCGACCGCATGCCCATCGCCAGCGGGGTGATCAGGCCGAGTACGAGACCCATGTCGTGGAACAGCGGCAGCCAGGACACGGTGGTCCCCGTCGGTTCGATGCCGAGCCCGTGCACTGCCTGGCGCACGTTGGCCAGCACGTTCGCGTGGGTCAGCACCACGCCCGCCGGGCTGCGGGTGGAGCCGGAGGTGTACTGCAGGTACGCCACGTCGTCCGGTGTCGCGTCCGGGGCGGGCCACGCGCGGACCGGGCCTTCGGCGGGGCGGTCGGCCGCGATGACGGCGACCTCGTCACCGCCGGGGAGACCGGCGAGGAACTCGCGGACCGCGTCCTCGGCCGCGACGGTGGTGACGACCGCGGTGGGGGAGCAGTCGGTCAGCACCGCGGCGAGGCGCCCGGCGTGCCCGGGCAGCCCGGGGTCGAACAGCGGCACCGCGATCGCGCCCGCGGTGATCGCGCCGAGGAAGGCGACGACGTACTCGGCGCTCTGCGGGCACAGCACGGCCACCCGGTCGCCTGGCCGGACGGGCAGCGCGCCCGCGACGGCGTCGACGCGCTCCTGGAGCTGCCGCCAGGTCAGGGTCTTCCGCCGCCCGCCGCGATCGGTCGCGAAGTCGGCGAAGGTCAGCGCGGGCCGGTCGCCGTCGACGTCCGCCCAATGCCGGAGGCAGGCTGGGAGGGTGGTGCCGGCCGTGGCGGGCAGGTTTTCGGGGGCCAGGGACATGGCGTCTCCTCGGGGTTCGGCGGGGGTTTTGCGAGGGTTCAGCGGCCGAGCGGTCCGGCGGCGTGCTGCCAGGCGGCGACGGCGAGGGCGTCGAGATCGAGGCCGGTGGTCCCGGCGTCACGAAGCACGACCAGTACGTCGTCGGCGGCGATGGCGACGGTGCGCAGACGCAGTCCGGGCAGCTCGGGGGGCTGGCCGGGGAGCGTGAGGAGTTGTTGGTAGGAAAGGGTTTTCGCGCCCGTGACGGCGGGCGCGGGCTGGACGGTGACGGTCGACACCGCGGTACCGGCCGCGTCGTCGACCGTCACCTGTGAGCACCGCGCGGCCTGCGCGGCCCAGGCCGTCAGGTCGGGCGGGTTCGCCGTGCGTGCGACGAGCTCGGACACCTGACCGCCGGGCACCGCGGACTGGAAGCCCTGGCCGGTGGCGCCGGTGCCGATCAGCCTGCCGTGGACGACGTCCTCACAGCCGCCGACGTCGATCCGGCTCTCCTCTCGGTCCGGCGTGGACAGTGCCGCGGCCAGGTCGAAGCCGTCGCGCGCGGACGCGTGCGGGACGGTCTCCGGCGGCAGCAGGGCGGCGGGCGGAACGGCGGGAGAGGGCGAAACGACGGGAGAGGGCGGCGCGGCGGCCGCCTGAATCGATTCTCCGGGTACGCCGGAAATAGTGGCCAACGCGGCGGCGGTGACGACGAGCGCGCGAATTCGGGCAGTCATGAATAGCCCTTTCGGAAGGGTCCTGATGGGGTCGTGGTCCCTTCGGTGGGACACGGCGCCGGGGTTGCGTCAGTGGACGCCGAACCCGGGCGGCACGACGAAGGCTACGACGGGAAATCGAATACCGGAAGGTATCAAGAGAACGTAAATGTCCTTCGTGTACTAGGTGTGACCTGCGGCTTCCGAGGTTTTCGCAGGTGTGCGAGCCAGTCTGGTACCCCCGTGCCACTGTCGCTCACTGTCCGTGAGCGACGGGTCACCCTGATGGGGGAGGTGGGGGCATTTCTTGTTTCCCTGGCATTCACATTGTCCTCCCGGATTTTGGGCAGGACAATTGCCTGGAGGGGGTTCTTCCGCTTAACGTGTCGGCACTCCGGATTTCTTTTGCGGGTAATCGCCGTCACATTTTCGGATTCGATCGAACGACCGGGACAAAGGATTACGTATGCGCAATACTTCGAGGCGGCTGCGCGCCGTCGCGCTGCTGACGGCCGTGACGTGCTTGCTGCCCGGCGCCGCCCTCGCCCCGGCGAGGGCCGAGAGCGGTGTCCCGGACGCCCGCGCCGACGACGGCTCGCACGTCGTCGCCCAGACCACTGTGGACGATGATCCGCGGATGCTGGACCTCACCGTGCGCTCGGTCGGCGTCGGGAGCTACGCGATGGTCCGGCTGATCCTGCCGTCGCGATGGGACGCCGAACCGGAGAAGAAGTGGCCGGCGGTGTACCTGCTCGCCGGGGAGACACGGCTGCAGGACTATCGCGGCTGGACCGCCAACACCGACATCCGGAAGCTCGCCGACGACTCCGGCGCCCTGGTGGTGATGCCGGGTTCCGGTTCCGCGGGGTTCTTTTCCGACTGGTGGAATCACGGCAAGGACGTCGTGCTCAATCAGTGGGAGACGTTCACCGCGGTCGAGATCCCGCAGCTGATCGACCGCGCGTATCGCGGGGACGGGCGGCGGGTGGCGGCCGGGCTCTCGCTCGGCGGCTACGGCGCGCTGGAACTCGCCGCCCGGCGGCCGGGGGTGTTCCGGTTCGCCGGGTCGTTCAGCGGCAATCTCAACCCCACCGGTCCGTACGGCGAGCTGCTGACCAGCGCGATCGTCGCCTCGGCCCGGCAGGACCCCGAAGCGCTCTGGGGTGACCGGCGTCGCGAGGCGTCCCGCTGGGACGCGCACGATCCGCTGGTGAACGCCGACCGCCTGCGCGGCACCGAGCTGTACCTGTCGACGGGCAACGGCCTGCCGGGACCGTACGACGGCAAGCTCCCGATCGACGTGCTCCCGGGGGCGATGCTGCTCGAGTTCCTGTGCTCCGGCCAGACCACCGCGATGGCGGACCGGCTGAACCGGCTCGGTGTCCCGGTCATGACCGACTTCTACGGGCCGGGCACGCACCATTGGGCGTACTGGCAGGACCAGCTGCACAAGACCTGGCCTCGGATGCTGCGCGCGCTCGCCGCGCCGGTGAAGGCGGGGGAGGCGTCGTGACCCGTCCGTCCTTTGTGGTCACCGGGGCTTCGAGCGGGATCGGCCGCGCCTGCGTGACCGAACTCGTCCGGCGGGGCGCCCACGTCTGGGCCAGTGTGCGCACCGACGCGGACGAAGCGGAACTCGCCCGCACCCACGGCGAAGCGGTCACCGTGCTGCGGATGGACCTCCGGGACGCGGCGTCGATCACGGCGTGCGGAGAGAAGGTCGCGGCCGCGGGACCGCTGCGGGGGCTGGTGAACAACGCCGGGATGGCCCGGCCCGGACCCCTGGAACACGTCCCGCTCGAGGATTTCCGGCAGCAGCTGGAGGTCAACGTCACCGGGCAGCTCGCCGTCACGCAGGCGATGTTGCCCGCGCTGCGCGCCGCGTCCGCCGCCAGGGTGGTGACGGTCGGGTCGATGGGCGGGCGGATCGCCGGACCGATGGTCGGCCCCTATCACACGTCGAAGTTCGCCTTGGTCGGCTTGACCGACAGCCTCCGCGCCGAACTGGCCCCGTCCGGGATCGAGGTCGTCCTCGTCGAGCCCGGCGCTGTCGCCACCTCGATCTGGCCCCGTGCCCGCGCCGCCGCCGAGGAGGTGCGCGCGGCTTTGCCGGAAGCCGCGCGGGAAAGGTATGCGGCACAACTGGACGAAGCCGAACGGAGCGCGGAACGGTCCGCGCGCGCCGGGGTGCCGCCCGAGCGCGCGGCACGGGTCGTGGTCCACGCGCTGACCGCTCGCCGTCCCGCGCCGCGGTACCTGGTCGGCCGGGACGCGCATATCGCGGCGGCGCTGGCGAATCTGCCCTTCCGCCTCCGGTACCGGTTGACGGCGGCGAAACGGTGACCCGGCTGGTCGTGATCGTCGCTCCCGGTTCGCGGGGCGACGTCCAGCCGTGCATCGCCCTGGGGCGTGGTCTCGAGGGCGATCGGGTGCGAGTGCTGGCGGCGGAACGGTTCCGGGAGCTGGTGACCGGATACGGGCTGGAGTTCGCGCCGCTTTCGGCCGATCCCAGTGAAGTCCTCGGCTCGGACGGCGGGCGTGAATGGACCGAGGGCGGGCGCAATCCCGCGACGTTCCTGCGCGGACTGCGAGGCGCGCTGGCACCGGTGCTGGAACGCTTACTCGCCGATGTCCACGAAGGAGCGTCCGGCGCGGACCTCGTCCTCGCCCCGACACTGGGTTTCCTCGGCGCGCATCTGGGTGCCTCGCTCGGCGTCCCCGACGTCGAACTGCACTACCAGCCCAGCGTGCCGACCCGGAAGTTCGCGCATCCGCTGCTGCCGTGGGCGGGCAGGCTCGGGCCTTGCGGGCGGCAGTTGAGCTTCCGCGCCGTCGATACCGTCGCCTGGCAGGTGTTGCGGCCCGAGGTGGACCTTTGGCGCGGCCGGTCGCTCGGGCTGCCCCCGGCGGGCCGGCGCGGACCCCGGAGGAAGGAAACCCCGGTGCTGTGCGGGTTTTCCGACGCCGTGGTGCCCCGGCCGAAGGATTGGCCCGCCAGGGTCCACGTCACCGGGTACTGGTTCCTCGACACCCCCGCCGGATGGCGGCCGGACCCGCGCCTGCGTGACTTCCTCGCTTCGGGGCCGCCTCCGGTCTACGTCGGCTTCGGCAGCATGCGGCCTGCGGAGGCGGAGCGGACGTTCGCCGCCGTCCGCACGGCGCTGCGCCGGGTGGGGCTGCGGGGGCTTCTCGGTACCGATGCCGGGTCCGACGACGATGATCTGCTGACGGTGCAGGACGTCCCGCACGCGTGGCTCTTCCCGCGGACCGCCGCCGTGGTGCATCACGGCGGCGCGGGCACGACCGCCGCGGCGCTGCGGGCGGGCGTCCCGGCGCTGGTCTGCCCGGTCTTCTCCGACCAGCCCTACTGGGGTGACCGGGTGTCGCGGCTCGGCGCCGGACCGCGGCCGCTGCCGTTACGGGAGCTCACCGCGGACGCCTTGACCACGCGTCTGCTGGAGCTGTCCGGCAATCTGCTGTTCCGTCGCGGGGCGCAGTACGTCGGCGCTCGGCTGCGTGCGGAGGACGGGGTGGCGCGGGCTCGTGAGGTGCTGCGGGAAGTGCGTCAGCGGAGCTCATCGAGATAAGCGATGAGCCGGCCGAAGCAGGACTGCCAGCCGTCGACGTGTTCGTCGCGTTCCACCACCGTCTCGAAGATCGCCTGGTGGAACATCATCTCGGTTTTGCCGCCGCGTTCGGCGAGGAGGATCGTGACCAGGGTGTCGTGACCCCGCGCGCCCGCCGGTTCCTCCCAGGCGAAGCTGAAGACGAGCCGCTCCGGCGGCACGATCTCGTGGTAGACGCCCGAGGCCCACAAATCGGTCTCGCCGTCGCTGACGCAGATCCGCCACCGGCCGCCCTCGGTGAGGTTGACCGTGCAGGACTCGGCGGTGAACCCGGCAGGGCCCCACCAGTGGGCGAGATGATCCGGATCGGTCCACACCCGGAAGGCGAGCTCGCGGGGCGCGTCGAGAAGGCGGGTGATCGTCAGGTCGGCCATCGTTCTCTCTCGGGTTATTCAACCGTTGGGTTGATCAACGTGTTGGTTGAACTTTAGTGCGACGGGTGATGGTGTCAAGCCGCGAGGGCTCGCCACGGTCGCCCCATCACTCGTACGGTCGGCAGAATGAATCTGCGCTCAGCACTCTGGCTGCCGATCTTCGACGAACTGGCCGACCCGGTGATCGTCGCGCGCCTCGCCGCCGAGGCCGAAGAAGCGGGCTGGCACGGCCTGTTCGTCTGGGACCACATCCGCTGGCGGGAGCCGGTGCGCGCGGTCGCCGACCCGTGGATCACGCTCGCCGCCGTCGCGTCCGCCACCGAGAACCTCGTCTTCGGGCCGATGGTCACGCCGCTCGCCCGCCGTCGCCCGGTCAAGCTCGCCCGCGAGACGGCCACTTTGGACCGGTTGAGCGGCGGGAGGCTGATCCTCGGCGCGGGCCTCGGCAGCGACCGGTTCGGCGGGGAGTTCTCGAAGACCGGTGACGAAATGGACGATCGCGCACGCGGCGAGATGCTGGACGAGTCGCTCGAGATCCTCACCGCGGCCTGGTCCGGGGAACCCGTGCGGCATCACGGAAAGCACTACACGGTCGACGGCATCACGTTCCTGCCGCGACCCGAGCGGCCGGTCCCCGTGTGGCTGGCGGGTTTTCCCGGCAAGGTGAAGCCGATGCGCCGGGCCGCGCGGTACGACGGGTTCTTCCCGGTGAACCTGCCGGACGCGGACGAGTTCGCCGAGGCGGTCGAAACGATCACGGCGTTGCGTGAGGACGACAAGGCGCCTTACGACTTCGCGATCGGCGTCCCGGCGGGCACGGATCTCGCGCCCTACGTGAAAGCGGGCGCGACCTGGTGGATGGCCGAGTTCCCGTGGGACGACCTGTCCGTCGACGCGGTACGCGGCGTGCTGCGGGACGGCCCGGCCTAGGCGTACGGCTTCGGGTCAGGCCCGTTTGCGGCTCGCGATCTCGTCGAAGAGCCGCCGCACCTGGGCGGGGTCCGCGTCCCGGGCGAGGGCGACGTAGTGGTCCATGACGGCCGGCCGGTAACGCACGGGCAGCCTCTGTCCTGGGGCGAGCCGGGTGAGCTCGGTGATCGTGCGCAGTTCCGCTCGGGCCTGAGCTGGCTGAAGGGGCCTTTCCCCGCATGTGACGAGGTGAAGGGCGCCTTCCTGGCATGTCATGCGGGGAAAGCGTCCTTCAGCCCCGCCTTTAACATCTCTTTACCAAGTGGCATACTGAACCGACGAGGGGAGTACTTCCCAAGAGCCTGCCCGGTCAGTACGGACACTCCACTGGTGTCCCCGGGAGGCCGCCCTACCGGGCGAAGGAGACCTCGAACTTCGAGTTCGAGGAGGCTCCATGCCCGAGTCCGTGGTAACCGTGGGATCGCCGGGGTTGTGGGCGATCAGCATCGCCGTCCTGCTGGCACTGCTCGTCGCCGACTTCGCCGTCACCCGCCGTCCGCACGAGGTGTCGATGCGGGAGGCCGCCGGCTGGTCGGCCTTCTACCTCGCGCTCCCGGTGGTGTTCGGGTTCTGGCTGTGGCTGGAGTTCGGGGGCGACCAGGCGATCGAGTTCATGACCGGCTTCGTGGTCGAGAAGTCCCTGTCGGTCGACAACCTGTTCGTCTTCATGCTGCTGCTCGCCGCCTTCGCGGTCCCGCCGATGGTCCAGCAACGTGTGCTGCTGTACGGCATCGTGGGCGCGCTGGTGCTCCGCGGCGTGTTCATCGCGGCGGGGGCCGCGATGCTGTCGGCGGGCACGTGGGCGTTCCTCGTCTTCGGCCTGATCCTGTTCGCGTCGGCGATCAAGATCCTGCGTGAAGCCCTCTCGAAGGACGAGAGCGAGATGGACCTCTCGCAGTTGCGGTCGGTCCGGTTGCTGCGCAGGCTGATGCCGGTCACCGACGACTACCGCGGCACCCGGCTGACCGTGCGCGAACACGGGCGCCGCGCGCTCACCCCGCTGGCGGTCGTGGTCGTCGCGGTCTTCGCCACGGACGTGGTGTTCGCGGTCGATTCGGTGCCTGCCGTCTACGGCATCACCGAGGATCCGTACCTCGTGTTCGCCACCAACGCCTTCGCCCTGCTGGGCCTGCGCGCGCTCTACTTCGTGCTGCATTCGGCACTGGCGAAGCTGGTCCACCTGAACCACGGCCTCGCGATCATCCTCGCCTTCATCGGCGTCAAGCTGATCCTGCACTGGGCACACGGGATCTGGCCCGCCGTGCCGCAGGTCCCGACGCCGGTCTCGCTCGGGGTGATCATCGCCGTCCTCGTCACGGTTTCGTTCACCAGTCTGTACTCGCGCCGCCGCGAGACCGCCCGGACGGCGAAGGAGTGAGCGATGATCACCGGACTCGTCGTCGGCTTCCTGATCGACCTGGTGGTCGCCGCGCTCTTCCTCGCCGCGCTGGTCCTGGTCTGCGCGGCGATGCGGCCGCCCCGTCCGCCACGCGGCCCCTGACCGTGTCGGATGCTGGCGTGTCGGGAGTGCGCACCGGCGGCGGGTCCGGTACGGCCGGTACGCTGCCCCGTGGTTGAGAAGACAGCCGTCTTCTGTTCGCACGCCGGAAATCCGGTGAGGAAAGGTGGCTGTCCGTGTCCAACGCCGTGCGTCACGGCGAGCAGTCCCCACCTCGTAGACCTTCGCCGCAGCTGGACCGTTTGCACGTCCTGCTCGTCGAGGACGACGACGGCGACGCGCTCCTGGTCGAAGAGATGCTCGCGGACGCGGCCGAGAGTCTCGAACGGGTCGTGCTCGACAGGGCGACCACGCTCGAGCAGGTCCTCGCGCGGCCGATCACGGCCGACTGCGTGCTCCTGGATCTCCAGTTGCCGGACGCGACCGGGCTCACCGGCCTGACCCGGCTGCGTCAGCACGCGCCGTCGACGGCCGTGATCGTGCTGACCGGCCGCGAGGACGAGGCGCTCGGCGTGTCCGCGCTGGGGGCCGGCGCGCAGGATTACCTGGTCAAGCAGCACGTCGACGGGCAACTGCTGGCGCGGACCCTGCGCTACTCGTGGGAACGCAGCCGTGCCGAACGCATCGAGCAGCAACTGCTGCAGCATCAGCTCCTGGCCAGGGAGAACGCGCGCCTCGAACGCGGCCTGCTGCCGACGCCGCTGGTGACCGATCCCCGGCTCGGTCTCGCGGTGCGGTACCGGCCCGGCCGGAACGGGGCACTGCTGGGCGGCGACTTCTACGACGCCGTCGAACTCCCCGACGGCACCCTGCAACTGGTCATCGGGGACGTGTGCGGGCACGGTCCGGACGAGGCGGCGCTCGGCGTCGCGTTGCGGATCGCGTGGCGTTCGGTCGTGCTCGCCGGGCTGCCCATGGCGGAAACGCTGGCGATGGTGGAAAAGATGCTGCAGCACGAGGCGCTGGGACCGCTTTTCGCCACCGTCTGCATGATCACGGTCGCCCCGGACCGCCGGTCCCTGCGCATGACGCTGGCCGGGCATCCGCAACCGCTGCTGGTCGACGATTCGGGCGGCAGGCTGCTGTCCAGGGAAGCGCTCGGCCCGCCGCTGGGCGTCGCGCCGGGCATCGGATGGCGGGAGCTGACGGTGCCGATGGGGCCGCGATGGTCACTGCTGCTCTACACCGACGGCCTGTTCGAAGGGCGCGTCGAGGGCAGCGGGGAACGGGTCGGGCTCGAACGGATGGCCGAGGCCGCGCTGAGCAGCCTCGACGCCGCGGGCGGTTCGGACCGGGCGCTGGACCACCTGATCAGCGAGATGGACGTCCTGCACGGAGGACCTCTGGACGACGACGTCGCGCTGGCCTTGCTCACGTTCGACGCCGAGGAGTCCCGATGAAGCGCGATTCGCCCGACGGCGTCTGGTCGATCAGGCGCTGGGCGGTGCTGTCCGGGGTGCTCGCTTCGCTGCTGATCGGCGCCGCGATCGTGGCGGGGTCGATGGCGCTGGTCAACCTCACCGATTCGCGTTCCCGGCTGCTGGACGTGACCGGTCCGCAGGTCCTGCAGTCCACCGCCCTTTCGACGGCGATGCTGAACCAGGAGACCGGTGTCCGCGGCTACATCCTGGCCGGGCGCGCCGAGTTCCTCGAGCCCTACCGTGACGGACTCAAGGCGCAGGACACCGCGGTCGCCGAACTGCGGCGGCTCGGCGCCATTTCGGGCACGACCATCGGCGACGATCTGGACCAGGTGCTTCAAGCCGCTTCGACGTGGCGCCGGACGGTCATCGAGCCGGTGCTCGCCGGCGCGCCCGCCACCGGAGCGCAGGTGGAGGCGAGCAAACCCCTGTTCGACGGCGTCCGCGGTGCCCTGACCGGGTTGCAGAGCCGCCTGGAAGGGGAACGGCTGGACGCGCGGAACGACCTGTCGTCCGCGGCCGACGTGCTGCGCGTGATGCTCGTCGTCATCGCGGTCCTGTTGTGCGCGGCACTGGCACTGGTGTTCTTCCTCCTGCACCGCAAGCTGATCAGCCCGATCCGCCAGCTGGCCGGCGAGGTGCGCGACGTCGCCACGGCCGACATCCACCGTGAGGTCCGCGGTTCGGGGCCCAAGGAGATGCGCGAACTGGCCTCCGATGTGGAATCGCTGCGTTCGCGGATCCTCGCCGAGGTCACACATCTGGAGCGAGCGCAGGAAACGATCGCCGTCCGGACCCGTGAGCTGGAGCGGTCGAACTCGGATCTGGAGCAGTTCGCCTACGTCGCCTCGCACGACCTGCAGGAGCCGCTGCGCAAGGTGGCCAGCTTCTGCCAGCTGCTCCAGAAGCGGTATCAGGGGAAACTGGACGAACGCGGTGACCAGTACATCGGATTCGCGGTCGACGGCGCGAAGCGGATGCAAGCGCTGATCAACGATCTGCTCGCGTTCTCCCGGGTCGGGCGCCGTCCGGGCGAGAGTGTCCTGCTGGAGTCCGAGAGCCTGCTGGACGCCGCGCTCGGCAATCTCGAAGACGCCATCACCGAGTCCGGCGCCCGGATCACCCGTGGCGAACTTCCCGTCGTCCGGGGGGAGAAGTCCCTCCTGACGGCGGTCCTGCAGAACCTGGTCGGCAACGCCGTCAAGTTCCGGGGAGAGGACCCGCCGGAGATCGACGTCGCCGCGGAACTCGACGGCACGGACTGGCGATTTTCCGTCACCGACAACGGAATCGGCATCAGTGACGAGTACGCCGAGAGGATCTTCGTGATCTTCCAGCGCTTGCACGGCCGCGGTGACTATCCCGGCACCGGGATCGGCCTGGCGCTGAGCCGCAAGATCGTCGAACACCACGGCGGGACGATCTGGCTGGACACCACCGTCACGGCCGGGACCCGCTTCTGCTTCACCCTCCCCGCAGACCAGAGCCCCAGCGAAGGAAACGGACAAGCATGACCGAGTCCATGGAACCGATCCACATCCTGCTCGTCGAGGACGACCCCGGCGACGTCCTCATGACGCAGGAGGCGTTCGAGCACCACAAGATCCGCAACACCCTTTCGGTCGTCTCCGACGGCGAGCAGGCCTTGCAGTTCCTGCGCCGTGAAGCGCCGTACGAGGACGCGGAGCGCCCGGGGCTGATCCTGCTCGACCTGAACCTGCCCCGCAAAGACGGCCGCGAGGTGCTCAGCGAGGTCAAGGCGTCCTCGGAGCTGCGCAGCATCCCCGTCGTCGTGCTCACCACGTCCGAAGCCGAAGAGGACATCCTCCGCAGCTATGACCTGCACGCCAACGCCTACGTCACCAAACCGGTCGACTTCGACCGGTTCATCGACGTGGTGCGGCAGATCGACAACTTCTTCGTCACCGTGGTGAAGCTTCCGCGCTGACCTCAGGGGAAGCGCAGCACGGTGATCCCGGCCAGCACGAAGAACACCAGCACCACCAGGGTGCTGCTCTGGCCACCGGACGAACTGGTCACGACCTGGTCGACGGCGCCGGTCAACCGCACGCCGCAGTCCGCGACGACGGTGTGCCTGCCCGCCTCGATCCGGGTGAACTCGACGGCCGCGGTGAAGGCCCCGGTGCCGTCGGCGTAGGCGTTGCCGACGCGGTCGCCGTTCGACGTCAGGGTGACGGCCTCGCCCGGCAGGCAGCCCTTGCCGGTCGCGGACAGTTTGTCGCCGGGCTGCACACTCGGCCGGTCGAGGACGAGGTCGTTCGGCCCCGGCGGGGTGCTGCTCGACGAGGGGACGTCCGTCGGCGGCGGGGGAGTGTCCGTTGTGGACGGCGGCGTCGTGGTCGTGGTGGTGGGCGGGGTCGTCGTGGTGACCGGGGTGGTCGGCGTGGTGGTGGTCCCCGGTCTGGTCGGGGTGGTCACCGGGACGGTCGGCTTCGTGGTCGGCGGCACCTTCGTCGTCGGCGGCGCCGTGGTCACGGTCCCCGTGACGCGGAAGGCCGCGCTGCCGGTCAGCGGTCCGCCGGTCCGCGCGTTGGTGCAGTTGCCCGTGACGGTGTAGCCACCCGGTGTCGCGTTGCCCGGAACCGTCGCCCCCACCTGTCCACTGGGCGCGCTGACCGAGGTGATGGCCGCTCCGGACCACGTGAAGGAAATCGGTCCTTTGCACGGGGAGAAAGTCCAGGAAATGGTAAAAGAACTCCCGGCGGGACCGCTCGAAGGTTTCAAACCAACTGTCGACTGATAAGGGGACTGTTGCGCGTTTCCCGCTCCCACCAGGGAAAGCAGGAACAACAACCCGGTCACGGTGCCGAATATCAGGCGAACCACGATACGCATTGGGACGTCCCTCTCCGGTAAGTACTCGCTGTAGCATTCCGGACCAGTCGGATAACGCAAACAGGGGATACGCAAAATGGGACGTGTCATCGCGGCAGGGGTTGCGTTGGGTCTGTGCGCGGTCCTCTTGGGCTCACCACCGGCCACTGCGGACAGTGGCGGCGGGACGGACAGTGGCAGGCTCGAACTGGCGGTCACCCTCGACGACCGGCCGATCACCAACGCCACGGTCACCGTCGATCCGGCCAAGCAGATCGAGCTCACCGTCACCGCGACCAACAGCGGCGGGACGGCGGTCAAGGTCCGCAGCGTGCGGGTGTCCGGCGTCGCGCTCGCCCTGACGTTCTTCGCCTACGACACCACGGCCCCGTTCGAGGTCCCCGCGCACAGCCGGGTCACCAGGACCTTCGTGCTGGACATGGCCGACCTCTCCGGCCAGGCGATCGGGCTGCTCCCGTCGACGGTCGAACTGCTCGACGCCCAGCGCGGCACCCTCGGCGAGACCGAGACGGTCGCCGACATCCGCGGATCGTTCTGGTCGGTTTACGGTGCCTTCGGTCTCGCGATGCTGGTGCTCACCGTGCTGGCGTGGCTGACCGCCCTGCTCGCGCTCGCCCGCCATCGCCTGCCCGCCAACCGCTGGCGCCGCGGTCTGCGCTTCCTGCCCGCCGGATTCGGCACCGGGCTCGTCGCGGTCGTCACGCTGTCCGTGCTGCGGCTCGTCGCGCCGGAGCCGGCGATCGAGATCCCGGTGGTCCTCGGCGCCGCCGTCATCGCGTTCCTGCTCGGCTATCTGACGCCGCATCCGGCACCGGCGCCCGCCGACGACGAAACGGTCCGCTTTCCCGACGGCACCAAGGAATTCAACCGATGAGCGCACCCTCCGAGGTCGTCGCCGCGCTGCCGCAGTACGAGATCGGGGCCGCGATCGGCCAGGGTGGGATGGGGGTCGTCTTCGCGGGCGTCCACCGTTCACTGCGCCGCGACGTCGCCATCAAACAGCTGCCGTGGGACGTGCTGAACCACGCCGTCAGCAGCGAACTCTTCGACCGCGAAGCCCGGGTGCTGGCCAGCCTCGACCACCCGCACATCGTGCCCGTCTACGACTACGTGCGCACCGGCCGCGAGCATTTGATGGTGATGGAACGCCTCGACGGCGGCACGGTGCACAGCCGGTTCCAGGCCGGGGGAGTCGGCGCGGAGCAGGCCTGCGCGATCGGGCTGGCGACGCTCGCCGGACTTCACGCCGCGCATGAAGCGGGCGTGCTGCATCTGGACGTCAAGCCGAAGAACCTGCTCTTCACCACGCAGGGCGTGATGAAGGTGGCCGACTTCGGCATCGCGAAGGTGATCAGCGAGGGCGCCACCCTCGTCACGCACGGCGGAGAGGTCCTCGGCACGCCCGCCTACATCGCGCCGGAGCAGGCGATGGGCAACGCGCTGAGCCCGGCCGCCGACGTCTACTCGGCGGGCACGGTGCTCTACGAACTGCTGTCCGGGAAACTGCCGTTCGACAACACGCGGGGCGCGATCAGCATGATGCGCCAGCACATGTTCACCGACCCGCGCCCGATCGAGGGCGTGCCCGCGCCGATCGCCGCGGTCGTCATGCGCAGCCTCGCGCGCGAACCGGACTCCCGCTACCGCGACGCGGAGACCTTCGCGGCGGACCTCGCCTCGGCAGCCACCGCCGTCTACGGTCCGGGCTGGCTGGAACGTTCCCGGGTGCCCGTCCGGCACCTCACCCCGCGGGTGCTTTCCGCGCTCAGCACACCGGTCGCCGCGCCGGTTCCGGCCGGGGACGGCCCGACGAGACCGGTCCGCCGTCCCACCCCGGATCCGACCCTGTCCGCGACCCGGGCGGCGTTCGAGCCCGAGTCCCCGCCTGCGGAGCGGTCTGGTCCGGTGCTCTGGTTCCGGCTCGCCGCGGCGGTCGCCGCCATCGCGCTCGTGGTGCTCGCGCTGCTCAACCCGGAACGGCAGCCCCACGAGTCGTCGCTCCTGGCTGTCGACCTCACGGTCGTTTCGTCGTCGCCGGAAGTGGACCTCAGCAAGACGTTCACGCTGACAGGCAAGGGGACCCCGGGGCAGGTGAGCCTCGACCTGACGGCCGCGGGCATCCCCCTGGGTTCCGCCACGGCGACACCGAAGGTCGAAGGCGGCTACTACAGCGCCGAGCTCCAGTTCCCCGGGATCACCCGGTGGATCGTCGGTGGCGCCGTCACCGCGACGGTGACGGCCGACGGCGTCACCGAGACGTTCACCTTGCGCACCCACCAGCATCCGCTCGCGAGCGCGCTCGGCGCGGGCAGCCTCATCCTGGCGCTGTTCGCCTTGGCGTACCTGGAATCCGGGCTGAGGACTCTCCGGAACGGCCATCGCTGGCGGGGCGCGCTCGTCGGCGGACCGGTACTCGGCCTGCTGTTCGGCGCGGCGGCGTGGCTGTGCGTCTCGGTGCTGCGGGTGCGCGAACCCGCGCTGCCGTTCGGCATCGGCTGTGCGATCGCGGGGGCGGTGGCGACGGGCTTCGTCGTCGCGGCCGCCCGCGCCCGACGTCTGCGCTGAATCCCCAGGGCTGAGCCCCAGGGGTGGCCCGGTTTCGCGGACCACCCCTGTTCCGGGATCAGGACTTGCGGTGCTTGCCGTCGTCGTCCGTGACCTCGAACTGCTCCTTGCGGACCTTGCCCGACACCGTCTGCTCCTCGGTGACCGTCTCGGTCTTGAGCCTCGCCCGCTCGACCGGGACGGTTTCCTTGGTCACCACCGGTTTCTCGGCGTGCAGGATGACTTCCTGCTCGTCCTCGGCGATCTCGGCGCGCTCGCCGCGCGCGTTCGTGATCGGTTCCCGTTCGATGCGCACCTCTTCGTGGCTGACCGGAACGGTGATCTGCTGCTCCTCGGTGACGACGTACTTGCGCAGCCGGACGTGGCCGGTCTCGACCTGCTCGGTGCCGACGTTCAGCCGCTCCTCGGACCGCGTCATGGTGTGCTCGGCGTCCCGGTTCTTCTTCCCGGCGTCCGCGTCCATCCCGGGCTTGCCGCGACCGGTGCCGGTGCCGCCCATGGCGCCCTTCCCGGCGCCCGCGGTGTCCATGCCGGGACGGCCCCGGCCCTGCGCCTTGTCGTCCATCCGGCCGTCCGGCGACGTCCGCGGCATCGGCAGCCCGTAGTGCTTGTACAGCTGCGCGCTCTCCTCCATGGACAGGTGGCCGTCGGCGTCGATACGGGGCGCGTCGGAGACGGCCTCCTTGTCGACGCGGACGTGCACGCCGTCCTTGTCGGCATGCGCGCCCGAGAGCGGGACGAAACTCTCCTTGGTGCCGAACAGGCCCGTTTTGACCGTGATCCACTCCGGCTGATGCGTCGCGTCGGCCAGGTAGACGTTGCCGACCTTTCCGAGCTTGTTGCCCGTCGGATCGACCACGGCACTGTCGATGAGTTCCTGCGGCTGCATGGTCTTCGCCATCGGTCCTGCTCCTCTCGAAAGATCTTGCTGAGAAGCCCACCGTCAGCCGGGCCGCTGATCACGGCAACCGTCGTGGTGTTCCTGTGGGTGACCCCGGAAAGTGGGGGTTTGAAGCCGCGCTCGCGGGCTAAGACCGGCGTGTCGTCGCTGGTGGAAGCGGGTGCCCGCGGGGTGACCGGCGGACCCGGGGTTGGTGCGAAGGTGTGGATCTCCTCACGGCGCCCGCCGAAAACCGGATGCGCGGGTCTCCGCGCCTGACCTACCCTCGTGATCGTGATGCAGCAACTGCTGTTCCTCTGAGGAACGACGCCTCCACCGGTACCGCGAGCCGCGGTACCGGAGTTCGTTCTTCCTGCTCATCACTTTCGCTGGAGGCAGTTCCTTCATGTCATCCCCTCTTTCTCCCGCGCCCTCGCGTGCCGCGCACGTCCGCCTGTCCGGTGTCCACCTCTCCTTCGGGGGACGGCCCGTGCTTTCCGGGGTCGACCTCGTCGCCGCCGCCGGTGAGCGGGTCGCCATCGTCGGTGAGAACGGCCGCGGCAAGACCACGCTCCTCCGGGTCCTCGCCGGTGACCTGCCCGCCGACCGCGGCGAGGTGCACCGCGCGGGTTCGGCCGGTGTCGCCGACCAGCAGATCCCGCTCGGCGCGACCGACACCGTCGGCGCGCTGATCGACCTCGAACTGGCGACCGTCCGCACCGCGCTGGCCCGCCTGGAGGCCGCCACCGGCGCGCTGGCCGATGGCCGTCCCGGCGCGGACGACGTCTTCGCCGCCGCTCTCGCGGAGGCCGAAGCCCTCGACGCGTGGGACGCCGACAGGCGTGTCGAAATGTCGCTGGCGGCCTTGAACGCCGTCGACGACCGTGACCGTCCACTCGGGACACTGTCGGTCGGGCAGCGCCACCGGGTGCGGCTGGCCTGCCTTCTCGGGGCCGGGCATCCCGTGCTGCTGCTCGACGAGCCGACGAACCACCTCGACGCCGCCGGGCTCGATCACCTCACCGAGCGTTTGCGCGCGTACCCGGGGGTGGTCGTCCTGGTCAGCCACGACCGGGCGTTGCTCGCGGACGTGGCCACCACGGTGATCGACCTCGATCCGTCGAGCGACGACCGGCCGCGGGTCTACGGCGGTGGCTACGCCGCCTACGTCGAGGCTCGCCGGGCCGAACGCGCTCGCTGGGAGGCTTCGCACGCCGAACAGATCGCCGAGCGGCAACGGCTGGCCGACGACCTGTCCGCGGCGAGGAACCGGCTGCGCGACAACTGGCGGCCGCCCAAGGGCACCGGCAGGCATGTCCGCGCCACCCGGGCGCCGGGACTGGTCCGGGCGGTGCACCGGCGGCAGGAGGAGCTGGCCGAGCACGTGGTGGCGATCCCGACGCCACCGGCCAGGTTCGCCATGCCCGAGCTGCCGTCGCGTGGTGGCGCGATCCTGCTCGGCGCCGCCGGGGTGACGGTGGCCGGGCGGCTCGCGCGTCCGGTCGACCTGGTGCTGGAAAGCGGCGACCGGCTGGTGGTCACCGGTCCCAACGGCGCGGGCAAGTCGACGCTCCTGGCCGTGCTGGCCGGGGACCTGGAGCCGGGGTCGGGCACGGTCACCCGCTCCCGGTCGGCGCGGATCGGGCGGCTGGGGCAGGAGTCCGAGCTACCGGGCAGGCGTACGGCGATGGAGCTGTACGACGAGCAGCTCGCCAGGGCCGGCGACCCGGGGCCGGGGCTGGGTGAGCTGGGCCTGCTCGCCGGATACGACCGGCACCGGCCGGTCGCCGAACTGTCCGTCGGCGCCCGGCGGCGGCTGGATCTGGCACTCGTGCTGGCCCGCCGTCCGCACGTGGTGCTGCTGGACGAGCCGACCAACCATCTGTCCGCCACCCTCGTCGACGAGCTGACCGCCGCGCTCGGGGCCACCCCGGCCGCGGTGGTGATCGCCACGCACGACAGGCAGTTGTCGCGCGATACGACGTCCTGGCCGAGGCTCGCTTTGTGAACCGTCAACCGCGGTGGGCGGTGGTGTAGCGCACTGTCTGCGCCAGCACCACGCTCCCGTCGGGCTCGCGCAGCGGTTCGAGCTCGGCGAGCACGGCCTGGCGCACGGCGTCGAGGCGGTCTTCCGGGATCAGTTCCCAGAACAACCGCTGGCCGTGCGACCAGGACCAGGTGATCCAGTGCCCGGGGTCGGCGAACTTCACCGGATAGACGCGTTCCACGGACGTGACACCGGTGAAGCCAGCCGACTCCACGGCCTGGCCGAAGCTCTCGACGGTGGCGAACGAACCGGCCCGGACGGCCATGGTCCACGCGAGTTCCGGCGTCACGAACGGTTTGAACACCTCGCGCACGGCCGCCCACCGGGGATCGTCGGCGCCGAACGTGGTCACGCCCAGCCGTCCGCCCGGCGCGAGCAGGCGATGCCACGATCGCAGGCCGGCGACCGGATCCGGCAGGAAGAACACCACGAACGACGCGAGGACCACGTCGAAGGCGGCGTCGTCGAGCGTCGGTTCTTGGGCGTCCATAAGGGAAACCGAGGCGTTGGCGAGGCCGCGGTCTTCGATGTCCTTCGCGGTGCGCTCGATCATCGCCGAGGAGAGGTCGATCCCCAGCACCGATCCGCCCGCGCCGACCCGCCCGGCCGCGGGGAACAGCACCGCGCCCCGTCCGCAGCCGACGTCCAGCACCCGCTCACCGGGGACGAGCCCGGCACGGTCGAGCAGTTCCCGGGCGAAGGCGCTGAAGAAGTCGACGCCGAGTGCGTCGTAGGTCTTCGCCGTCCGGTCGAACAGCAGCGCCATCGCCTGGCGGGTGTAAGCGCTCATGCGCAGGACGATGGCCCGGCGAAATGGGTGTTGTCAAAGGAAGACGCGGGATTTGTCACGGCGCTCCGGGCGGTGGTGACGCGAATTCGTTCCGGGGTATCAGTTCTCCGGCCTCAGTAGAAGGCGCGTGACACCTGTGAAAGCACGATGAGCCCGCAGATGACCAGGTTCTTGATCTTGTGATCCACGAGGATGGCCACGAATTCGCGGATGGTGGCGCTCGGCCAGAAATACCAGGCCGTCGGCGCCCCGATGACCTGGCCGTTCACCTTGGCGCGGCGCGCGATGAGGGCGGCGCGGAGCACGTGGAAGTTGTTCGTGACCACCGTGCACCGGTAGTCCGCCTTCCGCTCCCTCATGATTTCGGAGCTGAAGGTGAGATTTTCGAACGTCGTCCGAGACCGGTCCTCCAGCAGAATCCGCTCCCGCGGCACCCCGGCCTCGACCAGGTACTCGGCCATGGCGTGGGATTCCGGCAGGTCCTCGTCGGGCCCTTGCCCGCCCGAGGTGACCACCATCGGCTCCCGCCCACGGCGGGCCTCGGAGTCCACGACGCGTTTGGCCCGGTTCAGGCGGCTCCCCAGCAGCGGCGGTACCCGGTGGCCGTCCTGCAGTCCCGATCCCAGCACCACCACGAAGTCCACGCCTTTCTCGGTGCGGATGCGGCCGTAGACGATCGAGTACAGGAGGAAACAGACGAAGAGGAACGAAACGTAGACGACGATCCCGTTGAGGCTGCCGCGGAGGATGTCGAGCGGCTCCCAGGCCAGTTGCGTGACCGTCGCGTTGAACACGACCAGCGCGCAGATGCCGATCCCCGTCAGCAGTGACAGCACGTTGGCCAGCCTGCGGCCTTCGCGGCGGAGCATGGTGATCCCGTTGCAGATCAGGAAGACCGTCAACGCCAGAACCGTCGGGATGATCAGCAGGATCACGCCCACCGCGACGAAGCCCGCCGCTTCGGGTGACACCGAGGCGAGGAGCGCGATGAGGGTGATACCGAGGAACAGGAGCGCGAAGAAGAGGTAGAAGCCGTTCCGCAGCCGTCGCCGGTCGCGAAGGAAGCTCACCAGGAACGCCGCGCAGCACAGGGCCGCGATGGCGAAGGGGATTGCGGCGGCCCTCACGAGTTCTCCAGCCTTGGGACGATGCGGGCACTCGAGTGTCGGTACGCGGTGCGGCGGCATTGAATCACACCGGCGCGGTACCGATGGCGCCGCCGGTCGGCGTGTCGCCTTTCCTTACCCGGCAGTGGGAATCCGCCGCGAGCTGGCGGGTGGGTCGTTAGTGGTAAGGACGGTTAGTGCGGACCGGTATTTGCCTACTTACGTATGACCAGGGCGAAGGTGAAGTGCGGTAGTCGAGGGGTCACTCCGGTCTCGGAGCTCGATGACACCTGACCACTACGGGGTGGCGGCTCAGCGAGTGTCGGGTGTTGACGATGAAGGATATGGGACGTTGAGTGTCCCAAATCCTTCATCGTCGAAGGTGGTCAGTCCGGTCTCGGAGCTTGATCAACGGAGGATCGGGGACACTCAACGTCCCCGATCCTCCGTTGATCAAGACCGTGTCGCCCCGCAACCCCGCGGACGGCAGCCGAGTGGGGAAGATTTGGGACGTTCAACGTCCCAAATCTTCCCCACTCGCCCACATCGGCATCCAGAACAACCTCACCGAGCTGACATCAGGATCCAGTGGGCAGGCAAATACGGGTCCGCTAGAACCGTCCCTACCACTCACGAGCTCTCGCTCACCGCGCCCGTTGCACCGGCCGCTCGTCCCACACCGGTTCCGCGGTCTCCCGCACCCGCCCGTCGGTGCCGAACACGAGGAACCGGTCGAACGAGCGCGCGAACCACCGGTCGTGCGTCACCGACACCGTGGTGCCCTCGTACGCCTCGAGTGCCTGCTGCAGCGCCTCCGCCGAGGCGAGGTCGAGGTTGTCGGTCGGCTCGTCCAGCAGCAGGATGGTGGCGCCGCCGATCTCCAGCAGCAGGATCTGGAACCGTGCCTGCTGGCCGCCGGACAGCTTCTCGAACCGCTGGTCGCCCTGCCCGTCCAGTTCGTAGCGGCGCAGGATGTTCATCGCCGGTCCGCGGCTCCGCGCGTGCTCGGTCCAGAGGATGTCGACGAGCGTCCGTCCGAGCAGTTCGGGATGCGCGTGCGTCTGCGCGAAGTGGCCGGGGACGACGCGGGCGCCGAGTTTCCACAGTCCTTCGTGCGCGACGTCTTCGCCGGCCAGCAGCCGCAGGAAATGCGATTTGCCGGAGCCGTTCGAGCCGAGCACGGCGACCCGCTCGCCGTAGAAGATCTCCAGGTCGAAGGGTTTCATCAGGCCGCGGAGTTCGAGCCCTTCGCAGGTGACGGCCCGGACGCCGGTCCGCCCGCCGCGCAGGCGCATGGTGATCTTCTGTTCGCGCGGGGGAGCGGCGGGGGCGCCCGCCTCCTCGAACTTGCGCAGCCGGGTCTGGGCCGCGTGGTAGCGCGAGGCCATCTCGTCGCTGCGCGCGGCGTACTGACGCATGTCGGCGACGAGTTTCTTGAGCTGCGCGTGCTTTTCGTCCCAGCGACGGCGAAGCTCCTCGAAGCGTTCGAACCGCTCCGTGCGTGCCTGGTGGTAGGTGTCGAAGCCGCCGCCGTGCACCCAGACGTCGCCGCCCGACGGCCCCGGCTCGACGCTGATGATCTTCTTCGCCGCCCGTGCCAGCAGTTCCCGGTCGTGCGAAACGAAGAGCACGGTCTTCTGGGTCTCGCGCAGCCGTTGTTCGAGCCAGAGTTTGCCGGGGACGTCGAGGTAGTTGTCCGGCTCGTCGAGCAGGAGGACCCCGGAACCGCCGAGCAGCAGCGCCTCCAGGACCAGCCGCTTCTGTTCGCCGCCGGACAGGGTGCGCACCTCCCGCCAGCGTGCCTTCTCGTACGGCAGGTTGAGCGCCGCGGTCGTGCACTTGTCCCACATGACCTCGGCTTCGTAGCCGCGAGCGTCGCCCCAGTCGCCGAGCGCCTGGGCGTAGGCCATCTGGGCCGCTTCGTCGTCGCGTTCCATCATCGCGAGTTCGGCCTCGTCGACGGCGCGGGCGGCGTTGCGGAGCGAGTCCGGCGAGACCGAGACGAGCAGGTCCCGCACCGTTCGCTCGTCGCGCACCGAACCGACGAACTGGGGCATCACCCCGAGCCCACCGCTGATGGTCACCGAGCCGCCGTCGGGTTCGAGTTCGCCCGAGATCAGTCTCAGCAAGGTCGTCTTGCCCGCCCCGTTGGCGCCGACGAGCGCGCAGACGCTGCCCTCGCCGACCCGGAACGAGACGTCGCCGAGCAGCAGCCGCCCGTCGGGCAGGTAGTACTCGACGTGCGCGACCTCCACATGCCCCATTCCGACAGCCTGCCTTCGCCGAAGGTGATCACGCAACGCAATATCTCCGGTAAGGTCGGTGACGTGGAGCGAACCTACTTCGGCGTGCGGCTCAAGCTGATGCTTGCGTTGTTCCTGCCCGAGTTGTTCGTCGTGCTCCCGGTCGTCGGCGGGGTCAACCCGCTGAGCCTGGTCACCGCGCTGACGGCGTCGGTGGCGGTCGCCAATCCGCTCGGGCTGGCCGCCGCCCTGACAGCGTCCCTCGCCGTCATCCTGCTCGCGCTCGCGGCGCACTTCCGCCTGGAACCGTCGGCCGCCGCGATGCGGGTGCGAGCCATCAGCCTGCGCGAACGCGCGCAGTTGTACCTGAGCCTGCGCGATCCCGACGCGCGCGGCCGCGTCCGGCCACGGGCTCCGTCACGGGGCATCGTGACTGCCTGACTTCTCCTCGTTCGAAGGTGAGGCAGTCACTCCTGCCCCCGCACCTTCAAACGACGGAGTGACCCGGTCATGTTCGATGTCTTCCTGTACCCCGTTTCCGCCATTCTCTGGTTCTGGCACAAGGTTTTCGGCGCCGTTTCGAGTCCCGACTCGGGCGTCGCCTGGGTGCTGTCCATCGTGTTCCTCGTCTTCACCCTGCGTCTCGTACTGGTCAAACCCGCACTCGGCGCGCTGCGCGCCGGTCGTCGCACGCAGGCTTTGGCCCCGCAGATGCGGAAGATCAAGGAGAAGTACGGCAAGGATCGCCAGCGGATGGCGAAGGAGATCCAAAAACTGCACGCCGACAACGGGTCCAGCCCGCTGGGCGGCTGCCTCCCGGCACTGATCCAGGTTCCGGTGTTCCTGTCGCTGTACTGGGTCCTGCGCGATTTCACCCCGGGTGCCGCGTCGAACCACGTCTTCGACCGCGCCGGGGTGGAGTCCTTCCTGAACGCGGATCTGTTCGGCGCGAAGCTCGGCAACTGGCTTTCGCAGCCGGCGGCGGAGCTGGCCGCGTTCGGCACGGACCACGTCCACATGATCGCGGTCGGCGTACCGCTGATGCTGATCGCGAGCCTGGCCACGTTCTTCTCGATGCGCTCGGGCCTCACCAGGCAGACCGCGACCGCCCCGGAGGCCGCGGGGATCGTCAAGACGATGATGTACCTGGCCCCGCTCGGGATGCTGGTCTCGGGCGCGTTCTTCCCGGTGCCGATCGGGGTGCTGCTGTACTTCCTGGCCACCAACGTGTGGACGCTGGGGCAGCAGCATTTCCTCACCAAGGTCGTCGACAGGGAAGAGGAGGCACGTTCTAGCCGCTGACGGCCGCCCGGCGTGCGGCGATCGAGTACTGCGCGGCCTTCCTCAGCCCGGGGAGGACGGTGTCGACGTGCTCGGCGAGCGCCTTGACCGCGCTCTTGTTCGCGCGTTTCTCCTTGGGGCCGAAGACCGTGTAGACGTCGCCCTCGGCGGACAGCATGGCCAGGACCGCGTCTTCGATCGCGACGGTGGCGGGGTCCTGGCCGCTCAGCACCACGTTCCGGACCCGCTCGCGGAGCTCTTGCGTTCGCTGCGGGTCCATCAAGGTGATGTCGCGAACCGTGAAGATGCCCATCGCCCGGCGCTTCTCGACGAAGAGCACGCCGGACGCGGCGAGCTGGTCGCGGACGGTGTCCTCCGCCTTGTGCCATTCGCGGTCGACGACGGTGAACCACCGGCGCGGCTTCTCGCCGGGAGCGTCCTCGAGCACCTCGGCCAGGAAGGGGTCTATCGGGGTGAGACCGGCCGCGGCCGTGCGCTCGGCCTTTCCGTCACGATCGGTGAGGAGACCGCCGATGATCAGCTCGGCCACCGCGGCCGCGCGCAGGAGCGCGCCCCGCACCAGGGCGCTGACGGGGTCGAGCCTGTTCTTTTCGCTGTCGTAGCCGAGCAGGTACATCCGCTGTGGCAGTGACTGGCTCATGTCGTCCTCTCGTCGGGACCGGTCCCGTCGGACAGCTTTACCCTCGGCCGGATGATGAGCCACCCGGCAGCGCGCTTTCGAGTGACCGCGGCCCTCGCCGTCTGCTGCCTGCTCGCGGGCTGCGGGCCGACCTCGCCCGAACCCGCCCCGGCCCCGGCACCGCCGTCACCGTCGCCGTCTCCGGCTGGCCCGGATCCGGCGCTGGTCTCCTGGGCAGGAGGGTACTGCGGCGCGGTCAAGGAGATGCGGCTGATCGTCTACAGCCTGGCCAAGGGCTACGACATCAAGACCGAGGCCGACGTGCCGAAGGCGGAGGCTTCGCTGAAGAAGCTGGACACCGCGCTGGCCGCCGCGATCGGGGGACTCGAGAAGCTTCCGCAGGTCGCCGCGCCCGCACAGGAGGCCAACGCGCTCGCCTCCGGGGAGCTGGCCTTCTACCGGAAGCTGCGCGGGCAGGTGACCGAGAACCTCGCCCTGCTGCCGAAAGGTGGTGCCCGCTATGCCCAAGCGGCGCTCGACGTGAGCGGGATCGACCTGGTGTCGCACGTGCCCGCCGTCGAGACCGGCAAGGTGCCCGGGCTCGACCAGGCGATGAAGGCGAACGAGTCGTGCGGGCTTGTCGGCTAGATCACGCCGGAATCGGGTGAAGAACTGTTCGGTACCGGCGTGTCGGGCAAAGCCTGATCGGGAATCATCTCGCTCTGCCCGGGAACTGTTCCCGGGCGGGTGGGTGTTCCCGGCGCCGTCAGGCGCCGGGAACGCGTTCAGTGTTTCCGCAGGTGACGGCCCGTGAGCGACGCGGCGTCCTCGGCCAGCGCCGACGGCGCGCCCTCGAACACGACCGACCCGCCGTCGAAACCCGCGCCGGGCCCGATGTCGATGACGTGGTCGGCGTGCGCGATCACCCGTTGGTCGTGCTCGATCAAGACGAGCGTCGCGCCGTCGTCGACGAGTTCGTCGCAGAGGACGAGCAACCGGTCGACGTCGCTGCCGTGCAGCCCGGCGGTGGGTTCGTCGAGGATCAGGCGCAGGTCGTCCGCGGGACCCGCGTCGGCGAGGTGGCGGGCGAGGAGGAGCCGTTGCCTTTCGCCGCCGGACAAGGTGTCGAGGCTCTGGCCGATCGTCAGGTAGCCGAGTCCGACCCGGTCCAGCCAGCGCAACCGTTCCGCGATGGGGGACCGCTCGCCGAACAGGGCGGCGGCCTCCGCGGGGTTCATCGCCAGGACGTCGGCGATGGTCCGGTCGTGCAGGCGCGCGCCGAGTGCTTCCGGGTTGAACCGGGTGCCGCCGCAGGCGTCGCAGCCGGTCTGGACGTCGTCGAGGAACGCCAGATCGGTGATGATGACACCCTTCCCCTTGCAGACGGGGCAGGCTCCGCGGCCGTTGGCGCTGAACCACGACGGATGCTTCCCGGTGGCCTTGCCGAAAGCGTCGCGAACGGGTTCGGCGACGCCGAGCACCGTGGCGGGGGTGGACCGGATGCCGCCGCGCAGCGGTGCCTGGTCGACGACGACGAAACCGGGATGCTGGCGGGGGAGTTCGCCCGCGATCAAGGTGCTCTTGCCGGAACCGGCGACACCCGACACGACGGTCAGGACGCCGAGCGGCACGTCGACGGTGACGTCGCGCAGGTTGTGGCTGCGGGCGCGGGAGATCGTCACGGTCCCCTGGGCGGCGCGGGGCCGCTTCCGGAAGCGGAGCGGGGCACGGAGAACCCGGCCGGTTTCGGTCTCGGTCGTCGTGAGTTCGCGGGGAGTGCCTTCGAACTGGACGCGCCCGCCGCCGGCACCGCCGGTGGGTCCGAGCTCGATGACGTGGTCGGCGGCCGCGATGACCGCGGGATGGTGTTCGACGACGAGGATCGTGTTGTGCGCGTCGCGGAGTTTGGCCAGCAGTTCGAGGAGCCGGTGCACGTCATGGGGGTGAAGCCCGGTGCTGGGCTCGTCGAACACGTAGCAGACGTCGCTGAGGGCGCTGCCGAGATGGCGGACGATCTTGACGCGCTGCGCTTCGCCGCCGGACAGCGTCCTCGATTCCCGTGACAGGCTGAGATAGCCGAGCCCGACGGAATCCAGCGCGTCGAGGCGTTCCCGGATCGCCTGCCGCAGCGGCGCCACCGACGGATCGCGTACGGCCGCGACGACGTCGCGCAGATCGCCGACCGGCATCGCCGACCAGTCCGCGATGGACCGCCCGTCGATCAGGCTCTCGCGCGCTCCCTTGGCGAGACGGGTCCCGGCGCAGTCCGGGCAGACGCCGCGGGTGACGACCCCGGCGAGCCCTTCCTGTTCTTCCGCGGTGAGGCGTGACGGCGTCTTGCGCAGGTACGAGTCCCGGAGCCGCGGGACGATGCCGTCGAAGACGCCGTGCTTGGGATACTCGGAGCCGGGGTCGTCGAGGGAAAGTCCTTCTGCGTGCAGCAGGGTTTCGACCTTCGCCGACGGCAACCGTCCCAGCGGGACATCCGGGTCGACCAGTCCGGAATGGACGAGCCGTTTCCACCGGTAGGTCCCGGGGGCGAACGTCGGGAAGCGCACGGCGCCTTCGCGCAGGCTCCGCGAGCGGTCGAGCAGCCGGTCGAGGTCGATGTCGTCGACCATGCCGAGCCCTTCGCAGCGCGGGCACATCCCGCTGGGATCGTTGAACGAATAGGCGGGCGAGAACCCGGCTCCCGGCTCACCGAGGCGTGAGAACAGCAGGCGCAGCAGCGACGCGATGTCGCTCGCCGTGCCGACTGTGGACCGCGCGTTCCCGGTGAACCGCCGCTGATCCACGATCGTGGTGAAGATCAGCCCGTCGATCCGGTCGACGTCCGGCGGCGGATGCTGCGGGAGGCGGTTCCGGACGAAGGTGGGGTAGGTCCCGGTGACCAGGCGCTCGGCTTCGGCCGCGATCGTGTCGAACGCCAGCGACGACTTCCCCGAACCCGATACGCCGGTGAACACCGTCAGCCGGTGCTTCGGGACCCGCACCGACACCTCGCGGAGGTTGTGCGTCCGGGCTCCCTCCACCGTGATCCAGCGGCCGCGGTCAGCTCGTACTTTCGCCATGAAACGAGGCTACGATGAGTTGTGGCCGGATTACGGCCACAACTAATTGGCAGGGAGGCACCGTGACGGCACCACGAGAACGGATGCTGCGGCTGCTGTCGCTCCTGCAGTCCGGCCGCCAGTGGCCCGCCGCCGAACTCTCCACGGCCATGGAAGTCCCGCCCCGCACCCTCCGCCGCGACATCGACCACCTGCGGACCTTGGGCTATCCCGTGGAGAGCACCCGTGGCCCAGGAGGCAATTACCGCCTCGTCGCGGGCGCCGCGCTGCCGCCGCTCATGCTGGAACACGACGAGGCGATCGCCACCGTGCTCGGGCTGCGGCTCGCCGCGGCGGGCGGGACCGGCATCGACCTCACCGCCGAATCGGCGGACCGCGCCGCCGCGAAACTCCGGCGCGTCCTCCCGGCGGCCCTGCGGCGGCGCACCGACGCGATGCTCGCCGCGGTCGAGTTCGGGAGCGGTGACCAGCCGATGGTCACACCCGACGTCCTGAACGTCCTCGCCGCGGCGATCGCGGCTCGCCGGTGCCTCGAGTTCGCGTACACCGGGAAGGACGGCCCCTCGTCCCGGACGGTCGAGCCGATGCGTCTCGTCCAGCTCGGCAGGCGGTGGTACCTCTACGCCTGGGACCTCGGCCGGCGGGATTGGCGGAGCTTCCGGCTCGACCGGATCACCGCGCCGGAGACGACCGAGGTGGCGTTCGAGCCCCGCGCCCTCCCTGTCGACGACGTCGCGGGTCATCTCCAAGAACGCTTCCACAGCCCGAAATCACTCCGGATCACGCTGACCCTGCGGGTCGGCGCGAGCGAGGCCGCGGCCCGCCTGCACCGGATCGACGGGAGTTTCGAAGCCCTCGGCGACGACAGCTGCCGGTACGTCGCGTACGTCGATTCCTTCGAGTGGCTGGCCGTCGTCCTGACCCTCACCGACATCGACTTCACGGTGGAGGAGCCGGCTGCGTTCGGCGAGTACCTCGCGAGGACCGGACAACGCCTGCTTCGGGGGAGTGGCTCGTGAGCGCCTTTCTGCGCTGCCGGATTCAGGCGTCGCCCGCGTCGGGCCACTGCTGCCCGCGGGTCCAGGAGTCCAGCACCATCAGGGTCTTCGTCCCCGTCACCTGGTGATGCCGCCGGATCTCGTCGATGGTGTGCTGCAGGTGGCCCATGTCCCGGACCCGCAGCCAGACGAGCGCGTCGGGATCGCCCGCGATGGTGAACACCGCCTGGGCTTCCGGCATCCGGGTGGTCGTCCGGACGATCTCGCCGACCTTGGTGGTCCCGGTGAACCGCAGTTCGGTGAACGCCTCGATGCCCCAGCCGAGTTTGGCGTGGTCGATCTGGACGGTGTAGCCGACGATGACACCGTTTTCCTGCATGCGGTCGATGCGGCGTTTGACCGCGGCGGTGGACAACGTGACGCGGGCCCCGATGTCGCCGAGGGTGCGCCGGGCGTCTTCCCGGAGCAGTTCGAGGATTTCGCGATCGGTCTCGTCGATGAGCTGGTCCGCCATGAGCCAGGATGGTACGCAGACGCAACAGATATCGGCTACCGGCGAAGGTGGGCCGGATATTTTGCGTGATCGAGGGCAATAGACTGCCGCTTGTTGCGGCGGCCCGAGCGGTCGGGTCTCCTGTCGTGACATCGCGTGGGGGTGCCGAAGGAGGCAGGTCTGGTGGAGCAGTTCACGTTGGAGGACCGGTATCTGCGGGAAGACGGCACCGTCTACCTCAGCGGGGTCCAGGCCCTGGTCAGGATGCTGTTCGACCGGGTGCGGCACGATCGCGCCGCCGGGGCGTCGCCCGCGGTGTTCGTCTCCGGCTACGAGGGGTCCCCGCTGGCCGGGTACGACCTCGAGCTCGGCCGCCGGTCGGTCCTGCTCGACAAGCACGACGTCGTGCACCGTCCGGGCCTGAACGAGGAAATCGCCGCGACGGCGGTCATGGGCAGTCAGCTCACCGCCTCGATCGGCTCTTCGCGCGGCGGGGTCACCGGGTTCTGGTACGGCAAGGCACCCGGCCTGGACCGGGCGACGGACGCCCTGCGGCACGCCAACCTGGCGGGTACCGACCCGGCGGGCGGCGCGGTGGCGCTGGTCGGCGACGATCCGAACGCCAAGTCCTCTTCGGTGCCCTGCGCCTCCGAGCTCGCGCTGGCCGATCTGGCCATGCCGGTGTTCTACCCGTCCGACTCCCAGGACGTGCTGGACTTCGGGCTCCACGCCGTCGAGCTGTCCAGGGCGAGCGGGCTGTGGTCGTCGATGAAACTCGTGGCGAACGTGGCCGACGCCGCGAGCACCGCCCACGTCCGGCCACAGTGGACGGCTCCGGAGCTGGCGCTGCCCGCGTACCGGCACAAGCCCAGTTCCCGCCTGCTCGGCACCACGCTGATGGCGCTCGAACGCAGCCTCTACACCGAACGCCTGCCGCTGGCCGTCGAATACGTGCGGGCGAGCGGGATCAACCGGATCGTCCAGGAAGGACCCGCGGACCGCATCGGCATCGTCACCGCCGGAAAGTCCTATTTGGACTTGATGCAGGCGTTGCGGCTGCTCGGCCTGGACGCCGACACGTTGTCCCGGCACGGGATCCGGATCCTCAAGCTCGGTGTCATCCATCCGCTCGAACCGTCGATCGTCCGCCGGTTCGCCGACGGCCTGACCGAGATCGTCGTGGTGGAGGAGAAGCGGTCCTTCGTCGAATCGGCGATCAAGGAGGTGCTTTACGGCACCGCCGGTGCGCCCGCCGTGTACGGCAAGACCGGCCCGGACGGCCGCACCCTGTGCACCGAACTCGGCGAACTCGATCCGGACGCCGTGGCCAGGGTGCTCGCCGGGCGGCTGACCGAGCATCACGAGATCCCGTCGGTCACCGCGTGGCGGGGGCGACGGCGCAGTGAGCGCATCTCGGTGCCGCTGCTGACCAGGACGCCGTACTTCTGTTCCGGCTGCCCGCACAACTCGTCGACGAAGGTGCCCGAAGGCACCGTGGTCGGCGGCGGCATCGGCTGTCACGCGATGGCGCTGTTCATGGAGCCGGAACAGGTCGGGGACGTCGTCGGCCTGACGCAGATGGGCGGCGAGGGCGCGCAGTGGCTCGGGATGGAGCCGTTCGTCGAGGCCTCGCATTTCGTGCAGAACATCGGCGACGGCACGTTCACCCATTCCGGCAGCCTCGCGGTGCGGGCCGCGGTGGCCGCCGGGGTGAACATCACCTACAAGATCCTCTACAACGCGACCGTCGCGATGACCGGCGGACAGGACGCCGTCGGCGGGCTCCCGGTGGAGCGGCTGGCGTCGCTGCTCCTGGTCGAAGGTGTCGCCAAGGTGGTCGTCACCAGTGACGAGCCGAAGCGGTTCCGCGGCGTCCGCCTGCCCGACGGCGTGGAGGTCCGCTCCCGTGACGAACTGCTGAGCACGCAAGAGGAACTGGCCGCGGTGCCCGGGGTGACGGTGCTCATCCACGACCAGGAATGCGCCGCGGAGAAGCGCCGCAAACGCCGTCGCGGCAAGCTGGCCACCCCGGCCGCCAAGGTCGTGATCAACGAGCGCGTCTGCGAGGGATGCGGCGACTGCGGCGAGAAGTCGAACTGCCTGTCGGTGCAGCCCGTCAGCACCGAGTTCGGCCGCAAGACCGCGATCCACCAGTCTTCGTGCAATGTGGACTACTCATGTCTGGAGGGGGACTGCCCCTCGTTCATGACGGTGGTGCCCACCGGGAAGAAGCACCGTCGGCAGGCCGGGGAGATCACCGCGGCGGATCTGCCGGATCCCGAGACCGGGAGCACCGACTTCTCCGTGCGGATCACCGGGGTCGGCGGGACCGGAGTGGTCACGGTCGCGCAGATCCTCGCCACCGCAGCGGTGATCGAGGGCAAGCAGGTCCGGACGCTGGACCAGACCGGGCTCGCGCAGAAGGGCGGCGCCGTCGTCTCGGATCTGAAGATCACCGCCGAGCCGACGCCGCAGGCCCCGAAACTCGCGGCCGGGGAATGCGATCTCTACCTGGCCTGCGATGTTCTCGTCGGTGCCGACCCGGCACATCTGACGGTGGCGGACCCCGGCCGGACCACCGCCGTCGTCTCCACGACCGAGGTGCCGACCGGCCGGATGGTCGTCGACACCACCGTCTCCTTCCCGGACGCGGCGGCCGTGCGGGGCGCGATCGCGGAGAGCGCGGCGCGAACCGTGGTGCTCGACGCCAGGGCACTGGCCGAGACCCTGTTCGACGACGACCAGTTCGCCAACATCCTCCAGCTCGGCGCGGCCCACCAGACCGGCGCCATCCCGCTGGCCGCGGCCAGCCTGGAACGCGCGATCGAACTCAACGGGGTCGCCGTCGCGGGCAACCTCCAGGCGTTCCGTCGCGGCAGGCAGCTCGTCGCGGATCCCGACGGCCTGCACGCGGCTGTCACTCCTCCCGCCGTCGCCGCGACCCCGACGCCGTCCGAGGCCGCTCTCCGCGCCCGCGCGCTCGTGCACGCCGAGCCGGGTTCGGAACTCGCGCGCCTGCTGGACATCCGCGTCCCCGAACTCGTTCAGTACCAGGACGCCCGCTATGCCCGGGCGTACGCCGAGTTCGTCGAGCGGGTCCGGGTGCTGGAGGGGGACTCCACCACCGTCACCGAAGCGGTGGCGCGCAATCTGCACAAACTGATGGCCTACAAGGACGAGTACGAGGTCGCGCGGCTTTCGCTCGATCCCGCCGTGCTCGCGGGGATCGAGGCGGAATTCGGGGTGGGCAGCCGCTACGCCTACCGCCTGCACCCGCCCGTGCTCCGCGCGCTGGGAATGAAGCGGAAGATCGCGCTGGGCGCGGGTTTCCGTCCGCTGTTCGTCGCGCTGCGCGCCGGCCGGAAACTGCGCGGCACCCGGTGGGACCTGTTCGGCAAGGCACACGTCCGGAAGGTGGAGCGGGAGCTCGTCACGCAGTACCGGGAAACGATCCTCACCGCGTTCGGCACCGAGGGCGCCGATCGCGGCAGGCTCCTGGCCCTGGCCGAGTTGCCCGACCTGGTTCGCGGTTACGAGGACGTCAAACTGGCGAACGTCGAGGCCTACCAACGGGAACAGGCCGCGATTCTCGCCGATCTCGTCCCGGCGGACAAACTCGGCGTAAGCGGGTGACCTCGGCGCCTCGGTACCGGCGCCGTGGCCGCTTGAAGTACGTGATGGCCCCCTTCCTTGCGTCTAGCGCAAGGAAGGGGGCCATCACGTACTTGGGACAGGCGTGAGGGTCGAGTTTCTTCGGCTGAGCCGAGGCAAGGGGCCCTTCACGGCCCGGACTCGTGAACGACCGCGGCCAGAGGCCGTAGGTAACCAAGACACCCATAGCCCTAACCCGAATCGCCACTCACGACCACCCGGCCCACCAAGCCACCACAGCCCTCCTGTGTCAGGTTCACGAAATAGCCCGGCACACGAAGATATTCCGACGACCATCCGTCTTCGGAACATTCTCGAAGCGGTTGAATTTCGTTACCCGGTCGAGATTCCCGTTTCGTATCCGGCCACTCTCCTCCCGCGACCTCAATGACGTGGTCCGTTCTGTCATGAGAGGGAGGCTGTGATGGCGGTCAGGTTCGTCTCGCCCGACCCGGACGCGTACCCCGAATCAGGCGCCGTCGAGGAGGCCTATCTACCGTCTTGTCCCGCTGAACTGCTGGAACGCCATGGCGCGCGGGTGCTGCGACCCGCGGACGCGATGGTCGTCGCCGGGTGGCCGTCGGAGCGGTCGAGCAGGTTCCTGCCGACCGTCTACCGCGCGAACGCCCTCCTGATGCCGGCGGAGGCGTGGAACGACGGTCCCACCCGCTCCGGTATCGAGGGCGTTCTGCGGGACATGGGATTGCAGGCCCTCACGTCAGGCAGTGACCTCCGCCCGGCGGGCGCGCCGGTCTCGCTCGCGTTGGCGCTCCTTCCCGACGCGAGCGCGCGGACCATCGACGCGTGGGAAGTGCTGCAGCGCATGCGCGAGGCCTCCAGTCGCGAGAGGGCGGGGCTCGATCCGGCTGTCGTGCGCAGGTTTTCCTTGGACCACCTCATGTTCACCGGCGTGGGCCTGACCGGTGTGCCCTGGGATGTCACCGGACTGGGCGAGCGCGTCAACGGTGGCCGGGCAGGCGGCCGGTCCCGGATCCCCGTCTCCCTGCCCGGCCCCGCGCCGTCGCGACCCGCACTGGCCCGGCGCCCGACGGTGCTGGTTCCCGATTCCGGCACCGGGCCCCATCCCTGGCTCGACGTGTACGACCCGTCGCAAGGGGGTCAGTCCGGCGATGAGTTCATCGTCGTCGCACCGGACATCCAGGCGGCGATTCTCGAAAACGAAAAACTGCTGGCGTCGACGGCCCCGGTGGAATTGCTGGTGGGCCATCGCGACGGGCCGATGACGACGGACGCGCTGATCGGCGAGGTCGCCGCGGACGCGGGCCACGGCACCTTCATCGCGGGTGTCGTCCGGCAGGCGGCGCCTCGCGCGAAGGTCCTCGCGGTCAGGATCGTGCACACCGATGGCGTCGCTTATCTTTCGGACACCTTGCTCATGCTGCACAAGGCCTTGGACCGGGTTCGCGCCGCGCAGAAGAGGAACGGCGATCCCGACCTGATGATCGACGTCATTTCGTTTTCCATCGGGTATTTCGAGGAATGGCCGTCGGCCGCGAAGTACACCTCTCAGCTCGCCGAGGTCGTCGGCAAACTGACCGAGCGCGGCGTGGTGGTCGTCGCCGCGGCGGGCAACAACGCGACGACACGCGAGTTCTTCCCCGCGGCCCTTTCGACCCGGCTGTCGGGCAAGGGGCCGCGGGTGGTCGGCGTCGGCGCGCTGAATCCCGACGGCAGCAAGGCGTTGTTCTCCAACGAAGGCGCCTACGTGTCCTGCTGGGCCGACGGCGTCTGCGTGGTGAGCACGCATCCGACCGACATCGACGGATCGGAAACTCCGGACCATCATGTACCCGCTCTGGGCCGGAAGGGATTCGACCCGGACTGTTTCTCGAGTGGATTCGCGATCTGGGACGGAACCTCCTTCGCCGCCCCGCAGGCGGCTTCGGCGGTGCTCAACGCGCTGATCGAAGTCGCGGAGACGGAGAGAACGCCGCTCACGGACTGCACGCGAAGCGCCACCCGGAAGCGGGCCGAAGCGGCATTGGACCTGCTCCGATGAACACGCCATCGGGCGCCCTCGACTTCGACCATCTCGCGACGCTGCTCAAGTCCGCCCAGAGTGGTGACAGGGAAGCCCTGAACGGGCTGATCGAGACCCTGACCCCCTTGCTGTGGCATGTCGCGAGAGCGCAGGGGATCGACAGGGACGGCGCGTCCGACGTCGTCCAGACGTCATGGCTGAATCTTCTCGGCTCCCTCCACGAGATCCACAGTCCCGCCGGCCTCACCGGCTGGCTGATCACGGTGACCAAACGGGAGACCTGGCGGGCGCGGACCCGCTACCAAGCCGAGCGCCCGCCCGCCGACGGTCTTTTCGAGTCGGTGCCCGCGCCCGGTCCGCGTCCGGACGACGAGGCGGTCGCCGCCGATCAGCGGCGGAGGTTGTGGGCGGCGGTGAACAAGTTGCCCGAACGGTGCCGGACCCTGCTGCGCATCGTCGCCTTCGTGCACCGACCGGATTACGAGGAGATCAGTTCGGCGCTCGGGATCAAACGAGGCAGCGTCGGACCCACACGAAGCCGTTGCCTGACCCGGCTCAAGCAGATCTTGACCACCGCCCACGGCGAGGAGTGGAGATGACCGGCATCAACGAAGAATCCCTCGACGACCTGGACCGGACATTGCTCCGCCAGGTTCGCGAGCTGTGGAACGAAACCGACCCGGTACCCGTGAACCTCGTGGAACAGATCCAGTTCGCGGTCCGGCTGAAGAACGTCGAACTGGAGGTCTTCCGGCTGATCGAATGCGGAGGGGTGCCCGCCGCCAGGGGGGACGAGCGCAGCACCCTGCTCACCTTCGAGTGCAGCAGTCTCACGATCATGGTCAGCGTCGGCGCCCGCACCGACGGCACGGTCCGGCTGGACGGGTGGATCCAGCCACCGGCCGCGCTGGAGATCGAGGTCAGGACCTCCTCCGGCTCGATCACGATCAGCTCTGACCGCGAGGGGCGGTTCGCCGTCGACAGGGTGGCGCGGGGCATGGTTCAGCTGATCGCCCGGCCGCAGGGTGGAGGCCGGACGATCAGCACGCCGGCCATGGAACTCTAGGGCCGGTCGTGGAGCCAGATCACCTGTCGCCGAAGGGCATCGACGAGCGTGTGCGCGCGCTGCACCGCGATGGGATCGAAGCGACCAACAGCGGGCACCCCGTACGCGGAGCCCGGCTGCTCCGTGCCGCGGTGAAACTGCTGAACCGTCCTCCGGCTCGGCCGGCGCTCGCCGCGAGAGTTCTGAGCACCCTCGGGGGTGTCGAGGTCGTGCTGGGCAACAGCGAACACGGCTTCGACCTGCTGGACGCCGCCGAGGTGCTGCCCGTCGCCCCCGGTGACCACGGTGCGCTCCGTCAGCAGCGCGGACTGGCCCTGATCCTGGTCGGACGGATGGCCGAAGCGCTCACGTGCTTCGACGAAGCCATTCCGCTGTTGAGGCGTTCCGGCGAACCCGTGGCGCTGGCCAGGGCGTTGTTGAATCGCGCGCTGCTGCACCAGACCGCGGGCCGGGTCCGGCTCGCTCTCGCCGACCTCGACGCCTGTGCCGAGATCGCGACGGCCCACGGGGCTGCCGACGGACTTCCCAGGACGTTGGCGAAAGCGCTCCAAGGACGAGGACAGGCGAAGGTGCTGACCGGGGACATCCCCGCCGCGCTCCGCGATTTCAGCGCGGCGGCCGAGGTCTACGCGGAGCATGGCGAGGGCATGTTGGCTCCGCTCGCGGTGGACAAGGGGCGGGCGCTGCTCGCCGCGGGTCTGCCGAGCGAAGCCGCCGCCGAGCTCGATTTCGCCCTCGCGCGTTTCCCCCGGCTCCGGATGGATCAGGAACATGCCGAAGCGGAGCTCACCAGGGCACGAGCCGCCTTGGCGGCCGGAGACCTGGCAGGCGCCCGGCGATGGGCAGGCCGCGCGACCCGTCGCTTTCGCAGGCGCGGCAACGACACCTGGGCCGCGGTCGCCGCGCTCACCCTGCTGCGGGCCGACTTCACGGCCGGTGGCCGGATGAAACGGGTGGCGGCCGACGCGGCGGAACTCGCCACCCGGCTCACGGGCCTCGGGCTCCGGAACGACGCCGAGACGGCGAAGCTCTTGGCCGCCAGGGCCAACATCGCTCTCGCCGACCCCGAGGCCGCACGCGCCGCGCTCGCGGACCGTGCCCTGCCGGACGGTCCGCTGGCGAACCGGTTGCTCCGCAAGCTGGCCCGGGCGGAGCTCGCGTGGTCGACCGGTGACCGGCGGACGACCTTGGCCCAGGCACGGGCCGGGCTGAAATCGCTCGAGGCCTATCGAAGCGGGTTCGGAAGCCTCGACCTCCGAACCGGTGTCGCCTCACTCGGCCGCGATCTGGCGAAGACCGGCCTGGCAGCGGCATGGGCGAACGGTTCGCCGGAGGTCGTCTTCCGCTGGCTGGAACGCTCCCGTGCCCAGGCTTTCGGGATTCAGCGGCCCCACCGGCCCGACGGGGAAACCGTCGACGCCGTCGCCGAACTGCGCCAGCTCGCGGGCAAGATCCGCACCACCGAACTCGCCGGCGCCTCGGACGCGGAGGCGCGACGCCGGTGCGCCGAACTGGAACGCGGCATCAGGGCTAGGGGATGGGAGACCGAAGGGGCCGACCTTCAGGTATCCAGGGCGACCTATGGCGGTGTCCGCGCCGAACTGTCCAAAAGGGACAGTGTGATGCTCGGTTTCCTCGCCGACAAGGACAGATTCCGTGCTTTGGTGGTCGACGGCCACCGTGCGTCGTTGATCGATCTCGGTGACGTGGCCGTGGTGACCGAAGCGGTCATGCGCCTGCAGAGTGATCTGAACGCGGTCTGCGGCCGAAGGCTGCCGGCCGCGCTGGAGCGGGTCATCCGGTCGTCCGTGCGCCGCCAGGTCGGTGTGCTGGCCGAGGAACTGCTGGTACCGCTGCTCACGCGACTGGGCGACGCCGACGTGGTGGTGGTGCCCACCGGAGTTCTTTCGATCGTGCCGTGGGGGTTGCTCGAGCCCTTCCGGGGCCGTCCGGTGACGGTCACACCGTCGCCTTCCGCCTGGCTCGCCCTCTGTACGGTGCCCACGCGCGAAACAGCGGACCACGCGGCGATGCTGACGGTCGCCGGTCCCGGACTCGAGCACGCCACGAACGAAGCCGATCGCGTCGCGGAGGTCTACCCTCGCGCGGAAGTGCTGGCAGGCAACGACGCCACGATCGAGGCGACGTCGAAAGCTCTCGCCGAATACGACTCGGTGCATCTGGCCGCACACGGGCACCATGAACAGGAGAACGTGCTCTTCTCCCGCCTCGACCTGGCAGACGGCCCGCTGATGGCCTATGACGTCCAGCTGCTCGAATCCGTGCCGGACCATGTCGTCCTGTCCGCCTGCGACATCGGCCAGGCGGTGGTCCGTCCCGGGGACGAGATCCTCGGGTTCACCGCCGCGTTGCTCTACAGCGGAAGCAGGACGGTGATCTCCAGTGTGGCCAGGGTCGACGATCGAGCGGTCGTCCAGGTCATGGAGTCCTACCACCGGGCGCTGGCGCGGGGGACGGTGCCCGCGAGGGCGCTGGCCGACGCCACCTGCGGCGAACTGCTGATGCCGTTGGTCTGCTTCGGTCAGTGAAGCCGAGTTCTTCCGGAAAGGCAGGCGATGATGGAAACCGGTGCCGCGCCCGACGAGCCGCCGCTTGTCGAGCCTTTCTGGCCGACGTGCGCCAACGACGGGTGCGTAGGCCGAACGTGCGAGGGGTTCGACCATTGTCTCGCTCATCTGGACGAGCGCGGGCTGCGCGAGACGCTCCGGAATCTCGGTCCCGGTGCGGATCTGGACGTCCGTGGAACCACGTTCACCTCGTCACTGCTCATGTCGTTACTGATTGCTGTTGCCGATACTCCGGCGAATCAAGAGTTCAAGACACCGCATTTCGGTACTGCGGACTTCGGACATTGTCACTTCAAGGACTTTTTTCACTTTGATCGCTTGGGTTGGGATCATCCAGGCACGCTCACCTATCCTGAGTTCAGGAAATCTCAAGAAGTCTCCTATCTGAGCGGTCGTGGGTTCGCCGGTGCGCGCTTCGATGGCATGGCCCGGTTCGGGAGCGCGCGGTTCAGTGGTGACGCCTGGTTCACCGGTGCGCGGTTCGACGGAGGCGTTTGGTTCGGGAGAACGAGGTTCGAGGGGCACGGTGGATTCAACGATGTCGAGTTCAACGGGAATTCGTATTTCGGGAGCGCGAGATTCGGGGGAATCGCCTGGTTCGGAGATGCACGGTTCAACGATGAGGCGGACTTCACCGGGGTGCGATTTCATCGAAGTGCCCGGTTTGCAGAGGTGCATTTCGGTGGTGGAGCGGATTTCGACGAAGCACGCTTCGGTGCGGCCGCGATGTTCGAGGGCGCGACGTTCCACGGAGCCGCGTACTTCAGCAATGCGCTCTTCGAAGAGGCCGTGAGGTTCGGCCCGCTGGTAGCGACGTCTCTCGTCATCGACGGTGCCTCCTTCGCCCGTCGTGTCGTGGTCGAGGCGGAGGCTGGATCGCTTACAGCATCCGATGCGCGCTTCGAAGCGGGCACCGAGCTACGAGTACGTCGTGCCCAGGTGACCCTTCGGCGAGCGTTCTTCGGGGCGCCGTCGTCACTCAGCGGTTCCCCCGTACCGTTCACGCGAAGGGTCTCGAGCCTGGTCGTCGAGGCTGATCCCGAAATGATCGTGCAGTGGCCGGGCAACCACGCCTCCGGCTCGGTCGAGGTCCTCGAACCGTGGCTACCCAGCGTGCTGAGCGTGCAAGAAACCGATGTGTCGCAAGTGACCCTCGCGGATGTGGACCTGCGGTGGTGCCGGTTCGCCGGAGCTCACCAGCTGGACAAGCTCAAGCTGGAGGGCAGGGGCCCGTTCAACCGGCCTCCCGCCGGTTGGCGGCTCGGCTGGGCGTGGCCGCCCGTGTGGCATTGGTGCCGGAGGCGGGTTCTGGCCGAGGAGCATCCGTGGCGGGCCGAGCGGCGCAAACACCACGGCTGGTCCAGGAACCTGCCCAACCTCGGGAGTCCCGTCACTTTCCCTCCGCTCAGTCCGGAACGGCTCGCCGTGCTGTACCGGTCACTGCGGAAAGCGTTCGAAGACGCCAAGAACGAACCAGGTGCGGGCGACTTCTACTTCGGCGAAATGGAAGCACGTCGCCACTCCGGAACGACCTCTCGCCGGGAACGTGTCTTGCTCACCCTCTACTGGATGATCTCCGGCTATGGTCAGCGCGCGGGACGTGCCCTCTCCGCGTTGGTCGTGCTGGTCGCCGTGATCTTCGCCCTGCTCACCCAGTTCGGCCTGACGAACGGGACCGGGACGCAGGAGATCGTCGGCCCGTTCTCTGCCGCGTCCGGACAGCCCTCGACGACTGTTTACCGAGTCCAGCCCGTCGAGTCGAAACTGCCCGCGCCCGACAAGAGATGGACGCCCGACCGGATGGACAAGGCAATCCGGATCGCCTTGGGCTCGGTGGTCTTCCGCGAAACCGACCAGAAATTCACACCTCTGGGATTCTGGACGGTCATGGCGGGCCGTGCGCTCGGTCCTCTGCTGGTGGCTCTCGCGGTCTTGGCCATCCGTGCCCGTGTCAAACGTTAGCGGCGTACTTCGTCAGGTGGTCCAGGATGGTGGCGGGTTCCGGCATCGCGGCGATCCGCTCGGCGAGGGACGCGGCGGAATCGCGGTACGCGGGGTCGGCGAGCACAGTGCGGACCGCGTCACGGATCCCGTCATCGGCGAGCACCCCGGCGCGAGCCTCGACGACCTGGGCGGCCATGTCGAACTGATCGGTGGCCAGCGGCGAGACCACCAGCGGCACACCGTGCGCGAGCGCGCCCAGTACGGTGCCCGCGCCCGCGTGACAGACGACCGCGTCGACATAGGGCAGTATTCGTTGCTGAGGAAGGAAGTTCTCGATACGTACGGAGTCAGGCTGTGCGCCGAACCGTTCCCGGTCGCCGTCGCGGCCGATGGTCGCGACGACGTTGACACCTTCACCGTGCAGCGCCGAGATCATGGTCTCCAGCACCCCGGGCCGGGTGTTGTGAGAGGTCCCCGCCGTGACGTAGACGGTCCGCGCGTGGGGTAGCCCGTCGAGGACGGCAGGGCGGTTTCCGGCCGCGGGCAGAACTCCTTCCGGGCGCACCGGGAGACGGACGGGGTGATCCCAGACGACTCCTCCCGGCCGCAACGCTTCCGGCCAGATGTCCAGGTACGGGACGGTGTCGTGATCGGGGAACCGGTCGAGGCCGAAGCGCCGCACGATCGGGTCGAGCGCTCGCCAGCCGCCCGCCATGATCCCGGCCGGTTTCGGCGGACCGATCCCGTGCACCACGTACGGCAAACCGGCGATCGCGGCGGCGGCGGGCGCGGCGAATTCGGCGGCACCCGCGATCACCAGATCGGGCCGATGCTCGCGGACCGCGGCCAGCATCTCGTCCACCCTCGGCCCGGCTCCCGTCTCGGCCATCACGGTGACCACGTAGGCCAGCTTCTCGCCCGGCGACATCACCGCCAGCTCGGAGGGTGAGTACTTTCCCCAGGCCTGACGGGCGGCCGCCTCGTCGACCGGTCCGCCCACCCCGATGGTCGGCAAGCCGCTCGCTCGCGTGTGCTCGACCGCGTTCGGCCCGGTCGCGAACATGACGTCGTGCCCCCGGTCCCGCGCCGCCGAGGCCAGCGGCAGCAAGGGGGCGATGTGGCTGTATCCCGATCCGGCGGAGAAGAACAGACGTGTCACTGAAGGCTCCTCAACGAAGGAATTGTCCATAGCTCTTCTGCAGGCGCAGTTCGTTGATCTGCCGCGAAGTGTCCAGCGTGACACTGACGAGGAACACGAGAACCACCTGGAGGGTCACGCCGCCGAAGGGGAGTCGCGGGCTCGCGTCCAGCAAAGCGAGTCCGGCGACCGGGATCAGCGCGATCACTCCGGCGTAGACCGCGCCGAAGAAGCTGATCCGGTGGTACACGTAGCCGATGTAGTCGGCCGTCCAGCTGCCCGGCCGGATCCCGGGGACGAAACCACCCGTGCGCACCAGGTCTCGGGACACCTGCTCGACGTCCAGTGTTCCCGCCGCCCTGACGAACGCGAAGAGGCCGGCGAGGACGACGTAAACCACGATCCGCCAAGGAGTTCCTTCGTCGCGTAGCCGGGATCCGGTCCATTCGAGCCAGGTCACGGTGGGCCAGAGGCCCGACGCCAGTACCGGCAGGGACAGCAGCACGGCGGCGAGGACGGCGGGGCTGTTCGCCTGGGCGATCCGCAAAGGGATGTAGGTCGGGTTTCCGCCGTAGGTCCGCACGCCGATCATCCGCTTCGCGTGCTGTATCGGGATACGGCGTTGTGCCTGCGCGACGACGATCGTGCCCACCATGACCGACGACGCCACGACGGCCATGACCGCGATGGCGACCCAGCCCTTCGCTTCGTAGAGGCGCAGGGACTCCGCCGGCAGCACCGCCAGGACCTGTGCCAGGAGCAGAATCCGGACGCCATTACCGAAGCCGTGGTCGGTGATCACCTCGGTCAGCCGCAGGACCAGCGCGGTACCCGCCGTCATGCACGCCACCGTGACGACGATGGAGACGGCGCCGTGGTCGTCGAAAACCTCCCGGTCTCGGAACACGACCACGCCGACGGCACCGAGGAGGCCGAGCACGACGGTGAGCCGCCGCCGGTACCGAGTCAGCAGGCGCGCGCCGGCTCGCCCTTCGGCCCGGAGCGCGGCCAGCCGCGGGACCAGGGTGATCAGCGTGCGCAGAACCGGAGCCGCGGCCAGGCAGGGAAGGACGCCGAACACGAACACCGGCAGGGTGGACAGCCCGCCACCGGTGAAGAGGTCGAGTAGCCAGTACCAGGGGTTGTCGGTCTTCGGGATTGCTTCGAGCGCGCGGGTGTCCACGTGGGGAGCGGGCAGGTCCTGCCCGAGCCGGAACACCACGATCGCCAGCAGGGTGACCAGGATCCGGTGACGGAGGGAGCTTCTGCCCGCCGTCCGCTCGGCACTGTCGTTCATTGGTTGCTGAGGCCTCCGTCGTCGTCCTGCCCGCCATGTGTGGACCACGCTAGGAAGGGCGGATGAAATCCCGATGACACGCCGCCCGGCTCACCGGGCAGGACGGAGCCGCTCGGTGAGGTAGGCGAGGATCTCGTCTCTGGCCCGCAGCGTGGGTTGCCCGTCGGAGTCGACGAGGTGAGCGGTGACGACGCTGTGCGGCGTGCCGACCACGTCACGGAAGAACGGGGGAGGGTCGGTGTTGGCGGCGCCGTCCGGCAGGACGCGGCCGTCGAAGGCGTCGCCGAGGAGGGCTTGGTAGGCGGCGAAGCGCTGGCCGGTGCACCAGCGATCACCGTCGAAGCGGTAGGCGAGGACTTTCAGGCCATCACGCGAGACGCGGTCTCGGATCGCGAGCGCGTCTTCGTCGCTGAGTTCGAGCCCGCCCGGGTCGTCCAACGGCAGTGACGGATGGTTGACCACGGACGCGACGACGGCGGGTTCGAGCGCCATCGTGAGGGCGAAGTTCCCGGTGAAGCACAGCCCGATCGCTCCTACTCCGGGACCGCCGCACTCGGCGTGGGCCAGCCGTGCGAGCCCGCGCAGCCAAGACGTGACGGGGCTGGTGCCGCCGCCGGCGAACGCCCTGAACTCCGCGCTGACACACGCGCGGCGGACCACCTGCTGGCCCTCCTCGGCCGTCGGGTAGGCCCCGTCCGTTCCGAAGAGGGACGGCAGGTGGACGGTGAACCCCGCGTCCCGCACCCAGCGCGCGAACCGGAGAACGTCGGGGCTGATGCCCGGCATCTCGGGCATCAGCACCACGGCGGGCCCGGAACCCCCGACGTATACCGTCTTCGTCACGCCGTCCACCTCCCGGAGACAGCGAGAGAAATCGGTGATCGCATCGTCGAGGTTTCCGTCCACACCCGCAGCCTGGACCATCGCGCCCATCGGCGGCGATAGGCCGGATCGCCAGATTCAGGGGTAATCTCGCCATATGCTGCGAGTCGGTGTCCTGGCCTATCCGGGTTGCTTCGCGTCCGAGGTGTTCGGCGTCCCCGATCTCCTCACGATGGCCACGCACGTCGCAGGACCGGACAACGCCGGATACGAGGTGTCTGTCGTCTCGCCGCGCCGCCGAGTCGTCGCATCCGGCGGTGTGGCGTTGACCGTCTCGCCGCTGCGTGAGGTGGACGTCCTGGTCGTGCCGGGATTCGAGTTCATACCCGGTCAGGACCTCGACGCGAAGATCGCGGGCCTCTCCAAGGAAGTCGCGGCGATCCGGTCCCACGCCGAAGCGGGCAACGTCGTCGTCTCGATCTGTGTCGGCGCGTTCCTGCTCGGCGAAGCAGGGCTTCTCGACCGGCGCCGCGCCACCACGTCCTGGCTCTTCGCGGACGAACTGGCTCGACGCCGCCCTGAGGCCGATGTCCGGCCCGAGCACCTGGTCGTCACCGACAAGGGAGTCACGACGACGGCGGCCTTCAGCGCCATGTACGACTTCGCGCTCGAACTGATCCGCGAACACAGCGGCGCCGAGGTGGCGCGGACGACAGCGCGGGTGGCGCTGGTCGACGACGCGCGATCGTCCCAGACCCCCTACGTCGACGCGCGGCTCCTTCCGCAGCGCGGCAACGAGTTCTCCCGCCAGGTCATGCGACGGCTCGACCAGAACCTGGCCGCCCGTTACGACCTGGCGGCCTTGGCGGACACGTTCAAGGTCAGCACGAGGACGTTGCTGCGGCGTTTCGCGGAGGAGGCGGGCCAGAGCCCGCTCGAATACCTGCATTCCTCACGCGTCCGGCGCGCCCGCCATCTTCTCGAAACGACGGACCGCACCGTCTCCGGAATCTGTACCGCGATCGGGTACCGGGACCCCGGAACCTTCGCCGCCCTGTTCGCCAAGCACACGGGACGCCGTCCGAGGGATTACCGCGCGGCGTTTCGTCGCGGCGCGGGCGGATAGCCAGGTCAGGCGGTTCCGCCGGGGTTCGACGGCGGCTCGTCGGCGGCGTCCGCGACGAACCTCTCGGCGGCCGCCGCGTCGACGCCCAGTGAGGACAGCAACCCGGTGCCGTTCTCCTCTTCCAGCAACGCCAACAGGATATGGCCGGTGCCGACGCCGTCGTCGTCGAGCCGCAAGGCCGTCCGGAAGGTCAGCTCGAGCGCTTTCTTCGCACGGGCGTCGTACGGAATCATCACCGGATCGGCGTCGGTGCGTGGCGGCAGGGTCGCGACCACCGTTTCCCGTGCGCGGTCGAGATCGACACCCTGCGCCCGCAAGGCATCGGCCGCGGTGCCCTCGGTGCCGAGCAGGCTGAGGACGAGATGCGCGGGGATGATCTCGGCGTTGCCCGCCAGCTTGGCCTCTTGCATGCTGGAGATGACCGCGGCGCGGGCGGGCTGGGAGAACTTCTCGAAACTGTGCGACGGGTTGGCATCGGGTTTGCCGACGAACCGTTTCTGCGCGGCCTGTTTGGTGACACCCATGCTGCGGCCGATGTCGGTCCAGGACGCGCCCGAACGACGGGCCTGGTCGACGAAGTGGCCGATGAGATGGTCGGCGACCTCGCCGATGTGATCGGCCATCAGCATCGCTCCGGCAAGTTGGTCGAGGGCGTCGGTGTGGTTCTTGGTGATCGCCGTGATCAGGTCGTCGAGCCTGACCGGAGGGTTTGCCTGTGTCATGTCGTCAACCCTAGGTTGACTAGACCGGTTTCGTCAACCTCAGGTTGACCCCGGAGGGGTGGCTGTTCCCCGACTTGCGGGCCCGGCGATGTCGTGTCACCAATGGACACGCTCCACTCCAATGACGCCTCAGAGCCGCGAGAGGACATGTACAGCCTGTGGACCTGACCCTCGTCATCGTGCTCGGTGTCATCAGCATCGTGGCCGTGGCCGCGTTCTCCGAGCGGCTCAACCTGGCCGCGCCGCTGAGTCTCGTGCTGGTCGGCATCGGCCTGAGCTTCCTGCCGGGCGTCCCGCATCCGGAGGTGGAGCCCGAGCTGATCCTCGCGGGGGTGCTGCCCCCGCTGCTGTATTCGGCGGCGGTGAACATGCCGATGGTCGACTTCCGGCGGAACATCCGGCCGATCACCGGCCTCGCGGTCCTGCTCGTGGTGGGGTCGACGCTGGGCGCGGGCTGGCTGTTCCACTGGCTGATCCCGGACATCGGCTGGCCCGCCGCGTTCGCGCTCGGCGCGGTCATCAGCCCCACCGACGCCGTCGCGGCGACTTCGGTGGGACGGCGGCTCGGCTTGCCGCCCCGGCTGCTGACCGTCCTCGAAGGCGAAGGGCTCGTCAACGACGCCTCCGCGCTCGTGCTGCTGCGGTCCGCCGTCGCGGCGGTCGCCGGGTCGGTGTCCGTCTGGGGCATCGTGGGGGAGTTCTTCTACGCGGTCGCCGTGGCGGTCGGGATCGGGCTCCTGGTCGGAGTCGTCAACGTCCGGGTGCGCGCGTTGCTGGGCAACGCGGTGCTCAACACCGCCATCTCCTTCGTGGTCCCGTTCATCGCCTTCCTGCCCGCCGAAGAGGCGGGTGCTTCGGGAATCCTCGCCGTCGTCGTCGCCGGGCTGGTGACCGGTCACCTCGCCCCGCGGCACCTGCGCGCGACGGATCGTCTCGCCGAGACCGTCAACTGGCGCACCGTGGCCTTCCTGCTGGAGAGCGGGATGTTCCTGCTGATGGGACTCAGCGTCAAGACCCTCGTCGACGAGGTGCACGAAGACGGTTCGAGCGCTTGGCGCGCGCTCCTCATCGGCCTGGCCGCCTCGGTGCTCGTCATCGTCGCGCGCATCGTTTTCGTCGGACCGCTCGTCGCGGGTCTTTACCGCGAACAACGAAGAGCGGCGCGATTCAAGCCACGCTTGGAAACGACCCAGGCGGTTCTTCGGGGCGACGAGTCCCATCCCGCCGTCACCGAGCGCCTGGACAAAGCATCACCACGGCGGGTGGAGAACCTCCGGAAACGGCTCGATCGTGCCGCCGCGGACGTCGAGTTCCGGCTCACCGAAACTCTGGGCTGGCGCGGCGGCGTGGTGCTCGGCTGGGCGGGGATGCGCGGGGCGATCACCCTGGCCGCGGCGCAGACCCTTCCGCAGGACACGCCGGATCGCGCGCTGCTGGTCCTGATCGCCTACGTGGTGGCGACCACCACACTGCTCGTCCAGGGCTTGACGCTCCCGGCGGTCATCCGCGCGGCACGCGTACCCGAAGAGGATCCGGACCGGTTGCGCCGGGAGTACGTCGGTCTCATGACCGAGCTGACCGAGGCGGCCAAGTCTTTTTTGGACGACCCGGCGCTGGAAGATCCGGGCAACGGGCCGTTCGGCGAGCGGGTCCTGGACCGGGTGCGGTCGGATGTGCGCGTCCCGTCCGGAGCGCGGGCGGGCCGCCCGGAACCGGATCAGGCCGAAAGCGTGTTCCAGTATCTGCGGCTGCGGTTGCGTGTCCTCACCGAGCAGTCCGAGCGCCTCCAGCACGCGCGGTCGAGCGGCCACTACAGCTCGGAGGCCTTGAGCCGCGCGCAAACCTCCCTGGACGTGGAGATGGCCCGCCTCGAGCAACTGGGGGACAAGCCCGCCTCATGACCGGCGGCGGCCGCTGATGGTGGTTGCCCCGGCGTAGCGGGCTTCGGTGCCGAGTTCCTCTTCGATGCGGAGGAGCTGGTTGTACTTGGCCGTGCGGTCGGAGCGCGACAGCGAGCCGGTTTTGATCTGGCCGCAGTTGGTGGCGACGGCGAGATCGGCGATGGTGGTGTCCTCGGTTTCGCCGGAGCGGTGCGACATCACCACGGAGTAACCCGCCTTGTGCGCGGTCTCGACCGTGGTGAGGGTTTCGGTGAGCGTTCCGATCTGGTTGACCTTGACCAGGATCGAGTTCGCGATGCCGCGCTCGATACCGTCCTCGAGCAGTTTCACGTTGGTACAGAACACATCGTCGCCGACGAGCTGGACGCGGTCGCCGATGGCGCCGGTGAGCTGCTCCCAGCCGGTGAAGTCGTCCTGGGCGATACCGTCCTCAATGGACACGATGGGGTAGCGCGAGGTCAGGTCGGCGAGGTAGGCCACGTGCTCCTCGACGCTGCGCTTGCGGCCTTCTCCGGTGTAGTCGTAGACGTCGCCGGTGTAGAACTCGGACGCGGCCGGGTCGAGCAGCAGGGCGATGTCTTCTCCGGGGGTGTAACCGGACTTCTCGATCGCACGCAGTACGAACTCGAGCGCCTCGTCGGCGGAGTTGAGGTTCGGCGCGAAGCCGCCTTCGTCTCCGACATTGGTGCTGTGCCCGGCTTCGTGGAGCGAGGCGCGCAGGGTATGGAACACCTCCGAGCCCATCCGGACGGCGTCGGTGAAGGTCTCGGCGCCGAGCGGGCCGATCATGAACTCCTGGAAGTCGATCGGGTTGTCCGCGTGGGCGCCGCCGTTGATGATGTTCATCATCGGCATCGGCAGCAGATGCGCGGACACGCCACCGACGTAGCGGTACAGCGGGAGGTTCCTGGCGGCCGCGGCGGCTTTGGCCACGGCGAGCGAGACGCCGAGGGTGGCGTTGGCACCGAGCCGGGCCTTGTTCGCGGTGCCGTCCAGTGCGATCAGCGCGCGGTCGACGTCGGCCTGCGCCTCCGCGTCGCGTCCGACGATCGCTTCGGCGATCTCGGAGTTGACGGCGTCGACGGCCTTGCGCACACCCTTGCCGTGGAAGCGGGTCTTGTCCCCGTCACGGAGTTCGACCGCTTCCTTGGTCCCGGTGGAGGCGCCCGACGGTACGGCGGCCCGGCCGAGTGAGCCGTCCGCCAGTTCGACGTCGACCTCGACGGTCGGGTTGCCCCGGCTGTCGAGGATCTGGCGGCCGTGGACCCGGGTGATGACGGTCATGTTCGCTCCTCGATGAGTCGCGCCGGAACACCGGGCCCGAGACGGCCACGGCGTATCGGCTGCGGTGCGCGGCACCCCAGTGAGCCGCGAGACATCCGGGAGACTAGCAGAGATCCACTGAATCGATCCCGAATTCCGTCCGGCCGGCTCGGGGAGCAGGACGCACCCGCCCGGCGCGACTACGTTCGCGAAACTCCCCCGATCGTCTTGCGTCGCGACTCGCGGGCCTTCCGGATCACCTTCACCGAGCCCCACCAGGCGAAACCGGTGACGCGCAGCACCGGCGCACCGATCGCCGGCCGTTGCCGCGTCCGGCTGCGGCCGGTCCCGAAGCCGCCCATGAGCCCGATTCCCCGGACGTCGACGACGAAGTCCTCCGGGACCACGATCGTGACGCCGCCCATGATCGCGACGGCCCTGATCGTGCAGGGATCGGCGGTGATCTCGGCGTGCCGCAGATCGAGGCGCACGCTGCCCCAGAAGGCGCGGCTGACGTGTTTCGACGGCAGCGGCCCGTCGAACCGTCGTCGAGTGCCCGACATGACGGCGATGGAGGACCGCCCACCGCGTGCGTCCTCGGCGTCGGTGCTCACCGGAGAGAGATCCGCGACGACCGGCTCGAAGTCCGCGAAGGTCTTCGCCGAGTAGACGGCGTCGAGTCTCGCCTCCAGTTCGGCGGTGGTGATCCGGCCCGCCCCCATGGCCTCGTACAGCAGCTGAGCCACCCTTTCGCGGTCGGAATCAGCCACTCGCCTCGCCGATCGCTCCGCTTCAGACATGGTCGCGATTGTAGGGGCTGGGGCCGTTTTTCCTTACCTGTGAGGAAAAAGTGGTCCGGCGACCTTGACGCAGGTGAGCAGGTGCCGGAGAGGCGGGATGACGGGCGTGACAAAACCAGGCCGCGTTACGCCGTATAGGGTTCGGGGCATGAGCCAGCAGATCCCGTTCGCCGACACCAACTTCAAGCTCGCCGTCGTCAAGAGCTGATGTACAACCAAGACCTCCTGCCGAGGTTCAACCTGCGGGAGTACGCCGCCGCACAAGGTTTCACCTATGACGACGGGAGCGTCGAGGCGGTACCTGAGGCTCTGGCGTACTTCGAGGCGCTCGAGGTCCCTGTCGAGCTCGCGGAGAAGATCACCGAGATCGAGATGGACGGCGGCAACGAGATCTACCTGGAGATCGCGCCGAACTGGGACGGCGAGGACGGGCTGTTCGACGTCGACGAGTTCGCCGACCTGCGGCACTTTCCCCACCTGAAGTCGATGACGCTGCTCTACACGGGCAACGAGGAGGCGCTGGAGACGTTGCGTGCCCGCGGAATCGAGGCAGACTGGCTCTGAGGCGAGCCTTCTCCTCTCGATGTGGAGAAGGATGCCTCGCGGATCACAGTCGCTCACCCAGTAGTTTCGCCACCTGGGTGTAGACGTCGTCGCGATGATGGGGGAGATGGAGGTCCACCATCCTCGTCTCTCCGTGGACGCGCTTGGCGATGGCGAGCGTGGTCCAGTAGTCGTCCAGTTCGCAGTACATCGCGGCGTCTCCGACTCCGGGAAGCGATGTGCTCGGGCCTGTGCAGTTCTTGGCCGTGCTGGAGACCGGAGTGTTCGGGTCGGCTTTGGTGAAAGCGAAGAAGTAGAGCCGTGGCGCCGATTCGCGCGGCGGATCGCCGGTTCCGTAGGCACAGGTGTACTTCGGTGCCGTGTCGGTCTTTCCGGGTGGTTCTTCCTTGGCGACGATGCCCGAGGTGCCGATGATCTGAGCGAGTTCTCCGGCCCCGAGGAACGGGCAGGCGGCGGTCACCTTCGGAGGGGAAACCGCCGGCGTGAAGGTGGGCTGCGTGCTGCTGGTGGCCGGTTTGCTCGGCGGCGGTTTGCTCGTCGACGACGCAGGTGGCGGCGTGGGACTTTCGTCCGGACCGCCGCAGGCCGAGGCCGCGAGCAGCAGACTGAGCGCGGCGAGAATCCCCCAGGATCTGTCCATTCGGGAAACCTAGCCCTGAGACGCGGGAACTGCCAGGGTTCCGGCAGGCGTGGGGACGCTCATGGTTCGCCAGGTCCCCACGCCGTCACGGACTACCGCTTGACGTAGAGGTCCCACGAATAGGTCGACGCCGAGCAGAAGTAGTCCGACCAGCGGCCCTCCTGCTTGCCTGAGTGGCCGCTGATCTTGCAGTCGCCCTCAGTCGACCAGCTGGACTCGCGGTAGTACCTCGGGTCGACGCCCGCGCTGGCAGGCTGCGCGAACGCGATCGTTGACGCCAGTGCGCCCATCACGGCGGCGGCTGCCGCGATCTTCTTCTTCACTTGTGCATCCCCAGTTCTCTCTCTTGGAACACGTGCGCGCACAAACAATCATGAAACGGGCGCGCTTGTCCGGCGATCAGGTGAATTCAACAAGTTGTTGACGGCTTGGCGTGTTGCACATGCCGCTACGGCATGTGCTGTCCTTGGAGGCACCACAGCACGAGAGGCGCCGTTTGCGATGTACCTTTCCTTCACGTCTCCCCGGCACGTCAAGATCGGTGATGCCGCCGCTTTCGCTGGGACGACCCCACGTGCCATCCGCCACTATCACCAGATCGGCCTGCTTCGTGAGCCTGAGCGCGGTGGGGACGGCCGCCGCCGCTACGGCTACGACGACATGATCCGTCTGCTGTGGATCCGCAAGATGGCAGAGGCCGGCATCAAGCTCGACGACATGCGGGCCGCGTTCGACGAAACCCGGGACATCGAGGAAAACCTGGACCTCCTGGATGAAACCCTGGCCGCCCAGGAGGCCAACATCCGACGTCAGCGCGCGGCCGTTCAGCGCCTGCGGGCCGTGGGCAGCCCGCTGGGACTGCTTTCCGACCTGGTGACGGACAGGCTCAGTCACCTGCCCCCTGGCGCGCTGCGCCCCTCCGACCTGGAGGCCCTGCTGGTCACGGAGCGGATCTTCGGTCCGCTGGGCGCCGCAGTCCAGGCCGGTTTGTTCATCGCGCTGGCCACCCACCCCGACCTGCGGGCTGAGGAAGACCGTCTCGACTTGGCCGAGGCCGCCCTCGACGACGGTGTCGAGCCGGACGATCCGCGCGTCGAAGACCTTGCCGTCCAGCGATACACCCATAACAAGGCCGTGTGGCAGGCCATCGAGGCCGCCGGGCTGGACGCGGACGAAGAGAAGCTCTTCGAGAGCTACGAAGACCCGGACGAGGGAAACGACACGCAGATGAGCGCCCTCGAAGCGTTCACGAAGATGCCGTACGACTTCTCACCCGCCCGGATGCGCTGCATCGAGCGCGCGGGACAACTCCTCGGTCAGGATCTCGCAGACGGCTGACGCCGTCATCCGTGTCGGATCGCGTCGATCAGCATGTGCACGAGTTGCTCCACGCTGACCTGCCACTTGTCTTTCGCCAGATGACCGCTGAGTTCCATTCCCGCGATGCCGTGCGCACTCGACATCAGCAGCGCGCCGTACCGAGGAGCGTCGGACTCACCGACCACATCCGCGACCAGCGCCAGGAATACGCCTTCGAGCCGGCCCGCGGCCTCCAGCGCGGCAGGCGTATCGGCCGGAGCGCTGAACATCAGCGCGTACCGGTGCGGCAGACGGCGAGCGACGTCGATCAGCGCCAGAATGGCTCGCTCCAGCAGTATGTCCGAAGTGGACTCGAGGTTCGCGCGAAGGTGCTCGACGTCGTCCGCCAGGGAACTCCACGCGTTGATGGCGAGCTGGGCAAGCAGATGTTCCTTGTTCTCGAAGTGCCCGTAGGGAGCACCTCGTGAGACTCCGGCCCGGGCTCCGACCGCGCGCAGGGTCACAGCGTCAGGGCCGCCCTGGTCGAGCAGCTCGGAAGCGGCGCGGACAAGAGCTTGCCGCGTGGCCTCGGCGGTCTCGGTGCGTGTCACACCGCCCATTCTAGTTGACAGTGTCATCCGAACTGGGCAGGCTATCCATATGACAGTGTCATATGAGTTGCCCGACCTGACGGGTCGCACCGTCGTCGTCACCGGGACGACCTCCGGCCTCGGTCTCGCTCTCTCCGGTGCGCTGGCGGCGGCCGGTGCCCGGATCCTGATGACCGTTCGCGACGCCGAACGTGGAGCGGCGGCCGTCGACCAGGTGCGAGCCGGGATCGACGGCGCCGGGTCGGCCGAACCCGTTCTGCTCGACCTGGCAGACCTCTCCTCGGTACGGGCCGCCGCCGCGGAGATCCGGGAACGCACCGGGGACCGGATCGACGTGCTGATCAACAACGCCGCGGTGTCGCTGGGGCCGCACAGCCGGACCCGGGACGGGTTCGAGCTGCAGATCGGCACCAACCACCTCGGCCCGGCCGCGCTGACCTGGTTGCTGATGCCCGCGCTGCGGGCAGCCGGAGACCGCGGGCGCCCCGCGCGGGTCGTGACGACGTCCAGCCTCGGCCACCGCACCGGCGGACTCGGCCTCGCCGACCTGCATTGGGAGCGCAGGCGCTATTCGCCGACCCGCGCCTACGGAGCCTCCAAGCTCGCGAACCTCCTGTTCGCCGCGGAGCTCGATCGACGGTCGCGCGCCGCCGGGGACCCGGTGCTGTCGATCGCCGCTCACCCGGGGCTGACGACGTCACAGCTGCTGACCAACGCGCTCGCCCGCGGGAGCACGTGGAGGTCCCGCCTTCTCGTGCTGCCGGACCGCTACCTCTCACAGCCGGTCACCGCCGGTATCGCACCCCAGCTCATGGCCGCCACGGGACCGGTCGAAAGCGGTGACTACCTGGGCCCGGCCGGACCGTTCGAGATCCGCGGTCCGGCCGGTCCGGCACGCCGCTCGGCGGCTGCCAAGGATCGGGGGCTCGCGAACGAGCTCTGGCGGGTCACGAGCACCGCCACCGGGGTCACTCCAGATCCCGGGCCCGCAAGCGACACGTGACCGCGATGGGGCGATGCTGACCTCGACTTGAAGTCGAGCCGGGGTGCGGAGAGCAATCATTCTCCGGGTATCTCAAAAGGGTGCGGGTCATTCAGGTAATCAGGAGAAGGATCACCGTCGGTCTTGGTAACCACATTCGTTGACGCAAGCCAAGTTCCCCGTCGACCCAGACATCCGCCGGGCGCACTCATCGGCCACACGGTGCTGATCTGGATCGCGATAGCCCGCGGGCCCCTGCTCCCGTTCGCCAACAGACTTACCAAGGTGTTCGCCGGCAACTGCCTCGGCTATCCGCTCCGCTGGGCCGCGTTCGTCCTTTCGTTTTCAGGTTCGGGCTCGACCTGCTGGTGGCCGGTCTGGTTGCTGCGAAACCCTGCTCGGTACCGGGAGGCGGGCGTCGCCTGGGGCGGTTCGGTCTCGTTGGCCGAAACCGCCGCGGGGTTCCCATGCCGCCCCACGGCGGCGTTCCGCGCTCAGGTCAGCCGTGGCCGATCTCGGTCCGGTGCCACACGACCGGCGCGCCGCCTTCGTCGAGCGGCCCGTTCGCCGCGATCCCGGCGATCGCGCCGTCGTCACCGATCGCGTAGGCCCTTCCCACGGCGAAACCGTCGGGCAGCGGGAGCTTGGCCACCGAGCCGGGTGCCTGCCAAACCGCGGGGTGACCGTAGGACACTCCTGGCTCGGAGGTCAGCGCACCGGCGATCAGCCCCGATCCGTTGACCCGCAGCCCGGCACTGGAATCGGTCAGGCGTTCAGGAGAGATGGCGGATGTCCAGCGAAAGCCCGTCGAACCGTTGACTCCCTCCGCGTCGGCGCTGCCGACGACGGTCCCGTTCTTGATCGCGCGAGCCAGAGCGACGGTGTACCCGGCCGGGATGGCCAGTTTCTCCACTGTCCCGTTCCGCCAGGTGTAGGGCCGTCCGGACGAGTTGAACAGCACGGTTCCGTCGGTATCAAGATCCGCAGGCCGGGCGTCTTCGTCGGTCGGGATCACGATTGGACCGACGCCTGGCGACGGCCACACCACGGTCACGTGGGCGTCCGGCTTCTCCGTCGAAGCAGTGCCGAGGATGTCGCCGCGATCGTTGAGTGCCACGGCCCACGTTCGTGTGTACCCGGCGGGCACCGGGACCTCGTGAAAACCTCGTTCGTCCAGCACGAAGGTGCGCGTCCCGCCGGCTCCATTGGCCTCCAGGAGCACGGTCCCGGCGCTGTTCTGGTCGATGACGTGCGCGTCCTGGTAGCCGGACGGGACGCCGCGTACCGACACCTTCCCTTCTCGCCAGGTGACCACCTGGGTGTGATCGTCGATGGCGAGTTCGCCCGCGTAGCCACCCTTCCCGTCGGTGCCGAACACGAAACCCGTTGCCCCCGGGTGTCCGGCGGGCAACGGCAGCAGCGTCGCCTGCCAGCCCGGTACTGCCTCCGCCGACGCCACCCCCAGCGCTGTGGTCATGACCGCGGCTGCGACCAGGACACCTGCTCGCAGCGTTGTCCGAATGCTCATGAATCTCCCCATTCTTCCCCGACCTATGAGATTCACGCAGCCACGGCCGGATAGGTTGCTTGCCGGGCTTGGACATTGTCGAAGGTGGATGGATCAGGACGGCAGGCCGTACGCGTGGCTCATGTCGGAGTCGTGTGCCTGGTTCCTTGCTGACGGTGAAGTCCGCGTTGTCGAGTGGCACGTATTTGTGGTGTACCCAGTACGGGACTTTCACTTGGGACGTCTAGTACTTGTCGCATGGCGTGTTCGGCCGGCAGATCATCAGTTCGACGTCGCCGCCGGGGTGCCGCGGTCAATGTAGGCTATATTTAGAATATGGTGAATTTGGATGGGGTGCTGACTCGCGACGGTGGGGTGCTGCGGTACGGAGACCTGGCGGGGGACGGGCGTCCTGTCGTCTTCACGCACGGCGCCGGGATGGACCACCGGATGTTCGACGCGCAGGCACTGGCCCTGAACGAGGCTGGTCACCGGGTGGTCAGCTGGGATCAGCGGGGACACGGCGAGTCGAGCCTCGCACCGGGTGCCCGGTTCACCGCGGAGAGCGCGCTCGACGATCTGAGCGCTCTGCTCGACCACCTCGGTCTCGACCGCCCGGTCCTTGTCGGGCACTCGCTCGGCGGGAACCTCGCGCAGGCACTCGTCCGTCGCTTTCCCGCGCGCGTGTCCGGTCTCGTCGTCGTGGACTCGGCGTGGAACACCGGTCCGCTCACGGCGGTCGAGCGGTTCTCGCTGAAACTCGCCGCTCCGGCGCTCGCCCTCATCCCCGCCTCGCGGCTCCCGGGTCTCATGGCCAGGGCCTCGGCCGTGACCCCGGAAGGGATCGCCGAGTCCGAGGCGACGTTCGCGAACATGCCCAAACAGGTCTTCCTCGACGTCTGGCGGGCCACCGTGTCGTTCGTCGCCCCGGAACCGGGCTACCGCACTCCCGTGCCACTGGGCCTCATCCGCGGCGACCGCGACCGCACCGGCAACATCGCGGTCGCGATGCCTCGCTGGGCGCGGGCCGAAGGTGTGACCGAGCACGTCGTTCCCGATGCCGGACACGTGGTCACCCTCGACGCGGCGGACGCGGTGAGCACGGTGATCCGGGACATCATCGACGGCTGGGACGCGGCGATCGAGGAGCGCTCGGCGTGACCGTGGCCGACGACCGGGCCGCGTTCGCCACGGCGATGGGCGACTTCCTCGCGTCGTGGAACCTGCCCCGTGCGACGGGCCGGGTCTACGGGCGGCTCCTGCTCAACGCGGGTCCCGCGTCGCTGGACGAACTCGGCGGGGCACTCGGCCTCAGCAAGGGAGCGGTGAGCGTGGCCGTCCGCGAGCTGGTTTCCTGGGGGCTTGCCAGGACCATCCCGCAGCCGGGCAGTCGCCGGCTGCTCGTCGAGGTGGTGGGCGGGTTCGAGCAGCTCCTCGCGGCCAGTCACGAACGGACACGGGCCTTCGTCCGGGTGCTCCGGACCGGAACGGCGAGTGCGGAGGACGAACGCGCCCAGTCCCGGCTCACGGAGGTCGCGGACTTCTTCGAGTCCTATGTGGACGCAGGAGAGCAGATGCTGCGAAACAGACGTTCGTAACGCGGCACCCGACCCGCCGCCAAACTCCTCGCGACACTCGAAGAATGCGAGAGCCAGCGGCAGGCGGTCACCATGCGGAGCGTGGAAGAGACTCTCGAGTCGAGGATTCTCGCAACCCCTCCCGAATCCGTTGCTCCTGTTAGGTGGCGGCCCGTGACGTTGTGGCCTATCGCCTGAATCTGATCTTCTTCAAGCGATCGTCGTAGTGTCCGAGGATCGGGTTTCGGATCGTTCCTTCGAGGGTGCCGAGCAGGAACGAGCTGAAGTTTCCGTCGTAGAGGAAGTGGTAGTCGACCAGGTCTCCGGTGACGATCTTCCAGTCGTCCGGTTTCCCTTCGGTGGCCCAGTAGAGGTTCTGTCCGAAGGCGTTGACACCCCACGCGAGAAGCCCGCCCAGGGCGGGGTAGGAGCCGTAGGCGAACTGGTCGGGATCCTCCTCGACCAGTTCGCTGAGTGCGGTTCCTTGGATGACGGCGTTGCTGAGGAAGTTGTCGTACTTGTCGCGGGCGGTGGGATGGGTCAGATACAGGAAGTCGTCCAGCTCGATGGCCGGGTAGTAGTCACAGAACTCTTTGAAGTCCTGGGGGAGTTTCAGCCCGAGTTCGGCCTCGACGTCGCTCCACGACACCGGGGATGGTGTGAAGTCCGGAACTCCCAGCAAGTTCTTCAACCGATCGACCACGTCCGACATACCCCGGCTCCTTCGACGACACGATGCCGTTCCTGATATGTATATCGCGCCCGCTACTGTCACCCTCCCGCCGGTGGCGAGCGACTTCGCGCTGCCAACGGCGCTCTTCGCGTCGTGAGCCACCCCAGCTGCCCGCGGCCCTACGACCGCGGTTGACCGCAGAGGGCCGGATTTCGCCGCGCGGATGCGATGATCGATGGGTGATCTCGGGTAGCGCGCAGGAGTATCGCGGTGTGGCCGAAGCCGCGTGGCGGTGGGTGCTGGATCAGGTCCGTTGGGACGACGGGCCGTGGATTCCCGAATCGGCGGGGATTTCGGAAATCTCGGAGTACCGCGACACCATGTACAGCGGGGTGGGTGGGCTGGCCTATGTGCTGGCTGAGATCCGGTTCGCCCGGGGTTGGACGGTCGAGGAGCGGGATGTCGCGGAGGCGATCGTCAAACGGCTCACCGGTCGAATCGAGAACGAGGTCGACTGCAGCCTCTTCGGCGGGCTGGTCAGCTCCATCGGCGTGCTGACCGCGCTCGAGGCTCCCGGGGCACAGGCGGCCGTCGACCGGCTGATCACGCTGCGCACCCGGGATGGCTGGCCACAAACAGCCATCGGGCCACCAGATTTCCTGCCGGACGCCCTGGTCAACGATGCCACTCTCGGCACGGCCGGGATCCTGCTCGGCGCGTTGTGGGCCCGACGCGCGGGCTTGGCCAACGCCGGCGACCTCGGTGCGCAGGCTGCCGCTGTACTGATGGCGGACCGGGAGGAGGTGCCGACCGGGGTCAACTGGCACTGGGTACCGCACCGGTTCCATGCCGAGCCGGCCAGGCAGATGCCCAACTTCTCGCACGGCCTCGCAGGAATCGCGGCGGCCCTCGCCCTGGCCGGCGCCGAGCTCGACCGGCCGGACCTGACCGGCGCGGCCACCCTCGGCGCGGAACATCTGGTGACGCTGGGCCGCACCGACGGCGGGGGATTCGTCGTGCCGCGCACCATCCCCAGCAAACCGGGCCAGGACGTCCACACCTACAACTGGTGCCACGGCCCCGCCGGCACCTCGCTGCTCTTCCTCGCCCTCGATCTCGCCGGAGTCGAGGACGTCGCGGGTGAACCGCCACTGGCGTGGCATCGCCGATGCCTGCACAGCACTCGTAGCTCCGGCCTGCCCGCCAGACGGCACCCCGGCTTCTGGGACAACGACGGGCGCTGCTGCGGGACGACCGGCGTCGGTGAGGTGTTTCTGGACTCCTGGCAGCGCTTCGGCCGCACCGACGACCTCGAGTTCGCCGTGCATCTGGCCGATACCCTGGTCGAGCGCGCGGTGCGGGACGGACCGCACGCCTACTGGCGGTTCATCGAACACCTCGGCCCGGAACCGCTGCTGCCACCGGGGGTCGGCTGGATGCAAGGAGCGGCCGGCATCGCTGCGTTCCTCTTCCGGATCAGCCGCGTCCTGCAGGACGAGCGCGACGCCACCCCTGTCACGCGCATGGACAGCTGGTGGGCACTCCCCACCCCGGGTTCCTGCCCGGTCACGCGATCGGGCAGGTCGAAGACCCGTTAGCGCGGACTGTTCCTGCAGCCGGAGTCCAGTGCGGATCATCAGGCCGCCGAACACCGAGTTCCGGGCTGCCCAGCGACCTGGCGCAGGGTGATGGGTGCGTGAAGGCCGACTAATGCTCCAGGGCGTCGAGATGCCGGCCGACGGCCGCGGCCGCTTCGAGGAGGCTCGGTACGAACTCCAGTGCGCGGTCTTCGGTCCAGCGCTGTTCGGGACCGGAGATGACCAGGGACATCGCGGAGGTCTCGCCGCGCGCAAAGGGGATGGGCGCGGCGATTCCCTGGACACCGACGTGGTTGGCCCCGCAGGAGAGCGCGTATCCGAGGTCGGCGATGGTTGCGAGCCGATCGCGAAGCCGGTCCGCTTCGGTGCTCGTCAGCCCGGCTCTGATCATGATCACGTCGATGTCGTTTTCGGGGAGCCGGGAGAGGATGGCGTTTCCTCCGCAACCTCGGACGAGCGGGCCTGCGTCACCGACCTGGGCGACCTGGCGCAGCGTGTGCTGCTCGCTTTCCAGCCCGAAGACCAGAACGCTGAGATCACCTACGCGCCTGTGGAGGGTCACCGTCTCGGCGGTGGATTCGACGAGATTCCGAAGGATCGGTCGGGCCGCCGCGTATAGCTGGGTATGCGGGGCGGCGATCGCGGCCAGTCCGGCGAAGGCACGGCCGATGCGGTAGCCGCCCGCGGGAATCCGTTCCGCGTAGTCTTCTTCCTGCAGTACACGGAGAAGCCGGTAAGTGATGCTTTTGTTGAGACCGATCGAGTCGGCGAGTTCCTGGAGCTTGATCGGCTGATGATGGGTGAGTCCCTCCAGAACCCGGAGAGTGCGGCGCGCCGTCTCGGCCCCGCTGGTCTTTCCGCGTTCCGCGCCAGCGTCATCCTGGGATTCCACATAGTGCAACCTACTGGCAAGTGGGTCCATCGGCAATGAGCCCTCACCTTCCCGACCGGGTGGATCGGCGTCACGGTCACAGCCAGCCGGGTGCGACGAGGACCGCCCAGCTCACCAGCGGTCCGGCGATCGTCATCAGGCCCGCGAACCGGAGCAGGCCGCGATAGACATCTCGTCGCTCCGCTTTCGGTGCGTTCGCCATGGCGATGGCCCCGCCTGTCGAGAAGGGCGAGACGTCCACCAGTGAGGAGGAGATCGCCAGCGCGGTGACGAACCCGATGGCTCCGATCGCTCCTGTGCCGACCAAAGGGACGGTGAGCGGGATGACGGCACCGAGAATGCCTGTTGTCGAGGCGAAAGCGGACACCACGGCACCGATGAGACAGATCAGGAGGGCGGCGATCAGGGGCGAGTCGACCGACGCCACGGTCTCGCCCAGCCAGTCGATCGTCCCGTTGCGCTGGAGCACTCCTACATAGGTGAGGATTCCCGTCATCAACAGCACGATGTCCCAGCTGACTTCCTTCGCCGCGGTCCGGCTCGCCTCCGGGTACGCCAGCGCGAGCACTGCGGCCACGGTCAAGGCGACGAATCCGATGTCGAAGTCGAAGACGAGCGCGCCGGCGATCAGCACGACGAAACCGAGGAGCGTCACGCTTTGCTGCAAGGTCGGCTTAGCGGTGACCGGTGGTGCCGTGGCTGCCCCCGGGCTGTCTTTCGCCCTGGTCATTTCGCGTGGGACGGTGAGGAGCTTTTGGCGCCGATTGAGGAGCATGAAGGTCGTGACCGCGATCACGGTGCTGATGACGAACGTGCCGGCGAAGAGGACGAGGGGTTCGCTTGCCAGTCCGTTGTCCTCTTGCACGCGGTGCACGACCAGGCCGAGCAGACCTGTCGGAGCGAATGAGCCCGCCGTGGATCCCAAGCCGATGAGAATGCTGATGAGCACAGGCCGGACGTTGTACTCGGCGACGAAACCCATCGCCATGGGCACCAGGATCGCTCCGACCGCGGGCGGCAGCGCGCCGATGCCACAGAGCACCGCCGCGAGAAGGAAGAACATCCACGGGATGGTGCTCACCCTGCCGCCCGCGAGCCGGAACGCCCCGTCGACGATCCACTGGACGGTGCCGTTGTTCTTGGCGATGGCGAACAAGTAGGTAACGCCGACGAGGATGACGAACAGGTTGGCAGGAAAAGACTTCAGGACTTGCTCCGGCGACTCGCCGCCGATGATGCCGCCCACCACGAAGGCGGCGACGAGTCCCAGCACCCCCATGTTGATCGGCCGGACGGTGGCGAGCGCGACGACTGTCACGAGTACCGCGATGGACAAGAGCGCAGTGGGCATGGGCGTACTCCCGAGCTAAGCGACGTTGATCGGCTGGGACGTGCGATGGGAACGGGCTGGACGGGCTTACGCGTCGGCGCGGGGGTAGTAAGCGGTGCTGTCCATGAGCCGGCGCGCCGTCCTGCTGAAGCCGAGCATCTCGAAGGACACGGACGGCCATTGCGGAACGGTGCGGGTCACCACCTTGGCCGGGGTGATTCCGGAAGGGTGTCCGATGAGGACGGTGTCTCCTTCGCTGCGCGCGATCACGGAATTCACGACGGAACGCGGGATCCGTGAGGCCGCGGCGAGACAGATCGACGCTGTGCCCGAGATGCTCTCGTGGAGGCGGTCCATGAAGAGAAGCCGGACTCGCAGGTCCATATTGACCGCCTGGGCGAAGGTGCCGTTCAGGGTGGGATAGCCGGCGGGTTCGCTGACGAACCCGACCATGGGGAGCCCGGGGGACTGCTCGTCGACTCGGCGCCAGTCGGCGCACAAGCCGATCCGTTCCGCGGCCTTGCCTCGGATCTCACGGGCGGTTTCGATCAGGACCGTGTCCCTGTTGATCCGGTCCGCGAGTTCGCTTCCGTCGAGGCCGACGTCGGCGGCTGGGACCCAGACAGTGGGATTACCGGCGTCACAGATCGTGGCGCGGACCGCCGCACCACCGTCGAGATCGATTTTCTCCACCACTTCACCGGTGGGGAGGAGCTTCCCTGTCTTCGCTCCGACCGAATGCGACCAATCCATGACGATCTCGGCTCCCGTGCCCGGCACGCCCGGAATGGCGAAATCTCCGAGAACCCGGGCCCTCCCCAAGTGGACCGGCACGTGGGCGGTCATCACGACCCCGCTGTTGGTGTTGTGGATCCGCACCGGGGTCGTAGGCTCGACGGCCTTGACGAGACCTTCGTCGATCGCGAACGGTCCCACCCCGACGGAGATGTTGCCGCAGTTGCCGGAGTAGTGGACGACCGCGCGTTCGATCTCGACCTGCCCGAAGGTGTAGTCGATGTCGGCGTCGTCGCGTTCGGAAGGGGCGATGATCGCGAGCTTCGAGGTGATCGGCCGGGAACCGCCGAGCCCGTCGACCTGCAGGGGATCCGGTGAGCCCATGAGCCGGACGAGCAGTGCGTCCCGCGTGGGTCCGGGAACGGGTAGGTCGGCTTCGTGGAAGTACAGTCCTTTGCTCGTGCCGCCGCGCATCAACACGCAGTGAACGGTCGCCTGATCTGGTTGCTCGGACGGCGTGGTCACGGAATTTCCTTTCCTGCAGAGATTACGTCGGTGTCTGATCAGGAAGTCGCGGGTAGGAAGCCGCCCGCGACGAGGCGGGCGAGCAGGCCCCCTTCGTCGAGGATGTCGAGCACGGCGTCCGGCAAAGCCGCTCCTTGAATCCGTTTCCCTCCACGGTCGAGCCAGCCCTCGGCCAGATCGAGCGTGACGACGTCCCCCTCGCCGACCAGCGTGGTGACGCCGGGAACGGTCAGCGCGGGTAGGCCGTTGTTGATGGCATTGCGCAGGAACAGCGAGTTGAATTCCTCCGCGACGATCGCGGCGACACCCAGTTCCCGCATGAGCAGGGCGACGGGACGGCTGGAGCCGATCCCGAAATTCCGGCCTGCCACAAGAATGTCTCCTTCTTCGACCTCGTCCGTCCATCCGGGACGCAGGTCGTAGAACACGTGTTTCGCCGCCTCGGCGGGAGGTAGTTTCATCGCGAAGCCGGGATACATCGCGTCGGTGTTGACGCTGTCGCCGACGACCCACGTCCTTCCGGTGATCCGGTACTTCATGACAGCACCTCCCTGGGGTCGGTGATGCGTCCTGTGCAGGCGGAAACGGCGACGGTCGCGGTGGAGGCCATGTAGATTTCCGCGTCCGTGCTGCCCATCCGGCCGCGGAAGTTGCGGGTGCTCGCGGTCAGGCACACTTCCCCGTCGCCGAGCAGTCCCATGTGATAGCCGAAACAGGCTCCGCACGTCGAATTGGTGACCACCGCGCCCGCTTCGGCCAGGGTCTCCAGATAGCCGAGCTTCGCCGCGTCCCGGTATACGGCTTGGGAAGCAGGAGTGACGATGAGGCGCACGCCGGAGGCGACCTGCCGCCCGTCGAGAATCTCCGCCGCGATGCGCAGGTCCTCGAGCTGCCCGTTCGCGCAGGATCCGATGAAGCACTGATCCAGCCGGCGGGAGTCGACGTCAGCGACCGGCCAGGCGTTCTGACTGACCTTGCCCGGCAAGGCGACGTGGGGTTCCAGCGTGCCGAGATCGATTGCCCGCACGTCCTCGTAGCTTGCGCCGGGATCGGGCGCGGCAGGTACGTAGTCGCCCGCTCCGTGCGCCTCGAGGTAGTCCCCGCATCGCTCGTCGAACTCGAAAACCGTGAAGTCGGCGGAGATCTCCGCCCCCTGGGTGGCTATCGTCCGGCGGTCGTTCATCGGCAATGACGCGAGCCCGGGGCCGCCGAACTCCAGGTTTCGATTGGCGGCGTCGCCGTGCACCCCCGCGATGTGCAGGAACACGTCCTTGCCACCGAGGAGGGAGGGCAGGGCCCCGGACAGCTCGTAGCGGATGGTCGGCGCCACCGCGTACCAGGTCTCCCCGGTGCACATGATCGAGATGACCTCGGCCGGGCCCAGCCCCCGGGCCGCCGAATTGAACGCCCCCGCGGCGCACGTGTGCGAATCGGTGCACGTGAGCACCTGCCCCGGCAACGCGAGCGCGTTCTCGGCGATGACCTGATGGCAGATGCCGTGCCTGCCGACGTCGTAGAACCGCCCGATCCCGAAGTCGGCCGCGAAGGCGCGAGCCCGGATGGCCGCGTTGGCGTCGGTGAGGGTCGGCGCGGGAACGGCGTGATCCATCACGATCGCCACGCGGTCGGGATCGGCGATCTTCAACGGCTGGGTCCAGCTCATGAACATGAGGTCGATGAGGACGTTCATGTCGACCTTGGCCACCACGGTGTCGCCCGCGGTGACCTGCTCCCGGCCCGAGGCACGGGCCAGGATCTTCTCGATCACGGTCATGGCCATACGACTTCGCCCTCCTGATATCGGCGCCCCAGGTCGGCCCACTCTTCGAGCCCGACGGCTCCGAAGAACCCGTCCGGTCCGACGATCTCGCCGGGATCCCGGCCGCCCATCCCCGACAGCGCCGCGGTCACGGCGACGACGGCCGGCGCGAGCAACGCGCCTGGATAGATGGCAAGCCGGTAGCCGAGGGCCTCCAGTTCGTCGTCTCCGATATCGGGTGTCAGCCCGGAAGGAACGACGTTGAACAACAACGGGGCATCGATCTCACCGGCGATCCGCTTGATCTCGTCGCGGGACCGCGGCGCCTCGACGAAGATGAGATCCGCTCCCTCGGCCGCGTACAGGCGGCCCCGCGCGATCGCCTCGTCGATCCCATGGGGACCGAGGGCATCGGTGCGAGCGATGATGACGGTGTTGCGGGTTCTTGCCTCGAGCGCGGCATGCAGCTTGCGCACGAAGTCGTCGGCCGCGACGACTTCCTTGCCCGAGAGGTGCCCGCACCGCTTCGGGAACGTTTGATCTTCCAGCTGGATGGCGGCCACTCCGGCGCGCTCGAGATCGCGAACCGTCCTCACCACGTGGATCGGATTGCCGTAGCCGGTGTCAGCGTCGGCGATCACGGGCACCTGGCTCGCTTCGACCACAACGGCCGCCCGAGCGAGCATCTCGGTGGCTGTCACGAGTCCGATGTCGGGAAGACCGTATCCGGCCGCCGCGACACCCGCGCCGGTCAAGTAGGCGACGGGAAAACCCGCCCGGCGCACAAGGTGTGCGCTCAGACCGTCGTACACGCCCGGAGCACGCACCAGGCCGTGCCCGGTCAGCAAGCCCCTCAGGACGTCCGACGGTGACGCGGCATCGCTCCCGTTCGACACGTTCACAAAGCCTCCGTGTTTCAGACTGTGAAACCTCTTGTTTCAGATTGTGTGCAGGCTGCCATGCCTGTTACTCCATGTCAAACGTCTGGACAGCGTCGAGTCAGGCGAGTTTCACTATGTGAAGAAGCGGCGTCGAGTGCGGTCAGGACGCGGCACGTAGGACTGTCCAAACTGGACTCTTCCCGAACCGACAGAGATCCCGCCCAGCTCGCAAGCAGGTTCGGCTTGTCCTGATCGGGCGCGCCGGGATCGACGAAGTGGCGCGCGGGACAGCGGACACAGTGATCGCCGTCTTTTTCACATTCGACAAGCGTGGTAAACATCAAGGTGTTCTCGACCCCAACACGGGGCAGCCAACCCCTGGGAAAGGCCCCGATCCCACCCGGAGCGTTGAACCATGAACGATCATGTGGTCGGATGGCAGATCGAGGCTTTTCGCGAGTCGGATGAGCGCTTGGCCTGGTCCGCAGATCTACCTTTCGGGACCAGCTATCACGTCCTCGAGGCATTGCTCGGCATGGACGACTTGTCCATGCCTGAGGGGTACCCCGTTACCCTGGAACAAGTTTATGCCGTTCTGGACAACTTCGATGTGCCGGCAGATACCGTCGGTCCGCTCGACAACGTCGAATACACGTACTTCCTCAGCGCCTTCGCCGATACGCGCACTGCCTAGCCCGTCTGGCCGTGTGGGAAGGGCCTCGTCCCGCCGACGACGCGGCGGCTAAGGCGACCTTCGATGCTCTCGTCGCGGAATTCATGGGCGGTAGGAAGACGCCGCCGACCATGCTGGTTACGCGCTATGTCGGCGAACTGAGCGGAGCGCGCTCGTGTGCTTGGCCTGGTCTGCTTCGATCCCCAGGATGAACGTCTCGTCACCTGACGGCGGACGATGGGGCAGAAGGTGTGCTCCGCCAGTCCGATGGCTCATGGCGCTGGCGGGGAAGCTGTACGAGCGCGGCGATATTGCGGCGGGTGATCCGGTCGAAGACGAGTGTGCCGCGCGAAGCGGGGTTGTCGTGAGAACTCTGGACGAGACGGTTGGCGAGTTGCCCGGTTTGGTCTGGTATGCCAGCTACGGTTCGAATATGAACGCCGGGCGGCTCGGCTGTTACCTGGCCGGCGGTGTTCCGGACGGCGGCACCCGGCTCTATCCGGGCTGCCGCGATCGGCGGCCGCCGGCGGGTTCCCGAGGGTGTGAACTGCCGGGCGGGATCTATTTCGCGACCATGTCGCCGGTGTGGGGCGGTGGCCGCGCGTTCTACGATCCGGCGCTGCCCGGGCGAGCGTTCGCGCGCGCCTACCTGATCACCGCCGGGCAGTTCGCCGACGTCGTCGCTCAGGAGATGTACCGCGAGCCCGGCACGGACCTCGACCTCGCTCCGGTCCTGGCTACCGGTGCGGCCACGCTCGGTCCTGGCCGCTACGAGACCCTGCTCCATGCCGGGGATCTCGACGGGCATCCCGTCCTGACCTTCACCGCACCCTGGGCTGCCGACGAGGTCGCCCCTGTCGCCCCGTCCGCGGCGTACCTGCGGATGCTCGCCACCGGACTGTGCGACGCCCACGGCTGGCCTCTGGCCCGAGCCGCCGGGTACCTTGCCGAGCTCTCCGGCGTGCGCGGCACCTGGACCCCGCAGGATCTTCTGGCTGTGCTCAGCTGGCGCGACACCGCGGCGGTCACGCCGACCGAACCGTCGAGCTGAGCGCCGGGCGCACGCCGGTAGCTCTGTCGCGGACCGTGCCCCACGAACGATTACACCCGATGTATCGCAAACCGGGTTCGCAGTCACCGGCTTGGCCCGTATTCGCGGGTAGCGGCGCCACAACCGACGAGGCAGGCCATGTGGTCGAGCGAGACCATCCCGCGGATCGTGAACGCATTGGGCCAAACCGGCGGTTGCGTCCCTGTACCGGGAGGGTCAGTCCCCGCTCATCCCGCGCAGACCAGTGGTGTCCTGAGGACAGTGCACTTTCGACTCCTCGTACCGTCGACAATGGTGATCGTCGGCAGGGCGTCGCAGGTGAGGACGGGCAGGTCGCCGCTGGGCCGGCCGAAGTGCAGTTGGACGTAGTCGTGCACGAAGTTCACGGAGTAGAGCCGAGACCCGATCAGCCTGCCCAGCAACTCGTTCGGCACGTAACTGTGCGCTGCCATGCAGCCATCCTGCCGTAGCGCGCTCCGTTATCAGTGGAAGCGCACGTCACGACCGATCGATCAGCGGCACGAGCGGGTGTTCACGGATGGTGATCGAGCGTGTAACGCGGCTGCGGCGGCAAGCGACAGTTCACCGGGCCGAGCTCGCGGTGGGCGGCACGAATTCGTTGTGGGAGCAAAGTGGTGACCGAGCTCGTCGAGGTGAGTACGGACGAGGATCCGGTGTTGGACGTCGTTTTCGTGCATGGTCTCGACGGTGACGCCTTCAAGAGTTGGTCGACGAAGCGGAAAGGTTCGTTCTGGCCGGAGTGGCTCGGCCGGGACATCACGGGATTGTCTGTCTGGTCACTGGGGTACGACGCGGCGTCGAGCCGCTGGCTGGGCCATGCGATGCCGATTCAGGACCGGGCGATCAACCTGCTGGCCCTCCTGGAAAGTCGCGGGCTCGGACAGCGTCCGCTGTGTTTCGTCACCCACAGCATGGGTGGGCTCGTGGTCAAGGAGATGCTGCTGCACGCGGCCGACGGCCGCGCCGACTACACCGAATTCGCCACCGCCACACGAGGGGTGGTGTTCCTGGCTACCCCGCACACTGGGTCCGGCATCGTCACTCAGGCCGTCTTTCAGGCATTGAGCGTCGTTTACCGCAAGACGAAGGCGGTCGACGCCCTGGAACGCAACAGCGCGCACCTTCGGCAGCTCAACACCAGATACCGCAACTGGGCCGTGGACCAGACGACGGAAATCGAGCACAAGATCTTCTACGAGACCTTGCGGACCAAGGGTGTGCATGTGGTCGACGCCGGCTCGGCCGACCCCGCCATCCCGGGCCAGACAGCCATCCCGGTGGACACGAACCACATCGACATCTGCAAACCCAGTACTCCCAGCGACCTGGTCTACGGCCAGATCAAGCTCTTCATCATCGGAATTGTCACCGCACTGCACACCAGCCCGACTGACATCCTTCAGGATGGCAGCCCGGAGAGCACGGTGCGAGGCCCGGTAAGTCTCGCCATCGATCGCGAGGAAACGGGGCAGCGCAGGACGAGTACTCGGCCAGGTGACGCCTTTGTGAGCGCCCGGAACGTGGAGCTTCGGGAACGTTCACCGACACGGGCTCATTCTACTCACCGTGGCCGATGGTGGTCACGGTCTGCCATGGTGAAGCGAGTAGCCGTTGCGACGGCGGTGAGCGTTGCCGTTGCCGTGTCGGTGTGGGTGGCAGTCCCCACCGGAAGCTCATCGTCACCGTCGCCCGGCACAACGCAAGCCGTGAGTATGTCAGCCGCGTTGCAGGATGAGTCCTACCGCCTGGTGTTCCCCCTGTACAACGTGCTAGCGAGCGAGCAATCGGTGAAGAGGCTGCACGTAATCATCTCATTCGACAGTGGCGTGGCCTGTGCAGAAGTGCCGCCTGCGGTCATCTTCGATGTCAGCGACGTGGTCGTTGCAGGACCATCGGGCACGATCACGCAAGGTGCCGTATCGGCGGAGAACGGACCGGCGGCAGGATTCAAGGTGCCGGTTTCCGGCTCAATCAACTACGGCTGCGGGTGGAACCAGGTACAACTCAGCTTCACCCCTCCCGGAGCGATAATGAACCGGCTCACCACCACACCGATTGCGATCGACGTCCCGAGAAAGATCGCCGTCTCTTACCGCAGGATGCCCGACAGCGGCCCATACGAAGAACGCCTCGCCATGCCGACCCTCGAAGAGCTCGGCGAAGAACGGGTGGTGGCCTTTCGCGCCATAGCGGAAGTCGGCGATGCGAACACGATCGAATCCTGCTTTCTGATTGCTCGCTCAGCAGTGTCAGGGCCCCAAGACTGCGATTACAAACTCGGCAGCCACCAGGTTTTCTGGCGACAGATCCCAGTGAACGCAGGAGAGGTCAGATACGAGCGATGAACACGTCACAAAACTCAGTTCACCAACGGTGCGTCCACTTCACCGTCGCCTGATGGCTGCGGCTCAGCGGGATCAGCGCGTTGACGATGGTGCCCGCGTAGCGGACTGACTGGACGCCGTGTGTCTAGTGGACTGGCCGGACGGCTGACGCGCCCTGCCCTCAGCACCAGCGCGCGTTACCCGTCCGGGCAAAGATGGCCCGCGCTGAAACCATCCTGGGCGCGACGCGCGTTGAGTGCTGATATGACTGAACTTCACCGGCTCGGGTCGTCCGACCTCCTCGTCTCGCCCCTCTGCCTGGGCGGCAACGTTTTCGGCTGGACCGCCGACCAGGCCCAGTCCTTCGCGGTGCTGGACGCCTACCTTGCCGGAGGCGGCAACTTCGTCGACACCTCCGACTCGTACATGAACTACTATCCGGAGCAGGGCAACGAACCCGGCCAGTCGGAGACCATCATCGGCACCTGGCTCGCCCGCCGCGGCAACCGCGACGACGTGGTCGTGGCGACCAAGGTCGGCGACCACCCGCGCTACCTCGGCCTCGCGCCCGCCACTATCAAGGCCGCCGCCGAGGAGTCGCTGCGGCGGCTGCGCACCGACCACATCGACCTCTACTACACCCACTTCGACCGGGACGAGTCCATTCCGGTCGATGACATCATCGGCGCACTGGACGAACTCGTGCAGGCGGGCAAGGTGCGCGCGATCGGCGCATCCAACATCAGCCCCGAGCGGCTCGCCGCGTCACTGTCTTTCGCCGACAGCGCAGGCACCGCCCGCTACGTGGCGCTCCAGCCGCAGTACAACCTCGTGTCGCGTGACACCTACGAAGGCGCCCGGCGCGACATCGTGCAGCGCGAGGGGCTGGCGTGCGTGCCGTACTTCGCGCTCGCCTCGGGGTTCCTCACCGGCAAGTACCGTCCGGGCCAGACCGTCGAGAACGTACGCAACCTGCCCGGACTGGCAGGTGGCTACGCGGATACCGAACGCGGCGTACGGGTGCTCGATGCGTTGGCCCAGGTCGCGACCGGTCGCGGAGTGGAGATGGCCACCGTGGCGCTGGCCTGGCTCGGGCAGCAGCCAACGGTGACTGCGCCGATCGCCTCCGCGCGCACCGTCGAGCAGTTGCCCGCGCTGCTCGCCGCCCACGACCTGCACCTCTCGGACGTCGAGTTGCACTCGCTCACCTCCGCCTCGTCCTGACCGGTGCCCGCGGTCAGGAAGCACGGCCGCGCTGGCGCGGACCGCGCGGTGCCGCTGCTCGTCAACGCCAGAGTGGGGTTCGCGCTCAGGCCGCCGGGGGGATCGGAGTGCCTGGGCAGGTGGTGTTGGAGGTTTTGCCGGTGTCGAAGAACTCGACCGCTTTCGAGGCGCACGGCAGGATTGACAGTGAGCCGTGCATGTCGTCCTCGACGGTGAGGAGCGAGCCGCCGATGTGGGCGCGCATGTCGTGGGCCCACGGTAGTGGTGTGACTGATTCGTAGGCGTGACCCACGAGTTGTAGTGGGCTCTTGCCCGGCTTGAAGTGCCACGTGGTGGCGGGTAATGGCCAGCCGGCGCAGTAGCCGTCGTAGGAGCCGTGGCTGCCGGCGACCGGGAGTTCGGCGGACAGCGCGAGGTGGTTGCGCCAGTGCGCTTCGAAGTCGCGGGGGCCGCTTGATTCGTTGCAGATCACCGCGTTCTGCTGGTCCGGGTTGAACGCGGGGTTCGGATCGTCCCAGCCGAAGCCGGTGCGGGTGGACACGACCACACTAGGCACCTCGCCGCCGGAGCGGAGCTTCACCAACTGCCGGGCCGACTCCGGCCATTTGCGGCGGGCTCCGAGGAGCAGGCTGTCGACCGTGTTCAGGTCGGTGGCCTTCGCCCGCAGGTCCAGCAGCGCGTTGGTGACCGCCTCCTTCGTGGCGCCGAAGTGGTAGACGTGGTCGTTGCCTGCCACCCAGCCGGTGAAGTCATGGAAAGAGTTCTCCAGCGCCGTCATCTGGTCGTGGTCGACCGCGGTGAGGTCGAAAGTGGATGTCACGACCGAGTCGAGCAGCATCGCGGCGACGTGCTCGTCGAACAGCGTGCGGTATTGGGCGCCCAGCGCGGTGCCCCAGGAAATCCCGTAGTAGCCGATCTTTTCCTCGCCGAGAGCCTGGCGGATCCGGTCCATGTCGCGGGCGACGTTCGCGGTGGTCAGATTTGCCGTGAACTCCGGGTCCCGTGCCACACAGTCCTGGTAGTGCCGGGCGTCGCGTTCGGACTCGAAGCGGGCTTTTTCCTTGTCGGACAGGGAAGGATTCGGCTGTGTGTTGTCCTGCGGGCAGGACAGCCCGGCGCTGTAGCCGACTCCGCGCGGGGCGAAACCGACGATGTCGTGGTGCACGCCCAGTCCCGCGGCCTTCGAGGCCAGCAGTTCCCGCGGCATGCTCATGCCGTACGCGCCGGGGCCGCCCGGGTTGACCAGGATGACCCCGTCCCGGCTGCCGGTGGCCCTGATCCGGCTCACGGCCAGCTCGAACGTGCGCTCGTCCGGTTTCGTGTAGTCGACCGGCACCGTGATCATGGCGCATTCGGTGCGCTGATCCTCCGCGGGCCAGCCGTCCGCGATGGTTCGGCACGGCTGCCAAGACAGACCGTCCGCAGCCGTTGCCGTTCCCGGCACCAGCTGTACGAGAAGCAGGCCGGCCAGTACCGGTCCGGCGAGTTTCTTGATCGACATGAGGCTCATGGTGGCAGCCCCGCCGGGCCGGGCCGATCGGCCACCCCAGGGCGGCGATCGGTCAATTGCCGAGGCGGCTCCGCTCCGAACCACGGCGGGCGAGCCGATGACGCACCCGGTCGCCGCGTATCGACCGCGTCCACGCATGATGCGCTCTTTCTTCGTGGTGGTTGCGTGGTGTCAGGCGGCGGTGTAGCCGCCGTCGGCGGCGACGACCGCGCCGGTGATGAACCCGGACCGGGGCGAGGCCAGGAAACCGATCACCTCGGCGATCTCCTCGGGCTGCGCGACACGGCCCAAGGGGTGGGCGTCGCCGAAGGAGCGCAGATACTCCCGGCTGTCCGCGCGGAAGTTGTCGAGCATGTCGGTCTCGATCACACCGGGGGCGACGACGTTGGCTCGGATGCCGTGCGGGCCGCCCTCCAGCGCGAGCACCTTGGTCAACTGCGCCAGTGCCCCCTTCGACGCGCTGTAGGCGGCCGCATCGGCGAGGCCGACTGTGCAGGCGAACGAGCCGACGGTGACGATCACACCCCCACCGCGTTCGCTCATCACCCGGAATGCCTCCCTGGCGTGCAGAAACGTTCCGCGGGCATTGATCGACATCAGCTCGTCCCAGTCGGCCGCAGTGGTCGCGATGATCGGCTTGTTCACCGATCGGCCGGCGTTGCTGACCAGGATGTCCATGCCGCCGAACCGGTCGATCGCCGCAGCGACCGACCGCACTGCGACGTCCTCCTGGGACACGTCACCCACCAGCGTGGACACCTGGTCGAAGCGGGCGGCGAGAACGTCTACTTCGGGGCGGAGGTCTGTGGCCAGCACTCGCGCGCCGCGGGCGTGCAGCCAGGCGACCGTGGCCGCGCCAACCCCGCGGGCGGCCCCGGTGACCAACGCGACTTTGCCCTCCAGTTCACGATCGGAGCTCGGCCCGCTCATCGCCGGGCCTGCCCCGGGCGATGAGCGGCGCCGCGTGCTTCGTCGTAGCGCCCGTCGGCGCGTAGTTCCGGCCGGATATGCCCGTCCGCGGTGACCCACGCGATGGCCACGTCGATATCGCTTGTCATACCGACCATCGTCGGCAACGAAGACAGGCGATGGCAGGACGTGTGGTAGCTGGGTGTGCGGCACCCTCCCGGCCGGCCGGCCGGCGTCGTGCGGGTGGTGGCCGGGAGATCGGGGCTGGTGGGGCGAGAACAGGTTGACATTCACATTAATGGGAATGTTCTGAGATCTGGTCATGATGATGACTGGTGGCCGGTCGGCACTGTTCCGCGTCGGACTCGCTCTGGAGGGGGTCGGCTGGCATCCCGCCGCGTGGCCGGAGTCGTCGATGACCGATCCCGCCGAACTCTTCGGCAGTCGCCATTGGACTGATTGGGGACGTGCGGCCGCGACGGGAGGCATCGACTTCGTGACCCTGGAAGACGGTTTGAGCGCGCAGACCGAGCAGTTCACGGGCGTGCCAGGCGACCCTCGGAAAGTGGTCAGGGGCAGGCTCGATCCGGTGGTGACCGCCGCGATCCTGTTGTCCTCCACCGATATCGGCGAGGTGGTGGTGTCCAGGAACGTGACCCACTCGAATCCCTTCCACGTCGCGACGCAACTGGCGTCGTTGGCCGCGATCGCACCGGGCCGGGTGACTTTCCGGCCCCAGGTGTCGGCTAACGCGGGTGACGCCACCGTGGTCGGCGGCACACCGACTCCCCGGCTCGAGCCCGAGGACGTCCGGGCCCCGGTGCGCATCGCTCATCGCCTCCGGGACCTGTTCCGGGACGCGGAGTCCCAGGTGCGCGCGATTCGGAGCCTGTGGTCGACCTTCCCCCACGAGAGCCTGGGTTCCGGGGACGAATTCTGGCGGTACGGGCCGATCGCACCCCGCGTCCCGGACCATCACCCTGCTGCGGGGCCGCTGAACGTTCCCGTGGCCGTGCCGCCGCGAGTAGCTGCGCTCGCCCACCATGCCCTGGAGCCTTATCGGCTCGCTGCCGCGGTCGCCGACCGGGTCTTTCTCACACCGACCGCCGAGCATCCCGTGCCGGACCTGGTCGCGGCGTTCCGGCAAATCGAGGAGCTGACGCCAGATGCCACTAAGACTGAACTCTATGCGGACATCGCGGTTGTTCTCGGCGACACCGACGACGGCGCGCGGGCCAGGCTCGCTCACCTGAACCATGTCACCGGCGCGGTCTGGTCGACCGACACCGGCATCTTCACCGGCACCGCGGCCGGGCTCGCGGAAGTCGTGACCGGCTGGCGCGATCAGGACGGGATCGCCGGTGTCCGCCTTCGGCCGGCGGTCCTCGACGAGGACGGGCAACGGATCATCCGCGACCTCGCCCCGTTGATAGCAGCCCCGTGAGCTAATGGCTGCAGCGACCTGGACCTGCCTCAGTACGCCGGCAACAGCGTGACAGGGGTGGCCTGCCACGTGATCGGGCTGGTCGGTGTTGTATCGCGGCCGGCTACAGCTGGTAAGCAACGTCCATGCGTGATGGCGGGGATCTCGTGCTGAATCTGTCGGACGACGCGCGCCTGGGTGCGCTGACCGCCAGCCTGCTGCCCCGAAGCGGATGACGACGAGGATGCCGTTTCCGGGACGAACCTAGAAACGCTGCCGCGGATCGGCCCGTCGGGTCAGGACTCGGCCTCGCCTTGCCGGCGCCGGTCGGTTTCGGCGGTTTCGGCGAGCAGGGTTGCCCCTTGGTCGGTGAGAGTGTGCTGGACAGCTTCGGCGATACGTCGCGTGGAGATGAGGCCTGCTTCGCGGAGCACGCTCGCGTGCCGGCTGGCGGAGGCTACTGATGTGTTGGCTCGCCGGGCCAGTTCGGAGGTGGTGGCTCCGGTGCTGACGTTGGCCAGTACGGCCGCTCTGGTCGGGCCGAGAAGCGCGGCCAGGGATCGCTTCGCTTGCGGCGGGGCGCTCATTGCGTACCGCTTGAGGTCTTGCTGCATGGCGTAGGCAAGTGTCGGGGGCGCGTCGGGGACTTCGGAGAGCACGGGTTTGCCACGGTAGAAGACGGTGGGAACCAGCACCAGTCCTCGACCGTCCAGATGGAGGTCGCGGTCGGTGTGCGAGTCCACATCGAGGATGGGCGGATTCCAGCGCATCGCGGGGCCGAGAGAGGCGAAGAGCCCGTCTACCCCCTTGAGCAGCATCGCGCGGCCCAGGACACCGCGTTCGATGGCGGCGAGGGCCAGCAGTTGGCTCCACGCCGGCACGAGGGCGACCTCGTGGTAGACGCGTAGTGCGTCGGCGACTTGAGTGAGGATTCCGGTGTCACCATCGGCCAGGTCTTGAGCCCAGGTCGGCAGCGGCTGAGATTCGGCAAGAAGCCCCAGCTCCGTACCCAACTGGCGGCGGGAAGTGGTCAGCACCCTCTCGATCCCGTCGTCCCAGCTGCGTGGGGCCTCCGCCGGGCTCAGGAAACTGAGAAGGTGGCCCGACGCTGGTACCAGTGTCTTGAGCAGGGTTTTCACCCCGGGTGGCGTCGTCGGCGCTGCCAGCTTGGACCGGGTCCGGCGCTGCCAGCAGTCGAACAACAGAATCGTGTTGCGTTGTTGCATGAGCCGCAGGCTGAGGACGGTCTCCCAGAGCGGATCGGACATCTCCGCGACCCGTGTGCGGGCCAGGTCAGCCATCGTGAAATGAATCCGCAGCATCACATCTCCCCAGGTGTGCACCGGCCAATCCATGATCAACTATCTACCAACAGCCTGCCGGTCGGAGACGCGGCGCGCATCCCCCATGAGATGCAAGTTCCCGGACCAAAGGGACGTTGTGGGGTGCGGGTGGCTGTGCCGGGCTACTTCGCGCCCGCATCGGTTGGGCTCCTCCCTCCTGAGGAGGAGGTTTTCATCCACGTGCAAAGGCACTGGTGCCAAGGGCAGATTCAGCTCAAGGTTCTTTCGCCGGGCAGATCGAACGACGGCGGAGTTCGACGGATTCATCGGATTCATCCATACCTTCACCTCAATAGTGGTGAGGCGGAACAGGGGGTAAATGCAGGTGTCACGACTACGTCCGCGAGGAAAATGGATTGCCGGTTTAGTTGCCACAGTCTTGACGACGGGTGCGTTGTCCTGTGTATCGGCCAGTGCCGTCAGTGGAGGTCCCGCCGCGGAAGGTGCTTACCGATTCGTCGCCAAGTTGGACTTCGGTACCGCAAATCGAAGTTGCAGTGGCGCGCTCATCGATCCGCAATGGGTGATCACCGCGAGTGCTTGCTTCGGTGCGGACCCCGAAACAGGGCGAGGTCTCCAGACAGGGCCGCCCAGCCAGCCCACCACGGCCACGTTCGGGCGTACTGGCGCGAGCGGCCAGGACGGCCCGGTGCTGAACGTCGTCACGGTGGTGGCTCATCCCGAGCGCGACCTCGCGCTCGTCAGGCTGGAGGAACCGGTCGCCGACATCGCGCCCTTGGCGATCGGTGTTTCGGCGCCGCGTCAAGACGAAGTGCTGACGACTGCCGGTTTCGGGCGGACGGCGACCGAGTGGTTGCCGTATCGGGTGCATACCGCACAGTTCTCCGTGACGTCGGTCGAGGCCGCCACAGTGGGTATTGTCGGCACCACGCCGCAGGCCAGTATCTGCAAGGGTGACGCGGGAGGCCCGGCCTTCCGTACGAACGGCAGCGTTTCGGTCGAGTTGGTAGCCCTGCACAGCGCCTCGTGGCAGGCGGGTTGCAAGGGCGAGATCGAGAGCCGCAAGGGTGCCACTGAAACCAGGGTCGACGACCTCGGAGTTTGGATCCAGCGGCAGATCGTTCAGAACAGCTCGGATCTCGGCCCCGGAACCGGGCCCGCGGCGACGATGTTCCAGAACAAGTTGATGTTCTTCGGCCGAAACACCAGCAACGTCTTGCAGCGCTGGTCGATCAAGAACGGTGAGGCCCACCGGCAGGAGTCCTGGGGCGGCTCTGTCGTGGGCAAACCGGCCGCAGTGGTGTTCAAGGACCACGTCACCGTGTTCGCCAGGGGCGCCGACGGCACCTTGCAGCACTGGTGGACCGGGCCCGATGGCGTCCTCGGTGGACACGACACCTGGGGTGGCGGGCTGGGAGGCGATCCAACGGTTCTGGTATCCAACGGTTTCCTCACGGTGTTCGCCAGGGGTGCCGACGGCACCTTGCAGCATTGGTGGCTGCGGGAAAACGAGACCAGTTCTCACCGGGACCACTGGGGTGGCGGCGTAGCCGGAGATCCGGCCGCAGTGGTTTTCAACGACGCCATCACCGTCTTCGCCCGGGGCACCGATGGCACCCTGCAGCACTGGTGGCTCGGCAAGAACGAGACCAGCGCTCATCGGGACCACTGGGGCGGCGGAGTCGCCGGCAACCCCACGACCGCGGTCTTTAACGACGCCATCACCGTCTTCGCCCGGGGCACCGACGGCACCCTGCAGCACTGGTGGCTCGGCAAGAACGAGACCAGCGCTCATCGGGACCACTGGGGCGGCGGAGTCGCCGGCAACCCCAGCACGGCGGCCACGGGAGATGAACTCACCGTCTTCGCCCGGGGCACCGATGGCACTTTGCAGCATTGGTGGCTGGGCAGGAACGAGATCAGCGCACATCGGGACCACTGGGGCGGCGGAGTGACCGGTAACCCCACCGCGACCCGCTTCACCGACGGCAACGTGAACATCCTGACGGTATTCGCCCGTGGTGCCGGGAACAGCTTGCAGCACTGGTGGTTTTCCCCGGCGGATGGAGTCCACCGCGATCAGTGGGGAACAAGTTTCCTCAGTTGACCCAAGAGGTCGACCAGAACTTCATCGGACTGAATACGGAGAAACGAGAAGAATATGCGACTTTCCCCTCGCTTGCTGATCGTCGGCCTGGTCGGCGGCGCTACCTTGCTGGCAGGCACCCTTGCCGCGGAATCCGCCGAAAATGTCCATGCCGATACGCCACCCAGTGTCGTTGAAACCTACGACCATCCTGGCGCGAGCGTGATATTCGCCAATCGCGGCATTGTTGTCGGCAGAGGCGATGGCCATATCGAGCTCGCCGATTGCCCCAGTGACACGAGCACGGATCAGGATTACATCCTGGTCAAAGGGCGAAGTGCCACCGGGCTGGTAAAAGCCTGTTTCCGGGTAACCGGCGCCAGTGGCCGTCTGAGCATGGAATTGCCAAAAGTCTTCTACATCGAGGCCGACAGAAACCATCGTGTCAATGCCACGCTCAACACCAAGGGTGCGATCGAGAATGTCGATATTCCCAAGGGGGACGGAAAGTCGGTCGGTGAGGGCACCGGGCCCGCCAATGGCCCGTCCACGCTTCTGGAACTCACGGCCTTGCCATGAGCCGAGCGCGAACCAAGTGTTTGAAGGGATACGAACGCATGAGAAGAAAGTCAGGCAGGGTGAGCAGAATGCGCGCGACCGTTGTGGTCGCCGCGACGGCTCTGATCGCGGGAATGACCGGTGTGCCGCTTGCCGCGGCGGATCCGCCGCCGGTGAATGAGCGTCAGCTTGTGGTGGACATGCTGAAAAGCGGAGGGCCCGGGACGATGCTCGCCGCGGAGGCCGCGTTGCTGGATTCCGATGCGGCATTGGGCGAATTCTTGCGTACCGGGCAGCACATTGCCCGCGAACAGGACAATCAGGTGCGGCTGGCCCAGATCATGCACACCGGTGGACCCGCGACGCGAGAGGCGGTCAGAGCCGCGTTCCGTGGTTCCGCGGACGGGGTGCGGGTATTCCTGGAATCGGGTTGGCGACCACCCTTCGAGCAGGACCAGCAGGTGGAGGTCACGCAGACCATGCACACCGGCGGGCCTGCGGTGCGGGAGGCGGCCCAGGCCGCGCTGCGTGGGTCCGCCAAGGATGTGTGGGATTTCCTGGTCACCAAACGATACGTCTTGCGGGCTGAGGACAACGAGGTACTGGCGACGCAGCTCATGGCCGTGGGTGGGGCCGCGGTGAAGCAGGCCGCCCGGTCCGCGCTGGCCGGTTCGGCCGAGGATGTCGAGGATTTCCTTCGCAAGGGGCAGTACCTGGCTCGGGCACGGGATGAGGAACGGGCCAGCGTCGCCGGATTGGCGGGCCAGGCGAAGGAAGCGGGCCAGCGGGCCGCCACCGAGACCGAGGCGGCGAAGGAAGCATCCGCCCGTGCCGTGGAGGCTTCTCGACTGGCCAAGGAGGCGGCGGAACGCGCCGCGAGCGAGACCGTGCAGGCCGGCGCCGATGCGGCGAAGGCCACTGCGGCGGCAGGCCGGGCAGCGGACGCCGCCTTGCGTGCGGCCGAAGCGACCCAGACCGCGATAGCGGCGGCCAACGCCGCCACCGCAGCTGCTCGCGGAGCGGCGAACGCCGCGGCCAAGGCGGCCTCCGCAGCTTCCGCGGCCGCGCAGGCCGCCGCCCGCGCCCGTAAGGCCGCGGCCGCCGCGGTCGGCGATGCCAAACAGGCCGAGGCGGCGGGCGCGGCAGCTGTCGACGCTCACAATGTCGCGTTGGCGACGAAGGACGCCGCCAACGCGATGCTCGCGATGGGCCCCGTGCTGCAGGAGGCCCGAACGGCCCTGCGGGCGGTCCTCAGCGCTCGTGGGCATTCCAGTGCCGCGGCTGCCGCGGCACTGGTGGCCGGTAACCAGTCCCATGCCGCAGGAGCGCAAGCCGAGCGCGCGAAGCAGGCCGCTGCCACCGCGAGGCGGCAGGCGGCGGAAGCTGACTCCGCGGCGAATGCCGCCGACGCGTACGCCTCGGAATCGGCTCAGGCCGCGACCGAGGCGTACGAGGCGGCGACCGGTGCGGCCGCGCATGCCGAAGCCGCGTCCATCGCGGCCCGGGAAGCCGCCGAACATGCCGGTCAGTCGGCTGACGCGGCGAGGGAAGCCACCGCTCATGCCGAAGCAGCACAGCAGGCGGCTGACGCCGCCGTGGCGGCGGCCAATCGGGCGAGCAAGGTCGAAGAAGACGCTCGCAAGTCGGACGCCGCACGGTTGAGCAGGGAGACATCCCAGGGGATCGCCGACGCGGAGATGGCGAAAACCAAGTACGAGGCGGGAAAGTCCACGCTCGCGTGGGAGGCCACCGAAGCCGCCAGACTGGACGCGGACACGCGACGACTGCTCGCCGAGGCGACGGCGCCGGGCGCCACTACCGAGGTCATCGTGGGCAATGGGCGCAAGGTCGCGATCAGGTCGATGCGCACAGGTGGCCCCTGGGCGCAGGCGGTGGCCGAAGCGGCACTCGTCGGCGGTGAATTCGACGTACGCGCGTTCGTGTCCAGCCAGCGTCAACTGGCCGCCGAACAGGACGACCGCACCCGGGTGGGCCACATCGCGGACAACACCGACCGACCCGAACAGCGGAAATCGGCCGAAGCGCTGATGTTCGGGCCTTATGCCGGAGTTCAGGAGTTCCTGCGTACTCGGCATTATCCTGGCAAGGAGGCAGATGATCAGGTTCTGATCGCCCAGCTCATGAACTCGGGCGGCCCCGCGGTAAAGGAAGCGGGCAGGACAGCGTTGAACGGAACGCCCCAGCAGGTTCAAGACTTCCTTGAGCGTGGTCAGTTCGTTGCTGCCGAGCAGGACGATCAGGTCCAGGCCACCCAGTTTGTCAGTGCGGGCGGTGAAGTGAACGCCGCTGCACGGATCGCGTTGGCAGGGCCCCCGGACGTCGTGCGGGACTTCCTTCGGGTCGGTGTGCATCAAGCCAAGAAACGTGATCTCGAGACCGCGAGTCATGTCGCGGAGGTCCGTGGGTATGTCGCCGAGGCGGCACAGTCGGCTGCCACTGCTCGGCAGAACGCCGCCGAAGCGGGCAGGGTCGCGGCCATCGCCCGGAACGCGGCCGCAGAGGCGGAGGAGTACGCCAGGCGAGCCAGTGAATCGGCCAACGAGGCCAACGGTTATGCCGATCAAGCCCGCCAGTCCGCTGACCAGGCTCAGGAATCCGCGAACCAGGCCGCCCAATCGGCCAAGTCGGCCCGCGAAGCCGCCCAAGCCGCTCAGAGCCAGTCGGCGGCCGCCGCCCATTCCGCCGCACGGGCCAACTCCTCCGCGGCCCAAGCCCGTCGCTCCGCGTCCTCGGCGTCAGCCTCGGCCGCGCAAGCCAGGGCAGCGGCCATCGCGGCGGGGCAGAGCGCGGACAAGGCGGCCGCAGCGCTGGTCGGAGCCATGGAACACATGCTGAACCTGCAGAAGCAGGAGGAAGAGGCAAGGCGCAAGAAGGCTGCGGAACAACCGCCCGGGCAGCCGGTCGAACGCAAACCATGGGCGCTCGATCAGGAAAACATCGAGATGGAGCTGGCCGAGAAATACCACTATCAGCCAAAAGAGTTCGAGAAGATGATATCCATCTACGGACTTCCGCAGGCTGTTCGGTGGGAAGCACTCATGGAACTCGAAAACAGGCTGTGTGCCAAATTTCCCGGCAACTGTGAGGAAATCAACCTGCAAATGGCGGACCGCGGCCTGTGGCTGGTATCGTCCAATGGGCCGATGGCGGGCAAAAAAGAGCTTCTGGAGGCAATGCGCGACGGCCTTAACTGGGTCATGGCCAGCAAGCGCAGCAAAGACATACTCAACGACAATTTGAGCGAAACTGCGAAAAGGAGAATGAAGGAGGATCGCAGCCTGACCCGGGACTTCCTTCGTACCGCCCTTCAGCTGGAAGTGGAAAAGTACATGAAAACCAAGTTTGGTGACCGGTTCAGGCTCGACGGAGGACTGGTCTACGACAGTGTGACCAAGAGTAGCGCGGAAGTGACCTGGCAAGGCCTGGTTCCGTCGATGTTGCCTGGCGGTAGGAATATCTATCAGACCCTGTATGTCGCTTACCAGCCTGTCGGTCTCAGATAGAAGTGAAGTAGCATCGGTCTCCGCTTCCTTCGGTCGGTTGGAGGAGGCAGGCGTCCGCGGATGCGTCGGTGCTGACCTCCTCGAAGTGCCGGTGGACGGTCGCCTGAATTTCGCCGTGCTCCGCGGGGAACCGTCCGATCAGGGCGAGGACCAGCTTCTTGAGGTTTTCGTCGGTGGGCGGAAGGTGGGACGGATCTTCCGGTATGGCAACTCCACATGTTCGGGAGACGACACTGAGACGGCGCACGGCGACCACAGGATGCGGAAGCTGGTTGAGGTGATCAGGCACACGAACCGTCCCATGTGCGACAGTTTGAAGTGGTCGCTTCCAGCCTGTGTTGCAGGGCTGGTCTCAATCACGACGTGCTGACTTGAGGGCGGCCGGGACCCGGCCGCCCTCAAGCCTGATGAGGCAGTGTTCGTTCGCGCGATGTCCTCCCTTACCGGGGTGTGGAGATGCCTTGGCCGATGCCGCCGTCGATGGTGAGTCTGGCGCCGGTGGTGAAGGTCGCGTCGAAGGCGAGGAACAGTACGGCCGTGGCGATTTCCTCGACGGTGCCGTGTCGCTTCATCGGGGTAGCCGTGTCTCCCATTTCCTTCAACGCGTCCCGGTCGTCGTCGGTCATGCCGGTGATGCCCATGGTCGGGGTGTCGATGAAGCCGGGGCTGATCACGTTCACCCTGATGTTCCGCGGCAGGAGCGCGCTGGCGATCCCTTTCGCGAAGGCCCGGACGGCGGCTTTCGCTCCGGAGTAGACGGTCAGGGTGTCTGTTCCGCCTTCGTCGGCGATGGAGGTGGTGAAGACGATCGAGCCGCCGTCGCGGACGAGGGGAGCGAGCCGCTGGGTGGTGAAGAACGCGCCTTTGGTGTTGGTGTCGAAGCTTTGGTCGTAGGACGCTTCGGTTACTTGGTCGAAGGGTTCGAGCTTGGCGAGTCCGATGTTGACGAACACGAAGTCGATCTGGCCGAGTCCGGCTTCGACGAGGTCACCGAGCGCGTGGATGTCGGCCATGCTGGTGGCGTCGGATCGGACCACATGTGCGGCGGAGGACGTGAGTTCGGTGCGCGCCGTTTCGATGTTCTTCTCGTTGCGGCCGGTCAGCACGACTTCCGCGCCGCCGTCGAGGAGTGCTTTGACGACCGCGAGCCCCATGCCGTGCGTTCCGCCCGCGATGACGGCTTTCCTGCCCGAGTATTTGTTCAAGGTCTACTCCGTGGGTTTCTTGATCAGGTCGACCATGCCGGCGAGGTCGCGGTCGTGGGCGGACTGGCCGATGAGGTCTCGCAGGGGGATGGCCAGGTGGGAGAGCAAGGCTTTGTCGACGTTCTGGGCGTTGCTGGCCGTGACTGTGTTGACGATGGCCACCGCCTGCATGTCCGGTGGGGAAACGGATTCCTCGACCGCCTGCGTGCTGGTGCCGTTTCCCTGGGCGAGCAGGGGCAGAGCGACGGTCGTCGCGGTCAGCCAGGGAGCCAGCAGGGACGCGGCGAACTCCGCGAGATCGGCTTTCTCCGTGCCGACGAGGGCGAGTGCGTGGCTCGCCCCCGCGAACTGGCCGTACATCGCGCTGAGCAAGGCCAGGTCGTAGAGCGACGCCAGGCCCGGGTCGGCGCCCACGCGCGCGATCTCCCCGTCATCGCAGCGACGTAGCGTGCGGTGCGGAAGTGCCGCTCGCTGAACTCCGCCACCCACCAGCCGGGCTCCAGCCGCCCGAGAACGTCGGTGTGCCGCCAGCCGAGGTCGTCGGGAGTCTCGTCGACCGATCCGGTGCGGCGAACGAGATCGTGGGCGTAGTACCCGTTCTTGGTGGCGAGGCCGTGCCATACGTCGAAGTACCTGGCCTCGGCGGTCTCCCGTCCGCGGATGGTCCGTTCCAGATCGTCGCGGCCGACCGGCAGCACGACCCTGTCGCGCGGCTCCTTCCCCTGCACCCACGCACCCTCGTGCAGGTAGGTCTCCCATTCGCCGTCGCCGCTCGAGGGGCAGCGGATCAGCGCGTGCGCGCGGCCGATGTCCGCGACGTCGTCCAGCTTCTCGAACTCCGCGAAGTAGTGGTGACCGTCCACCTGCCCGGCTCGCCGCCGTGCCGCCAGCAGAGCGACGATGCCCGCGAGGCCGTCCCGTTCGAAGGGCGCCAGCGACAACGCGTAACGGTGTTCCGGCAGCAACTCGTCGACCACGGCGTACGCCGAGCGCAGGTCGACCAACTTCTGCTCGTCGTGAGAGCCGATGCTGCGGTAGAGGCCCTTGGCGTTGCCGACATCGGACATGGCGCGTTGGTCTTCGAACAACTGGAGATTCGGGAAGCGCCTCTGGTTCACTTCGCGGAGCGCCATCAACGCTGGGATCGCGTCGACTCTCCCTCGACCTGATTCGATACTCCGAGTCTCGCGGAATAGGTAACATTTTCTACCTGTCCGAAGAAATTATCGTCAGGGTTCGCCCCGTTGGCTCTCCAGGATGCCAGATATGTGGCCAGGTTATCGAGCCGGAGGTCCAAATCCTGCTTTTCGGGGTCGCGCCACCGTGTGTGACTCGAGTGTGTGATGAATTGTTCGAGCACCTCGCTGACTCGTACCAGCTCTTTGCGGTATTCTGCCGCCAGACCGTGATCTGCTCGAGCCTCTGTCGGTGGTGTTGAGTGTGCGCGCACTATCGTGGCGCACGCACGAATACGGCAGAGCATGACACCGCAGTCGTAGTAGCGGGCACCGTTCCTGCCGACTGCCTCACGTGTCGCTCCGAGCAGGTGTTCGAGGGTTCTCCTTATATGCTTTCTGCGCATCACCCACGCCATGAAAGACTCTTTGGTGGGGAGGGCTTCTCTAGTGGGCAGACTGTCCAGTGTACGCTCGAAGAGCTCGATCAGAGACGACTCGAGGTTGATTTCACGAAGTCGCCCAACCACCCAGGATCCCCTGGTCTTCAGGTGTGCGACTACATTATCTGGGAGTCCCTGAGTAATATCCACCTGCGAGTCGGCGTAGATGCAGTAGATTTCTTCCAGCTCGTAGCCCAAGCGCAGCTGCCAATGTAGCCGAGACGCTGCGGCTTCCGCGATTTCGACAGCCAGGCTCAGTTCGGTGAGGAACGCCGGATCCGTCACAGACAACTCCCGGTACAAACGCATCGCCTGCTCACTGGCGGCTACGGCAGCGTCCAGGTCGGCGCCTGACATCGCGCGTACGGCCGCGAATGTGCGCAGGCCGCGCGCCAGGGAGGGCCGGTGCTCACCTGCGTACGAATCGGTCAGCTCCTGACACAGCTCAACCGATCGTTGTGAAGGAACGTGAGCGTCGGTGTATCGACCGGCCTCCAGCAGTCGCGCCACCTGATTGTGGACGACGACCGCCAACTCGCTCAGGTACGTTGGCCGATCGGTGGTCACCAGTTCCTCGAACAGCTCACAAGCGCGCTCGGTACACGTCAACGCCTCTTCGCGTTGTCCAGAGGTCGCCAGCCTGTTGCCATGATTGGCCAGCGCCCGCGCCAGCCCGGGCAGGCAGGTGAGGGGGTGGGCCGCGGCCAGTTCCTCATACATTCGCAGGGCGCGTTCCGACTCGACCGATGCTTCGGCGTGCCTGCCGCGTTCGGCCAGACGGATCGCGTGATTGCTCAGCGATTCCGCAAGGTGGGCATCGGCCGCGGCGGGCTTCGCGTCTGCCAAGGTCGCTCGCAGCACGACCACGCGTTCGGACACCGTGAACGATTCGGCGCGTCGGCCGGAGTCGGCCAGCCAGACCGCGTGATTGTGTAGCCACGTCGCCAACTCCTGCTGTTGCGACGGGTCACTGGCCTCGTTCAGTTCCTCCCGTAACGTGAGCGCGCGCTGGGAAAATGTCAAGGCCACAGCGGGTTGCCCGGCTCTGCCCAGCCGCAGAGCGTGTTTGTACAGCATTCCGGCCAGTGCGAGCTGACGGACCGGTCCTTCCGCATCGAAGGCTGGCTCCTCGCTAAGCTGGATCGCCTGCTCAGAACAGCTCAGGGCCTCCTCGTGGCGGCCGTACCGATCGAGCAGCGCCGCGTGGTTGTGCATCGCGACCGCCCACCCGGGCACATGCGCGACCCGGTTGCCTGCACACAGCTCCTTTTGCAAGTCGAGTGCGCGCTCCGAGCAGGCCAGGGCCTCGTCGTGGCGGTCATTTTCGGCCAGCCGTGTGGCGTGATTGGTGATCGCCTTGGCAAAGGCGGTCAGGTGCGCCGCTCGCTCTGCCGCCGCCAACTCTTCGAAGGCCTGGACCGCTCGATCGGAACATTCCAAGGCCTCGCCGGACCGGCCGGCTTCCGCCAGCCGTATCGCCAGGTTGACCAGTGAGGTGCCCAAGTACGGTAGATACATCGCCCGGTTGGCTGTCACCAGCTCCTCACGCAGTGCCACGGCGCGTTCGCTGCAGGCCAGCGCCTCGGTCTGCCGGCCGTGCTCGGCCAACCGGACGGCGTGATTGTGTATCGATACCGCCAACCCGGGCAAGTGGGCCGCGCGGTCAGCCGCGGCGAGCGTTTCGCGAACCTCCAGTGCACGCTGGGACAAGGTGATCGCCTCGGCCCGAAATCCGGCCTGGCCGAGAAGACTGGCGTGGTTGGCCAAGGCGGTGGCCAAGGAATCACGGTGACGCGCGGGATCAGTCACGTGCAATTGTTCATATAGTGCGACCGCTCGCCGGGAGACGTCCAGAGCCTCAGCACGTCTTCCCACCTCGACGAGCTGCAACGCGTGGTTGGTCACAGCGGTGGCAAGATCGGAAAGCCTTTCGCCGGGGCGGTTTTCCGCCAGCCCCTCATACAGCCCCACGGCGCGTTCGGTGTGGACCACGGCTTCGGCAAAGCGCCCTAGTTCAGCCAGGTTGGACGCGTGGGTGCCGACTGAGCGCGCCAGTGTCGCCAGGTGCGTGGCGCGGTCGGCGGCGGCCAATCGTTCGCTGATACCGACGGCATTCCGGGAGTGCTCGAGCGCTTCGGCCGGCCGGCCGGCCGAAGCGAGCCGGTCGCTGACTTCCAGATGTAGGTCCGCCCGGTCGACGGGGTCGTCGACAAGCGGAAACACGCGAGCGGCGAGAGCGCTGACGATTTCCGCGGCGCCGACGTCCAGGTTGGTGTTCCGACCATCAGGCAGCACCTGCTCCACCGCGCCGAGGACCTCCACAGGAACGTCCTCGATCCCGGCGATGGCGGTCAGCGCACCGCTACCGGCCGCGACCGCAATGTTCGGCTGCGCTTTGAGCAACGGATACAGCACTTTCGTGCCGACGTGAGGCCACCGATCGGTGGCCGAGGCGAGGAAGGTCACCGCGCGGGCCGCGACACTCAAGCGTTGCCCGGTGCTGGCGACGGCCGACTGGCCGGGCTCACTCGACCTCCAGCGGCCAGGATCGCCGGAGTTGGTGTCGTTGTCCGTGAGTGCGGCGACGATGCCCCCGACCGCCGTGTTCACGAGCGCGGTGAAGTCGAGGAGCAACCGGCCGGGCACGGTCGTGGCCCAAGGATCAGGCTCGTAGGAGCTGATGTCGTGGCCAGGTGTGAGCAGGGAAAGGAAGTCTTCGGCGAGCCGGTCGGGCAGCAACGGTTCCAGGACGTTGGCCTGTGCCGGGTCGGTAGGTGGATAGCAGCGGGCGTGGTCGGTGAGAACCCGCTCGGTGGGTTCGCCCGGCATGAGTTCGTTCAGGACGCTTTGGGCTGCCTGCAGGTGTGTGGAGCCGGTAAGGATCGCGGTGAACACGGTTCGGGCCATCACCGTGTCGGAAGTGCGGAAGTCGAGACCGGCCTCGGCGTTCTCATACAGCTGCCGCCAATTCTCGTGCTCCCGGTTCAACAAGTAGGCGGTCAAGCCGGCCATGTCGGCAGGGGCGGTGCGGCCATGGGCTTCAGCGTCCACGGCGACCAGCGCGGCCATCTGCACCGCCAGCGTCAGCCCGAAGTCCGGATGGCGAAGTGGTCCGGGCGGCGCGATGGCGTCCGGCCGGGTGACCTCCGGATAGCGCTGGGCGAAGCAGTCCCGTGCTGTGGTGAACATGTCGTCGCGGTGCCCGCCGACATCGGGTAGTGGAGGCAGCTTCTGAGCGGAGGTGTCGATGCCCTGCTGGAGCTTGTGAAGTTTTCCCTGGATCGCCGGCCAACCGCCGGCAGAGCGGGCCAGCAACAGAACCCGTGTCGGCACGGACTGGTGCAGGAGCCGGTTCTGAAACAACCAGCTCAGATCCGACACGGGCCATCGATCGGCGTAGTCGACCAGCAGCAGCACCCCGGCGTGCCTGTCCGGCCGCAAGTCCTGGCTGCCCGCCGCCGGTGGGTGGGTGTCCGTCCGGTGCGAGGCGCGCACGGCCATCCATCCGACCCGCTGGGCGTCGGCCGCGAGTTGCGCGGCGAGGCGCGTCTTGCCCTGGCCGCCTTCGCCGTGTAACCACCGCACCGCGAACCGCGGGCGAGCGTCACGCCAAGTGGTCAGCTCATTCAGTTCCGCGTCACGGCCGGTGAAGTCGACGACCTCGGCACGGGCGTCCAGCAACCGGCTGGGCTGTGCCCGCAGCCACTGCGGGTCCAGGCTGGTCGCCTGGCGATGTTCGAACAGTAGGTACAGCGGGCTTCCGTCACCGAATACGTGGATGTCTGCGCCGAGAGCGCCGTAGGCGTAGCCACCTTCGGCCCGCACTTCCTGATTGAGCGATTTTGGCAGCGGGGGTCCATCATCGATCCCGGTCACTGTGGCGTTCCGATGCCGCCGACCGCATCACCCGGTGCGGACGGCACTTGTTTGCCGGCATGGTGATGGTGGGTGACGTTGCCGAACATCGCGCCAGAGGCGATGGAACCTTGGCCGGCCGCGGTGATGTGCTGCACCGCGGGGAGCTGGGATGGCTCCTGTTCGGTCCGATGGTCAGAGACCGGCACCGAGGTCGCCAGATGCGCGGCATCGGGTGGATACGGGTGATCCGGCAGGCAGATCCAGCACACCGCAGTAGTCTCTTTCACCAAGACCCGCATCGGCCGATACGTCGCGGGAGCTGCGTCCCGGCTGTGCCGGACCACCTCTTCGAAGAACCATTCGGAGGCGACCAAGGCGAGTAGGCCCGGCGACTCGGCGAGGGCGGTCTTCAGAGGGCGGGCATCCAGCAGCCGGAAGGCCAGATTTATCGATGCCGCGGTGACGCCATGCTTGTCGTAGTTGACCTCTCCAGCGTGCAAGGCCATCCGCACCCGGATCCGTTCCTCGTCCGGGTGCGTGGCGTTGTGTTCGCGCAACGCCCTGGTCAGCGCATGTGGCACGGTGTCCACGAACGGCGCCTTGGGTATTGCGGCGGGGGCCAGGATGAACACCCCATCGCCACGGTCCTCATGGTGGCAGTCCGCCCATGGCACGCCCGCCATCGCGAATGCTTGCTCTACGGCCAGGTACAACCCTTCACGGACACCGAGCTGGTGCTGATTGGTCCGTCGCTTGTCCCCGAACCCCTCCACATCCACCACGATGATCGTGTGATGCACCGCCGACTTCGTTCCGTTCACACGACCCCCTGTCAGCCGGGCCACCCCGCTGCTGCGGCCAGTTGTACCGGCCGACGGCCGGACGCGGTGGGTCAAATGACACATAGATCTCCGGACGGCAGCGACACCACTCGACCGGGCGAATCGATGGACACCCACGGGGCGAATAGTTGCCTCTGCTCTCCCGCACTTGCTGCCGGCTCTTGCCTCGATCGGAGTGTTTCGGCACCAGTGGGCTGGGCGCCGTCCTGCCCGGCGGGCAACCCCCGCGTCGCCGCACTCGGTCGCGCGCTAACGGACGGAAGGAATCACCTCAACGTGGTGTCGTCGCTCGACACAGTCCGGCACGTGCCGGACACAGGGGACGCGGGGTTTCACCGCCTGGTCCCGGAATCACACCGGGCCGGTTCCACCCCTTCGGCGGAACCGGCCGACTATACGGCCGCGCCGTGGAATCGCACCACGAGCCGTTCATAGCCACACTGTCGATCATTTTCGAGGGTTCCACCCGGCGACGAACGTCTCGGCACCCGACGGGATCCAGGTGGTGACCAGTGCGGTGCTGCATCGGCATGCCTCGACCTCGTCGTCGCGAGTGTGCCTGCACCTCTCGCCGCCGACAGCTACCGCCACGTCGAGATCGTCCGCTCTGATCTGCACGGCGACGGCCGCCCGGTATCAGAAGCTCGGCAACGATAGTCCGAACCTTGGAGAACATCCCGTCGAGGTCCTTGTCCGCGCTCGTCCGACGAGTGTCCCGACCGCGGCAGGTCGAGGATTTTGGGCGGCATAGCGCCGACGCCAAAGCGGATCACTTACGCACGATGTGGCGGCGTCGACCCGGCCCGTGGTTCCTCCGCCGATGAGGTCCTGGTTCTGACTGATCATCCTGAGACGTTGATCGAGAGAACGACGTCACGCGCGCCTTTCTCCAGACGAGCGTACTGGCGGCCGCGCAAGCGGATGTCGTTCATTTTCGCCAAGCCCGATCCGGAACATCGGCAGCAGAGGAGAACCGCCGGCTACCTCGGCGAAGTCCTGATCACGCAGCCCGTAGAAGATCAAGCACCTCACTGCCGTCGGTGCCGCAGGACACGTGATCCTGCGGGCCACCCCGCTGTCATGCCGATCCCGGACAGGATTACTGCGGCCAATCGGCTCGTCTCCGCCTTCCGCCACGGTGGGCTCGGCGAAGCCGACCTCGTGGCGATCCAGAAGGAACGGCTCCCCGCGATCGAGAAAGTCCAGGCACAGCAGACGGCCCGTACCCGCCCCGGCTCGACGACGCGGTGCTCGGACCGGCCGGCTGAGGGAAGTCGACGATTCACCAGGACGATCCGAGGTATTTCCCGATCATGTCCTCGGCAAGCTCGCTGGGGCGGGGTCGCCGCGCCCGACCCTGGTGCGAACAGCGGGTTCCGGTCAGGGCGTGAACGTCATGGCCGGCTCGTCGCGGTGACCGGCGCGCCCCGCGTTTCGGAGCCATGTGCGAGCGTCGGAGGGCCGACGGTGAACAACCAAGTCGGAGCCGAGACGGAGGGTGAGCAGCGGGCGAAGGATGGCGTAGGCGGCGGTGTGGAGCGCGAAAGGTACTCCGGCGCGCTGTGCGTCCGCGCACGCGGTCAGGAGTTCCGAGAAGGTGCCCGCGGAACCGAACGTCATCGTGGTGGCGTCGACGAGGATGGCACGGGGCTTGGCGGCGATCGCGTCGGCGAGGCAGGTGCTCAGCGAGGTCTTCTTCGTAGCGTCGAAGTCCCCGCGGAGGGCCACGACCAGTGCGTCATCGCGCCAGATCGTCTGTTCGAAGCCTTTCCGTGGCATCGGGATCCGGGAACTGCGATCGATCCGGGAACTCGACGTGCGCGCGGGACAGTGGCGTGACCCGGTGGGGGACATGGTGACGTCTGCTCCTCGACTCGATCGCTCGTGGCGCTCGCCGGGTGAGGCCGTCGGCGCGACAGAAAGAGGATCATAACCCGGCGTGCTGTACGGCCGGAGCCGATACCAGGTCGAACACCGGCGACCCTTTCGGCGGGCCTGCCGAGCTGACCGCGGCTGGTGACCTCGACGGGTCGAGGTGCCCCCTCACTACGACGATGCTGACGGAAAGTGTTTGGGCGTAACAAAGATTCGGGTAATCGAGAAACGACCCTGGGACGTTCGGCGGTGAGGGTGGGATGTATGGCTGTGGCGAAACGACGTCTGGGCAGAACGACCATGGATGCGAAGTCAGCGCGTCGCATGGCGGTGACTTGGGATCTTTTCGGGGCTGTCTGGCTCATTCTGGGAGTAACCGATGTGGGGCCGATGGACTGGAAGAACTGGGCCAACGTCGGCCTCGGCGCGGTGTTGGTGCTGGGCAGTGGCTACTACTGGGTCATTTTCCTGCGCGGGAACCGGAAGGATCCCTGAGCTGCCGACATGGCGTCGCTGGCGGCGGCGAACAGCGCTGTCGTGATGACGAGCACGGCGCGCAGGCCGAGGGTGACCTGGCGGGATGGGAGGCCGAACCGGGCCCACTGGGCGGGCGAAACGCTCCACCGGGCCGTCCCCACATAGGGCTCGTGCAATGAGCGAGTATGCGTTTCGACCGTCTTGCCGTACCGCGTTATGGTCGATGCCGCGCCGATGCCGTCTCGTCGCCATCACCCCACGCGTACTGCTGCCGCTGAACAAGCCTGGACCACGAGGAGCATTTCCCATGACAGTGACCCGTTCCGACTCGGTGGAACTTGTCGCGGTGGACAATGACGTGCTTGACGACCTGGTCAGGGTCGCGGTCGAGGATGCGTCGGCCGACGACGTGACGCCGCCGCTGACGGCGGACGGTTCGTGGAGCGACGAGCGGATCGCTTGGCTGCGCGCCTACCATCAGGACCGTCGAGCTGGCCTGGCCGGACACTGCCGGGAACGTACCTGGGCTGTTCGTGCCGAAGGAATGATCGTGGGGGCGGTGCGCCTCGCAGCCGGTCCCACCGGCGATGCGGCCGCGGAACTGGGGATCTGGCTCGCACGCTCCACGCGGGGTCGCGGCGTCGGCGCCGCGGCGGTGCGGCTGCTGGTCGACGAGGCGTCGGCGGCCGGTGTGGCGACGCTGAGTGCGTCGACCCGTGAGTCCAATCAAGCAGCCCTGCGGATCCTGCGGTCCGTCGGCTTCACCACCGACCGGCCCGGTCCGGACGGAGCGGTCGAGGCGCGACGCGGACCGTTGCAGAGCGATCCCGCCTGACAAAGGCACGTCTTCATTCGATCTGCAGTGTGTGCGCGATCTGACTCAGCCCTACGACCGGCCCGCCCTCACATTCTCCTGTCGTGTCGGCGGGGATTCGTCGGGTCTTCCTGTCCCGAGCTAGGTGACGTCGCCGTCAGGATCGAGAAGGAGGGGACGCGGTGCGCACGTGGCCGTTCCCGGCACGCTCAGCACTGACGAACGGTGTCGTACCGAGGACCTCGCCCACACAGATCGCCGGATCCGGGTCGCTCTCGACACCCCCGATGCGGACTTCATGTAGGTGAAGGCCGCAGGCCCGGAACTGATCCGCTACTGGGAGCACGCACCCACCTGCGGCAAAGTATGTGGCGTCGAAGGCGGGCCGGGCGCTACGCAGGTCGAACAGGAAGGACGAGCCACAGAGCTGATCGTGAGGTCATGCTCGGTGCCGGGGCATGGTGTCGTCGGGCCGCGGCCGGTGGCGCGTGATGCCCGGCGCGAAGATGTCGAGTCTTTGTTAGCCACGTGATGAGGGGCGTCGCGAGTGTGGGCAACCAGGTAATGGCGCGGTGGTGACAGACGTCGATGCGGCGCCTGTCAGAACCGGGTATCGAATCCAGGATTGAATGTTACATTGCCTACGCGGGATGTCACTTATGTGGGGAGGATGTGCTGTGGGTTTCGAGGTCGATGTCGCGGATATCAGCAATGCGGCGGGAAAGCTCGCCGCGGGGAAGCAGCCGACGCTCACCGCTGGGGGTGCGCCGAACGTCGGCGGCACCCACCGTGCTGCCGGTTACGCGGGGGACTACGACGTGTGGTTGCTGACCCGTCAGGAAGACCTGAAGGCGGCGCAACTCCAGGTGGTTAGCCTGGTTGACGCCATTCGTGCTGCCGCCAAGAGTTACGAGGGGACCGACTCCGCCGCGCGTGACACCTTCTTGAAGGCATTGGACAGCGGCCTCGAAGGGATTGACCGGTGAGCTCGGTCTTCGACAAGATCCGCCATGTCGCCGACCAGGTGGAAAAAGGCAGCACGACCGACCTGGACGATCGGGCCCGAGCCTGCCGTGCCACCAAAGAAGCCGTTCTGGACGCCAAGGTGCTGGTCGAGGCGGTCCGGGTTCAGCTGGCCGAGTGCTGGCGCGGCGGGGCCGGCGAGTCGGCGCTCACGTCGCTGACGGACTTCAAGAAGAACCGCGACGACCAGGCGCAGGATCTCGAGGAGTCCGCAATGTCGTTCGAGGTGGTCCGCGACGCGCTGTCCAAAGCGCAAGGCGACGCTCGCAGTCACCGTGCGGACGCCGAAGCGCTGGAGAAACAGCTGGACGGCGTCTGGAATGACCTCTCGCGTGGTGAGGGCAACATCGTCTCCGCGTGGGCGGAGGACAAGGTGATCAAGGCGCGGGCTGTCGTCGTGCTCGCGGACCTGGAGCGGATCGTCCTCGGCTACGACGCGGTCCTTCTCGCCGAGGGTCTCAAGCTCCGGACCAAGACCGGCCAGGTGTGGGAGCTGGCGGGGTCGGAAAAGCGGAACCTCGCCGAGATCGCCGCGATCATGCTGCGTGAGATCCCGGGCATAGCCGAGCTGGTGAAGAACGATCCGAGGCTCAAGGTCGCCCTGGCGACCGGAAACTGGGAACTGCTGCTCCAGAACCGCGAGATCGCGCAGAAGATCTACGACTATCTCGGCTTCAGATACGTCGCGGACGGCGACTACTACACCACCGGTGAACACTCGATGCAGAGCTTCCTGGGCTGGCACGACTTCTACGACAAGCTGGAGAAGCTCATCGGCGCTGACCTCGACGCGACCGGTGACGATGGTGACAATATGGAATTCACCGACCCGAAGACCGGCAAGCAGTACCGGCTCGAACTGTGGAAGGGCAGCTACGGGTTCGGTGGCGCGTTCGGCGGCGAAGTCGGGTTCTACACCCGTGAACCGGGCTCGTCGGACCCTGCGGGCTACTTCGACGCCGCCCAAGGCGACGACCAGATCAAAGTGAGCCAGACGATCTACAACAAGACGACCGACGAGGTCTACTTCACCAACGACGGCCACGGCGCCGACGGCAGCGACAAGAAGCACTTCTGGAACCTGGGGATCCGCACCGATCCTGACGTCGATCCAAGCCAGCTGGCCCAGCGCGCCACGATCGAGGTGCGGGACATCGGCCTGCGCGATCAGCTCTATGACGAGATGACCCGGTGGGCTGAAGCGCACCGCGATCAGAACCTCATCGTCACGAAGACGACCGACGACCCACCTGCCCTGAGCTACACCTGGGAGAAGTGAGCCACGTTCAGGTCGAGGGCTCCGTCTTGAACTCCCACGGCACGTCGTCGTTGCTGCCTCGTCGCCGGTTCTCGGTGTCGCGCAGTCCGGCGAACACGCCGTCGACGTCAAGCAGACCGGCGACCTCGTCGGCAATGTGCTGGCCGTGCCGCGTTTCGATCTCTTCGAGTCCTTCGCGCAGAGCGCCGGTCGCGGCGGTTCTTGCCGTGGCCCGCAGCGTGCGAGCCAGCTCCTCCGGGTCACTCATGAACCCACTCTAGTCGGTGCACGTCGCACCGGTCGACGTCAGTTCCGGGTTCGTGGTGACGACCACCGGAAAGGTGACGTGACGCAGACGGACGTAGTGGTGCCAGGTCTCGGCCGCAGAACGCGCGGACTACGAGGATCTCCTCGCCTGCGTTCCTCCGGTGCGCGCAGGCCGCCGCCCGCTACGACGCGCTGCATGGGTTACCCGCTCCATCGCCGCCCAATCAACGAGCGCCCCGGTGGCGCGGTCTCGCCACCGGGGCTGTGTCGGGGAGGGTGTGTCAGCTGGTTACGGGTGTGATGCCGAGATCGGCGACTGCGGTTCCGAACTGCTGCCACAGCAGGATTGGGCCGTTGATTTGCCCGCCGGTGATGGTGCCTTTGGCGACGACCCGGTCGGTGCCGTCCAGGCTGAACACCGGTCCGCCGCTGTCTCCGGGGCGACCGGCGATCGCACCGGTCCTGTGTCTGGACTGGACGAGTCCTGAGTAGCACTCGTAGTTGCCATACGGGTCATAGCCGCACAGAACCTTGCCGAATGCTTCGACGACGTGCCCGCAGATCGCCCCGCTGACCGCTCCGGAACTGCACAGTTCCTCGCCGCCGATGACCCATGCCCAGCCGGAGACGCCCTTGGAGAACTCGCCGGTGCCGACGCCGCCGTCGTAGATCCGGCCACCCGCGTCCGTGGCGATGAGCAGCAGATCGTGCTCAACGTGCTCGTGGGTAGCGTTGCCGACGAACCGGCTGCGGTCGCCGTTCTCCCAGCCGCCGCCCGGACGCCCGCAGTGACCGGCGGTCAGCAGGTACCGCTGGCCACCGTTTCGCACTCCGAAGCCCGACGAGCAGCCGGCGGAAACGTCGGTATTGACGATCTCTGCGCCGCCCCAGTAGGGGGGTGCGTCGTTGTGGCGCCCGACGTACGGAGTGAGTCGCTCCCGGTGTGCGATCTGCACCGGTATCGACACCTGTGGCAGATCGAGTGCCGAGGCGGTGGTGGCCCGGTCGACCCCGACGACCAGTCCCTGGCCGTCGGGTGTGATTTCGATGCTGTGCGCGGGCCCGCCGGGTTGGGTACGCAGTTTTCCGGTGATCCGTGCCATGGCGGTTTCCAGTTCGGCCAGGGAATACCGGGCGGCCTTGATGATGACCGGTCCTGTTCGGCGGGCCTGCGCGATCGCGGTCTGCACCGCGTCGGGGACCGGTCCCTTGTAGGACAGTTCGATCGAGGTTCCGCGTAACTCGATGCTGGTGAAGCCGGTGGCGCGGCTGGTGGCGATGGCCTGGCGGACAGTGTTCGCGACAGCCTTGGTCTTGGCTTGCGCGGCCATCCTGTGGCGAACGTCGGGTGGCAGGTAAGAGAACGGCCGATCTTCCACGTTTCCGGGTTTGCCGTGAGTATCGGCGGATATCGCCGCAACCGGTCCGGCTGTGCTGGGAGCGGCCGCAAAAACCCCGCTGATCCCGAGCGTCGCGGTGATCCCCAGCGCCAGCAGGCACTGTCTCTTCTTGGTCATGTGTCGTCCCCTAACGGATGCAATCGAATGATCGTGAGCGGTCAACTCCGCACACGTGGATGGGCGTCCACTTGCACATTTCGCGAATTGTTCGGCCTGGGCGGGGCGTCAAGCCTGGTATTCCTTTCGTGTGGGCGAATGTCACTGGCAACAGTGGGTTCAGCGGCCGCGGAAGGCGCGAGGACACGAAACTCCCCCTTGGTGCTTCGTGTCCTCGCGTGCCCTGTTGGCTACCTCGTTGGCGCTGTCGCCGATGTCTGCCGGTCGCCACAATGAGGGGCGGGGGTGGTGAGCAACATGGGTAGGAACCTTGAAGTCGCTGGCAGGTGCGGTAGAGACAGCAGTCCGGGCAGGATGCGATGAACGTCGAGTTCCGCCTGCTGGGGGAGGTGGAGGTCGTACTCGGCGGCCGCCGGGTATGGGCAGGGCACGCTCAGCAGCGCACCGTTCTGGCCATCTTGCTGGTCCAGGTCAACCACGCCGTTTCCGTGGATGAGCTCGTCGATGCCGTGTGGGGCGACGGGTTGCCGCGGCGACCGCGCGAGACGCTGTACGGGCATGTCTCGCGGCTGCGACGTCTGTTCGCCACCGTGGAGGGCGTCTCTATCCGCAAACAGCCCGGCGGTTACGTGCTGGACGCGGACCCGCTGCAGGTGGACCTGTACCGCTTCGACAGCCTGGTCAGCCAGGCACGCGCGTGCGACAGCGACGAAGGCTCGCTCGCGCTGATCGATGAGGCACTCGGCCTGTGGCGCGGCAAGCTATTGGCCGAATCGGACGCCCCGTGGTTGTGGCCGGTGCGTGAGCGACTGGAGAGGCAGCGTCTCGCCGTCGAGCTCGACCGCAACGACATAGAGTTGCGCCTGGGCGGACACGCCGGTCTGCTGGCGCGGCTGACCGCTCAGGTGACCGAGCAACCGCTCGATGAGCGCCTGGCAGGCCAGTTGATGCTGGCGCAGTACCGCTGCGGTCGCCAGGCCCAGGCGCTCAAGACTTATCGGCAGGTGTGTGACCGGCTCGGTGAGGAACTCGGTGTCACCCCGGCAGCCGACTTGCAGCAGGTCTACCAGCGGGTCCTGACCGCGGACTCGTCCCTTGTCGCACCGTCCCTCCAAGCCCCGGTGCCTCGGCAACTCCCCGCGGTGCCCATGGCCTTCATCGGCAGAGACGCGGAACTCGGCCACCTCGACGCGGCCCACCACAGCAACAACGGCGCTCCGGTGATCACCGCTGTCGGCGGGGCCGGCGGCATCGGGAAAACGTGGCTCGCACTGCGCTGGGCACACGACAACGTCGACCGGTTCCCCGACGGGCAGCTGTACGCCAATCTCCGCGGCTTCGACCCCACCGAGCCGCCGATTCCGGCGGCGACCATCCTGGCGGCGTTTCTTCGCTCTCTCGGTGTGCCGCTCCGCGACATCCCCGTAGATCACGACACCCGAGCGTCGTACTACCGCAGTCTGGTCGCTGACAAACAGATCTTGGTAGTGCTCGACAACGCCCGCGACAGGGCCCACGTCGAACCGCTACTGCCCGGGACCCCGTCCTGCCAGGTGCTCATCACCAGCCGCAACGACTTGACCAGCCTGGTGACCACGCATGGCGCACGGACCGTGCCGCTCGACTACCTCGGCGACGGCGACGGCCACGCGCTCCTCAGCGGCTATCTCGGCGCCGAGCGGATGGATGCGGAACCCGCCGCTGTCACGTCGCTGCTGCACCACTGTGGAGGCCTTCCCCTCGCGCTCGGCATCCTCGCCGCGCGTGCCGCCCGTCACCCGCACTTTCCTCTGGCGGTGCTGGCCGAGGAGCTCGCCGACGACACCACTCGGCTTGCCACTCTGCAGACCGGTGACCTGCACGCGGATCTCGGTGCCGTCATCGCGAGCTCGTACCGTGCGCTGGAAACGGAAACCGCCGACGTGTTCCAGCGCCTGGGGTACATGATCGGGCCGGACATCGGGCTCCCCGCGGCGGCGCGGCTCACCGAGCAGCCTCACTCACGGACACGAGCGATGCTGGACGAGCTGGAACGCCTGCACTTGGTGCAGCAGCATCAGCCTGGCCGCTATCGGATGCACGACCTGGTCCGGCTCTTCGCACGAAACATCGCCGACCCGGAACCGGACGCTGTCGGCCGGCTACTCGACTTCTACCTGACCGGCTCTGCCCAGGCTGCTGAACCGAGCCGCGATCAGCACATCCGCTGGCTGGAAACCGAGTACGACAACCTCGTGGCGGCAAGCGCCACCGCAGCCGAACACGGCTGGAACGACCACGCATGGCGGCTGGCCGACGCGCTGTGGTACTTCCGCTATGCCCGCGGGTATGGCGACGACTGGATCGACACCCTCGTCACCGCGCTACAGGCAGCTCGTCAGCTCGGCGACCGTACCGGTGAGGCGGCCACCCTGAAACAACTCGGCAACGCGTCCCTCCAGTGCGGACGACCTCATGATTCCCTCCGCTACGGCGAGAATGCCCTTGAGCGCTATCGCGCACTCGGGAACCTCCGGGGAAAGGCTGCCGTCTCGAACAATCTCGGAGTCGCTCACGCCCAGCTCGGCCACTACGCCGAGGCAGCCAAAAGTCTCCGAATGTCAGCTGCGCTGCATCGAGAAACCGGTGTCCTCCACCTGTACGCGTCAACTCAGGGCTGCCTGGGCACGGTGCTCGCACAGCTGGGGCACATCGATGAGGCCCTCCAGTGCGGTAAGGAAGCCCTGGCGGCTACGGAACTTCTGACAGCCACACACGACACCGCGAACGGAGCCAGTGAGCCGGACTTCAGCCTCGACTCTATCCGCGGATGCGTCCAGGGAAGCCACGGCGTCATTCTGCGGATCGCAGGTCGCTACGACGAGGCGCTAGCCCACCTTCGCAACGCTCTGATCTTCGTCCGCCGCATACGTGAAAAGACCTCCGAATGCAATGGACTCAACGAACTCGGCGAGACACTCCGGTGCGCCGGCCAACCCGCTGAGGCCCTCACAGCCTTCGAACAGGCGCTCGCACTCGGACGTTCAATGGTCTTCCCCTACGGAGCAGCAAAGGCCCACGCCGGGACCGCCAAGTGCGACGGTGCTCACGCCGATGAACATCGGACCGCCTCGATCAAGCTCTTCACCGAGATGGGAGTCCTTGACAACGAGATCCAGAGATTGACCAGGGGGCCGACTATAAGAGTCTCGCGATGAGCAGTCCGCCAGGCGCCTCAGCTGACGGCCTCGGGTTTGTGGAGTCGATGACTTGTCGTCTGGAAGGCTGTCGATCATGCCGAAGGCTTATTCCGCTGAGTTCATCGCCCCCCTCCCGTCTCGGCAACCCCACGCCTAACCCAAGGTGTCGGTGAGGTCGCAGAGTTGCCCTGACAGCCCCCGTAAGGCGGGATCGCGATCAGGTGCGGCTCAGGAGTCGCCTGGCTCCCGCGACGACAGCGGTCGCCAGCAACCACCCCGCGACCACCAAGGCCATCGCTACCACCTTGTCGGTACCAACGGGGTCCCACGCCTTCTCCTGGCCAAGGTCGACGATCGGCACCACCAGGTCGAGTGCGTAGACGAACGGATCCCAGGTGGGATGCTCGTGCTGCTTGAGTGGGCGCACGGGATGACCGGAGAACCACCATGCTCCGGTGCCGACTATGGCAGCAAGCCAGAGGAGTGCTCTTGCCGGCGCGAATCCATACCCGAACAACGCGTCTTGGGTCCGACCCCACACCCGCCCCGCGAAGTGCTGGTGATGCAGGAGATGACGTTCCCTGGTGAGCCGAACCGTCCGGGCGGAGCGTTCGTCACCCGCGCTCTGATAGTAGGCCGCCAGCCGCTCGAACGAGGCCGCACTCACCTCTGGATCGCGGGTGAGCCAGCCGATTCGCTCCCTGACCGCGAGGGACTCGGTGGCCCCGATCCGGTCGTATCCCAGTCCCTCCAAATCCAGATCGCCGTCGACGGGCCAGGTCGAGGCTGAATCGATCAGTGAGCTGACCCGTACGTCGCGCAGGATGAGGCGCCCGCTCGGAGCAGTGCGAGTGTCCAACCGCAGACGGGATGTCGTGAGTCTGGTGAGGTTCGCGGAGGTGGGCGATCCGCGCAGTTCGGAGTCGTGGAACGTGACGATGTTGCCCGCCCGCATGGCGAGCAGGTCGACTGGACCGGACGCGACGAACCCATATCCGGCGAAGAAGCCACCGCTCACCGTCACGATGCTCGCGTCGACCGCGCCGACCTCCGCCCCGTCGAGGACGATGGAGTTCTCCAGTTTCGCCTCCCAGAGGTTGATTCCCCCGGTCGCGCGGAGAGAATTGGCGATGAACGACCCGGATGCCTGTAGTCGCGGCGCGTAGATCGCCCACGGTTCGCCGGTGCGGATCGTGGACTTCGACAGTACGACGTCGCCCTCGACCCGGCTGCTCGTCAGTGTCACCGGAGCGACCACATCCCGGTCCGGCGTGCTTGTCGGAGTTTGCACCTGGTCGCCTCTGCGACTGCGGAATTCCTGCCAGGAAGACGTCGGCTCGTACTGGTTCGCCTGCCCTATCCGGGCCTGGTGCAGCACAAGGTCGCCGCCCAGCCGGGTGTTGGCGGCCAGGAGGGCGTCCATTTCGGTGCCGGACAGATCAACCGCACCGATGGTCGTGCCCGTGAGCACCAGCCCACCGGAGATCGCGCACCCCGTCAGATCCAGGTCGTAGGCCAGGCGGAGGTGAGACAGGTCGAGAGAGCCGGCGATGCGGAAATTGCGGATCCGCACGGGGTGCGGCAGCGACACCTTGGGCCGTGTGCAGGCCAGGAGGAGTTCTCGCACCTGCTCCGCGGTCATCGACTGGCTTCGGCCGACTCCGTCGATCCCGCCGTCGAGCACCGCTTTGAACAAGTGTCGCGCTTTTCCCCCTCGATGCAGCACTTTGTTCCCCTCGTTTCTGTCGATGGCGACTTTGTCAAAAGCGACCATGGCCCGGCGAACCACCGCTAATATATCGGGTGAAGGAAAAATGTTCGCGCGTGAAGTTCGTGGTTGGGCAAAAGCCGGACTTCGCGGCACGCTGACGAAACTCAGGCGGGTGTGGTGCAGGCATCAGAACATCCTTCCTGGTGACCGGTGGTCGCTTCAGGTGAGATGACCGGACAATCGGGGGAAGTTCGTCTGCGTCCTCGGCGATTTCAGTGGCCAGTTCCTCCTCGGCTGCGGCGTGGCGCGGCAGCGATCCATTCGTAGAACCCGGGTCGTCGCACACCCAGGACCCGGTACAACAGCGCGACACCGAAGGTGGCGCGGTGTTCGGAAATGAACCGGTAGCTACAGGCCAACGACCCATCTCCTTCGCGAAAGGCGGCCGCTTTCCGCAGAATCTCCTTTTCCACCTCCAGTTCCGTCACTCGCTTACGTAGCGACCGCAACTCGTCCTGATCGGCATCGCCCGACGCGGCGGACGGCTGCCCGGACTGCTTCTCAGCGGTCTTGACTTAGCTACGCAAGGTCTCGTGGTTCACACCCAACTCACGGGACGACCTGACGCAACGGGACGGTCAGAGGTGCGGATCAACTCCACCGCATCAGCGCGGAACTGCCCGGGAGACTTCGACGAACGTGACACCAGAACATCCTCCCCCAGAAAAACTGTCTGGGCTCAAGTGTCCGGCCCGAAGGGGAATCTCAGTTTTCGGCACGCACAGCGTCAGCCGAGGGCCTGTCCGTCCCGTCGCGAGCGACTGCGCAAGCCACTCGCGATTTTGCGGAGCTGGCCGCGTTTTTCCGGTTGTTGCGGTGGTGTCTGGAAAGTTCGGTAGTGCTGTTTGGTGACGCACAGGATGACGGCGTGCATGAAGCTTTCGCGGTCTGGCACTTGCACTGCCCAGCGTTCGTCGGTGCGGGTGTTCCACAGCACGCCTGTTTGGTGGCCGCTCATGACGAGGTAGAGCGCCAGTCGGAGGAATGGCGCGGTCGAGTTCGGAGACGAACTCGAGTTCGAAGACCTGGCCGTCGTGCACGGCGTCGGCGACGCCCACGAACGTGATCGGTGTCGCTGTCGCTGTCGGTGAGGCGACAGCCGTGCCTGAGAGATCCATCGGTACCTGTGCCGAGTGGCGATGACGCAGCGTTTCAAGCGGGGTGACCGGGTTCGCTGGAACAGCCACGGCGGAGAAGCCGAAGGCGTGGTCCTGAAGGAGATCATTCACAAGCCCGACGTGCTCGAGAAGATCTGAACGAGCTGATGAATCTCGCCGAACGTCGACTCAGCGGCCTGGGAGATCTGCGAGCACGGCCCGGGCGGCCCGTTGCCCCGAAACGAGTGCGCCCTGGATCGATGGGGTGTCGCGGTGATCGCCGCAGACGTAACGGCCATCGCTGACACGGACAGGGCGGCGTAGTGGGGCTCCGGCGGGGAAGACCGGTAAGGCTCGTGGCACGGCGTACGCATGCAGCAGTTCCCATTCGCTGGTGTCGGTCCGGTAAATGCGGGTCAGGCGTTCGCGAACTCGTGCTTCGAGGTGGACCTCGGACCGGCCGGGCACCGACGCGGCAATGAGCGAGGAGCCCTCGGGAGCGTATTCCGGCGCGATCTCGCTGATGACCGCGGTGTGGAGCAGAAGGTCGGTCGTGCCGTCGAGAAGCAGTGTCGGCGAGCGCAGGGGAGCGGTGTCGGCGCGATAGTAGAACGTGGTGACCGCGTGCCACTCCGGCGCCTCGATACCCGGAAGCAGGCGAGAGGCGGCGTCGCCGTCGGTGGCGACGATAACGGCGTTCGCGGTCAGGTGTTCGCCGGAACTCGTGCGGACGCCGCCGTCGGTGACTTCGCCGACCGCGATGCCCGTGCGGATCGTTTCGGTCGGCAGGCCCGCCGCCAGTGATCGGGGGAGAGTCTGCATTCCGTGGGCGGGCAGGGCGCCGCCGCCACGGAGGAAACTCCGCCACAGTAAGTGAAAGAGCCGTGAAGAGGTGTTCAGCGCCGGGTCCAGGAACACCCCGGCAAGGAACGGTCGCAGGACCTCCTCGATCGTGCTCGCCGACAGCCCCCAGTGCATGAACTCTTCCGCGGTCGTCCGCTGAGCGTCCTTGCGCACGACCGAGTTCGGAGCCAAGGCGTCGCGCAGGACCAGCCTGGTCATGCGGAGGGCATCGCCCGGATGGTGCATGGCGAACTGGGCGAGTCCTCGAATCGCGGGAAGGCCGTGCCAGGGACCTGCCAGCCAGCGGTGGCCGTCGGGGAGGGTGGCTATGGTGCCGCGCGTGAACTTCCGCAGCTGCAGGTCGTCTTCCGTGATCAGCCGCCGCACCGCCGGGTAGGCGGGGAGCAATACCTGGAAACCTCGATCGAGGCGGAAGCCGTCGACTTCGTCCGTGCGGACGCGGCCACCGACGTCGTCGTCCGCTTCGAGCACGATGACCCGGACACCTGTTCGGTGAAGACGGGTCGCCGCGCTCAGCCCGGCGAGCCCCGCTCCCACGACGATGACATCGGACGCTGTGGTCATCTATCTCTCCCTTCTCTCATGTGGGAGTGCCCCGTACGCGCTAGATCAACACCATCTCGCGATCGAGCGGCGCCGATCACACCTGTACTCCGCTGAAATACCGTGACTGGGCCAGGCGGTTCAGCACGCCGATCCGGACGCGGTTGGGCACCGACCGAGGACGCTGCTCGACGTCCGCTTCTTAGCTTGGCGAGCTTGGTGACAGCGGCGTTCAGGCTGATTTCCAGGCCGTCGACTTCGCCGAGCCACCCGTAGGCACGTGCCTCGGTGATGCGCTCGCGCAGGTTCTGGACGATCTCGGCCAGGCGTTGTGCTTGGCGGGGGTCGACTCGGAGGACGGGGCAGCGGATGCAGGCGTTCTCGTGCCGGCAGGGGGTGCCGTAGGGACGGCCGCAGGTGCCGAGTTCGAGTTTACGCAGCTCGAAGTGCTGCTGGAACTCACGCCATTCCTCATCGGTCGGATCACGGTATTCCTCCGCAGGCCGGACTGTTCGTCGGCGGTCGAGGAAGCCCCGGTAGGCGCGGATGACATCGTCCTGGAAGACGGCGAGATAGGCTTGTGTGGTGGTCAGTGTTTTATGACCGAGAAGGCGTGCGGCGATGTGAACGGGGGAGACCGCCGGTGACGGTCTCGGTGGCGAACATGCGACGGAAGCCGTGCGGGGTGTAGCGAAGCGGTTTCCCGGCTTGATCGCGGATACGGGTGCGGTGGATCGCGACGCGCAGAAGCCGGGCGATCGTCGAGGTGCTCATCACCTCGGCTTGCCAATATGGGCGGCGTTGGAACAGGTGCGGCAGCGACGGCCCAGTCACACGTTCGTGTGGGTCGTAGCGGGGGACCAGAGGTACTTTGCCGAAGTTCGCGTCGCGGAGCTGGAGCTGCCGCCGAGCATCGCGATCTTCTACGAAGAGCTGATCGACAGTCACAGCTTCGCCTTTTCATCGTCCTTTGACGACTGAAGCCCCGCCCCTCCGAGGAGGAGCAGGGCTTCTGACCTGCGAAAACAGATGGTGCGCGATACTGGGATTGAACCAGTGACCTCTTCCGTGTCAGGGAAGCGCTCTCCCGCTGAGCTAATCGCGCGAGGTGGAGACGGGATTCGAACCCGTGTACACGGCTTTGCAGGCCGTTGCCTCGCCTCTCGGCCACTCCACCGTGTCAGGCCCGAGAAGGCCTTCCGAGCGGATGACGGGATTCGAACCCGCGACCCTCACCTTGGCAAGGTGATGCGCTACCAGCTGCGCTACATCCGCACATCCTCGGTTCGGTTCGAGAGTTTCTACCTCGCGGTTTTGCCTCTCACCCCGTCGCCGTGGTGTGTGTGAACACTATCCGACCCCGAAATCGACTCTGCAACCGGGGTGCCACTTGCTGTTCGCAAGCCCGTCATCAGGACAGATCGTTGGGGATGAGGTGCGTGAGGGCGTCGTCGACGTCGACCCACAGGTGCTCGTTGCCCGGCAGCACGACGTCGTAGGTCCTGTCGAGGAAGTCGGCCAGCTCCTGAGCGGACGCCTCGAACATGGCGTGCCCGGACGGCGAGTTCAGTTCGATCAGGACGGACTCGGGGTCTTCGACGGAGGGGCGGATGCGTACGTCGCCGTCGCCCGCGTCGGCCAGCAGACCGTCCGCGAGGAGGTCGCGCGCGTAGACCCACTCGACCCAGCCGGCGCGGCCGGTGCGGAAGGCGGCGACGACCGCGTAGGGGTCGCGTGTGTCGTATCGCAGTTCCACCTTGACCGGAACCGCGGGTGTCCGCGGCGCCAGGAGGTCGAACACCGCCGTCGAGCGGAGCGTCACGTGATCGTTGCGCATCGTCCTACCCTTCGTCTCCTTCCCGGCCCGGTCGAACCGAGTGGCGATGATGTGACGCATCGGCCGGGCGATCGGAACGCGGTTTTGCCGCAGATCACCCGGACGGGGTCATCGGACCCCGGGTCCCTACTTCGTCACCCCATCATCACCCGCGCGACGCGCAGCCCTACATGCGCCCTGCAGGCAGTCCACATGTACATACTGCGCGGTTTAGTCGTCACGCGATAGCACCGTCGCACGAATGTCGAAACGCGTCGCGGGCGCCCCCCGGCCCTGACAACCCCGGCTAGCTCGTGGTTGTTCGCTCCGTATTTGCTGGTGAGCGGAGTGTGGTCGGCGCGAACCACCCGTTTGCAGGCCCCCTAAAGTCGTGAGGTAGAGTCGGCCGGACACCGCGAGCGGGCGATTAGCTCAGCGGGAGAGCGCTTCGTTCACACCGAAGAGGTCGCTGGTTCGATCCCAGTATCGCCCACCGGATGAAGGCCCTGGACCACTCGGTCCGGGGCCTTGATTCATTCTCGGACACTGTCGGCGGCGAGCCGTCCGGCGGCATTCGATCCCCAGGTCGGACGCGGGTTATGTGGGGGCGGTACTTCTACCGTCGCGGGCGGGCGCGTCGATGCGGCCGAATCGCCCTGGTGCGAGGGCGACGGCAGGGAGAGCCGGTTCGAAGATCTTCGGTGGCGACGGTTCCGACCGGTGTGGACATTCGTCGGAAACCACGTGTCGCGCGACGAAAACGTCGTGTGAGCCATCCGCCGAGACGACATTGTGATCCTCGGCACTTCGCACCCCGTGAGAAGGTCCAGACCACCTTCGAAGTGATGCGGGGCACGGGAGACCGGCTCACCCGTCCGGCTCCGGGGGAGGGGGTGCCGTGATGCTGACGTGATGTGACGAAACGCCACTCCGGTGACCGATTGACAAGGTAGGTCCGCGCGCAGTGAGCGCGCCTCCCCCGCCGTGGTGCTCCGGAGGTGTGAAATCCACTGTGGACCGGCCGGAGATCGACTTCGGTAGACCGTCCACTGTGGAGTTTTCGGGGCTGTTCGGCCGTTCGGGCGCGTGGTGCTCCAAGTGGCCGGGAAAGCCGGGAATTCGTGACTACTTTGCGTAGTTGTTCGGCGGATACGGTCTATTACGCATCGTCATCATCTTGTTATCAACACGGCATTCATTTGCCTGAAGCTCGGACAGGGTGTGGCTGGAAATCCTTGTAACGACGGCCGGAGAGTTGCCGATACCTTGGCGTGTGTCGCCCCATCGGCCGCTGAGGAACCTTGAGAATCGATCACTCTTCGAAATCGCTCTCATTTACTCAGCGTGTTGGTCCGGCGTTCGGGAATCCCCACTCCGGGAGGTCTGATGGAAGAGTCGGTGCGGCCGTCGTCCACCGTTAACGGGACGCCGCAGCACATCGACCTTCAGTCGATCCCGCGTCCCCCGCAAAGGGACGCGGGCAGCGCCGCGGCAGTCGACACCACGTCGGCACGGCCGCCTTACGCGGCTTGGGAATCGCGCTACCGTGCCTGGGTCATCGGTAGTGACGTTTTCACCGCCTTCGCGCTCATCGTGATGAGCGCCTTCTTGATCGATCGATCCGATCCGCACGACATGCACGCGCTCGGCACCGCCGCCGCCTTCTTGTTCGGGTTGTCGGTCTGCCGGGCCTGGAGTCCGCGAGTCCTCGGCGAGGGCGCGGAGGAGTACCGGACGCTGGGCCGTGGCCTGGTGGCCACCGCGGTCCTCGTCGCGCTGGGCGGTCTGCTCTTCGGGGCGCTCGCCGTGCAGCCGTGGGTCTTCATCGTCGTCCCGATGATCTCGGTCTTCATGTTCCTGCAGCGGTACGCGCTGAGACAGGTGCTGCACCGGCGCAGGCGGCTCGGTGAGTGCCTGCTGCCCGTGCTCGCGGCGGGAAGCCCCGACACGGTCGCCGATCTCATCGCCCGCACCAAGGCCGACCCCCATGTCGGCTGGCGGGTGGAAGCCGTCTGCACGTACAGCGGCGCCGGCGCGGAGCGGGGCAGCGGCGAGGTGGAAGGCGTCCCGGTCGTCGGGAAGCTCGACGAGCTCGCGGGCCACGTCCGCCGTGGCGGCTACCGGGTGGTCGCCGTGACCGCGGATCAGCACTGGAACCCGAAACGCCTGCAGCGGCTCGCCTGGGACCTCGAAGGGACCTCCGCCGAGATGGTGGTCGCCCCGATGCTGATGGAGGTGGCCGGACCCCGGCTGAACGTCTCCGGGGTGCTCGGCATGCCACTGCTGCGGGTCACCGCGCCGATGTTCACCGGCGGCCGCCGTCTGGTGAAGGAAGTGCTCGACCGGTTCGGCTCCACGCTGCTCCTCACCCTCGTTTCCCCGCTGCTGCTGGCGATCGCGATCGCGATCAAGCTCGACGACCGCGGCCCGGTGATCTACCGCCAGCGCCGGGTGGGCCGCGACGGGCACACCTTCACCATGCTGAAGTTCCGCACGATGGTCACCAACGCCGACAAGCTCAAGCAGGACCTGCAGTCGGACAACGAGGGGGCCGGACCGCTGTTCAAAATGCGCAAGGATCCGCGGGTCACGCGGGTCGGCGGCATGCTTCGCCGGTACTCGCTCGACGAGCTGCCGCAGCTGTTCAACGTCGCGAGCGGGCGTATGTCGCTCGTCGGTCCCCGCCCGCCGTTGCCGGAGGAGACCGCGAAGTACGCCCCCGACGCGCGCCGCCGTCTGCTGGTCAAGCCGGGGTTGACCGGGCTCTGGCAGGTCAGCGGCCGCAGCGACCTCAGCTGGGCCGAGAGCATCCGCCTCGACCTGCGCTATGTCGAGGACTGGTCGCTCGCGCTGGACCTGGTCATCCTCTGGAAGACTTTCCGGGCCGTGGTGCAAGGGCGAGGGGCCTACTGACCTTTTCGCCGTGTCGGCCGCCGTTCCCTCCGGGACGGCGGCCGATTCTTGTGATCGACCGCACACGCAGAGGTAGTTGAACCAGAAATAGTCAAGCGCTCAACTATGTTGTGACGAGTACAGGAAGCGTACGGAAGGAAGATCCACCCATGACCACCAGCGTTGAGTCGGCCGAGACCCTGAACCTCCCGCAGGACGTGCAGGACCTGCTGTTCCGCGAGGCCCGCACCGCGAACAACTTCAGCGACGAGCCGGTGACCGACGAGCAGATCCGCGCGATCTACGAACTGGTCAAGTGGGCCCCGACGTCGATGAACAACCAGCCGCTGCGCGCGCTGGTGATCCGGACCGAAGAGGGCAAGAAGCGCCTCTCCCCGTTGATGTCCGAGGGCAACCGCGCGAAGACCGAGGCCGCTCCGGTGACCGTCGTGCTCGCCGCCGACACCGAGTTCCACGAGAACCTCCCGCGCGTGTTCCCGCACTTCCCCGGCGCGAAGGACCTGTTCGCCGACGAGGCGGGCCGCACCGAGACCGCCAAGCTCAACGCGCTGCTGCAGGTCGGCTACTTCATCATCGGCGTCCGCGCCGCCGGGCTGGCCGCCGGCCCGATGACCGGCTTCGACCGCGAAGGCATCGACAAGGAGTTCTTCGCGGACAAGCCGTGGAAGTCCCTTGTCGTGATCAACGTCGGCAAGCCGGGCGAGAACCCCTGGTTCGACCGCCTGCCGCGGCTGGACTTCGACGAGGTCGTCGAGACCGTCTGACCTCGTCGCTCGATACGCGAAGGCCTTCTTCCGATGGGAAGGAGGCCTTCGTGGTCGTTGGGGTAATGCGCGTGAGACCTGTCATGGCTGACGACTAACATCACAGCAAAGTTGTACAACTTAGCCAAGGAGATCATCGTGTCCCAGCCGTCGTCAGTAGCAGCCGCAACCGCCTCGCGCGTGGTGGTACCGGCGGGCACTACGGCGGGCACCGCGGTCCGCGAAGCCGGGCTGCCGACCAAGGGGCCGGACACGATCGTCGTCGTGCGCGACGCCGAGGGCAACCTCCGCGATCTGGCCTGGGCTCCGGAGTCCGAGGTCGAGGTCGAAGCCGTCGCGGCGAACACCGACGACGGCCGCAGCGTCATCCGCCACTCGGCCGCCCACGTGCTCGCCCAGGCCGTGCAGCAGCAGTTCCCGCAGGCCAAGCTCGGCATCGGCCCGCCGGTCAGGGACGGTTTCTACTACGACTTCGCCGTCGACACCCCGTTCACCCCGGAAGACCTGCAGGCGCTGGAAAAGCGCATGAAGCAGATCGTGAAGGGTTCGCAGCAGTTCTCCCGCCGCGTCTTCGACTCGGTCGACGAGGCGAAGAAGGAACTGGCCGACGAGCCGTTCAAGCTCGAACTGGTCGACCTGAAGTCCGAAGACTCCACAGTGGACACCTCCGAGGTGATGGAGGTCGGCGGCGGCGAGCTGACCATCTACGACAACCTCGACCCGCGCACCAAGGAGCGCGTGTGGAGCGACCTCTGCCGCGGCCCGCACGTGCCGACCACCAAGTTCATCCCGGCGTTCAAGCTCACCCGCGTCGCCGCCGCGTACTGGCGCGGTGACGACAAGAACCCGCAGCTGCAGCGGATCTACGGCACCGCATGGGAATCCGCCGAGGCGCAGGACGTCTACCTGGAGCGCCTCGCCGAGGCCGAGCGGCGCGATCACCGCAAGCTCGGTGTCGAGCTGGACCTCTTCTCCTTCCCCGACGAGATCGGCTCGGGGCTGCCGGTGTTCCACCCCAAGGGCGGGATCATCCGGCAGGAGATGGAGAACTACTCGCGTCAGCGGCACGTCGAGGCGGGGTACGACTTCGTCTACTCGCCGCACATCACCAAGGGCGCGCTCTTCGAGACCTCCGGTCACCTCGACTGGTACCGCGACGGCATGTACCCGGCGATGCACCTCGACGCCGAGCACAACGAGGACGGCACTGTCCGCAAGCCCGGCCAGGACTACTACCTCAAGCCGATGAACTGCCCGTTCCACGACCTGATCTTCCGTTCGCGCGGGCGTTCCTACCGGGAGCTGCCGCTGCGGATGTTCGAGTTCGGCTCGGTGTACCGCTACGAGAAGTCCGGCGTGATCCACGGGCTCACCCGTGTCCGGGGCATGACGCAGGACGACGCGCACATCTTCTGCACCCTGGAGCAGGTCCCCGGTGAGCTGAAGTCCCTTTTGGACTTCGTGCTGAACCTGTTGCGCGACTACGGTCTCGACGACTTCTACCTCGAACTGTCCACCCGGAACGAAGAGAAGTACATCGGCTCGGAAGAGGTCTGGGCCGAGGCGACCGAGGTGCTGCGCACCGCCGCCGTGGACTCCGGGCTCGAACTGGTGCCGGACCCGGGTGGCGCGGCGTTCTACGGGCCGAAGATCTCCGTGCAGGCCAAGGACGCGCTGGGCCGCACCTGGCAGATGTCGACCATCCAGCTGGACTTCATGCTGCCCGAGAAGTTCGAGCTCGAGTACACCGCCGGTGACGGCAGTCGTCAGCGCCCAGTGATGATCCACCGCGCGCTGTTCGGCTCGATCGAGCGGTTCTTCGGCGTGCTGACCGAGCACTACGCGGGCGCGTTCCCGGCGTGGCTGTCGCCGGTCCAGGTGGTCGGCATCCCGATCACCGAGGGCCAGGTGGAGCACCTGCGCGGGGTCGAGAAGGCGCTGCGGTCCAAGGGGATCCGGGTGAACGTCGACGCGAGCGACGACCGGATGCAGAAGAAGATCCGCACCCACACCACGCAGAAGGTGCCCTTCATGCTCCTGGCGGGCGCCAAGGACGTCGAGGCGGGCGCGGTGTCGTTCCGGTTCCGCGACGGCGGCCAGATCAACGGCATCCCGGTGGCCGACGCGGTCGAGGCGATCGCCGGCTGGGTCCAGCGCCGCGAGAACTCCTCGCCGACCGTGGCGGGCTTGGAGGCGGTCCTCCGGTGACGGGCCCCGATGGCCCCGAAGTCGTCGGACAGGACGGTGTCGGGGTTCCCGACGCGTTGCAGCGCCTGTGGACCCCGCATCGGCTCGCCTACGTCCAGGGATCGAAGCGACCCGACGAGGGCTGCCCGTTCTGTCATCTTCCCGAGAAGAGCGACGAGGACGCGCTGATCCTCGCGCGCGGGAAGACGGTGTACGCGGTGCTGAACCTGTACCCGTACAACCCCGGCCACCTGATGGCCGTGCCGTACCGCCATGTCGCGGACTACACGGATCTGACGCCGGGGGAGACCGTCGAGGTGGCGGAGTTCACCCAGCGCGCGATGCGCGTGATCAGGGAAGTGTCTTCGGCGCACGGGTTCAACATCGGGATGAACCAGGGCGTGATCGCCGGCGCCGGGATCGCCGCGCATCTGCATCAGCACGTGGTGCCGCGGTGGGGTGGCGACGCGAACTTCATGCCGGTGATCGGGCACACGAAGGTGCTGCCGCAGCTGCTGGGGGAGACGCGGCAACTGCTGGCGGACGCCTGGTAGGTCTTGTTCCGCTGAGGCTCCCAAATCCGTGAAGGCCTCCTTGAGGGACCCAGAGTCCCTCAAGGAGGCCTTCACGGATTTGCCGGGGCAGCGCGAGTCAGGCGTTGAGCGCGGCCTGCAGCTCGATGTCGATCTTGACCTTCTCGGACAGGAAGGCGTTGCCCTCCGGGCCGATGCCGAAGTCGCGGCGGTTCACGGTGGCGCTGGCCGAGACGCCGAGGGTGGTGGCGTTGTCGTTGGCCGGGTTGGTGCCGATGCCGTTGAACTCGGCTTCGAGCGAGACCGGGACGCTCTTGCCGCGCCAGGTGAGCTCGCCGTCGATGACGTAGTCGCCGCCGTCCTCGCGGATGCCGGTCGAGCGGAAGGTGATGACCGGGTGCTCGTCGACGTGGAAGAAGTCCTCTGACTTGAGGTGCGTGTCACGCCCGTCGACACCGCTGGCGACCGACGAGGCGTCGATCTCGACGGTGACCGTGGAGTCGAGGATGTTGTCCGCGGTGACGACCTCGCCGGTGAAGGCGGTGAAGTTGCCGCGGGACTTCGCCAGGCCGAGGTGCTTCACGGTGTAGGCGATGTCCGAGTGGGCGGTGTCGACGGTCCACTTGCCTGCGACGTAGCCCGGGATTTCGGTGGTGGTCATGAAGTCGATCTCCAAAAGTCTCTGGTCTGGCTGTGGTGAACCCTCGTCTGGTTGAGCGCTCAACCACGACTGTAGCGCAGTTTGGTTGAGCGTTCAACCAGGGGTAGAATGAGTGACATGTCCGAACCCCGATGGCTCTCCGACGAGGAGCAAAAAGTCTGGCGTGACTTCTCCGAGGCCACGCGGATGCTGCAAGCGCATCTGGAGGGCCAGCTCCAGCACGAGGCGGGCATGCCCCACACCTACTACGAGGTGCTCGTGGCCCTGTCCGAGGCGCCGGGCCGCAGGCTGCGGATGAGTGAACTCGCCGACGCGCGCAAGGCGTCGCGCAGCAGGCTCTCGCACGCGGTCGCGCGGCTCGAGGCCAACGGCTGGGTGCACCGTGAGTCCTGCCCCACCGACAAGCGCGGTTCCTGGGCGGTGCTGACCGCCGAGGGTTTCGCCGCGCTGGAGAAGGCCGCGCCCGGGCACGTCGAGGCCGTCCGGGAGAGCCTCTTCGACCCGCTGACCCCCGAACAGGTGAAGGCGCTCGGGGAGATCAGTGCCGCCGTCCTGGGGCGGCTGTCGCCGAAATGTGCCGCCGCGGAGGCGGAACTGGCACTGCGGGAAGACAATCTCGCCGAGTTCGGAGAGACGGCCGAACTGGCCAAAGCGGACTGAGCGAAAGCCTGTCCAGGGCGGGCACGACGACGGGTGTCGGTGCGGGTGGATAGGCTTCGGACGCCCAACCGACCCTGCTGCTTAGGTGCACCTGAAGAACCGATGCTCAACATTTTCGCGCGCGCCTCCGTTTCCCGCGTCACCGACCCCATGGGGAAGGTGCTCGTGCGCGCCGGCCTGACCCCGAACGCGATGACCGTCATCGGCACGGCCGGGGCGGTGCTCTGCGCGCTCGTGTTCTTCCCGAACGACATGCTGCTGTGGGGCACCTTCACCGTCTGGGGCTTCGCGATGCTGGACCTGCTCGACGGCGCGATGGCCCGCGCCCGCGGGTACGGCACGGCGTTCGGGGCCGTCCTCGACGCGACCTGCGACAGACTGGTCGACGGCGCGCTGTTCGCCGCGATCGCGTGGTGGTGCTTCGTCCACGACGACAACCGCCCGGCCGCGGCCGCCGCGCTGATCTGCCTGGTGCTCGCGCAGGTCATCTCGTACGTCAAGGCCCGCGCCGAGGCTTCCGGGCTGGAGGCCGACGGCGGTCTCGTCGAGCGCGCGGAACGGCTGATCATCGCCCTGGTGGGAACCGGACTGCACGGTCTGGGCGTTCCGTACACCGTGGACATCACCCTCTGGCTGCTCGCGGTGCTTTCCGTGATCACCCTTCTGCAGCGGACGGCCGCGGTGGCCAAGGCCGCGAGGGCCGCCAAGGCGGCCGGGCCACCCGCCACGGAAGGCGGCTCATGACCGGGTTCTCGCAGCGGCTGGGCGACTTCGGCTACGCGGCGGGCTGGCGGCTCGCGCGCTGGCTGCCGGAGCAGGTCGGCTCGGTGACCTTCGGCCTCGGCGCCGACCTCGCCGTCCGGCGGGACGGCGGAGGGGTGCGCCAGCTGCGGAGCAACCTCGCCAGGGTCGTGCCCCAGGCCGACGGCGTCGAACTCGACGAACTGACCCGCCGTGCGATGCGGTCCTACGCTCGCTACTGGCACGAGATGTTCCGGCTGCCTTCGATGGACCATAAGGAGGTCAGCCGCAAGGTCGCCCAGTCGATCACCGGGGTCGAGAACCTCGACGCCGCCCTAGCCGAGGGCAACGGCGCGGTGATGGCGCTGCCGCACAGCGGGAACTGGGACGCGGCGGGTGTCTGGCTCGCGGACTACCTCGGCGGCTTCACCACGGTCGCGGAGCGGCTGAAACCCGAATCGCTGTACCAGCGGTTCGTGTCCTATCGCGAATCCCTCGGTTTCGAGATCGTGCCGCTGACCGGCGACAGTTCCGCGATGCGCGTGCTGCTCAAGCGGCTGCGGGAGAACAAGGCGATCTGCCTGGTGGGCGACAGGGACCTGACGAACTCCGGGGTGCCGGTCAAGTTCTTCGGCGAGCAGACCAAGATGCCGGGCGGCCCGGCCCGGCTGGCCGCCACCACCGGTGCCGCGCTGATCCCGGCGGGCTGCTGGTTCACCGAGGACGGCTGGCAGATCCGGCTGCACCCGAGGATCAGGGTCACGAACCGGTCCGAGGTCCCGGCCGCCACCCAGGCGCTGGCGGACATCTTCGCCGGTGACATCGCCGCGCATCCGGCCGATTGGCACATGATGCAGAAGTTCTGGCTCACCGACTTCGAAGCCGGGGAACAAGCCGCCCTCGGCGAAGCGAGTTGAGCCGATGGCTCAGGCGCGCGTCATGAAGATCGGGATCGTCTGCCCCTACTCGTTCGACGTGCCGGGCGGCGTCCAGGGGCACGTCATCGACCTGGCCAAGGCGCTTCTCGCTCGGGGGCACGAGGTTTCGGTGCTCGCGCCGGCGGACGAGGACTCCGACGTCCCGGATTTCGTCGTCCCCGCGGGGAAGGCGCTCGGCATCCCGTACAACGGCTCGGTCGCTCGGCTGCAGTTCGGCCCGGTGTCCTACGCCCGGGTGCGGCGGTGGATCCGTGACGGCGACTTCGACGTCCTCCACCTCCACGAGCCCGCCGCGCCGAGTCTTTCCCTGCTCGCGCTGAAGGTCGCGGACGGCCCGATCGTGGCGACCTTCCACACCGCGACGACGCGTTCGCGCACGCTGGCGGCGTTCCAGCCGGTGCTGCGGCCGCTGCTGGAGAAGATCACCGCGCGGATCGCTGTGTCGGCGCTGGCCCGCCGGGTCCAGGTCGAGCACGCCGGGGGAGACGCGGTCGAGGTGCCCAACGGCGTCGACGTCGACTTCTTCTCCCGCGCGCTTCCGTTGGACGGCTACCCGCGGGCGGGCGGCACGGTCGGGTTCGTCGGGCGGTACACCGAGCCTCGCAAGGGGATGGGTGTGCTGCTGGAGGCGCTGCGGATGCTGCTGCCGGAGTTCGAGGACCTGCGGATGCTGGTCGTCGGCCGCGGCGACGCCGATCAGCTCCGCCGTGAAGCGGGGCCGGAACTGGCGTCGCATATCGATCTGCTGGGCCAGGTCGACCACGAGACGAAGGCACGGGCGCTGCGCAGCGTCGACGTCTACTGCGCGCCGAACACGGGCGGCGAGAGTTTCGGGATGATCCTCACCGAGGCGATGGCGGCGGGCACCCCGGTGCTGGCGAGCGGCCTGGACTCCTTCCGCCGGGTCCTCGACGACGGCAAGGCCGGGATGCTGACCGAAACCGGCGACGCGGCGGCGCTGGCCGACGGGTTGCGTGAGCTGCTCGGCGATCCGGCACGGCGGGCGTCGCTCGCGGCGGCCGCGGGGGAGCGGGTCGCGATGTTCGACTGGTCCGTGGTCACCACGCAGGTCTTGCGCGTGTACGAGGCGGCGATCGCCGCCGACCCCCGGCGGGTCGGCGCGGGTGAACGCGAGTTCAGCCGATGACGACCTGGGTGTGGATCGGCGGCCTGGTGGCCGTGATCGTGGTGCTGGGCGGGCTGTTCCTGCTCGCGACGGCGAACCGGCTGGACCGGCTGCACGTCCGGATGGACGCGGGCTGGGCGGCGCTCGACGCGGCCCTCGCGCGCCGCGCCGTCGTCGCCAGGGCGGCCGCGGTGATCCTGGAGGACGAAGAGCTGCGCGCGCTGGGCGAGCGGGCCGAGCACGCCGAGCGCCCGGATCGCGAAGGCGAGGAGAGCGAACTGACGTTGCGACTGGCGCATGTCGACCGGACGGCCTTGCCCGCCCCCTTGACCGAAGAGCTGAACGACGCCGAGCACCGCGTCGTCATCGCGCGGCGGGTGCACAACGACGCCGTCCGGGACACACTGCATCTACGGCGGCGCCGAAAGGTCCGGTACTTCGGCCTCGCCGGTACCGCCAGGCTCCCGGAGTACTTCGAAATCGCCGAACCCGACGTGTAGGAGGACTGCCCCATGACCGAGCGGGTACTGGTCGCCGTGTTCGCGACGCCGGTGGCGTCCTTCCTCCTGCGCTACGGCAAGGACCTCGGGTACACGCCGGTGTTGTTCGATCCGGACGGCGCACGGGCGACAGACGTCGAGGGCGGCTTCGAGGCCGTCTCGACGGTGCCGGACCTCGGAGCGGACGCCGACGTGGTCGTCACCGATCACGACCGGCCCGAACTCGGCGAAGTGCTCAAAGCGGTGCTCGACCGCCCGGCCCGGTGGGTCGGCGTGCTGGGCAACCCGCGCCACGCCGGCCCGCATGTCGTCGCGCTCCAGGCGCTGGACGTTCCGGCCGCCGAGATCGCCCGCGTGCATCGCCCGGTCGGGCTGAACATCGGCTCGCGTACGCCGCCGGAGATCGCCATCGCCACCCTGGCCGGGCTGCTCGCCGACCGGAACGGGCGTCCCGGCGGTTTCGAGTTCTAGAGCGCCACCGCTCCTTCCGGCATCGGCTCGAAGCGGGCGTGCTTGCGGGTGAAGGTCGCCGTGCCCGAGGTCAGCGAACGCAGGTCGATCGCGTAGCGCAGTAGTTCCGCCGCGGGGACCTCGGCGCGGATGACCGTGCGGCCGCCTTCACCCGATTCGGTGCCGAGAACGCGGCCTCGCCGGGACGAGAGATCACCCAGCACGGTGCCCAGATGCTCGTCCGGAAGCCGCACCGCCACCTCTTCGAGTGGCTCCAGCAACGCGATCTTCCCGGCCGCGGCCGCCTCCTTCAGCGCCAGCGCGCCCGCCGTCTGGAACGCGGCGTCCGACGAGTCGACGCTGTGCGCCTTGCCGTCGACCAGGGTCACCCGGATGTCGATCAGCGGGTGGCCGTCGACCAGCCCTCGCTGGGCCTGCGCCCGGACTCCCTTCTCGACGCTGGGGATGAACTGGTGCGGCACCGAACCGCCGACGACCTTGTCCACGAATTCGAAGCCGGAACCCCGTGGCAGCGGTTGGACTTCGATGTCGCAGACGGCGAACTGGCCGTGGCCGCCGGATTGCTTGACGTGCCGCCCGTGCCCGCGGCCCGGCCCGGCGAAGGTCGACCGCAGGCTGATGCGGACGGGTTCGGTGTCCACGTCGGCGCCTCCCGCGCGCAGCCGCGACAGCACGACGTCGGCGTGGGCCTCGCCCATGCACCACAGCACGAGCTGGTTCGTCTCGGCGTTGCGGTCCAGCCGCAGGGTCGGGTCGCCCGCGACGAGCCGGGAAAGGTTGCGCGCCAGCGTGTCCTCGTCGCTGCGTGTCTTCGCGATGACGGCGACCGGAAGCAGCGGTTCCGGCATCGTCCACGGTTTCATGATCAGCGGGTCTTCGGGGGAGGAGACGGTGTCGCCCGTCTCGGCCGAGCCGACCTTGGTGAGCGCGCAGAGGTCGCCCGCGACGCAGTACGGGACTTCGCGCAGGTTCGCGCCGAGCGGCGAGTACAGATGCGCGACCCGCTCGTCGGCGTCGTGATCCTCGTGCCCGCGTTCGGCGAGCCCGTGGCCGGAGACGTGCACCGGGCGTTCCGGGCGAAGCGTCCCGGAGAACACCCGCACCAGCGACACCCGGCCGACGTAGGAGTCGACAGCGGTCCGGACGACCTCGGCGGCCAGCGGGCCGTCGGGATCGGCGCGGAGAAGCGCGTGCGGCTCGCCGGTGGGTGAGGTGACCTCCGGCGGGACGTGCTCCAGCGGTGAGGGGAAGGCACGGACGATCCCGTCGAGGACTTCGGCGAGCCCGACCCCCGTCGTCGCGCACACCGGGATCACCGGATGGAAGGACCCGCGGGCGACCGCGGTCTCGAGGTCGGCGATCAGCGTGTCCTCGGCGATCTCCTCACCGGAGAGGTACCGGTCCATCAACGACTCGTCCTCGCTCTCGGCGATGACGCCTTCGATCAGTTCGTTGCGGGCCTCGGTCAGCCGGGCGAGATCGTTCCCGTCCGGCTCGCCGACTTCGGGCGGGAAGCCGTGCGAATAGTCGAAGTAGCGGCGCGTGATGAGCCCGACGAGACCGTCACGAGCGGGTAGGTACAGCGGCAGGACGCCGGCCCCGAAGGCCTCCTGGCAGGCCGCGATCTCGCCCTCGGGGTCGGCGCGGTGATGGTCGAGCCGGGAGACGACCACCGCCCTCGGCATCCCGACGGCCGCGCACTCCTCCCAGACCGCGATCGTGGCCGCGTCGACGCCTTCGGCCGCGCAGACCACGAACAGCGCCGCGTCGGCGGCGCGGAGCCCGGCCCGCAGTTCGCCGACGAAATCGGCGTACCCGGGGGTGTCGATGAGGTTGATCTTGTGGCCCTGGTGCAGCACCGGCGCGACCGAGAGGCCGACCGACCGCTGCTGCCGGACCGCGGCGGGATCGTGGTCGCACACCGTGGTGCCCTCCACGACCGAGCCCGCCCGCGTCACCGTGCCGGACGCGGCGAGCAGTGCTTCGGCGAGTGTCGTCTTGCCGGATCCCGACGGGCCGACCAGGACGACGTTGCGCACTTTCGCCGGGTCGTCCACAGCGACGGCGGCCCCGGAGTCTCCGTTCTTGCTCTGTTTCTCGGCCATGCCGGTCTCCTCACCACACGACGCCGCGAACAGTGTGTCCTCGATCACACACCCGCGACCGCCGTCGCGGCAAGGCGACCGGCGAGGGACCCCCCGAATGTCGACCCGGCGCTATGCTCGATGGCGGACACCCGGAGGCGTATCCGAACCGAATCCGACGGTGGGGGATGAGCGATGGAGCTCGACAGGCGGACGGTGTTGCGACTGGCAGGTGCGGTCCCGGTGCTGGCGGCGGTGCCCGCGGCGATCCCGGGGCACGGCGGCGGGGACGAATGGGAACGGCTGCGAGCCCGGCTGACGGGCACGCTCTTCCGGCCCGGTGAGCCGGGGTACGACGAAGCGCGGCTCGGGTTCTTCTCGCTGTACGACCATCGGCTGCCCGCCGGGATCGCGGTCTGCGCGAACGAGGACGATGTCCGGCGCTGTGTCGACTTCGCCGCGCGGCACCACGTGCCGATCGCGGCTCGCTCGGGCGGGCACAGCTACGCCGGTTACTCCATTGTGGACAAAGGGCTCATCGTCGATCTGTCCCGGCTGAACGCGATCGAGATCCGGCCGGGTGGCCGCGCGGCGATCGGAGCCGGCGCGCAGCTCGGCCAGGTGTACGAAGCGTTGGCGGCGGCGGGCCGCGCGTTGCCCGCGGGCAGTTGCCCGTCGGTCGGCATCGCCGGGCTGACCCTCGGCGGCGGGATCGGCGTCTTGGGCCGCAAGTACGGACTGACCTGCGACAGCCTGGAATCCGTGCGGTTCGTCGGCGCGGACGGGAAACTGCGTGTGGTGTCGGAGGGGACCGCGCCGGACCTGCTGTGGGCGTTGCGTGGCGGTGGCGGCGGCAACTTCGGCATCGTCACCTCGTTCACCTTCCGCACGGCGGCGGCCAGGACGCTGACGAACTTCGGACTGACCTTCCCGCCCGCCGTGCTGGCCGACCTGGTCGCGGCCTGGCAGGACTGGCAGCCCGCGATGCCTGACGAACTGTGGTCCGGGATGGGCCTCGGATCGGCGGCCGTCAACTGCGGTGGCTGTTTCGTGGGTCGTGCCACGGAGCTGAACCCGCTCATCGACGACCTCGTCCGCCGCGTCGGCACCGAGCCGCTCACCCGGGATGTGAGCGAACAGAGCCACCTGGCGACCATGCGCGCTTTCGCCGAGGAGACCCATTTCCCGGCCGCGGTGGCGCAGCGAGGGGAGTACGTCTCCACTTCGCGGATGCTGACCCATCGGGTTCCGGATCCCGACGCGCTGGCGTCACTGCTGACCAGCGATCCCGAGCTGTACTCGATCGTCGACGCGTACGGCGGCGCGATCGCGCGGGTGCCGTCGAGCGAGTCTTGCTTCCCGCACCGGTCCGCGCTCGGCAGTATCCAGATCACCCGCGGCCTGGCAGGCGGCGAAGTGCATGCGCGTCAGGTGATCGGCCGGGTCAGGGACGAACTCGGCCGGGAATTCGGCCAGGCCGGGTACGTCAACTACATCGACCCGGAGATGCCGGACTGGGCGAAGGCGTACTACGGCGACAGCCTGCCGCGGCTGCGCCGGGTGGCGCGAAAGTACGACCCGGACGGCCTGTTCGCCTTCGAGCAGGGCCTGGCCCGCTAACTCCCCTTCGCAATTCGTCCTCTGGTTGCGGTAGTTGCACGCGCAAGTACCGCAACCAGAGGACTGATTGCGGGCTAGATCACCCAGTGGACTGCTGAAATCGCCGCGAACTGGCCTGCTTCAGAGGTCCAAAAGCGGCCTACCCTCGGAAGCGTCACCCCTCCTCGTGCGCTTTCCGAAAGGTCCAGCAGTGTCTGACGACTCCACGAACACGGCCACCACCTCGCTCACCGGCACCGCCCGGGTCAAGCGCGGGATGGCGGAGATGCTCAAGGGCGGTGTGATCATGGACGTGGTCACCGCCGAGCAGGCGAAGATCGCCGAAGACGCCGGTGCCGTCGCGGTGATGGCGCTCGAGCGGGTCCCCGCGGACATCCGCGCGCAGGGCGGTGTCGCGCGGATGAGCGACCCGGATCTGATCGACGGCATCATCGAGGCCGTCTCGATCCCCGTGATGGCGAAGGCCCGCATCGGCCACTTCGTCGAGGCTCAGCTGCTGCAGTCGCTCGGCGTCGACTACATCGACGAGTCCGAGGTGCTGACCCCGGCCGACTTCGAGAACCACATCGACAAGTGGGCCTACACCGTGCCCTTCGTCTGTGGTGCGACCAACCTCGGTGAGGCGCTGCGCCGGATCAACGAGGGCGCGGCGATGATCCGCTCCAAGGGCGAGGCCGGCACCGGCGACGTCTCGAACGCGACCACGCACATGCGCAAGATCCGCGCGGAGCTGCGTCGCCTTTCCTCGCTGCCCGAGGACGAGCTTTACGTCGCGGCGAAAGAACTCCAGGCCCCGTACGAACTCGTCAAGGAGGTCGCGGAGAAGGGCAAGCTGCCCGTCGTGCTGTTCACCGCGGGTGGCATCGCGACCCCGGCCGACGCCGCGATGATGATGCAGCTCGGCGCCGAAGGCGTGTTCGTCGGCTCCGGCATCTTCAAGTCCGGCAACCCGGCGCAGCGCGCCGAGGCGATCGTCAAGGCGACCACGTTCTACGACGACCCGGACGTCATCGCGAAGGTTTCGCGCGGTCTCGGCGAGGCGATGGTCGGCATCAACGTCGCGGACTTGCCCGAGCCGCACCGGCTGGCTGAGCGCGGCTGGTAAGCGATTCGGTCGAGCGAGAGGCCCCGTGGACTTCTGTTCACGGGGCCTCTTCGCGTACCGAAGCGCACGGTCGTTTCGATGCCCTTACGGCCTTCGATCAGGGAAGAAGCGGGAGTAAGGGGTCGATCGGCCCCCGGGTGTAGGTGATCACCCGATGCCGGAGGGCACCCCTCAGGACGAATCTGGTCATTACCAAACGAGGTAGTGAGTTCCTGAGGGGAAACGATGATGAACAGCAACGACGTCCTGCTCGCCGAGGTGCTGGCCGAGGTGGACTACCGGACCGAGCGGATGCTGGATGCCGGTCGCAGCGTGTGGGTCGAGCGGGCCCGCCGGGCGGGTAAGCGGATCCGCGGGCACCGCGCCGAGGGCCGGGTTTCGGCCCAGTAGGGAAAGCCGATCAGGGAAGCTCCTTCAGCAGCCGGACGAGTTCGCGGGCGAACCGGTCGATGGTCTTGGCGTCGAACAGGTCGGTGGAGTACTCGAACGTGATTCCCAGGCCGTCGGCGTCTTCGGCGAACACGACGTAGAGCTCGGTTCTGGCGCAGCCGGGAACAGGCAATCCGCGCACGGTGGCCGAAACGCCGGGCAGGTCGAGTTCCCCTGGAGGCGTCGTGACCACGGTGAACAACACGGCGGGATAGCGCTCGACGTCTTGCCCGGACAGCGAGATCGTTTCCCTGAGCGGTAGGTCCTGGTGATCGAGAGAGGCGAACAGTTTCTCCGCGACGAGCGGGATCACGTCGGGCAGCTCCGCGGTTTCGCCGAGCCGGACGCGCAGGGGCACGGCCTCCCCGATCATGCCGACCGTCTGCTCGTGCTCGCGACGGCTCCGGCGGGCGCTGGAGGTGGCGAGCACGAGGTCCCGTTGACCACAGGTCTCCGCGCCCCAAAGCGCGAACACGCTCGCGAGGAGTATGGCCCGAGTGGTGTGGGCGGCAGCGGCGAAGCCGTCGATGTGGCGCAGCTGTTCCGGCGTGAGACGCACGTGGTGCAGATCGCCCTCACCGGAAGGCCGTGCGGGCGGAACGCGGTCATAGGGCAGCCGCCAGCGCAGGTCGGCGTCCGCCAGTTCGGTTCGCCAGTAGTCGACGTCGGCGGAATGATCAGTGCCCGCTTGCCATCGCGCATAGTCGGAGTGCTGGCCCCCGGGCGCAGGCAGGGCGGCGGACGTCGCGTCGATTTCGACGGCGTACAGCCGGGACAGCTCGTGCCACAGGATGTTCAGGGACCAGCCGTCACAGACCAGGTGATGCAGGACGAGCACCAGCACCCACCGGTCACCGGCGATCCGGCCGAGCCGGGCACGCAGCAACGGGCCTTCGGTGAGTTCGAACGGTTCCGCGACGACGCTTCCGCACCACGCGTCGATGCCGGTGCCGAGCTCGTCGAGAGGCAGGTCGAGCGCGAACGGGGCCAGCACTTCGATCATCCGCCCGGCGCCGGACGCCGCGACGCGGCCACGCAAGGCGTCGTGCCGGGCCACCAGCCGGTCGAGCGCGCGGTGCAGTGCCCGCGGGTTCAGGTCGCCGCGCAGGTCGACGCGATGACCGACGTTGTAGACCTGAGGCCGCGGCTTTTCCGCCTGACGTTCCCAAAGCCTGCGCTGTAGCGAGGTCATCGGGACGGTCTGTGCGATCCGGCGGCCCAGTCCGGCCGCCATCGCGCGGATGGTGGGCGCGCGGAAGAACTCCGCGACCGAGACCTCCGCCCGGAACTCCTCGTTGATCCGGTTGACCAGCCTGACCACGGCGAGCGAATGCCCGCCCGCGTTGAAGAAGGACCGGTCGGCCGCCACGGTGTCCAGGCCGAGCTCCGCGCACCACAGCGCGTGCAGACGGAGTTCGAGCTCGGTGGACGGCGGGGCGCTGTCCCGGCTCTCGGCCGGTGGTTCGGGCAGGGCGGACCGGTCGAGCTTTCCCGTGGTGGTCATGGGCAAGCGGTCGAGCGCGACCCAGCGGGTCGGGATGAGGTAGGCGGGCAGGTCGTCCGCGAGGGCTTCGGCGATTCCCGTCCACGGCTCCGGCGCGGCGGTGTCGGCGAGTACGACGTAGCCGACGAGTTCCGCTTCGCCCCGGTGGTCCGGCCGCACGATCACCGCGGCGTCCGCCACCGCGCCGAGGCCGGCCAGCACCCGTTGTGTTTCACCGGGTTCGACCCGGTTGCCGCGGATCTTGGCCTGGTCGTCGAGACGGCCGAGGAACTCGAGCGTGCCGTCGCCACGCCATCGGGCGAGGTCGCCGGTGCGGTACCACCGGTCTCCGGGCCGGAGCACGCCGGAGAGGAAAGCCGCGGCGGTCTCTTCCGGCTTGCCGACGTAACCTTCGGCCAGCCCGGCTCCGCCGAGGTGGATCTCGCCGACGGCGCCGATCGGAACTGCTCGCCCGGCGGGATCGACCAGCCGCAGCCGCACCCCGTCGATCGGGGCGCCGATCGGCGGACGGGGCCCGCGGCGCGGATCCACCAGGTGATCGGTGACGATGATCGACGCCTCGGTCGGACCGTACTGGTTGTGCAGCACGCAGCCGGGATTGTCCGCGAGGAAGCGGCGCAGCGCCGGGGTGAGCACGAGCGGCTCGCCGCAGCACAGGATCAACCGCAGCGACGGCGCGGTGAGGCCGGGTTCGACCAGGTACTTCAGCGGAGTGAACGGCATCAGGATCCGCTCCACCCGGTGACGGCCGATCGCGGTGGCGACGGCGTCACGATCCTTGTGCTGGTCGTCGTCGAGCAGCACGAGCGTCCCACCGGCGGCCAGCGTGGAGAAGATCTCCTGGACGCTGACGTCGAAGCTCGGTGAGGTCCAGTGCAGGGTGCGCATCGGCGGATGCTGATCACGTTGCCACGCGACGACGTTGGCCGGACCGCGGTGCGGGACGAGAACGCCCTTCGGGGTTCCGGTGGACCCGGAGGTGTACATGCAGTACGCAGGCGCCTCCGGTCGCACCTCGGGCAGCTCCGGCGCCTCCGGGCCCGGCAAGATTTCCTCGGCGAGTTGAACCGGAAAGTCGTTCAGCACCGGCTGGGAACCGCGAATGTCCTTTGTGGTCAGTACGAGGACGGCGCCGCTGTCTTCCAGCATGTACCGGCACCGTTGCGGCGGCAGCCGCGGATCCAGTGGCAGGTACGCCGCACCACTCTTCAGTACGCCGTAGAGCGCGGCGATGAGTTCGGGGCCGCGGGGGAGGGACACCGCCACGATCTGCCCGGGTCCGACGCCCTGGCTCGCCAGCCGACGCGCGATCGTCTCGGCGCGCTGGTCCAGTTCCCGGTAGCTGATCTCACCGTCGTCGCTGACCAGCGCCACCTCGCCGGGAGTCTCGGCGACCTGCTGCTCGACCATCGTGTGCAGGCAGCGCGCGGGGCGTTCCGGCGCACCGTTCTGCCACCGCTCCAGCAGCCGCAGGTCTTCTTCGACCGGCGTGGTCAGCTCGGACAGCCGGGCCGACGGATCCGCGGTCGCGCGGCGCAGTACCTGCGCCAGCAGGTCCAGCAACCGGGCGATGGTCGCTTCGTCGAACAGGTCGGTGCTGTACTCGATCAGGCAACGCAGGCCGTCACGGTGTGCCGTCAGATAGCAGGCGAGGTCGAAGGGCACCTCGTCGCGCGCCACGTCCAGCGCGGTGGCCGTCAGCGGCGGCGCGAAAGGCTCGTCCACGGCGTTCTCGAATTCGACCAGGACGTCGAACAGCGGGTTGCGGTTCGCCGCGCGGTCCGGATTCAGCATGCCGACCAGCTCGTCGAACGGGACCGCCCGGTGCTCGTAGGCGCCCGTGGTGCGGTCCCGGACGCGCTGGGTCAGCTCGGTGAAGGACGGATCCCCGGACAGATCGAGCCGTACCGGGACCGTGTCGAGGAACAGCCCGATCGTGTCCCTCGCCGTGTCCGGCCGGGTGCTGACGACCGTGCCGACCGCGAAGTCCTGCTGCCCGCTGTAGCGGCCGAGCACCGAGCCGATCGCGCCGAGCACCGCCATGAACACCGTGCTCCCACACTCGGCCGCGAGGGCGCGGAGCGGCTCGCCGAGGCCGGCCGCCAGCTCTCTGCTCAGACCGGCGCCGCGTCTGGACACCACCGGCGGGCGCGGCCGGTCGGTGGGCAGCACGAGTTCGGGGGTCCCCTTCAGCTCATCGCGCCAGAACTCCGTGTCGGACGCGGGATTCCCGATCTCATCCGCCTCGAGAACCTGTCCGGGCCGCGCGGCAGGCAGGGCAGGCCACGCGCGGTAGTGCGCGGCGAGATCGCGGAGGAACACCGCCGTCGACGCCGAGTCGAACACGATGTGGTGGGCCACCAGGTAGAGCAGATGGCGATCGTCGGCGAGCCGGACCAACGCCGTGGCGACCAGTGGCCCGGCGTCGAGATCGAACCGGATCCGCCCCACCGTGGCCTGGACCTCGGCCAGGGCTTCCGCTTCGGTGCGGCCGGACAGGTCGATCAGCGGACAGTCGACGGTCACCGACGGCCGAACGACCTTCCTCGGCACGCCGTCCCGCTCGCGGAACACCGTGCGCAGGCTGGGATGCGCCGACACCACGCGCGGCACCGACTCCCGCAGCGCCACGTCGTCCAACGGCCCGTCGAGCCGGATCGCCTTGGGCTCGTGATAGGCGCCGGTGCCGGGGAACATCCTTTCCAGGAACCAGATCCGGCGCTGCGCGGCGGACAGCTCGTCCTCCCGTGCCGGCGCGCCCGGCGAATAGCGGCGGCGTAAACCATCGAGCAGCGGCAGGGCGTCGAGCACCTGCTCCCGGGGGACGCCGAAATCCACGAAAGCGGCGATCTCGTCGGCCCCCGCCGCGATCAGCGCGTCCACCACCGGCGCGCACTGATCGGGACCGCCGATCAACGCACGGGACTCGCAGTAGCGTTCGTACGCGCCACCCAGGACGAAATCGACGTCCTCATCGGTCGCGCCGTCCAGGTCGACCTTCATCCCGAGGCTGTTGCCGACCTGGTCGAGCAGGGAAAGCGACGAGCGAAGGTAGTCGCAGAACGGCCGGAAAGCCCGCTGCCGCGCGGTTTCGTGATCCTCACCGAGAAAGGTGTGCACGAGCACCACGACCCGTCCCTGGTCCGGATCGAGTCCGTGTTCCGCGCGGGTGCGGCGGTAGAGCGCGATGTTCTCGGCCAGGGCGGGCACGTCCTGGGTCATCAGATTGGTGACCACGCCGAGATCGGCGGCGGCGGCCCGGCGGTAGCTGTCCGGGTTGCCCACCACGGCCGCGAACAACGGCGGATCCTGCTGGAGAGGCGCGGGATGCAGGCGGACCCGGGTCGCGGTGCCGTCACCCGCGACGGCGTCGATCTCTTCTCCCGACCACAGCCGGCGCACGGTGTCCAGGTGTTCGTACATCAGGTCGCGGTGGCCGCCGAAATTCTCCGGGGCGAGCGTGAAATCCCTGGCGTGCCATCCGCTGGCCACGCACAGGCCGACCCGCCCGGAAGACAGGTTGTCCACAATGGACCATTCCTCGGCCACCCGGATCGGATGGTGCAGCGGGAGCACGACCGACCCGGCGTGCAGCCGGATCCGCTCGGTGTGGACGGCCAGCGCGGAGGCCAGCACCGACGGATTCGGGAACAGCGCGCCGAACGAGTCGAAATGCCGCTCCGGCAACCAGAGCGCGTGGAAGTCGTGCTCATCGGCGAACCGCGCCGCGTCCATGATCAGCCGGTACTTGTCGCTGGAGTCCCGGTCGGGATAGTCGCCGAAGAAGTAGAGGCTGAACGCGCAGCCGTTCCTCGTCGACGTCAGTCCTGGAACCGGCACGGGCACCGGACGGGCCGTGTGGTCGACCGGCTTCGGCACGGACGTCGGCGGCGGTTCGGGGGTCACGGTGTCGGCGGGCGCGCCGCGCACCACGTCGAGCTGGCGGTGCATCAGGTCCGTCACCTGTCGCATCATGTCGTCCGCGAGCTGCAACTGCCGGGCCATCAAGCCGTGGAGTGAGGAGTCCTCGGCAGGGGCGGATGGCGGCTCGTCGTGTTCGCGGACCACCGGCTCGGTCTCCGGGACTGCTCCGCCGCGCTGAACGATCAGTTCGGCCACCTTGGCCGGGGTCTGCGCCTCGGCGAGCAGCTCGCGAACACCGATCCGCACCCCGTAGACGTTCTGCAGTTCGCGGGCCAAGCCCATCAGTGCGAGCGAATCGGCGCCGCCTGCCACGAAAGTGGTGTCGTCGGAGAGCTCGCTCACGCCGAGACGCTCGGCGGCGAGGCGCCGGACTTCGGTGAGGACGGCGTCCGCGGGTGCGGGCCCGGTCGGAGCCGTCGGCTGAGCGAAACGTTTGCGCCGGTAGGGGTATCCCGGCAGCGGGACGCGCCGCCCGCCGGACACGAGCGCGGACCAGTCCAGGTCGGCGCCACGACGGTAAAGCGCCGCGGCGGCGCGCAGCACCGCGTCAGGCTCGTCCTCGGCGGGTGAGACGAGGGACGGGCGCCAGTATCGGTGCGGGAGAGCCGCGCGCCCGATCGAGCCGAGCACCTCGCGCGGTCCGATCTCCAGGTAGGCCCCGCAACCGGTCCGTTCGAGCGCCCGAAGCGAATCGTCGAAGCGCGCTGTCTCACGGATTTGCCGACGCAGGTAGCGCGCGTCCACCGAGGCGCCCGCCGGGATCAGTCCGTCCAGATTGGACGCCAACGGAATCTGCAGCGGGCCGAACCGCGCCGCGGCGGCCGCTTGCTCGAACTCGTCGAGGATGGGATCGAGTAGTGCCGAGTGAAAGGCCCGGTCCGCCGGAAGTCGTTGCCAGGAAAGGCGTTCCCGATCGAGTGCCGCTTCGGCGGCCGCGATCGCCGCTGCCGGCCCGGACAGTACGTGTGACCGGTCGCCATTGACCACCGCGACCTCGGTCCCGGTGACGGCGGCCAGCCGCCGGGCCTGCTCCGACGAGGCGCGGATCGCGATCATGCCGCCCGCCGCGGTCGCGTGCATCAGCCGTCCGCGCAGGCAGGTCAGCCGAAGCCCGTCGGCGACGCTGATCCCGCCCGCCACCGCGAGAGCCGCGTATTCCCCCAAGCTGTGCCCGGCCACGTAGTCCGGCTGGACGCCCCACGATCGCCACAACGCGGCCAGCGCGACCTGGTAACAGAACAGTGCGGGCTGTCCGTCCTCAGTGGATAGAACGACGGCTGGATCCGGGGTGCCGAGCAGTGCGTCGGCCAGCCCTGTCACGCCGAACTCTTCGGCGAAACCCAGACACTCGTCCAGCGCTTCACGGAAGGTGGGGAACGCGTCACAGAGCCGTTTCGCCATCCCGCGATACGTCGACCCCTGCCCGGAGAAGACGAACGCGAGCGTGCCGAAACGTTGCGAGGCAACGGGTTCCGCCGCGATCGAGTCGAGCGCGGCGGCCAGTTCGGCGGTGTCCCGGCCGACCACGGCGTGCCGATGCGTTCGGTGCGGCCTGCCGAGCGCCATGCTCGCCGCCACGTCCCGGGCCCGGAGTTCGGGATGCGCGCGCAGGTGATCCCGCACCGCTCCGGTGAGCGCGGACAGGCCCGTCTCGTCGGTGGCCGACACGGGCATCAGCACCGGTCCCTGTGCTGCCGGTGCGGGGACGGGCACCGGGGCCTGTTCCAGTACCAGGTGGACGTTCGTGCCGCCGACGCCCAGCGCGCTGACCCCGGCCCGCCGGGGTCCTTCGGTGATCCACGGGGTGTTTTCCTTCGCCAGCACGAACGGACTGCCCGCCAGCCGCAGTCCCGGGTTGGGCCGGTCCAGGTTCACCGTCGGCACCAGCTCCCCGTGACGCAGCATCAGCACCGTCTTGACCAATCCGGCGAGGCCCGCGCAGGTGTCCAGGTGGCCGATGCCGGGTTTGACCGAGCCGAGCGCGCAGAATCCCGTGTGCCCGGTTTCGCCGTAGGCCTGGCTGAGCGCCTCGAATTCGACCGGATCGCCCAGCGCGGTGCCGGTCCCGTGCGCCTCGACGTAGGTGACGGACGACGCCGGCACGCGTGCCCGCGCCAATGCCCGTCGGACGACCTCCGCCTGCCCGGACACGCTCGGTGTCGCGAAACCCGCCGTACGGCCGGCGTCGTTGTTCACCGCGGAGCCCAGGATCACCGCGTGCACCGTGTCCCCGTCGGCGATCGCCCGGTCGAGCCGTTTCAGCAGCACCGCGACCACGCCGTTGCCGCCGACCGTGCCGTCCGCGTTCGCGTCGAAGGCCCGGCAGGCACCGGTCGGCGACAGGATCCCGCCTTCGTACGGCCGGTAGCCGGAATCCTGCGGCAGATGGATCGCCGCCGCTCCGGCCAAAGCCAGGTCGGCGTCCCCGGTGAGGAGCGCCTGCCCGGCCAGATGCACCGCGACCAGCCCGGTCGAACACGCCGTCTGCACGCCGATCGCGGGTCCCGACAAGCCCAGCCGGTACGCCACCCGACTGGCCAGGAAGTCGGGTTCCGACCCCATCGCGGCCTGCATCGCGGCCAACTCGTCCGCGGCGGGCGGGCGCCCGTTCTCCCGTGCGCGCCGCTGGTGGCCGTAAAGCTGCATGCCCGCTCCGGCGAACACGCCGATCCTGGTGCCCGCACCGGTCGCCGCGTACCCGCCGAGTTCGAGCGCCTCGTGGCAGCACTCCAGGAACAAGCGGTGCGCCGGGTCGGTCAGGGCCGCCTCGTGCGGGCTCATCCCGAAGAACTCCGCGTCGAACGAGTCCACGTCGTCGAGCACGCCCCCGACCGGAACCACCCCCGGCTCCACCGGGTGGGCGAAGGTCCGCACACTGCACACACCGTCGCGCAGGTTGGCCCAGAACGAGGCGAGGTCCGGCGCACCGGGCAACCGCGCCGCGATGCCGATGATCGCGATCCGGTCTTCGGACGCCGGGGTCTCCGGTGCGGCGGGGCGCGGCCGCCGGGCGGCGCCTGCCAGGCTGCCGGCGAGGGCGGCGGGGGTCGGGTACTCGAACACCGCGGTCGGCGACACCTCACGGCGCAGTCGCCCGCTGAGGGTCGAGGCCAACTTGACCACGGACACCGAGGTCAGGCCCGCCTCATAGAACGGTGTCGCCGGATCGACGTCGTGGCCGAGTATCTCCCGGACAGCCGACAAGACCGTGGACTCGACGTCGGCGGGCGCGGTGCCCGCCTGCCCGAGTTCCCCGGCGGTCAGCCGTCGTCGCAGCTCGGCCCGCTGAACCTTGCCGCCGCCCGTCCGCGGAAAGGATGCGGGCGCGACCGGGACGACCCGGGTCACCGTCAGCCGCAACCGGGTGAACACCGCCTGGCGCACCGCCGTCGCGACCGCGTCGAACTCGGCCGCGGGTGCCGTGCTGGCCAGCAGGACGATCAAATCCTCCGTACCGGTTTCCGCGTTGGGAACGCCCACCGCGGCCACCTCACCCGCGCGGGCACCGCCCGCCGCGCAGACGACTTCCTCGATCTCGTGGCAGAAATGGTTCTGTCCATTGAGGATGATCAGATCCTTGGCGCGCCCGGTGATCACCACCTGCCCGTGCGCCAGAAAGGCGAGATCGCCTGTGTCCAGCCAGCCCGGCTCGGGGAACGCGGCGCGATTCGCCGCTTCGTCGTGCAGGTAGCCGGGCGTGACGCGCGCCGAGCGCAGCTGCAGCCTGCCGATCTCACGCTCGCGCAGCAGCTCGCCCCGGTCGTCCACCACCCGCACACTCGCCCCCGGCGCGGGCGGCCCGACCGCCACGAAAGTGCTGTACTCGTGCTCTTCCGCGGATTCGGGGGCGTGGCGTAGTTCGCCGCCGAGGCTGGACTTCAGGACACGGTGCACGCTTTCCGGCGTACCGAGCCTTCCGAAGGTGATCGCGGTGACCGTCTCCGTCATGCCCCACACCGGCATGATGGTGGTCTCCTCGATGCCGAACGGGGCGGTGCGTTCGAGAAAACGCGCCAGCACCGGTAGCTGGATTTGTTCCCCGCCACAGAGCAGCGTCCGGACCGCGGACAGGTCCAGGTCGCGGGTGTTCTCGGACAACGCCGAGGCAACCTGGGCGAAGCCGAACATCGGCGCCCAGCTGTGCGCGACCCGGTACTCCGCGAGCAGATCCATCCAGGTGCCCGGCCGGGCGAGGACCAGTTCGGTCGGGACGTGCACGTTGGTCACCCCGGCGAACACTTCGAGCACGTGGTAGATCAGCAAAGCGCCACTGTGGTCGATCGGAAGCCAGTTCAGTGTGGTGTCACCGGCCCGCAGGCCGAGCGATCTGCGGGCTCCTGCCGCGAATTCCAGCAGGCCGCGATGCGTCAGGGGGATTCCCTTCGCCGCGCCGGTGCTCCCGGAAGACAGCATCACGAGCGCCGGATCGGCCAGGCTTGGCCGGTGCACGTCGAGTTCGGGCAGCGCGCTCATCGGCTCCGTCGGGACCCGCGCGGTCCGCAAGCCGGGCAAGCCGGGGTCCGCGTCCGCGACGAGCACGAGGGGATCGTGCAGCAGGTTCGCCACGTGCCGGACCCGTCGCCGTAACGCGTCGTCCCCTGTCGCGCCCGCGATCGGCACCGGCAGCGCACCACCGAGTACGCATCCCCAGAAGAGGGGGAAGAACTCGGCGAGCGGCAGTCCGGAAAGCACGACCGGGTCGCCGGGGCCGACTCCGAGATCCCGCAGCCGTGCCTGGACCGCGCTCGCCCTGGCCAAGAGTTCCGGATAGGGACAGCGATCCGGCCTGCCCGCCGAATCCAGGGTCACCACCGCGTGGCCGGGTGCGCCGGCCGCGGCGTTCCGCAACGCCTGCGCGAGATCCACCCGCTCGCCGTCACCCAGGTCGAGTGGTTCTCCGTGAACCAGCGCTTCCCCCATTACGACCCCTTCTTCGATACCTGACGGCCTCGTACGCGCAGCAAGACGATTCCCGCCACGAGAACCGGAAGACAGTGGTAGGCCGCGACCACGACCGGCGGAGACGCCACCTCGAGCACCAGCCCGCAGGTGGCCATCCCGGCGGCGAAACCCGCCGTCTCCGCGGTGGCCGACAGGCCGAACAACCGGGCACGCTCCGCCTCCGGCGCGGCCTGCAGCCTGCTGAGATACGCGACCTCGGTGAGCCCGTCGGCGAGGCCGGCGACGAACAGCACCGCCACCAGCACCGGAACCGGCAGCCCGGTGAACGCGACCACGAAGGCCACGGACATGAGCACGGTCCCCGCCGCGAACACCCGCTCGTCGAGCCGGACCCCGCCTCCGCGATCCATCCTGCGCACCACCCACTGCACCGCGATGCTGCCGATGGCCCACGCGGTCCAGAACCAGCTCATGAACGCGTACGGCGCGCCCGGCCACTCCGTACCCGCGTGGATCGGGAGCGCCACGTTGTGCGACGCCGACCCGAAGGCGTCCGAGCCACGGATCAGCACCAGGGCGAGGACGGCCAGCGGCAGTCCCGCCAGTGCCGGCGACCTCGGACCGGTGGACGGCACACTGCTTTCGTCCCGGCCGGATACGTTGGTACGCAAGGGAAGAATCCACAACACCGCCGCGGACACCAAGAACGACGCGGCGTTGACCAAGAACGCGGCCTCGAACCCGCCTGCCAGGACCACGACGGGTGCCGACGCATAGCCCAGCACCGTTCCCAGTGACCGCCCCGCGACCAGCCGACCGTTCGCCCGGACCCGGTGCTCCTGACCCACCATCGCGGGCACGCTCGTCCGCAGCGACACCGAGAAGACCGTGTTGCCGACACCGAGCACGGCGGCGGCCACCATCAGCCCGCCGAGCCCCGCCGCCCGCCCGGCGATGCCGAGCACGATCATCGCCGTCGCCTGTGCGAGATCCGCGCAGACCATCAGCCGCCGTCGATCGAAGCGCGCGGCCAGCTTCCCGGCCAGCACTCCGGACAGGAGGCCGGAACCGACGCGGACGGCCATCACCGCCCCGAGGCCGACCGGCCCGCCGGTCACCTCCAGGGTGAACAGGCTCAGCGCGATCAGGTTGAGAAAGGTCCCGAACGACGACACCGAGTACGCCACGAGGAACGCCCAGAACGCGGCGCTCCCTGCGTCGGCCGTCCTGGTACGAAAGACGAGCATCGAAACCTCTGATCGTTTGCCCGAACCGGTCCGGCGCGGCCTTGTCCTCCGGCGGAATTCACCGGGGAACAGCGAGGTCAGCCCGTTTCGGCCGCGAGGGAAGAAAAGCCGGCCGGAAAATGCGGACGCGGCGGGCCCGTTCCGGGCCTGAGGTCACGGTGTCCCGGCGGATCGCCGGGCGCGGAATGGAATTTCACGGTTCGGGTCGAATCCGGTTTTCAGCATGTCAAGCCCCCAAAGCCGACTCACCCGCCCAGCGGCGGGTGATTGCCAATAACGCTGCCTTTTCATGAGTACCATCGCACGTCGGCCCGGGCAAGGATTCGTCCCTGATGCGCAATATGAGCCGATGGCATCTCGGGCCCGTCATCGAAATCGGCATTCCGATCGCCGCCCGCGCGGTCGGACATTTTCCGACAGAGCCGGAGCCCTTCAGTCCAGTTGGCGGTCTTCGCGCGTCTTCTTGGTGAGTGACCTGCCGACGTAGATCAGCCCGCCGGTCAGGACCACGATGTCGTCGAAGTAGACCGGGTCGGGCAACAGGTCGAACGGGAACACCGTGTAGGCCAGGGAAAGCCAGTAGGCGACCTTGGTCGGTACCGGCGTGTCCGGCTGATGCACCTGACGGTGTTTCCGGACCAGCTTGACCAAGAGGAACAGCGCGACCAGGACGAAGACGATGATCAGCACGACGGCCACGACACCGAGCGTCGTCCACAGAGACTCCACGCGACCCTCTCTCACCACGACGACAACCGAGCACGGCACCACCACGGTAGTGCACCGGCTCACCCGGCCGCCGGCTCACCGGGATTGGCGAGTTCATAGCGCGAGGTGGCGCCGGTTTTCCGCATGGAGTGGGCGATGTGTTGTTCGACCGTGCGAATCGACAGGCCCAGCCGGGTGGCGATCTGGGCGTTGGTGCGGCCGGCGCAGGCGAGCTGGGCGACCTCGGTCTCGCGCGGGGAGAGCGTGGAGCCGTAGCTCGGCCGCCCGCGGCGCCGGGGCTTGCGGGTGTCGAGTGTCTCCTGGGTGCGGCGCTCGGACACCGTGGCTCCCAGGGAACCGAAGATCCCGACGGCGACGGAGAGGTCATCGGTGTCCTGCCGCAGTTCGGTGTGGAGGTATCGGTCACGCCACACGTGTGTCGTCGCGATCCAGTACGGGCGGCCCACGTCGGTGAAGGAGTCCAGTGCGGTGTCGTAGCGGTTCAGCACGTCGTCGGGCGCACCGTGTCCCAGGTCGAGGTCTATCGCTTTGCCGAGGGCGAGGCTGGCCATCGCCGCGGGCGCGTCCTTGCCTTCGAGCCCGGTCTCCATGGCCGAGAGCAGGTCCGGGATCTGGTCGCGGTGTCCGGCGTTGTGCAGCAGTTCGACGGCGATGGGCGCGATTTCACTGGCCCATACCCAGATGCCGGTGTCGTGGATGACCCGCAACGCGGCGTCGAGTTCTCGTAGCGCCGCGGTTTTGGCTCCGCGGTGGTAGTGGTGACGGGCGAGCAGTGCCGCGGCGGTGGCGCCGACCGGCGGTGCGGCCGCCGCGCGGGGCCGGGCCGCGCTCACCTCCGAGAGCAGGGCGACCGCGGCCTGGTGGTCGCCGTGTTCCAGGGCGAGCGCTCCGGCGACGAGGCGGCATTCGGAGGCGACGAGGGGAAGCGAGTCGTACCGGTCGACGAGTGCTTCGGCGGTGATCCGGAGATCCCGCCAGTCGCCTCGTAACCAGTTCAGCAGCGCCGCCGCGACACGGAGTTGTTCGGACAGGTAGTCGGCCCCGAGCTGATGGGACCACGTGCGGCCGCGGGCGAGATAGCGCTTCGCGGCGGCGTAGTGGCCGAGCCAGCTGGTGCAGTCGGTGAGATTCAGGCAGCCGCGCATCCGCTGCCGGGCGAGGTGCGGGTCGTCGGTGTCGCCGGTGACGACTTCGGCGGCCTCCCACGCTTCGGGCGCGCCGATGGTCATCAGCGTGGTCAACCTGTTCACCTGGATGGTCGCGGCGGTCAGCGGATCGGGCAGGCAGGCCTGGCCGAGCCCGCCGTCGAGCCGCTCGAGCCAGCCGAGGTGCGTGTCGATGTGCCGGTGGCCGGTGTAGGGAATCGCGAGTGAGGACATCACTTTCAGCGCGAGGGACGGATCGCTGTCCTTGAGCTCGTCGGCGGCCTTCTCCAGCTCCCGGTAACCGTCCTCGTGTTCTCCGGTCTGGCTGAGCAGGAGAATTCCCAGGTTGTTGCGTAACTCGCCCCGGGTGGCCGCTGGTAGGGGGACCTCGGAGAGGATCTCGCGGACCGTGGAGACGATCTGGTCGCAGTCGAGACCGTCGAAGGCCGCGCGGCTCAGGGTGGTCGCGAGATGGACGCGGTCGGGGTCGCTGAGGTCGGCATGACGAAGCAGCGCCCGGAGCAACCGGACGGCGGTGCTCCAGTCGCCTTCGCTCAGCGCGATGTCGGCGTGATGACGGCTGTACTCGAGCCAGTGGCCGGTGTCGCCCGCTTGGCGGAGGTGATGAGCGGTGAAGACCGGGTCGTGCGGCCGTAGTGACGCGGCCGCACGGTGAAGTCCGCGTCGCAGGACGGGAGACGTCGACTCGTGGACGGCGCGCCGGGCCAGTTCGCGGTGCCAGCCGTACCGGTTCGGCCGTGTTTCCCGCAGGATCCCGATCTCGATCGCCTCCGGGAGTGCGACGCTGATCGCGCCTCGCCCCAGACCGGACAGCGTGCGCAACTCGTCCTCGGTGGCTCCCTCCGCGCAAAGGGCGGCGGCGCAGAGCACGGCTCGCACGTCTTTGCCGCACAACCGCAGTCGCTCGGCGTGGACGTCGAATACCGCCCTGGGCAGGCGTCCGCTCTTCTCTCGTACGAGAGCGCTGATCGCGTACGGCAGCCCTTCGGCCGAGGGCAGTGAACGGCTCAGCGAAGGGGAAAGCGGGCTTCGACCGGAAAGGGTTTCGGCCAGTTCGGTGGCTCGTGACTCGTCGAGCGGTCCGAGTGAAAGCGTTTCGACGGGAAAACCCGGACCGGCCAAGTGGGTCAGCCGAGGGGAATCGCCGTGAGGCCGATAGGTGAGCACCATCGACAACGCCGATGATCGCCGTGTGCACAGATAGCGCAGAAAAGCGCGGGTGGCGGAATCGCTCCACTGAAGGTCGTCGAGCAGCAATATCGTCGGCACCTTCGATGAGAAGAGTGCGCGCAAAGCGCGGAAACAGCGGGCGAGATCGGCTCGGGGATCGGGTAGGGGCGGAAGAGCGGCAGGCAGCCGATCGGCGAGTTCGGGCAGCCGCGGAGCCAGCGCGCCCAGAACGGCATCGCCTTGGCGGGGAACAAGTCTCGGGTCGCTGAGCGCGGCCTCCAGCAGCGGCTCGAGGTCGCCGGAAAAGGGCGCGCACCGTCCTGAGAGGACGAGCCGGGATTCCGCTGTGTACCGCGCGCGCAGCCGCTCCTGCAGACGGGTCTTGCCGACTCCCAGTTCCCCTTCCACCAGCACGACCGCGGACGCGCGAGCGACCAGGCCGGCGATCGCCTCCTCCGCCCGTCCCGAGTCCATCCCGACACCGTAAGCACGGGCAAGAGGGTGGGCAACCACAGAAAGTCTGCCGATCCGGCTGCCGTTTTAGTGCGTGGAACGAGACCTTTTCCTGCGTGCCGCCACGGATTGAAGTCCCCGCCCGCACTGCGGATCGTCAGGTGCCGAGATGAACGGACGTTTCATCGAGGAGGTTCCCCACCATGATCCGAAGTTCCCGGACGAGAATCGCGGCCACGATCGCGCTCGCCGTCGCGGTCACCGCCGTGTCCACCCAAGGGTCGTCCGCGGCATCGCTGACCGCCTCCGCGGCGAACGAGAGCGTGCGTGCTTACCTGGTGCTGACCACTCCCGGCGGCATCGACGCCGTCACCAAGGCGGTCACCGACAACGGCGGGCAGGTCCGGGCGGGCTACGCGCCGATCGGCGTCGTCCTCGCGCATTCGGGTGCCGACGACTTCGCCGCGAAGATGCGGAAGGTCTCCGGCGTCCAGAAAGTCGGTGACACCCGCGCCGGTTACGACGTGCCCGTCGAAGGCACCCGCCCGGCGGCCGCGGACCGGAACTCGGCCGCGCGCCGCTTCCTCGAACCCCAGCTGGGCAAGTCGATCGCCGCTCCCGCCGAGCCCGTCGACTGGAACATGCAGCAGATGGGCGCGGACAAGGCCTGGGCGATCAACCCGGGCAGCCGGAACGTCACCGTCGGCATCCTCGACACCGGCGTGCAGGGCACCCACGAGGACCTGCGGGACAACTTCGACGCCGCGAACTCGGTGTCCTGCCTCTACGGCAGGCCCGACACCAAACCCGGCGCGTGGGAACCCGATCCCGGTGCGCCCGCCGCCGGGCACGGTACCTCCGTCGCCGGAATCGTCGCGGCCGCGAAGAACGGCAAGGGCGTCGTCGGTGTCGCCCCGAACGTGCGGATCGCGGCGGTCAAGGTGATGGAACCGTCGGGGAACATGTTCCCGGAGAACGTGGTCTGCGGCCTGATGTGGTCGGCCGACCACGGTTTCGAGGTCACCAACAACAGCTACTACGTCGACCCGATCATGTTCAACAACCCCGGTGACCCCGACCAGGCCGCGGTGATCGAAGGCGTCCAGCGCGCCGTCGACTACGCCCGGGGCAAGGGCTCGGTCACCGTCGCGGCGGCGGGGAACTACTCGACCAACCTCGACAACGAGCCCGGCCTGTTCCTGCCCGGCGATCTGCCGAACGCCGTTTCGGTCACCGCCGACACGATCGACAAGAAGCTGGCGTACTACTCCAACTACGGCGTCGACACGGTCGAACTGACCGCTCCCGGCGGCGAAGGCTCCGCGATGGTCAACACCACCGCGCTGGGCGGCGGCTACACCACGTTCAACGGGACGTCCGCGTCTTCGCCGCACGCCGCCGGTGTCGTGGCCCTGCTGGCCTCGGCACATCCCCAAGCCACCCCCGACCAGCTGCGCACGATGCTGCTGACCCAGGCGATCGACACCCCCTGTCCGTCCGGCGATTCCCGCTGCACCGGCACCCCGGCGAAGAACTCGCACTTCGGTGAAGGCATCGCGAACGCCCTCGCCGCGGTGTCCGGCGGCACCAACCCCGAGCCGGAACCCGAGACTCCCGTCTACTCCACGGACTTCGAAACCGCGGGAGGCTGGAGCGTCAATCCCGCCGGCTCCGACACGGCGACCGCAGGCCGGTTCGAGGTGGCCGACCCCGCCGCGACGAACTTCAACTCGTTGACCATGCAGCGCGGTGACACCACCAGCGGCACACGCGCCCTCGTCACCGGCGCCGCGGCAGGCGCGGCGGTGGGGGACAACGACCTCGACGGCGGCGTCACCAGCGCGCTGTCCGCTCCGATCCAGTTGCCCGCCAACGGAAAGCTGTCCGTCTCCCTGTCGTGGTACCTCGGCTACCTGGCGAACTCAGCGGGCGCTGACTACCTCCGCGTCTGTGCCGTCACTGCTGAAGGCACGACCGTCCTGCTCGACAAGAAGACCGGTTCCGCCGACACCGCCGCGCAGTGGTCCACCGCGACCGCCGACCTGACCGCGCTGGCGGGCAAGACGATCCGGATTTCGGTCGAGGCCGCCGACGCCGCGGGCGGAAGCCTGGTCGAAGCGGGCGTGGACGACATCCGCATCACCCGCCGCTGACCGAGACCAGCGGGGTCCTCTCATCCCCGGGGACCCCGCTCCTTCCGCCCGCTCCCAGGAGACAACCATGCGCACACCCGCTCTCGCCGCGCTCCTCAGCGCAGCCACCCTCGCCCTGACCGCGCTACCGGCCGGGGCCGTGCTCCCCGCGCCACCGCCTGGTTCCCCGCCCGCCACGATGCTCGACGCGCTGTCCCGCGACCTCGGGATCAGCCATGACGCGGCCGCCTCGCGTCTTCTCGCGCAGGACGCGGCCGAAGAGATCAACCGCACCCTGCCCGCGTGGATCCGCGAACAGAGCCCCGGCTCGTGGCTCGACGAAGCGACCGGAAGGCTCCTGGTCGCCGTCACCGATGATCAGGCCGCGGCCCGGATCGCGGCGTCGGGCGCCACACCGGTGAAGGTCACCCGAGACCGCGCGGAACTCAAGCGGCTCAGCGCGGAAGTCGCCCGTCTCGCCGCCGGGGGAGTGCCGGGCCTGACCGGCTGGGGCATCGATCCGGTCACGGACACCGTCACCGTGCGGATCACCGCCGCCGCACGCGACCGGAGCAGCGAAAAGTTCGGCAAGGACGTCGCCGGGCTCGGCGACGGGGTGCGCATCACCTACGTGGCCGAACGCCCACGACCGCAAGGCGGCGACGTGCGGCCCGGCGGCCGGTGGCTTCCCGGCGGCGAAGCCAACTGCTCGATCGGATTCCCGGCCACCGACAGCGGAGGCGGCAGGCATTTCCTGACCGCCGGGCACTGCACCAACGACGTGGATCAGCCGGCCTGGGGCAATGACGGGCAACAGAACAGGATCGGCACGTCCAACGTCGGCGGCACACACAGCGTCTTCGGCCGCGAAGGAGACATGGGACTCGTCGGCGTCACCGAGTCGTCATGGCGGCTCTCGTCCTCGGTGAACACCTACGGCGGCCCCGCGGTCGATGTCACCGGCGCCACCGAACCCTTGGTCAACCAGGCCGTGTGCCACGCCGGTGTGACCGCCGGGTGGCAATGCGGCAAGGTGACCGCGGTCGACCAGACGGTCGTCTACACCGTGGCGACCCTTGAAGGAATCACCCACACCACCGCCTGCTCGCTCCCTGGTGACTCCGGAGGGGCCTGGCTCGCCGGGACCAGGGCTGTCGGGCTTCACTCCGGCGGCTACTCCTCCTGCTCGCCGGGAGGCGCCCGCGACCAATCCCTGTTCCAGCCGGTCGGCGAGGCACTCGGCAAATGGGGACTGACCCTGCACACCGCGGGCGGATCCGGGGACGGCCAAGCGCCCACGGCCCCGGCGTCCCTCCGCGCGAGTGGCATCACTTCGAGCACGGCGACCCTCGAATGGAACGCCTCCACGGACAACGTGGGCGTGGCCGGATACCGGATCTACAACGGCACCGCACTCGCCGGGACCAGCACGACCACCAAGGCCACCGTCGGCGACCTCGCCCCCGCGTCGAGCTACACCTTCACCGTCAAAGCCGTCGACGCCGCCGGGAACCTCTCGACGGCGAGCGCGCCGGTCACCGTGAAAACCAGCGCCGACGACACCGGCCGCACCTTCAGCGCCACCGCCAACGCTCCGATCCGCGATTTCCAGACCACGGCCAGCAAGGTGACTTCCACCGCCTCGGGAACGACCCGCGATCCGGTCACCGTGAGCATCAACGCGAGTCACAGCTGCATCGAAGATCTCGACATCACCCTCACCGGCCCCTCCGGCCAGAACCACGTGCTTCACCGCTACGGCGGCTACACGTGCCATCCCCTGACCGGCACCACCACCTATCGCGTCCAAACCACCGAACGAGCGGCCGGGACCTGGACGCTGTCCGTCCGTGACGGCGGCCCCGGCGACACCGGCACGCTCGAACGATGGTCTCTCGCACTCTGACCGACGGCGCGTGAACCAGGTGACCTGCGGCCCTAAGCGGCCGGACCGCGGTCCCTTTCCGGCTGCTTAGCCGTCGGACAGCGCATCGCGGGACCTTGATGCCGGTGTGCACGAGGCACGCCGGCATCAAGGAGGAGAAATGCGCACTCTTCGGTTCGTTTCCACGGCGTTGGGAGCCGCCGCCGTCGCGGCCCTGCTCGTCGCGTCACCGGCCTCGGCCGCTTCGGACGGGTCGGCGACGCTGAAGGCCGCCGGTGTCGACGCGGCGAAGCTCGCTCCGGGCTGGAAGGTCGCCGGGGACGAGGTCGTCTGGAACGGCGGTGAAATCACGCTGTCGCTCTCGGCCAAGGCACCCGGGGATTGCGCCGCGAACTACGTGTGCCTGTGGCAAGATCGTGATTTCGTCGGCAGGCGGCTGCAGTTCCAGTCGGCGGGCCTGAAGAATCTCGTCGATTACGGATTCAACGACCAGATGTCGTCCTGGTACAACCGGCGTGGGGTCGACGCCCGTTGGTACTACAACATCGGCAGCGGAACCAGCCGCTGCATGCAGGCCGGCGCCCGGTCGTCCTATGTCGGCAACGCCGACAACGACCAGGCGTCCTCGCTCAGGATCTACACTTCTGCCAGCGCCTGCTGAGCGCCTTTTCCTTCGAATGCCGGACGCTTCCCCCGGATATTTCTGACACTCTCGGTCAGGGGTGTTTCGAATAACGGGGGAGAAAAAGGTGAAGGAAATAGCATATTTCTATCGTTTGTTCGGTGAACCCGCGGCCGAGTGGCAGGGCACGGATCTGCCACTCGGCCCGCCGCAGGCACGCCGGGTCTTCGCGCTCCTGCTGATCGAGGCGGGCCGTCCGGTGTCCCGCGACAGGATCGTCGACGAGCTTTGGGGTGAAAATCCGCCGATTTCGGCGAAAGTTCAGGTCCAAGGGCTGATATCGGGCCTCCGCCGGGCTTTGCGTTCACCCAGGGGTGGTGGGCCGATCCTGACCAGGGGAGCGGCGTACCTGCTCGACGCGCGACCGGAGGAGACCGACACCGGCCGGTTCACCTGCCTCGCCGCCCAGGGCCGCGAACTCCTCGCGCGTGACTGCCATCGCGAGGCGGCCCAGCGGTTCCGGGACGCGCTCGAACTGTGGCGCGGGCCGGTGCTCGCCGGTATCCCGGCCGCGGCCGAGGTCGTCGCGCGCTGGGAGGAGGAACGTCTCGCAGCACTGGAGGGCCGGGCCGAGGCCGAACTCGAGCTCGGCGAGCACGATCGGCTGATCCCCGAACTCCGTGACGTGCTCGCCGAGGCGCCGTTCCGCGAGCGGGTCTGCGGGCAGCTGATGACCGCGCTCGCCCACGCCGGCCGGGTGGCCGAGGCGCTCGACGTCTACACCGGATGGCGCCGCAGGCTCGTCGACGAGCTCGGTGTCGAGCCGTCACCGGCGATCCGTGCGCTGCACTGCGAAATCCTGCGTGACGGCCAGGGCGGCGCGGCGCGTGAACATCCCGCGTACCAGGAGCCCGCGGTGCCCAGCCAGCTGCCGCCGGGCATCCCGGACTTCGTCGGGCGGGACGAGCTCATCGCGGACCTGCTCGCGGAACTGCGTCAGGACGACGGCCGCGACACCCCGCCGGTCCTGTTGCTGACCGGCGCCGGTGGGATCGGGAAGTCCACGCTGGCGATCAAGCTCGCGCACCAGGTCGCGGACGACTACCCGGACGGGAGGCTGTTCGCGGCCCTGCGCGGGACCACGTCCGAGCCGAGGTCGCCGGAGGCCGTACTCGCCGGATTCCTGCGCGCGTTCGGTGTTCCCACCGAGGTGATCCCCGGCGACATCGACGAAAGCGCCTGCCTGTTCCGCAGCCTGGTCCACGGGCGCCGTGTCCTGCTCGTCCTCGACGACGCCGCCGGTGAGGCCCAGCTGCGGCCGTTGCTGCCCGCCGGCCGTGGTTGCGCGGTGCTCGTCACGAGCCGGTTCGTCCTGGCCGGGCTCGAACTCGGCCGCCAGGTCCCGCTCGACGTCATGCCACCCTGCGACGCGAAGGCCCTGCTCGCGAAGCTCACCGAAATCGACGAGGATCCCGTTGCCGCTCAACGGGTTCTCGACCACTGCGACGGCCTGCCGCTGGCCTTGCGGATCGTCGGCAGCCGGATCGGCGACCACTCGGGCTGGCGGCTCGCCGACGCCGCGGGCGAGCTCTCCGTCGAACGGCGACGGCTGGATTGGCTGTGTGCAGGGGATCTCGCCGTTCGCGGCAGTGTTTCTCTCGGCTACCGGCAGCTCGCGCCGGATCGGCAGCGGCTGTTCCGCCGCCTGGGGTTGTTGCCCCCGGCCGATTTCCCCGCCTGGGCGGCCGCGCTGGCCGACAACGGCGAGCCCGAGACCGCGGCCCGCGCGCTCGAAGACCTGCGGCACCGGCACATGGTCCAGCCGGTCTCCCGGGAGACCGGCGTGCCCCGCTATCGCGTGCACGACCTCCTGCGCGCGTACGCGGTCGAGGAGGTCGCGGCCGAGCCGGAACGGGCCCGCGCGGACGCGACCGAACGGGTGCTCGGCGGATGGCTCTGGCTCGCGGAGAAGGCCGCGGATCGACTGTCCCGCAGCGTGTTGCGGCCGGAGCCGGGTGACGCGGCCAGGACCTCGCTCGACGAAAGGCTGGTGACCGAACCGCTTCCGTGGTTCCAGAGCGAACTTCCCGCGCTGGAGGCCGCCGTCTCGCACGCGGCGGACGCCGGGCTCGGGGAACTCGCCTGGGAACTCGCGGTCGTGACGGCGTCCTACTTCGACCACAGTGGACTGTACGCGGAATGGTCCCGGTGCCACCGGTGCGCGCTCGAGGCGGCGAGGGCGTCGGGCTGCGCACGTGGGGAAGCCGCGCTGCTGCGTGGAATCGGCCAGATCCACCTGTACCGGGACGACTTCCGGGAAGCGGGCGAGGCGTTCACCGAGTCGCGCCGGATCAGTGAACGGATCGGCGACCCGGCGGGGCGGGCAAGGGCGCTGACCGGGCTCTGCGTTCTCGCCCGCTCGGCCGGACGGCACGAGAAAGCGCGCGTGACCGCGAGGCGGGCGTTGGCCCTCTTCAGCGAGATCGGTGACGTCCTCGGCATGGCGCACGCCCACACGTCGCATGCTGTCGCGAGCGCCGAGCTCGGCCTGCTCGACGAGGCCGAAGCGGAACTGGACAAGGCGGCGCGGCTCTGCGCCGAACTGGGCGACCCGCATCGCACGGCGCTCGTCCTGCGCAGGCGGGGGCAACTGCATCTGCGGCGCCAGGACCGGCGGAGCGCGATGTCGTGCCTGCGCCGCGCGCTCGAACTGCTCGACTCGCTTTCCGACGAAATCTGCGCCGCGCGGGTCCGGCTCGATCTCGGGCGGGCCCGCGCGATGGCGGGGGACCGGCGGGCCCTCGGGAAGGTGCTGATCGGCACCCCGTAAGCTCCGTAGCGGCCCGCCGGTCCCCGGGCTCAGCCGCGCCAGCGCGCCGTCGGCAGCGCGGGGACCCGGTGACCCCGATGGCCGGTCATCTCCTCGTTCGCGAACAGGGCGTTGAGCACCGCCTCTTCGGTCGCCTGAACCACGGCCTCGAAGAACGGGTCGAGCCTGCCCCACGGAACGAACCGGAGGTTCTCGTACTCGGCCTCCTCCGTCCGCGGGAACCGGCTGGTGAGCGCGCCCGGGTTCGCCGTGCTGAACGCGAGGAAGAGGTCGCCGGAGAAATGCGAGCCCGTGGTGCCGGTGCGGGCGAGACCGAGCGGGACCCGGCGCGCGAGCGAGGTGCACTGGCTGGGCAGCAGGGGAGCGTCGGTCCCCACGATCACGATGACCGAGCCCGCCCCCGGCGGCGCCGTCCAGGCCTCCTCCAACGGATTGTCCGCGCTCAGTTCGAGCCCGACCCGCTCACCGGCGACGGTGAGTTCGCGGCGTGAGCCGAAGTTGGCCTGTACCAATACGCCCACGGTGTACTCGTCGTCTCCATAGGACACGACACGGGAGGACGTTCCGGTGCCGCCCTTGAAGCCGTAACAGGTCATCCCGGTGCCACCGCCGACGGAACCCTCGCTGACGGGACCGGCCGCCGCGGCGTCGATGGCGGCGATGGCGTGTCCGTTGTGGATGGTCGGTGCGGTGCTGTCGTTCAGGTAGCCGTCCCAGGTTTCGGCGACCACCGGCAGCAGCCATTCGGCGGCCACGTCAGGCCGTTCCCGCACCACCCAGTCGATCACGCCGCGGTGGCAGGCGCCGACGGCGTGCGTGGAGGTGATCAGCACCGGAAGGGTCAGCGACCCGGTCTCGGCCAGCCACGCGGTACCGGTCATCTCGCCGTTGCCGTTGAGGGCGTACGTCCCGGCCGCGCAGGGCACAGCGAAGTCCTCGTGCCCACGCGGCAGGACGGCGGTGACGCCGGTGCGCACCGATTCGCCTTCGACGAGTGTCGTGAAGCCGATTTCGACGCCGGGGACGTCGGTGAGCGCGTTGTGCTCGCCGGTCCGGCCGGGCAGGGGGACACCCAGATCGCGGGCGCGGGTCATGAACGGTCCTCCAGGGGATTCGTGGTGGCGGTGCGGACGTAGGACAGCAACATGGCTTCGGCGGTCGCGGTTTCGAGCGTCGGCACGGCCTGGGTGAGGTGCAGGCCGTAGCCGTCCTCCAGGGCGACCAGGTTCCGTGCGATGGCCACCGCGTCCGCGGTCAGGGTGAACTCGCCGGTGGCCGCGCCCGCTTCGAGGATGCCGGTGTAGATCCGCACCTGCTGCTCGTAGAGCGTGATGTGCCGGGCGGCGTACACGGGATCGCGGCGGGCGATGGTGCCGAGCTCGTAGAGCAGCACGCAGAGTTCGTCGCCGGGGCCGGTGGGCAGGCCGCTGCGGATCATCGACAGCAGCCGCTCGACCGGGCCCGCCTTCGCGCCCGCCGCCCGCTCCCTCTCCGAGCAGAACCGCGCCACCGCTTCGCGCTGCACCTCTTGGAGCAGGTCGGTGAGGGTGGGGAAGTAGTACAGGACCGAACCCGACGACAGGCCCGCGCCCTCGGCGATGTCCCGCAGCCGCAGGTTCAGCACGCCGCGTTCGAGGACGGCCCGTCTGGCCACCTCGATCAGTTCGGCCCGTCGTTCCGGTGCCTTGCTCGGTCTCGCCATGCCTCCATTCTTTGAATCTTCTTCAAAAAACGCAAGCCCTGAGCCGGATCAGGTCTTGACGTCACACGGTGAAGGGCCTTTGATGCGTGCTCAACAGTTCTTCGAAGGAGCTTCAAGGAACCCACCTTGTAGGAGGTCGGCCGTGTCCACTCCCGCCCTGCGCCGCGGTCTGCGCACCCTCGGCACACTGCTCATCACGCTCTCCGCGATCAGCCCCGCCTCGTCCGTCTTCATCATCGCGCCGGGGGTGATCTCCGGCGCCGGTACGGGTGCCTTCTACAGCTTCGTGGCCGCCGCGGTCGTCGGCGTGTTCATGGCCTTCGTCTACGCCGAACTCGCGTCCGCCTTCCCGCTGGCAGGCGGCGAGTACGCGATCGTCACCCGCACGCTCGGCCGCTTGCCAGGGTTCGCCGTACTGGGCCTGATGATCATCACGCAGGTGCTCATCGTCGCGGTGATCGCGCTCGGCGTCGGCACCTATCTCGGCGTGCTCCTGCCCGGCGTGCCCGGTCCGGTGATCGCCGCCGTGACCTGCGTGGTCGCGGCCGTCGTCGGGGTGTTCGACATCAAGCTCAACGCCTGGGTGACCGGCGTCTTCCTCGCCATCGAGATCCTCGCGCTGATCGTGGTCAGCGCGCTCGGGCTGTTCAACCCGGCGCGGTCGTTCAGTGAGCTGCTCGCGCATCCGGTCGCCTCCGACGGGAGCCCGGCGACGGTCGGTGCCATCGCGATCGCCACGTCGGTCGCGATCTTCGCCTACAACGGCTACGGCTCGGCGGTGTACTTCGGCGAGGAGACGCAGGACGCCTCCCGCGGGATCGCCCGCGCGATCCTGTTCGCACTCGGCATCACGGTGCTCGCCGAACTGATCCCGGTGACCGCGGTCCTGCTCGGCGCGCCCGACCTGAACGCGCTGTTCGCCTCGGAGAACATGCTGTCCTACTTCATCGACTCGCGCGGCGGCGGAACGCTCGACACCGTGCTCGGCCTGGCCGTCGCGCTCGCGATCATCAACGCGGTGCTGGCGATCGTGCTGATCAGCTCGCGGATGCTGTTCAGCAGCGGCCGCGACCGCGCGTGGCCGTCGCCGGTCAACCGCGCGCTGTCCGCGGTGCACCCGAAGTTCGGGACGCCGTGGGTGGCCACCGTCGGCACCGGCCTGGTGGCCGCGCTGCTCTGCTTCGTCGATCCGAAACTGCTGCTGGTGGTGACGAGTACGTCGATCGTGGCGGTCTACGCGGCGCTCTGTCTCGGCGCGATCGTCGGCCGCCGCACCGGGGCGACGGCGCACGCCAAGTACCGGATGCCGTGGTTCCCGGTCGCGCCGGTGCTGGCGCTGGCCGTCCTGGTGTTCGTGGTCTACCAGAACCTGCTCGACCCGGCGGTCGGACGGCCGAGCCTGATCGTCACGGCCTGCGTCGCCCTGCTGTCGATCGGGTACTACCTCCTGGTGCTGCGGCGGAAGGGCGGCTGGAAGCTCGCGGACGTCACCGAAGAGAAGGTCGCCGACGAGAAGGCGGAGGAGTCCGCCTGATCAGGTGTACTCCGCGATCTCCACGCCGTACGTCCCCGGCTCGAGCGCCTCGAAGATGTGCGGGATGTCGCCGGGGTAGCAGATGTAGTCGCCGGGCAGCAGTTCGACCGGTTCGTCCAGCGGTCCGACCTTGGCACGGCCGGCGCTGAGGATCACGTGCTCGACGATGCCGCTCATATGCGGATCCGAAAGCCGCGGCTTCCCGGGCTCGGCGCGAATCAGGTAGACGTCGCGCCGGGCTCCGGGCGGACAGGAACTGAGCAGCGTGCACGCGTAGTCGGCGTGTTCGGCGAACACCGTCGGCCCGCTGCCCGAGCGGATGACCTGCACGCGGGGGCGCTCGGGCTCGACCACCCGGGAGAACGGGACGTCGAGCGCGACGCACAGCGCCCAGATCGTCTCGACGCTCGGATTCCCCGAGCCGGACTCCAGCTGGGAGAGCGTGGACTTCGCGATGCCGGCGCGTTTGGCGACCTCGGTGAGGGACAGCCCGGTGCGGGCGCGTTCCCGGCGCAGTGAGGTGGCGATGACGTCCAGGGGTGCGCCGTCGGACGCGGTCGGGGACATGCGTTCGCTCCATCGGTCGTTTTGTTCGCCTTGACGAACACGGGTGCGTTCGTTCATTGTATGATGCTATGCGTTCGATATGGCGAACAACCACTCGTGTCCTGGGGCGCGATCTTCTCCGTGACATCGGGCTGGTCTGCCTCGCCGACACCATCGTCGGCATCTCCTACGGCGCGATCGCGGTCGGCTCCGGCTTCCCGATCTGGGCGCCGATGCTGCTTTCGGTGCTGGTCTTCGCCGGTGCCTCGCAGTTCATGTTCGTCGGCATCATCGCCGCGGGCGGCAGCCCGTTCGCGGCCGTCGCGGCGGGCCTGCTCGCCAACGCGCGGCATCTGCCGTTCGGCTTCGCGATCGGCGACGTCCTGGGGAAGCGGTGGTCGTCGAGGATCGTCGGCAGCCATCTGATGATCGACGAATCGGTGGCGTTCGCGCTGGCCCAGCGTGACGAAGAGCGGCGCCGGGCGGCGTACTGGGTGTGCGGGATCGGGCTGTTCGTCTGCTGGAACGTCGGCGTCCTCGCCGGGGCGTACGCCGGGACCGCGATCAGCGACACCGACGCCTTCGGTCTCGACGCGGCTTTCCCGGCGGTCCTGCTCGCGCTGGTCCTGCCGTCGCTGAAGGACCGCGCGACCCGCCTTCCGGTGTTCCTCGGCGTGGCCGTCGCGCTGGCCACGACGCCGTTCCTGCCCGCCGGGCTGCCCGTGCTGCTCGCACTGGTCGGCGTGCTGGCCGGAGTGGCCGCGAAGGAACCCGCCGAACGTGAACCCGAGGGAGTGCACTGATGGACCCGATGGACCTGATCATCGCGGGCGGCGTGCTCGCCGCCGGGACCTTCGCCTTCCGGTTCGCCGGACCGGTGCTGAAGGCGCGGTTCACCGTGTCGCCCAAGGCCGAGAAGCTGATGGCGCGTTCGGCCGTCGTGCTGCTGGCCGCGCTGGTCGCGGTCGCCGCGCTCACCGAGGGACACGAGTTCGCCGGATTCGCCCGGCCCGCCGGTGTCCTCGTCGGCGGCGTGCTCGCCTGGCGCAAGGCGCCGTTCGCGCTGGTCGTCGTCGCGGCCGCCGCGACCGCCGCCCTGCTGCGGCTCGCCGGGGTCCCCTGACCTGGCCGTTCCCCGGGACGCCTAAGCTGTCGGGAAGGTCTTTCGGGAGGTCGGGTGGCGATCGCGACGGGAGCACGGCCGGTGGTCGGCGTGCTCGCACTGCAGGGTGACGTGCGGGAGCACGCCGAGATGGTGGAGCGCGCCGGCGCGCGGGCCCTGCCCGTCCGCCGCGCGAGCGAACTGTCCGAAGTGGACGGTCTGGTGCTGCCGGGCGGCGAGTCGACGACCATGTCGAGGCTGCTCGAGAGCTTCGAACTGCTCGAACCGCTGCAGGAACGCATCGCGGACGGACTGCCCGCGTTCGGCTCGTGCGCGGGCATGATCCTGCTGGCCCGCCAGGCCCTCGACGGGCGGCCTGACCAGCGGCAACTCGGCGGACTCGACGTCGTCGTCCGGCGCAACGCGTTCGGGCGGCAGGTGGACTCGTTCGAAGCCGACCTCGACTTCACCGGTATCGAAGGCGGTCCGGTGCACGCTGTGTTCATCCGCGCCCCGTGGGTCGAAAAGGCGGGCGACGGGGTCGAGGTACTCGCCAGTGTCCCCGAAATGCCGGGGTCGGACGACGCGGCCGCTAGGATCGTCGCGGTCCGGCAGGGGGCGGTTCTCGCCACGTCGTTCCACCCCGAACTCACCGGGGACGAGCGCGTGCACAGGCTGTTCGTCGACCTCGTGCGGCAGGCTTAGTAAACCGACACTGTGCTCAGCGGCGGGCACAGGAGTAGATGGAGGAGAGATGAGCGGCCACTCCAAGTGGGCCACCACGAAGCACAAGAAGGCCAACCTGGACGCGAAGCGCGGCAAGCTCTTCGCCCGGTTGATCAAGAACATCGAGGTGGCGGGACGGACCGGCGGTGGCGACCCGGATGGCAACCCGACGCTCTACGACGCCATCCAGAAGGCCAAGAAGAACTCGGTCCCGCAGGACAACATCGAGCGCGCGCGCAAACGCGGCGCCGGTGAAGAAGCGGGTGGCGCCGACTGGCAGACCATCACCTACGAAGGCTACGGCCCGAACGGTGTGGCCGTGCTGATCGAATGCCTCACCGACAACAAGAACCGCGCCGCCATGGAGGTCCGGACCGCGCTCACCCGGAACAACGGCTCGCTCGCCGACCCGGGTTCGGTCTCCTACATGTTCAACCGCAAGGGCGTCGTGATCATGCCCAAGGGTGACGCCGCCGAGGACGACGTCCTCATGGCCGTGCTCGACGCGGGCGCCGAAGAGGTCAACGACCTCGACGAGAACTTCGAGATCGTCTCCGAGGCGACCGACCTCGTCCCGGTCCGGAAAGCCTTGCAGGAGGCCGGTTTCGAGTACGAGTCCGCGGATCTCACGTTCCTGCCGTCGGTCAGCGTCCCGCTGGACGTCGACGGTGCGAAGAAGGTCTTCAAGCTCATCGACGCCCTCGAAGACTGCGACGACGTGCAGAACGTATACGCGAACTTCGACGTGTCGGACGAGGTCATGGCCGAGGTCGGCTGACGGTCGTTCGTGACGACGTGCAGAACGTCTACGCACTGTGCCGGATTCCACGTCTCGGACGAGGTCATGGCCGAGGTCGGCTGATCGTTTTTCCCGCCATGCCGCGGAAAAATCGTCCCGGGACTAGGTGCGGACGCGGACGTGGGGCAGAATGTCGCCCGTGACGACCTTCGAAGCCGACGCCCTCACCGCCGAAGAAACCGAACTCGTCCAGTGGATCGAGTCGCAGGCGCAGGCCAGAGGGAACGCGGTCATCGCGGTCGAAGGCGACGAGAACGACGCGAACTTCTGCTTCACCACGTGCGCGTGGGCGCTGCACGGCGTCGCGGAAGCGGTCGTGATCGGACTGCCCGAGCACATGGGGCCGGTCCTGCTCGACGCCTACGTCGACCGCGCGGCCGCCGGCGAGATCTTCGAGGTCGGCAAGCGTTATGACGATTTCTTCGAGGGCGCGCCGGTGGTCTTCGAACGGGTCGCGAAGGGGCACTATCCCGAGTACTTCGGGAGCGCGTTCCTGATCTACCCGGACGGGGACTTCCCGGCGCTGCAGCTGATCGTCGCCACGCCGGACGGGCAGTTCCCCTGGCATCCGGACGCGCCGGAGGGGTTCGACCGGCACCAGCCGGTGCTGACCGAATCCGGTGACCCGGAGAGCTGGACGCCGGGCGTCGACGGTCCCTGAGGTCTCTCGCTCACGTGGTCGTGAGTGGCGATTCGGGTTCTAACCCGAATCGTCACTCACGACCAACCCGCCCCACTCGGCCCAGGCGGCCCTTGCTCACCCCGGGAAGATGCGAAGGTCGAGTTCCCGCGGCTTCGTCGTGGCTGGTGAGGTTGCTGAGGCAGAGGTGCGTTCCTGGCTCCCGAGGTTCCCGCTCCTGTTCCCAATGTCGCATTTGAGTCGCTGAGCGTCTCGAATGCGACATTGGGAACATCAGACGCTGAGAGATCACACGACTCGCCACTGGTGCCGTCGCCCCGGGGCAGACATCACGCAGGCCGTCCACGAACGCGTTACCTCGCAAAGAGACACCGTGGTCCGGCCCGAAAGGCGCATCCAGAGGACTGAACGCGCGCTCACCCCAGCCAGGGCGCCAGGTCCTCCGCCGCCTCCGGCCACTCCGCGGCAAGCGCCGCCGCGGAACGGAACTCCACGCAGTCGTCCGTATAGGGCGGCACCACCACCGTCCCGGCCAGGCTCCACTCGCCGGCGCTCACCGACGCCTGCCACACCCCGGCGGGCACCGCGACCTGTGGACGCTGACCGGCCGCGACGTCCGGCCCGAGCACCGGCCGCGAGATCCGCCCGTCCGGGAACAGCAACAGCATCCGCATCGGGGCACCAGCGTGGTGCGCGTAGATCTCCAGCCGGTCCAGCCGGTGCGGAGCCGAGGTCTCCGGCGAAACGAGCAGGTAGTAGATCGCGGAAGCGGTCTCGTCGCGCCAGCTCTGCGCAAAGCGGCCGCCTTCCACGGGAAGCGGCTGGAGGCCCAGATGGGCGGCGAAGTCGTCGAAGCTCGGCATGTCCTCATCTTGCCCGGAGGCAGCTCCGGGTAGCCTCGGGACCTCGAACTGATGTTCGCCAGGGAAGCCGGAGCAGCGGAGGAAAAGCGTGCGGGTACTCGGGGTCGACCCCGGTCTGACCAGGTGCGGGCTCGGGGTGGTCGACGGCGGCACGGGCCGCACCGTCCGCGCCGTGGCCGTCGACGTCGTGCGGACCCCTCCCGACGCGGATCTCGCCGTGCGCCTGCTGGGGATCTCCGACGCCGCCGAGCAGTGGATGGATCGCTACAAGCCCGAGGCCGTCGCGGTGGAGCGCGTCTTCGCGCAGCACAACGTGCGCACCGCCATGGGTACCGCGCAGGCGGGCGGTGTCGTCGCGCTCGCCGCGGCCAGACGCGGGCTGCCGGTCGTGTTCCATACGCCGAGTGAGGTCAAGGCGGCCGTCACCGGCTCCGGCCGCGCGGACAAGGCCCAGGTCACCGGTATGGTCATGCGGCTGCTCGGCCTCGAGGTCAAACCGCATCCGGCGGACGCCGCGGACGCGCTCGCGCTCGCCATCTGCCACCTGTGGCGCGAACCGATGCGGGTCCGGCTCGCCGAAGCCGAGGCCAGGGCGGCCGAGATCGCCAAGAACCACAAGGCCAGGCTCGCCGCCGCGGCACAGCGCGCCAAAAAACACGAAGCCAAAACGCAGGGAGCGGCTCGATGATCTCCTCGGTACGCGGAGAAATCCTCTCCATCGGCCTAGACCACGTCGTGATCGAGGTCGGGGGAGTCGGCTTCGCCGTCCAGGCCACACCCGCCACTCTCGCGACGCTTCGCCGCGGCGAGCAGGCGATGCTGCACACTGCGCTCGTGGTCCGCGAGGATTCCTTGACGCTGTTCGGTTTCGCCGACGCCGACGCCCGCGGACTGTTCGGTCTCCTGCAGACGGTCTCCGGGATCGGCCCGCGGCTCGCACTGGCGACGCTGGCCGTCCTCGACCCCGACAAGCTGCGGTCCGCGCTGGTCGAAGGCAACATCACCGTGCTCACCCAGGTGCCCGGCATCGGCCGCAAGGGCGCCGAGCGACTGACGCTCGAACTGCGTGACAAGGTCACCGCGCTCGCGGGCCCGACCGACGGTTCGCCGGTGGTCACCGCGCCCGGCGTGCTGCGGGGCGAGGTCGTCGAGGCGCTCGCGGGTCTCGGCTTCCCGGCCAAGCAGGCCGAACAGGCCGTCGACAAGGTGCTCAGCGAGGGCGATGGCCACACGACGTCCTCCGTGCTGCGCGCCGCGTTGGCCACCCTCGGGCGTAAGCGGTAGCTCGCCACATGGACTATGAGGCCGTGACGGATTTCGAGGCCGACGACGAGACGCTTTCGGCGCTGCCACAGACCGGCGAAGGCGAGGTCGAGACCACGCTTCGCCCGCGTAAACTCGATGAGTTCATCGGCCAGCCACGAGTCCGTGAGCAGCTCGAACTCGTCCTGGAGAGTGCACGCCGCAGGGGTGTCCCGCCGGACCATGTCTTGTTCTCCGGCCCGCCCGGACTGGGCAAGACGAGTATGGCGATGATCGTCGCCGCCGAACTCAACGCCGCCATCCGGATCACTTCGGGGCCCGCACTGGAACGCGCGGGCGACCTCGCCGCGATGCTGTCCAACCTGGCGCCCGGCGACGTCCTGTTCATCGATGAGATCCACCGGATCGCCCGGCCCGCCGAGGAAATGCTGTACCTCGCGATGGAGGACTTCCGCGTCGACGTCGTCGTCGGCAAGGGGCCCGGCGCCACCAGCATCCCGCTGGAGATCGCGCCGTTCACGCTGGTCGGAGCCACGACGCGGTCCGGCTCGCTGACCGGTCCGCTGCGCGACCGGTTCGGTTTCACCGGCCAGATGGAGTTCTACACCGACAGCGAACTCGACCTCGTCGTGCGCAGGGCCGCCACGATTCTGGAGATCGAGATCGACCGCGACGGTTCCGCGGAGATCGCCCGCCGGTCCCGCGGCACACCCCGGATCGCGAACCGGCTGCTGCGCCGGGTACGCGACTACGCCGAGGTTCGCGCTGACGGGCACGCCACCCGCAAGGTCGTGCGCGCCGCGCTGGAGGTCTACGACGTCGACGAACTGGGCTTCGACCGGCTCGACCGCGCGGTGCTGACGGCACTGGTCCGGTCCTTCGGAGGCGGCCCGGTCGGCGTGTCCACGCTGGCCGTCGCGGTGGGGGAAGAACCGACCACCGTCGAAGAGGTGTGTGAGCCTTACCTGGTCCGCGCCGGTATGCTCGCCCGCACTCCTCGCGGCCGGGTCGCCACAGCGGCCGCTTGGGAACACCTCGGCCTGCCGGCTCCGGCCGGTGCCACACGTGGTGAGCAGGGTGGCCCGAACCTGTTCGACCAGGAATGACCGGGCCGCTCACGCGGTCCGGGGCCCGTGGTGACGACGGGTGGTGGTGGAGTTTCCGCTGGCACCTGGCACACTCGGGTAGAGCACACCCCGCCAAATCGGACAAAACAGCGCACCGCGCGGCGTCCGCTCGAAATGGAGAATCATGAACCAGTTATTGCTGCCGCTGCTCCTGATGCTCGTTGTGGCGATTCCGCTCGTCATGGGCACCCGTAAGCAGAAGAAGGCGGCGGCAAAGCAGCAGGAGCTGCTCTCGAGTCTTGCTCCCGGTGACCGGGTGATGACCACCTCCGGTCTCTACGCGTCTGTCGCCGACGCCTCCGCCGACACCACGATCGATCTCGAGATCGCTCCCGGTGTCGTGACCACCTGGCTCCGCCAGGCCGTTCGCGAGAAGGTCGAGCCGGTCGTCGAGACCGACGACGAGACGATCGACGACGAGGCCGTCGTCGAGGAGCCTGCCATCGAGTCGAAGGACGACGAGCGCGTCGAAGAGAAGTCGGGCGCGCAGATCGCTCCTCCGCTGGAGCACGGCAAGAAGTAGCTCTTGTAAGGCCATCCCCGACACCAGACTTTCGTAGGTGCGGGGGCAACGCCGGGCTCACGCAGCACCGAGTAGTGTCTCGGTGCTGCGTGCGTGTCCGTCGTCATAGTCGTGCCCGTTCACCGGGCATCGTCGTCGAGGCAGGTTCGCGGTACCACCGGACTCCCGTCCGGTGAGTGAACAGCCAAGTCCATTGGGGAAAACCCAGTCCGTCCGAGGAGACCGAAGCACAGTGGCCGCACCGGCCGGGCATCTCCGCCCGGGACGCTATCTCGCCTTCTTCGCCCTGATCGTGGTGGCGCTGTACGCCCTGGTGTTCTTCACCGGTAGCGGCAAGCCGACGCCGAAACTCGGCATCGATCTGCAAGGCGGCACGAGGGTCACCCTGTCCGCCCGAAATCCCGACGGCGGCGACCCTCCGCGAGAGTCCCTCGAACAGGCCCGCTCGATCATCGAGCGCCGGGTCAACGGTATCGGCGTCGGTGGCACCGAGGTCGTCCTCGACGGCAGCAACGTCGTCATCACCGTCCCCGGCGAACAGGGCGACCAGGCCAAGACCCTGGGCAAGACCGCGAAGCTGGGCTTCCGGAAGGTCGTGACGTCGCAGCCGGTGACCCCGGTTCCGCAGCCGTCGGCCCCGCCCCAGTCTTCGGCCCCGCCCGCGTCTTCGGGCGCCCCGTCCGCGAGTGCTCCGCCGAGCAGCCCGGCCAACGGTGGCGGTGGTTCCGCCGGAGCGCCGCAGCAGCAGCCCGGCGACGCCGACGAGCAGACCAAGAAGGAGATCGAGGAGGCCCGGAGTCTCCGGCAGAACCCCGATCTGCTTTCGACGGACCAGGCGAAGCAGGCCGCGGCCGCCGAGAAGGCCTTCGCGGCCCTCAACTGCGACCCCAAGGTGTCGGATCCGCTGGTCGGCAACGACCTCACCGACAAGCCGCTGGTCGCCTGTGGTGACAAGAACACCGCGAAGTACCTGCTGGAGCCGGAGTTCCTCCCCGGAACCGAGATCTCCGACGCTTCCTCGGGCTACGACACCCAGAACTCCCAGTGGGTCGTCAACCTGAACTTCAAGAGCGACGGTTCCCGGATCTGGGGCGACTTCACCTCGAAGAACACCCAGAAGCAGGCGGCGTTCGTCCTCGACACGCAGGTCGTCTCCGCGCCGACCATCCAGTCCGCGATCCTGGGCGGCCAGACCCAGATCACCGGCCGGTTCAGTCAGGTCGAGGCGAAGGACCTGGCGGACGTGCTGAAGTACGGCTCGCTGCCGCTGTCGTTCGAGTCCTCGGACGCGACGACGGTGTCCGCGACGCTGGGTCTCGCCTCGCTGCAGGCGGGCCTGATCGCCGGCGGTATCGGCCTGCTGATCGTCTTCATCTACTGCTTGTTCTACTACCGCTTGCTCGGTGTGCTGACGATCTTGTCCCTGGTCTTGGCGTTCTCGCTCGTCTACGCGGTGTTGGTGTTGCTGGGGCGGTGGATCGGGTACACCCTCGACCTCGCCGGCGTGGCCGGTTTGATCATCGCGATCGGTATCACCGCGGACTCCTTCGTCATTTACTTCGAACGATTAAAGGACGAGATCCGCGAGGGCAGGACATTCCGCTCCGCGGTGCCGCGAGGCTGGTCCCGTGCCCAGCGCACGATCCTGGCGTCGGACGCGGTCAGCTTCCTCGCCGCGGCCATCCTGTACTGGCTGGCCGTCGGTGACGTGAAGGGCTTCGCGTTCACGCTCGGCATGTCGACGGTGCTCGACCTCGTCGTGGTCTACCTCGTGACGCATCCGCTGGTCGCGATGGTGTCCCGGTCGAAGTCGAAGTTCCTGTCCAACCCGAAGAACCTCGGCCTCGGTGCCGTCCAGCAGGTGGGCTCGGAGCGCAAGGCGGCCCGTCCGGCCGCCGGCCGCCCGAACGTCAAGGAGGCGTGACCGTGGTCGACGACAACACCACCACCGCGGGTAAGCGCGAGAGCATCTTCCGTCGCCTCTACGTGGGCACGGGCGCGTTCGACGTGGTCGGCAAGCGCAAGCGCTGGTACATCTTCTTCGGCGCGCTGGTACTGGTCTGCATCGCGTCGATGGGGATCAAGGGGTTCAACTTCGGGATCGACTTCGAAGGCGGCACCCAGATCCAGATGCCCGCCAACGGCAAGAACGGGCAGATCAGCGAGCAACAGGCGAAGGACGTCTTCGCCGAGGCACTCGGCCGTCCGGCCGACGAGGCGCAGAAGGTCGGCAGCGGCGTCTCGTCGACCATCCAGCTCCGTTCGGACACCCTGGACGCGGCCGAGGTCTCCAAGATCAAGCAGGCGCTGTTCCGGGACCTGGGCCCGATCGGCACCAACGGTCAGCCGAGCGTCCAGGCCATCAGTGACAGCGCGGTGAGCGCGTCCTGGGGCGGGGAGATCTCGCGGCAGGCGCTGATCGCGCTCGGGGTGTTCCTCCTGGCGGTCACGCTGTTCCTGGCGTTGTACTTCGACACCAGGATGGCCGCCGCGGCGCTGATCTCGCTCCTGCACGACATCGTGGTGACGGCGGGTGTGTACTCGCTGATCGGCTTCGAGGTCACGCCGGCGACGGTGATCGGTCTGTTGACGATCCTCGGGTTCTCGCTCTACGACACGGTGGTGGTGTTCGACAAGGTCCGCGAGAACACGCGCGGCCTGCTCGGGCTCACCCGCCGTACCTTCGGCGAGGCGGCCAACCTGGCGCTGAACCAGACGCTGATGCGGTCGTTCAACACCGCGCTGATCGCGATGCTCCCGATCCTCGGCCTGCTCGTGGTCGGGTACATCCTGCTCGGCTCCGGCACGCTGCAGGACCTCGCGCTGGTGCAGCTCACCGGCACCATCGTCGGCGTGCTGTCGTCGGTCGCGCTGGCCACCCCGCTGCTGGTCGACCTCAAGATGCGCGATCCGAAGTTCCGCCAGCAGGCCGAGCGGGTCGCCTCGCGGCGTGCGAACCAGGCCCGCAAGGCCGCCGATCGCGACGACGACTTCGACCCGACCGACGAGGACGCGCTGTCCGCCGAACTCCGCAAGGAGAAGGCGTACGCCGCCGCGGCGAGCGTCCCGGCGCGGAACCAGAAGGCGGCCCACAAGGGCCGTCCGCAGGGCAAGCGCAAGAGGTAACCGGCTCGCTCCAAGCGTGTAATGAACGGGACTTTCATTGCAAAATTTGCAATGAAAGTCCCGTTCATTGCGTCGGGGGACGGCCGAACACACAATCCGAGAGCAGGGAAGTACATGGAGCTGGACAAGGCACTCGACCTGATCGCCGACGTGCCGGACTTCCCGGAACCCGGCGTGTTGTTCCGGGACCTGAGTCCGATGTTCGCCGACGCCGCCGGATTCAAGGCCGTCACCGACGCGCTCGCCGCCACCGTCGATCCCGAGGCCGAGCTGCTGGCGGGCGTGGAAGCGCGCGGGTTCCTGCTGGCCGCGGCCGTCGGCTACGCCCGCGGTCTCGGCGTCGCGGTGATCCGCAAGCCCGGCAAGCTGCCCCGCGTCGCGGGCCGGGTCGATTACACGCTGGAGTACGGCACCGCGACGGTCGAACTTCCCGAAGGTGTCGTCGAGCCTGGTCAGCGTGTCGCGATCCTCGACGACGTGCTCGCCACCGGCGGTACGGTCGCGGCGACCTGCAAACTGCTGGAGGACGCGAAGGCGCAGGTCACCGGGGTTTCGGTGATCATGGAACTCGGCGCGCTCGGTGGTCGTTCCGTGCTTGAAGGGCATCGCGTGGAGGCTCTCCGGGTGTGTTGAGCGGGCGCACCCAGTGTGCCGCGAGGGGGAGCGGTTACCCTTGACGTCCGAAGGCCGCACGAAGCTGCAGGAGGTGCGGGTGAGCCAAGAGCTCGATGCCGCGGTGTCCTCGAAGGACGGCACCGAGCAGAACGGTGCGGCGCGCCAGGGGGCAGCGCCGACGCCATCCGCGACGCGCCGCGTCCGCGCCCGCCTCGCCCGCCGCATCACCGCACAGCGCGCCGCGCCGGTCAAGCAGGTCCTCGAACCGCTCGCCGTCATCCACCGTGAGCTGCACCCGAACGCCGATCTCGCGCTGCTGCAGCGCGCCTACGACGTCGCCGAAGAGCTCCACCGTGAGCAGCGGCGCAAGTCCGGCGACCCGTACATCACGCATCCGCTCGCCGTCGCGACCATCCTCGCCGAACTCGGCATGGACACCACGACACTGGTCGCGGCGCTGCTGCACGACACCGTCGAGGACACCGGATACTCGCTGGAGAGCCTCAAGGCCGACTTCGGCGAGAAGGTCGGCGAGCTGGTCGACGGCGTCACCAAGCTGGACAAGGTCAAGCTAGGCACGGCCGCCGAGGCCGAGACCATCCGCAAGATGGTCATCGCGATGGCGCGGGACCCGCGCGTGCTGGTCATCAAGCTGTCCGACCGCCTGCACAACATGCGCACGATGCGCTTCCTGCCGCCGGAGAAGCAGGCCCGCAAGGCCCGCGAGACCCTGGAAGTCCTGGCCCCGCTTGCGCACCGGCTCGGCATGGCGACGGTCAAATGGGAGCTGGAGGACCTGGCCTTCGCCATCCTGCAGCCGAAGAAGTACGACGAGATCGTCCGCCTGGTCGCCGATCGCGCGCCCTCACGGGACACGTACCTGCGGTCCGTGATCACCGAGCTGACCGGCAACCTCGAAGGCTCGCGGATCACCGCCAAGGTCGAGGGCAGGCCGAAGCACTATTACTCGATCCACCAGAAGATGATCGTCCGCGGGCGCGACCTCGACGACATCCACGACCTGGTCGGCGTACGGATCCTGGTCGAGGACGTCCGCGACTGCTACGCCGCGATGGGTGTCGTCCACGCGCTGTGGCAGCCGGTCCCCGGCCGGTTCAAGGACTACATCGCGCAGCCGCGTTTCGGCGTCTACCAGTCGTTGCACACCACGGTGATCGGCCCGGACGGCAAGCCGCTCGAAGTGCAGATCCGTACCTACGAGATGCACCGCACCGCCGAGTACGGCATCGCCGCGCACTGGCGGTACAAGGAGACCAAAGGCACCCACAGCAGCAACGGGGCCAACTCGGTGGACGTCGACGAGATGGCGTGGATGCGCCAGCTCCTCGACTGGCAGCGTGAGGCCGCCGACCCTGGCGACTTCCTCGAATCACTGCGCTACGAACTCGCTTCGCGCGAGATCTTCGTGTTCACGCCCAAGGGCGACGTGATCACGCTGCCGGTCGAGTCGACGCCGGTCGACTTCGCCTACGCCGTGCACACCGAGGTCGGTCACCGCTGCATCGGCGCCCGCGTCAACGGCAGGCTGGTCGCACTCGAGCGCAAGCTCGAGAACGGCGAGGTCATCGAGATCTTCACCTCGAAGGCCGAGACGGCCGGGCCGAGCCGCGACTGGCTGCAGTTCGCCGGTTCGCCCAAGGCGCGCGCGAAGATCCGGCAGTGGTTCGCCAAGGAACGCCGCGACGAGGCGATCGAAGGCGGCAAGGAGGCCATCACCAAGGAGGTCCGCAAGGTCGGCCTCCCGATCCAGCGGCTGGTCTCCGCCGAGTCCATGGGCGCGGTCGCCACGGAACTGCGGCACCCCGACATCAGCTCGCTGTACGCGGCCGTCGGCGAAGGCCACACCAGCGCGAAGCACGTCGTGCAACGGCTGGTCGCGCTCATCGGCGGCGTCGACGAGGCGGAAGAGGAACTCGCCGAGCGCGCGACCCCGTCCACGGTCACGCGCCGCCGCGGCTCGAACGACGTCGGTGTCGTGGTGAAGGGCGCCGGCGACGTCTGGGCCAAACTCGCCCGCTGCTGCACCCCGGTGCCGGGCGACGAGATCCTCGGGTTCGTCACTCGCGGCGGTGGTGTCAGCGTTCACCGGACCGACTGCACCAACGCCGACGATTTGACCGCGCAGCCCGAGCGTCTGGTCGAAGTCCAATGGGCACCGTCGGCTTCGTCGGTGTTCCTTGTCGCGATCCAGGTCGAGGCGCTGGATCGGCACCGCCTGCTGTCGGATGTCACCAAGGTGCTCGCGGACGAGAAGGTCAACATCCTGTCCGCGTCGGTGACCACATCGCGCGACAGGGTCGCGGTCAGCCGGTTCTCCTTCGAGATGGGCGACCCGAAGCACCTCGGCCACGTGCTGAAGGTGGTCCGAGGCGTCGAGGGCGTCTACGACGTCTATCGGGTGACTTCGGCTTCCTAACCGGTTCCTCGGGGGCTTGCCCACATCCGGGTGGTTCAGGGGGAGGCGCGCACTTAGGGTGCGGAACATGACTGACGGGTTCGAATTCACTCGCGACGGCGAGGTCGCGCGGCTGACGTTCACCAGGCCGGAGAAGATGAACGCGATCACCTACGGGATGTGGTCGGCGATCCCGGACGTGGTGGCGCGGGTGGAGGCGGACCCGGCGATCAAGGTGCTCGTGCTGACCGGCGCGGGCGCGCATTTCTCGGCGGGCGCCGACATCAGCGAGTTCCGGGACCTGCGGTCCACCGCCGACGCGGCCGAGACCTACGACAAGGCCGTCGATGAGGCCGTGGCGGCGCTGACGGCGTCACGGAAGCCGACGGTGGCGATGATCCAGGGGAACTGCATCGGCGGCGGTTGCCAGATCTCGGTCGCCTGCGACTTCCGCTTCGCCGCGGAGGGCTCGCGCTTCGGGATCACCCCGGCGAAGCTCGGCATCGTCTACCACTTCGACTCGACCCGGCGTTTGGTCTCGCTGGTCGGCCCGGCGCACGCCAAGTACTTCCTGCTCTCGGGCGAACTCGTCGACGCGCGGCGGGCCAGGGAGATCGGGCTGCTCAACGACGTCTTCCCGGTTGACGAGCTGGAGTCCTCGACGGCGAAGTTCGTCGAGACGCTCGCTTCGCGATCGCAGGCGTCGGTGCGCGGGATGAACCGGATCATCGAGAAGATCGTGGCCGGTCAAGAGGAATCCGACGCCGAGGTGGACGAGATCCGCCTCGGCGCCCTGCACGGTGAGGACTACGCCGAGGGCGTGGCCGCTTTCCTCGCGCGCCGACCGCCGAAGTTCACCTACCGCTGAGGTCGAATGCCCCGCATTCAGTCCTCTGAATGCGGCCTTCGGACTTCCGGCATGTCGATGATCACCGGTTTCGGCAGGGGCGCGGTCATCACGGTGACGTTGACGCGCGCGTCCGCGGGGACGGCCGCGATCAGCTGGGTGTCGGCCATGCTCAGGAAGAAGTACGAGTGCCCATCGGGAGCACCGGGCAGCGGCATCCAGTCCCGGATCGGACCGGTCTCCTCCAGCCGGTGTTCGGCGGGCAGGTCGAGCGTTCCGGTACTGGGCGGGAAGTCGAGCGGATCCGGCTCGGGAGTCGACGGCGTGCGTCGCACCCACGAGCGCCGCAGCCTGAGCCCGCCGAGCAAGCCCAGCAGCACGCCTCCGATCCCGGTCGCCAGCGACGCCACGAGGCTCCCCGACGTCGCCGACGCGGCCGGGGCGACGGCCTGCGCCGGCCGGGGCGGGGGAGCGGCCGGCGCGGCGGGCAGCGGACCGTCGATCGCGCCGTGGGCGTCGGCGGGGAGTTGCAGGACCTGCCCCGGCTGGATCGAGGCCGGGTTGGTGAACGCGGTGCCGTCCGGCCGGAGCCTGCCCGCGTTGAGCCGGAAGATCTCCTGGTAGCGGGCACCCGCGCCGAGGGTCTGCTCCGCGATCCGGAACAGCGTGTTCTCGTCCGGGCTCGCCGAGAACGGGACCACGAAGTACTTCACGACCGCGCCGGACGGCTGTTCCTGCGCGTGCGCAAGACCGCCCATCGAGCCGCCGAACAGCACGGCGAGGACGAAACTGGTGCGAACCCGGTGAGCGGCCAAGGGTCCTCCCTTTCCGGACGGCTACTCACTACACGTGCCGTCGCGGAGGAAGGTTCGAGCTGGTGACAAGTAAGTCAAACGTGCGGTCCCGGACGTTCCGGCTAGATTTCGTCCCAGGGGTTGCTCTCGTAGGCCTCGGTCAGGATCCGGCCGGTCTCGGGCGCGAACGGCAGGACGACGTCGTCCACCGACGCCACCGGCCAGCCGACCGACTCCGAGTTGGTCAGGAACATCGCGTCGAACTCCGGCAGATCGGCCGGACGGACCTCGCGGATCTCCTGCGGGATCCCGGTGAGTGTCAAGCCGCGCCGTACCAACTGCTGGGTGATCCCGTCGAGCACCGGCGCCTGCGGCCAGACCACCGTGCCGCCGTCGAGGAAACCGACGTTCCAGATCGACGCCTCGCTGACCCTGCCCCGCTGGTCGACGAACAACGCGTCGTCGTAACCGGCCATCATCGCCTCACGCGTGTGGTGGACCAGGCCGAACGTGCCGACGTGCTTGACCTCGGGCAGCACCCGTTCGTAGCGCACGGACCGCAGGCGCAGCGGCGTCAGCTCGTGTTCTTTCGGCGGCCCGGTCCGGACGAGGACGTCCGGGGCCGCGGGGGCGCCGGGATCGGACCAGTCCATCGCGCGGGAGAAGATCAGCACCCGCACGGACAGCGCGTCCTCGCCCCGAACGGCCTGCCGGACGTATCCGCGCACCGCGTCGGTATCGAGTCCGGTGGCGAACATGCGCCGGGTGCTCGTCGCGAGCCGGTGCAAGTGGGCGTCCAGGCCGCGGACCTTGCCGTCGCGGACCTGCATCGCGGTGAAATGACCGTAACCGAACGCGCCCACCAGGTCTTCCGACCTGGCGGGCGCGCCGTTGAGCTCCAGCTTCACGTCAGGGGCTGACCGTGACGCCGGTGAACTTGACCTCGGTGTTGGGCGGGCCGGTGCCGTCGCCGTTGCCGGCCTGGGCATTGGCTCCCGCCTTGGCGACCTTGTCGAGCACCTTCAGGCCGTCGTCGGTGATGCTGCCGAAGACCGAGTACTCCGCGGGCAGTTCGGCTTCGCCGTAGACCATGAAGAACTGGCTGCCGCCGGAGTTCGGCTGCTGCGTCTTCGCCATCGCGAGGATGCCGCGGCCGTACTTGATCTCGGGGAACGCCTCGTCCGGCATCGTGTAGCCCGGACCGCCCATGCCGCTGGCCTCGGGGTCACCGCACTGCAGCATCTGCAGGCCGGTGGTGCCGAGCCGGTGGCACTTGGTGTCGTTGAAGTAGCCCTGCTGCGAGAGGCTGATGAAGCTCTGCACGGCACACGGGGCGAGCGCCCGGTCCAGGCTCAGCGGGATGTCGCCCGCGGTGCTCTTCAGCACGACGTTGACGGTCCCGTTCGAAGAGACGCCCTTGCCTTCCGGCTTGTTCACCTTCTTCGAGGCCTGCTTGGCGGCGTCGTCCTTGAAGTCGCAGGCCACCGGGTTCGCCAGCGGCGTCGCCCGCTTGGGCAGCGGCGCGCGTTCCGTGGGGATGGTGACCTCGGGGGTCGGAGGAGCCGAGCTCGGGGAAGCGTCGGAGGCGGCGTCGTCACCACTGTTACTGCTGACGATCCACCAAACCGCGCCCGCCACGATCGCGACGACGCCGACGACCGCCACCGAGCCGACGATCTTGCGTCGCTTGGCCTTTTCGGCCCGATGCACGATCTGTCGCTCGAGCTTGCGCTTCGCGGCTTCGCGGCGCTGCTGGTTGGTCGGCACCCGCCCTCCCGGTTTCCACTCGATGTCACACGTCTGAGGTAGCGGAAGTCTATGGGCACAGCCTGTGAGACCCCCGTACAGGGGCCGCTAGGCTTACTTGATCGTGATCAGGGCCATCCTGTCACCTGTTCGGCGGAAGATCTGAGGAGGCGTTTCGTGCTGGTTGTCGGTTTTCCGGCAGGCCCCCTCGAAGCCAACTGCTATCTGCTCGCCGCGGACGGCGGCGAGGAGTGCGTGATCGTCGATCCCGGCGAGGACGTCGTCGAGCGGCTCGAGGCCGCGCTCGCCGAACACGGCTTGACGCCGGTCGCGATGCTCGCCACCCACGGCCACCCGGACCACGTCGCCTCGGCGGCCGTGATCGGCGCGCGCCACGGGATACCTCTTCACCTGGACGAGGCGGACCGGCCACTCCTGGTCTCGGACGCCGGGGAACGGAAGGACGGGATCGTGCCACTCGTCGATGGCCCGCTCAGGCTGGCCGGGCTGGAGATCTCGGTGTCCCGCACACCGGGGCACACCGCCGGTTCGGTGATCTTCGGGCTGACCTCCGCCGAGGGCGGCCGGATCGTGCTCACCGGGGACAGCCTGTTCGCCGGTTCGATCGGCCGGTCCTCCGGCGACGGCGGCGAACTCGTGCGCTCCCTCGGCGCCAAGGTGATGACGCTGCCCGACGACACCGTCGTCCTGCCGGGCCACGGCCCGGCCACCACGATCGGCCAGGAACGCGCGGGCAACCCGTTCCTGGCGGGGACGGGCGTGTGATGGCCGAGCCGACCGGTACGCCGGAAACCCCCGAGCGGCTGCCGCTGTTCCACGACGATCCCAAGCTCCGCCGCAGGCGTGGCTGCTCCGGTATCGCGGGCGTCGTGATCTTCGCGGCCGCGTTCGGCGGGATCGCCGGGCTGATCGGCGGTGAGATCGCCGGGCTCGTCGTCGCCGCGGTGATCGCGCTGCCGCTGCTCTACGTCATGTTCTACAACCTGCGGCGCCGCGTCTGGCTCGAAGGCGAAACGCTCATCGTGCGGACCTGGGGCTTCCGACGGATCGATCTGACCGCGGCCGAGCGCATCGACCTGGTGATCAGTGACGTGCGCGGCACCCGCACGGTCAGCCTGCTGGTCAACGCGGGCAAACGCCGCAAGGTGGCGAAGGTCGACTTAGCCGTCTACTCGGGTGCGGGCGGCCGTGAACTCGGCATCCTGCAACTGCGCAAGCTGGCCAACGCGCTGCTGAACAACACCGAGGCGAACGGCCTGGTGTTCTCGGAACTGCTGGTGGCACAGCTGAAGTCGGAGGCTCGCGGGGACGCGGCCGCGGAACGGCCGCTGTACCGGCTGGCTTCGGCGGCGCCCGCCGGGAAGTACATCCAGCGGTTCACGATGGAAGCGGTCAGCCGGTTCGTGGCGACGCTGGACTGAGTCACGGAGTCCCGCCGCGTGTCATGAAAGGGGCTCTTGAGGCTCCCGCGAGGCGATCAGCGCGGCCAGCACCGTCGTGACCGGCACCGCCGCGACGATGCCGACGCTCCCGGCCAGCGTCCGCACGATCTCCTGCGCGATGTCTTCCGCGCCGAGGATCGAACCGAGGCCGACACCCGAAAGCGACGTGTACAGCAGCACCGGCAACGCCGCGCCCGCGTACGCCATCACGAGGGTGTTGACCGCCGAACCGACGTGGTCGCGCCCGATCCGCAGGCCCGCGCCGTAGAGCTCACGCCAGCCGAGCGACGGGTTCGCCCGCCGCAGTTCCCATACGGCGCTCGTCTGCGTCACCGTGACGTCGTCCAGCACACCGAGCGCGCCGATCACGACACCGGCCAGCAGCAGCCCTCGCGCGTCGATCCCGTGCCCGAGCGAGCCGATCAGCTGCGAGGTGCTGTCGTCCAGCCCGGTCAGCGACGCCGCGGCCGAGAAGATCGCCGAAAGGACGCCGATCAGGACCAGGCTCACCAAGGTGCCCAGTACCGCCACCGAGGTTCTCGCGGACAGCCCGTGGGTCAGGTACAGCGCGATGAACATGATCGCGCCCGCGCCCGCGATCGCCACCAGCAGCGGGCTCTCCCCGGCGAGGATCGACGGCAGCACGAACAGCGCGAGGATCAGGAAGCTCAGCCCGAGCGCGATCAGCGCGGCGAGACCCTGCCAGCGGCCCAGCACGATCACCGCGAGCGCGAACAGCCCGGCGAGCAGCAGTAGCGGCATCCCGCGCTGGAAGTCGACGATCTGGAACGACGCGGGGTCCGCGACGTCGCCGCCGTTGTAGGACAGCACCACCTTGTCGCCCGCGGCGAACCGCGGCGTGCTCGGCTCGATCGGAAGGGTCAGCTTCAGCGGCTTTCCGACGGCGGGACCGTCGGTCATCGTCAGTGCGCTGGTGAGGCACGGTTTCGCGTCCGGCGGCGGCTCGCCGACCTGGACCTGGCCTTCGGCGAGGCACGGCCCGGTGATCGTCGTGGAGATCGTGGCGTTCACCGGAGTTCCCTGGGGGAACACGCTTTTGGCCGGATCCTTGCCCCACGGGTAGAGCAGGACCATCCCGGCGACGGTCGCGACGGCGAGCGGGATCAGGAGCCACATCAACAGCTTCCGGACACGGTGCGACGCGGGCGCCGCCGGTCCGTGGCCGTGCGAGTGCCCGTGACCGGCCGGTTTCGGCTCGGGCTTCGGTTCCGGCTCGGGCTCGGCGGCGCGACGTCTGCCCGGTTCGGCCTGCCGCGGCCGCTGAGCGGGGGGACGCGCGCGCCTGGTGCCCTCGGGCGGGGTCCGGCGCGGCGTACGGGACGTTCCGTGCGAGCGATCGGACGGAGTGTCCGTAACCCGGCGAATCGGGCCGGTGTCGTCGTCGGAGATGTCGCGGCGGTTCACCCGCACATCCTCCACAGCCCCGATCGCGGCCCGCATTCGGCCTAGCCGAAGGACTGCCTCAGATGGACGCGGCGATAAGCGGACGGCGGTGTGTCGAAGTGGTCGAGGAAGGCCTGGCGAAGGGTTTCGGTCGAGCCGAAACCGCATCGCCGCGCGATCGAGGTCAGCGGGAGTTCGGTGCCGCACAACAGTTTCGCCGCGTTCTCGGTCCTCGCCGCCCGGACGTACCTGCTGGGCGTAGTGCTCAGGTGCGCGTCGAACAGCCTGGTCAGCTGCCGGGTGCTGATGCCCGCCCGTTCGGCGAGCACGGTGGTGCCGAGATCGCCGGCGAGATGTTCGGCGACGTACGCGGTGATGTCGCGGACCAGCCGGTTCTCCGGCGGCGGCCCGGACAGGAACATGCTCACCTGCGCCTGGTTGCCCGGCCGCTGCAGGTAGGTGACCAGCATGCGGGCGGTCTCCCTGGCGAGGCTGGGGCCGTGGTCCTCCTCGACGAACGCGAGGGTGAGGTCGATACCGCTGGTGACGCCCGCCGCCGTGTAGACGTTGCCGTCGCGCACGTACAGCGGCACCGGGTCCACGTTCACCTGCGGGTAGTTCGTCGCGAGCCGGTTCGCGAACCGCCAGTGGGTGGTCGCGCGGCGCCCGTTGAGCAGCCCGCACGCGGCGAGCACGGTGGCGCCGGTGCACACCGAGGCGACGCGGCGGCTGTGCTGCGCGAGCCTGCGGATGTGGGAGACGATCCTCGGGTCCGCGGCGGCGGTCTCGTGCCCGGTGCCGCCCGCGACGATCAGCGTGTCCAGCTCGCCGGTCACCTGGTCGAGCCGATGCTGCGCCTGCAAGGTCAACCCGGACTCGCAACGGATGCCGCGGCCGTCGACGCTGGCGAGCATGATCTCGTACCCGGGTTTCCCGCCGAGTTTGGACGCGACGTCCAGCACGTCCGCCGGACCGGCGATGTCGAGCATCTCGGCATTGCTGTAGCCGACGATCAACACTCGTCTGGGTGAACCCGGCATGATCGAACGCTAGCAGTACCGCCCGGCCGTCGGACGTAGTTCGCAGGAATCCGGACATCCGGCTCACCGCGGCCGCAGACCTGCGACACCGTTGTCCCCATGACAGAGGACAAGAAGACCATCGCGTTCGTGGTGTACCCGGGGATGACCCCGCTCGACATGGTCGGGCCGCTGACCGTGCTGGACGGCATGGCGAGCACGGCGCAGGAGTACCGGACGGTCGTGGTCGGCGCGACGAAGGAGCCGATCACCACCGACAACCCGCTGAGGCTCGCGGCGAGTCACACCTTCGACGAGGTCCCGTCGCCGTACGCGCTGCTCGTGCCCGGCGGCGCCGAACCGACGCTGAAGGCGCTCGCCGACGAGCAGCTGATCGAGTACCTGCGGCACGCCGGGGCGAACGCGGAACTCGTGACGTCGGTGTGCACGGGATCGCTCCTGCTGGGGCAGGCCGGTCTGCTGAAGGGCCGCCGGGCCACGACGCACTGGATGTTCCGCGAACTGCTGCGCGCGTTCGGGGCGGAGCCCGTCGCCGAGCGCTGGGTCGAGGACGGGAACGTGATCACCGCCGCCGGGGTGTCGGCGGGGATCGACCTCGCGCTGCACCTGGTCGAGCGGCTCGTCGGCGCCGAGATCGCGCGGACGATCCAGTTCGTCATCGAGTACGACCCGAAGCCGCCGCAGGGTCCGCTCGATTGGTCGAAGCGGCCGTACGGAGACCTCAAGCCGCTGCTGGACCACTCGGTGAACGAGGCACTCGCCGACGAGCCCGCGTTGCGGGACCGGCTGCTCGCTCACACCGGCGGGTAAGGGGGACGGCCATCCGGGTGAGAAGCGGTAACCCTGGGGCGGTGCCGGGTTAGATTCTGCTCATCCGTCCAGGTGAAAGGTGGTTCGTGGAGTTCAAGGTGCTCGGCCCGCTCCGGGCCTCGGTCCCGTTGCCGTCGGCGGCGCAGCCCCGCCGGGTGCTCGCGGTGCTTTTGGCCAGGCCGGACGAGTTCGTCCACCGGGACACCCTCGTGGACGAACTCTGGCCCGAGGGACCGCCGTCGAGCGCCGCCGCGGTCGTGCAGATGGCGGTTTCCAAGCTCCGCAAGGCGTTGTCGCCCGGCTTGCCGGTGGACGACGCCCGGCAGCGGCTGTGGTCCGGCAGGGGCGGCTACCGGCTCGCGGTATCGGAAGGGGAACTGGACGCCACCGCCTTCTCCGCGCTGACCGCGGCCGCCGCGACGGCGACCGACACCGAGCGCAGGGCTCTGCTCGAACGGGCGCTGGGGTTGTGGCGCGGCCGGGCATTCGCCGACGTCCCGGCCGGCCCGCTCGTGGAGGCACACGTCCTGTGGCTCGAAGACCAGCGGTTTTCGGCACTGGGCAAGCTGGTCGAGCTGGAGCTCGCGGCCGGTGACCACAAGGCGGTCGCCGACCGGCTGGGCCCCGAACTGGCCGCCCGGCCGGGCGACGAACGCCTCGCCGGGTGGCTGGCCGAGGCGCTCCACGGGCTCGGGCGGCGGGACTCCGCGCTGGCCGTCCTCGACCGATGCCGCCACGCGCTTTGGGAACACGCCGGGATCTCACCGGGGGAGGACCTGCTCGAGGTCCACCGCCGCATCGCCGGAACCGGCTGGTCGGCCGGCGGCTCGCCGTGCCGTCTTCCGCCCGCGACGCCGGATTTCACCGGCAGGGCCGGGGAACTGACGGAGGTGGGACGTGCGCTGAGAGGTCCCGCGCCCGTCGTGCTGCACGGCGCGGCGGGAACGGGGAAGAGCGCGCTGGCCGTCCAGGCCGCTTGGCGGGTACGCAAGCGGTTCCCGGACGGTCAGCTCGTCGCCGACCTGCGTGAACCCGGCGACGTACTCGCCGGATTCCTCCGCGCGCTCGGCTTCGCGGAATCGGAACTCCCCGCCGACCGGGACGGGCTGGTCTCGTTGTGGCGGAGCCATACCGCGGACAAGCGGCTGTTGGTGATCCTGGAGAACTGCCGGTCCGAGGCCGAGGTGCGGCCCTTGCTGCCGAACGGCTCCGGCTGCGCGACGATCGTCACGACGCGGCGACGGCTGGCCGGGCTCGTCGGCGCCAAACCGGTCGAGGTCGGCCCGCTGTCCGCCGCGGATTCGCTGACCCTGCTCGGCGCGATCGCCGGGGAGGACCGGCTGTCCGCCGAAACCGACGCCGTCCGCCGGGTGCTGGCCTGCTGCGACGGGCTCGCGCTGGCTGTCCGGGCGGCCGGTGTGAAGCTGCTGCAACGGCCGAGACTGAGCATCGCGGAGTTCGCGACGCGACTGGAGAACGAGCGGTTGCGGCTCAACGAACTGGCCGCCGGTGACCTCGCCGTCCGCCCGGTCCTCGCCGATGCCCTCGCCGAGCTTTCACCGCGGCAGCGAAATTCGTTGCGGCTCCTCGGTTTCCCGGGTGCTGCAGACATCGCCGACTGGTTCGCGACGGCCCTGCTGGGCTGTTCACCCCGCGAGGCGGCCGAACTGCTCGACGAACTGGTGGACGATCACCTGCTCCACGTCGAGCAGGATCGGTCCGGCTTCCTCCGGTACCGGCTGCCCGGACTGGTCCGTCTCGCGCTCCGCGAACCCCCGGCGCCCGGTGCTCTCAAACGCGCGCTGACGGTCACGGCGGCTTTGGCCGAACACGCTTCCGCCGCGCTCGACGCCGAGTACCCGCCCGCTCGCCGGGCGGATGTCCCGGCGGCGGTTTCGGACCGCGTCGCCGCCGATCCGATCGGCTGGCGCGCGACGGAAACCGCGAACCTCGCACTCGCCGTCCGAACCGCGAAGAACCACGGCTGGACCGAGTTGACCGCGCGGCTGGCCGAGGCCTACAGCGACCTCGTCGGTCCCAGGAACGGCGGTTCGCCCGCGCTTGTCGGGTTCGACATCGTCCGCGATCGCGTCGATCTCCCGGCGGAGGCGGAGAAACTGCTGAAGCTCGGCCACTCTCATGCCGATTCGGGGGATCTGGCGCGGGCGAGGACGTGTTTCGCGTTGGCAGAGGGCCGATTCCGCTCCTCGGGCGATCAACGGGGGACCGGTGCCGCGCTCGTCGCACTCGCCGACGTCGACGCGGACTCCGGCCGGACCCGATCGGCGGTCGAAGCGCTGCGGGAGGCGCTGGACCTGTTGCGGGACTGTGGTGACCTCGCCGGGCAGGCGATGGCGTCGGCCCAGTTCGGCTCGCTCTGGGACGACCTCGGCGACTTCCGGCGGGCGACGGAATGCTTCGACGCGAGCCTGCTGCTTTCACTCCATTGCGAGGACGGGCAGCAGCACGACAGATCCGCCAAGCGGTATGCCGACGTCCTGCGACGGCACGGCCGCGTGGACGAGGCAGGCGAACTGCTGACGAGTGCTCTGATCGGCACCCGGAGTTCGCGTGAACGCCATTGGGAGGCGCACGTCCTTCGCAGCTTCGGCGATCTCCACGCGAGAGCGGGAGACCCGGAGGAGAGCGAACGATGCCTATCGCGGTCACTGGAGCTGTTCGAGCATGTCGGGCACCGGCACGCCGCCGCGTACACGCATCGGAGTTTCGGCGAATCCCTGCGCCTTGCGGGCGAGCACGTCCGGGCCGCGGAGCACCTGGGACTCGCCATGACCACGTTCCGCGAACTCGGTGACCGCCGGGGAGGCGGATACGCCTTGCTCAGCTTCGGGCGTCTCCGCGCGGACGAAGGTGTCGCGACCGAAGCCGCCGAGGGGCTCCGCACGGCGGCGGGGCTGTTCCGGGAGCTGGGATTCCCGGTGTGGGAATTGCGCGCGCTCAAAGACCTTTCCGCCGTCGACAGTGACGGACGGCAGCGGGATCGTGCTCGTGAAGCTTTGACGAAGATCGGATTCGGAGCGGGCCGGGGCTAGTCCCGCGTGGGATCGCGGGCGGTGGCGTTTGGCGAACTTATGGGGACGGCGTGTTGACTCCTGCTCGGTTGAGAGACTTCGCGCCGTCCCGGAATCGTGGAACTGGGGGTGACGGCGCGTGCTCGTGGCCGGGTGACGCCTTCCGAGGGCAGGAGGCGTCACCCGGTTCGACTAGGCCACGACGTGCAGGATCGCCTCCGCGTCGTCGAGGATCGCTTGGTCGAGCGGGAAGTAGCCCTGCCGCGGAACGGGATCGGTCCGGACGCGGGCGGGCGGGATCTCGGAGGCGGGGAGCAGACCCCAGGCCGTGGTGACGTGCTTCTGCAGGAACCCTTCGTAGGTATCGGCCTCGGGCTCCTGAAGCGCGATGGCATCGCTTCGGCCGAGGCTCGTCGCGACGAAGGCGTAGCGATCGCCGAGCAGCGGTGCCACCAGCGCGCCCGCGGGGAACCAGTGGGTCTCCGTCCCGGCCACCCGCATCGTGCTCGGCTGGCGCCGTAGGTGGAGATTGTGGGCGAAGACCAGCGTCCGGCCGCGATCGGCTTCGGCGGCCCGGATGTCCAGCAGATTTCGCGCCATGATGGCGTCCCTGACGGCGCTCAGGGGTGCGTAGCGTTCTTGCGGCTCAAGAGGTTCGGCGCATTGCCGGTGGTAGCGCAGCAGATCGATGCCCGCCATGAGGTGGATCTCCGCCCTCGCCCACGCTTCCGTGACCGGCTTGCGGGATCGGAGCGCGGCGTGCAACTCGGCCGCGATCGCGCGGAGCCGGTAGGCGTCGGCCGTGGCACCGACGGAGGAAGCCGCGTCGAGGACCGCCTCCGTGCGGCCCCAGCGTTCGTCGTCACCGGCCGGGCCCGCGATGTCCACGTCGCTGCCCAGGAAGTCGCGGGCGTATTCGAGATAGCGCCGAGGGCTGGGCGCGGAGGTGTTCTCGGTCTGGGTGTCGAAGCCGTGGAACGAAAGGCGCTCTTCGGGCGGGCGATTCTCGTTGTACTCGCGCATCCACGCGATCAGCCGCCGGTTCGCGTCCAGGGCGCCGAAGGTGTGCGTGAAGCCTTCGCTCATCGCGATGTCGAGGGTGCCGGTGCCGTCCCGGACGAAGTCGTTCGCGACGAGCGCGGCCACACGATCGGTTTCGAGGGCGATCGAGCGAAAGCCGCGATCGACCAGCTGGGCGAACAGCTCGTTGCGGACCTCCGCGAAGACCGGGGTCGCGTGCGTCGGTTCGCCCAGGCCGAGCAGGTCGCACGAGGGGGTCACGAAGTCTCGGATGTCTTGACTCATGAGGTTCAAGCGTATCGTTGATACACCGATTGAAGCTTTGGGTGACGTGGGCTGGAGTGGAGGCGCGAAAGCTTCAAAGCGGTGTCAGGGGTGACCTGGGTCTCGTGAGTGGTAAGGGCGGTTCTGGGACCCGTATTTGCCTACCTGCGCGTGACCAGGGCGAAGGTGAAGTGTCAGCGGCGGCGCGGTCGAGCGTGAAGGAATCGAGACGTCGAGCGTCACGGACCGCCGATCGGAGTGGTGCCCCTCGCCCGGCTCCGCAACATTTCCACTTCCGAATAACTCGACCCCATTCCTTTCTTCCGCTATAAAGTTAAAGAACCCTTCGCGAGCGAAGCTGCTTCGCTCGCGAAGCAGCGCTTCGCAGGAATGCGCGAGCGCAAGTTATCAGCAGTTGAGGTGAATTACCGCGTGGCAATCACTGCGCGGCCGGAGTTCGGCCCTACTTTGGCCCGCATGGTTGAGAAGGATTCGACGGCGCGGACCCGGGAACTGGGCCACCGCATGAAGGCGTTCAGGCAGCGCGGGCACTTCAGCGGAGCCGACGTCAGCCGCCGTAACGGCTGGTTGCAGAGCAAGGTCACGAGGTGGGAACAGGGGCTGCGCGAGCTGTCCGTGGTGGACGCGGCGCTGTATCTCGCGACCTGCGGCGAGGCGGAGCCCGAGCGTGACCTGCTGCTGGAACTGACGCAGCCGGGCAGCGACCTGTACTGGGTACGACCGTACTTCGACGAACTCGTCGATCCGATGAAATCCCTGGCTATCCAAGAGAATCTCGCACATACGGTGGTGCGCTACGAGTCGTTGACGCTCCCCGGGCTGCTGCAGACCGAACAGTACGCCCGCACCACCTACGAACTGATCGGCAACCGCGGCCAGGCCCAGCTGGACCAGGTCGTGAACGCCCGGATGGAGCGGCAGAAGCTGCTGCGGCGGGATCGTCCGCCCCAGTGCCGGTTCTACGTCCACGAGCGCGCGCTGCGGTCGGTCATCGGCGGGCCGCGGATCATGCACGAGCAACTGCTCCACCTCGTCCTGTCGGCGAACCTGCCCTATTGCTCCATTCGCATCGTCCCCGAAAGCAACGAAGTGAGCAGAACAATCGAGAGTTCCTTCACCATCATGGAATTCACGGAACATCCGGCGGTGGTGTACACGGATTCCTATGCGGCCGGAGTGTTCATCGACGACCGGGTGGCGGTCGAGGCGTACTATTCGCTCGTCGCGCGTCTGGAAAGCGATACCCTGACCGCGGAGAGGTCGCGCCAAATGCTCGCCGAGTGGGCGGACCGGTACGACCGGATGGACGAATGACCCGATCGGGGTTTCCCGCCGCCTCTTCGCGGGGTAATCCTTCCTGGTAGCCGAAGAGGAGGAGTTCGTGGTGACGAAGACGCAGGACGGCGCCCCGGTGGCCGAGGCGGAGATCGAGCGGAAGTACGACCTGGCGGCCGACAAGCCCATCCCGCCGCTGGTCCCGGCCGGTCCCGTGACGAACCAGGCCGATCCGAGGATCGACGTCCTCGATGCCACGTACTTCGACACCGCCGACTTCCGGCTCGCGCAGGCGGGCATCACGCTGCGGCGGAGGCTCGGCGGGAGCGACGAGGGCTGGCATCTCAAGCTCCCGGTCAGCGAGGACAGGCGTGAGGAACTCCGCCTCCCGCTGTCGGGCAAGCCGGACAAGGTGCCCGGCGCGCTGGCGAGACTGGTCCGCGCGCGCACTCTCGGCGCCAAACTCGTCCAGGCCGCGCACCTGCGCACCGAACGGACTTCGTACGCCCTCCTCGACGCGGAGGGCCGTGAGGTCGCGACGCTGACCGACGACGTCGTCACCGGCGAGGCGGGCGGAGAGAAGGCGCACCTAGACCGCTGGCGGGAGATCGAGATCGAACTTTCGCCCGGGACCGATCCCGACGTGCTCGACAGCCTGGATCGGGCCGTCGTGAACGCGGGCGCGAAGCGGTCGAGGTGGCCGTCGAAGCTCCGGCGGCTGACGGACGAGCTCGTGCCGTCGGCCGCGGGCGCGTCCGGTTCGGTACTGGCGGACTACTTCGCGGAGCAGCTGGACGCGCTGCGCCGCAACGACATCGGGGTTCGCCGGGACGTCGAGGACTCGGTGCACCAGATGCGGGTCGCCGCCAGGCGGCTGCGGAGTGCGCTGAAGACGTTCCGGCGTTCGCTCGACGCCGACGTCGCGAACGGGCTGGCCACCGAGCTGCGGTGGCTCGGTGGCGAACTCGGGCCGGCGAGGGACAACGAGGTGATGGAGGAGCGGCTGCACGAGGAAGTCAAGGCGCTTCCGTCCGAGTTGGTACTCGGCAACGTCGGGCAGCTGATGACGCGGCACTTCTCGCGCGAGGCCGAAGAGGCCAAGGCCCGGGCCATCCGGGCGCTCGACAGCAAGCGGTACACGGATCTGTTGCGGGCGCTGGAAAAGCTCGTCGCCAAGCCCAAGAAGATCAAGGACGGCAAGAAAGAGCTGCGCAAGGCGGTCGCTCGTTCGGACCGGAAGCTGCGCGACGCGGTCGCGGTCGCGGCGGCCTTGCGGCCCGGTCTGGAGCAGGACGCCGCGTTGCACGAGGTGCGCAAGAAGGCCAAGCGCGCCCGGTACGCCGCGGAGACGGTCCAGCCGGTGACAGGCAAGAAGCTTCGAAAATGGCGAAAGAACGTCAAGGCGGTGCAGACCACTCTCGGTGTCCATCACGACGTCGTGGTCACCCGGGAGGTCTTGCGGCTTCTCGGCCTCCGCGCCTACGCCGAGAGTGAAAACGCTTTCACTTACGGCCTCCTGCATGGTCGTTCGGTCGCGACGGCCGAGGCCGCGCACCGGCGTTTCGCCGGAGAATGGCAAACGGTGCGTAAAGGTTCCCGCCCGAATTGGCTTCGATGAGGTACCAGGGTTGACCTCTCGCCGCCGCTGAGTACCGTCAGTGGGAACTTGGTGGTCTGGAGAGAGGCGCCCCCATGTTGCCTGGCCAGCGCGTACCCGGCGAACCGCAGCCCCTGGCCGTGACCACCACCCGCCGCAAGGACGGCGTCGTCATCCTCACCGCGGTGGGGGAGATCGACGCGGCCACCGTCGGCCGGTTCCGCGTCGAACTCAGCGGTGCTTGCGTCACGGAAAAGCACGTGATCCTCGACCTTTCCGGCGTTGGTTTCCTCAGTTGCGCCGGATTGCACGCGCTGGAAGAGGCCAATGCCGCGTCGCGGCGGCTCTCGGTGATCGTGAAGACCGCCTTGGTGTCGCGGATTCTGGACGTCAGCGGGGTCGGAGCCGACCTCGACGTCCGGTGGGACGTCGAGGACGTCCGTATCTAGCCGTCGAGTTCGACCTCGTCGGCGGCGACGTCCGGCAGCAGGCCACGCCAGCGCGGATTGCGCAGGCAGCCCCCGTCGGTCCAGCCGCCGAAGACGACCTCGCCGACGATGGTCGGCCGCGACCAATGCGCGTCCCGCGCCTGTTTCTCCGGTACGGAGCGAAACGGGGATGTCTTGCGCTCCAAGCGGAACAGCCGCTGTGACAGCTCCTCCAGCTCGTCGCCCGCGAAGCCGACACCGACGTTCCCGATGTACCGCAGGCCATCCTCGTGCGGGACGCCGAGCAGCAGCGAACTGAACGTGCCCGCCCGGCTGCCGCCACCCGGCCGCCAGCCGCCCAGTACCACCTGCTGGACCCTGGCGCCGGTGATGGAAAGCCATTCCCCGGTCCGCCTTCCCGGGTGGTACGCGGAGTCGGCGCGTTTCGCGATGACGCCGGCGAGCCCGTGTTCGCGGGCGGCCCGTGCGACCGCGCCACCGTCGCCGCGGTAATAACGGGGGACCTGCCAATGCGGTCCGGCGAGACCGAGTCCATCGAGTAGTTCTCGACGTTCGACATAGGGCGACTCGACACAGGAACGGCCGTCCAGATGCAGGAGGTCGTTCACCAGGTAGAACGCCGGAAACCGGGGGACGAGCCGTTTCGCGGAGCTCTTCGTGGCCCGCGCGCGGTGCCCGAGCCCGTCCGGGCTCGGCTTCCCGCCGTCGAAGACGACGATTTCCCCGTCGAGAAAAGCATCGGCGGCACCGAGTTGCTCGCCCAGCCCGCGGAACTCGGGGTACAGCCCGGTGATGTCGTCGCCCGAATCGTCGTAGGCGGTGATCCGGCCGCCGGACACCCGGATCAGGGTGCGGCGCCCCGACCAGTCGAATTCGTAGGCCCATTCCGCGTCTTCGCCGGTCGAGGGAAGGCGCCCCGGTTTGGTCAGCATCGGAGCGAGGAACGGAGGCAGTTCCGTGCGGCCGGGATCGGCCGGATCGAGTCGTTTGAGCAGCCAGCCGCGGTCGTTCCCGTCCTTCTTCACGTTCAGGAACAGGTATTTCCCGCGCGCCCGTTTCCCGTGGAAGACGATCTCGACCTTGTGGTCGTTGAAGTGCAGCGTTTCGTACCGGCCGGTGTCCCAGATCGTCATGGTGCCGCCGCCGTATTCACCGGCCGGAATCTCGCCTTCGAAGGTGAGATAGTCCATCGGGTGGTCTTCGGTGTGCACGGCGAGGCGTTCGAGATCCGGTGACATCGGCAGGCCTTTCGGCACCGCCCAGGAGACCAGCACCCCGTCCCGTTCCAGCCGGACGTCCCAGTGCAGGCTGCTCGCGTGGTGTTCCTGGATGACGAAGAGATCGTTCGCCCCCGCCGGGGTTCCGCCGTCCCCGTCGCGTTCCGGAATGGGTTCGGGAGTCCGTCCCGGTTTGCGCTTACGGCGGTATTCGCCGAGTTTCTCCGCCATGGTCGGCCAGCGCACCCCTCTCCGGATCCGTTCACGCAAGCCTAGCGCCGTTCACGGTCCGGACGGGTGACGAAGGCCCCTTTTCCTCCGATGAAAGCAGGAAAAGGGGCCTTCGATTCACCGCGGTTCAGTCGGTCTCGGCCAGCGCCTCCGCGAACTGGGCCGCGTAGAGCCGCGAGTACGCACCACCGGTGAGCAGCAGCGTTTCGTGATCGCCCTGCTCGACGATCGAGCCGTTCTCCATCACGAGGATGACGTCCGCGTCGCGGATGGTGGAAAGCCGGTGCGCGATGACGAAACTCGTCCGCCCCTCGCGCAGCGAATTCATCGCCCGCTGGATCAGCACCTCGGTCCGGGTGTCGACCGAACTGGTGGCCTCGTCGAGGATGAGGATCGCGGGTTTCGCCAGGAACGCCCGCGCGACGGTGATCAGCTGTTTCTCGCCGGCGCTGACCGTGCCGCCCTCGTCGTCGATCACCGTTTCGTAGCCCTCCGGGAGGGTACGGACGAACCGGTCGACGTGGGTCGCCTTGGCCGCCGCGACGATCTCCTCCTGCGTGGCGCCCGCGGAACCGTAGGCGATGTTCTCCGCGATCGTGCCGCCGAACAGCCACGCGTCCTGCAGCACCATGCCGGTCTTGGACCGCAGGTCCTCGCGGTCCATCTCGGCGATGTCGACACCGTCGAGGGTGATCCGGCCGCCGTCGAGTTCGTAGAACCGCATGAGCAGGTTGACCAGGGTGGTCTTCCCCGCGCCGGTCGGGCCGACGATGGCGACGGTGTGCCCCGGCTCGACGGTGAGCGACAGGTCTTCGATGAGCGGGGTGTCCGGGGTGTACCGGAACGACACGTGCTCGAACTCGACCTGTCCGCGCACCTCGCCCACCCGCGCGGGTTCGGCGGGCTCGGGCTCCTGCTCGTCCGCGTCGAGCAACGCGAAGACCCGCTCCGCGGACGCGATCCCGGACTGCAGCAGGTTCGCCATGCTGGCGATCTGGGTGACCGGCTGGCTGAACTGCCGTGAATACTGGATGAACGCCTGGACGTCGCCGAGCGACAGCGTCCCGGAAGCCACCCGCAGCGCGCCGATCACGGCCACCAGCACGTAGCTCAGGTTGCCGATGAACATCATCGCGGGCTGGATGGTGCCCGAGATGAACTGCGCCCGGAAGCTCGCGCCGTAGAGCGTGTCGTTGTGCTCGCGGAAGACCTCCTCGGCCTCCTCACGGCGGCCGAACACCTTGACCAGCGAGTGCCCGGTGTACATCTCCTCGATATGCGCGTTGAGCCGCCCGGTGGTGGACCACTGCTTGATGAACTGCGGCTGCGCCTTCTTGCCGATCTTCGCCGCGACGATCACCGAGGCGGGCACCGAGAGCAGTGCGACCAGCGCCAGCAGCGGCGAGATGACGAACATCATCGCGAGCACGCCGACCACCATCAGCAGCGAAGACACGATCTGCGCGAGCGTCTGCTGCAGCGATTGCGCGAGGTTGTCGATGTCGTTGGTGGCCCGGCTCAGCACCTCACCACGCGGCTGGCGGTCGAAGTAACTCAGCGGGAGCTTGGCGAACTTCTCCTCGATCTTCTCCCGCAGTTCGAACACCGCGCGCTGGACCAGGTTCGTGGTCAGCCTCGCCTGCAGAAGCGCGAAGAACGACGCCACGATGTAGAGCAGCAGCACCCACATCAGGACCTGGCCGACGGCGTCGATGTCGATGCGCTGGCCAGGCACGAAGTCGATCGCCGAGAACATGTCGGCGAGCGTGTTGTCGCCCTTCGCCCGCAGTCCGGCGATGACCTCTTCCTTGCTCACCCCTGCGGGCATGTCCTTCGCGACGACCCCCGCGAAGATGAGGTCCGTCGCCATGCCGAGGATCTTCGGGCCGATGACGCTCAGCGCGACGCTGGCGACACCGAACGCCAAGATGCCGTACAACACGGCGCGTTGCGGCTGCAGCAGCCGCAACAGCCGTTTCAGGGATCCCTTGAAGTCCAGTGCCTTCTCGACGGACGGTCCGCCCATGAAGGCGGCGGGACCGCGGCCGAAGCCGCCACCGCCGGGCCCGGGGCCTCGTGCCGCACTCGCGCGCTCGCCCGCGGGTTTCGCCGGGGTACTCGATTCTGTGGTGGATTCGGGCGCGCTCATCAGGCGGCCTCCTGCTCGGTCAGCTGGGACAGCACGATCTCCCGGTAGGTTTCGTTGCTCTCCATGAGTTCGGTATGGGTGCCGTTGCCGACGACGCGGCCCTCGTCGATGACGACGATGCGGTCGGCGTGGCGGATCGTGCTGACCCGCTGCGCGACGATGACCACGGTCGCCTCGGCGGTCTCGGCCACCAGCGCCCGCCGCAGCGCGGCGTCGGTCGCGTAGTCGAGCGCGGAGAAGGAGTCGTCGAACAGGTAGATCTCGGGGCGCCGCACCAGCATCCGCGCGATCGCGAGCCGCTGCCGCTGGCCGCCCGAGACGTTGGTCCCGCCCTGGGCGATGGGGGAGTCCAGTCCCTCGGGCATCCGCTCGACGAAGTCCTTGCCCTGCGCCACTTCCAGCGCGTGCCACAGTTCCTCGTCGGTGGCGTCGGACTTGCCGTACCGGAGGTTGCTCGCGACCGTCCCGGCGAACAGGTACGGCTTCTGCGGCACCAGCCCGACGGCGTCGGACAGCACGGTCGGATCCAGTTCCCGGACGTCCACGCCGTCGACGAGCACCGAGCCGTCGGTGGCGTCCATCAGCCGGGGGATCAGGTTGAGCAGCGTGGTCTTTCCGCTGCCCGTGCTGCCGATGATCGCGGTCGTCTCACCGGGCCTGGCCAGCAGCGAGATCTCCTGCAGCACCGGCTTTTCCGCACCGGGGTAGCGGAACTCCACATCGGACAGTTCCAGCCGCCCGTGCACCTCACCGGGGCTGACCGGGTTCGCCGGCAGGACGACGCTTGTGTGCGTGTCGAGCACTTCGGTGATGCGCTCGGCGCTGACTTCGGCGCGCGGCACCATCATGAACATGAAGGTGGCCATCATGACCGCCATCAGGATCTGCATGAGGTAGGACAGGAACGCGGTCAGCGCGCCGATCTGCATGCTGCCGTCGTCGATGCGCAACCCGCCGAACCACAGCACGGCGACGCTGGAGGCGTTCATCACGAGCATGACGATGGGGAACATCAGCGCCATGAGTCTGCCGACGATCAGGGAGACGTCGAGCAGTTCGGTGTTCGCCTTGGTGAACCGCCGCCGCTCGTGGGTGTCCTTGACGAAGGCCCTGATCACGCGGATGCCCATGATCTGCTCGCGCAGGATCTGGTTGATCTTGTCGATCCGCTCCTGCATCAGCCGGAACGCGGGCCGCATCCTCGCGATGATGATCCCGACCGAGACGCCGAGGATCGGCACGACGACCACCAGCAGCCACGAGAGCGTGACGTCCTGGTTGAGCGCCATGATGATGCCGCCGAAGCACATGATCGGCGCGGACACCATCAGCGTGAACGCCATCAACGTCAGCATCTGCACCTGCTGGACGTCGTTGGTGGTGCGGGTGATCAGCGACGGCGTCCCGAACTGGCCGACCTCGCGGGCGGAGAAGTCCTGGACCCGGTGGAAGATCGCGCCGCGGACGTCGCGGCCGACGGCCATGGCGGTGCGGGCGCCGTAGTAGACGGCGCCGATGGAGCAGGCGATCTGCACCAGCGACACCAGCAGCATCACGCCGCCGACGCCGAGGATGTAGTCGATGTCGCCCTTGACCACGCCGTCGTCGATGATGTCGGCGTTCAGCGTGGGCAGGTAGAGCCCGGCGAGGGTCTGGACGAACTGCAGCAGCACGATCAGCCACAGGTCTCGCCGGTAGGGGCGCAGGTGAGTGCGCAACAACTTCGTCAGCACAACGGTTTCTCCCCAGTGGTGGGTAGGGTGTTACTGCTTCTTCGGTTTCTTCACCGGTTCGGGTCCGGTGAGTGACGGGACACCCGCGGCCGCCTCGCGCAGAAGGACGTCGAGCGTTTCCAGGAACGGTCCGGACCCCTCGTTGACCAGCCAGCTGAAGAACGCCGTCTTCACCGCGGACTCCACGATCGCCGCCATGAGCCGCGAGTTCAACGCGTTTTCCGCGCTCGCGCCCGCACGTTCGAGGATGGCGTCGGCCAGCACCTGTTCGACCTTGGCGTGCGCCTTGAGGAACTCGCCCTGCATCGACGGGTGCAGGAGCAGCGACCGTGCCAGCTCCACTGAACCGCGATCCGGTTCTCCCAGCTTGCTGTAGGCCTCCAGCGTCGCGGCGCCGACCGCTTCCCACAAGGACTCTCCCGAAGGCCGCTCGCGCAGCGCCTCCCGCAGGAGTTCCTGCCGTTCGACGATGAACGAGCAGATCGCCTCTTCCTTGCTGGAGAAGTAGTTGTTGAACGTGCGCGGTGACACCCCCACGGCGCCGGCGATGTCCTCGACGCGAACCTGCTCGACGCCCTTCTCCATGGCGAGCTTGAGCGCTGCCTCGCTCATCGCGCGCCGGGCGGCGCGCTTCTTGCGTTCGCGCAGTCCGAGAGGGGCGGCCGAGTCGGTGGTCACGACGGCAAGGGTAGGCAAAAGTTGCGGGGCACGCAAATTTATGCGCACTCCGCACTTTTCGGACACCACCCTGGGTGAGAGACCGGGAAATTGAGCCGAATGGCCTAGTGCGCACCGCTCACCAGCCGCAACGCTTTCGTTACCACGTCACTGCCAGCGGTTGAACGGAAACCGGTTGTGGACACCGATTGTTCCGTCTGCTTGCATGTCGGACGTTGTCACTGGGGAGTTGCAGACGAGTCCGGGTACGCGAAGAGAAAGAAGTGGAAGCACATGGTGACGCGGGCTCGAGGCTTGCTTGACCGCTCACGGGTTCTTCTGGACCGCTCCCGGGTCGCCGCGGCTCAGTTCCTCGCCGCGCCGCCCCGACACGCCCCCTCCGGGGCACCCGCCGCCGAACCGGTGGTGGAACAGCGGCCGGCCGTGGAAGCGCCGGACGCCGGCGCGCTCGCCGGTGTCTGCTCCAATGTCGCGTTGCGCGACCTCAATCTGCTCGACCAGCTGCTCGCGCAGCTGGAGACGATGGAGGCGGGGGAGGAGAACTCCGACCGCCTCGCCGAGCTCTACCGGCTCGACCACCTGGCGACCCGCCTGCGGCGCAACGCCGAGAACCTGCGCGTGCTCGCCGGCCGGGACGCCGACGACACGGCGGCCGGGATCTCGTCCGTGCTGGACGTGATGCGGGCTGCGATGTCGTCGATCGACCACTACTCGCGGATCACCATCGGCCGCGTCGTTTCGCTCGGCGTCGTCGGCTTCGCCGCCGAAGACGTCAGCCGGATCCTCGCGGAACTGTTCGACAACGCGGCGAACCAGTCGTCGCCGAGTTCGCCGGTCAGCGTCAGCGCGCACCTCACCGAACAGGGGAGCGTGCTGATCCGCATCGAGGACGAAGGCATCGGCATGCCGCCGGAACGCCTCGCGGTGCTGAACGAACGCCTCGCCGCCGGTGCCGTGCTCGACGACGATTCGGTGCGGCACATGGGACTCGCGGTCGTCGGCAGGCTCGCCGACCGGCACGAGATCACCGTCAAGCTCGACCGCCGCACCCCGCACGGCACGGTCGCCACCGTGCTGCTGCCGGTGCCGGTGGTCTCGGAACTGGCCGAGAAGCAGTGGTCCGGTTCGCAGACGGTGGTCCTGCCGCAGACCAGGATCACCAACGGAACACACGTGGGAAGCCCCGCCGCGACGACGTCCACGCTGCCGAGGCGGCGCCCGGCCGCGCCGACGACGTCGGAACCGGAACGCAAGCCCAGCCCGCGTCCGCGCGCGGCCTTCCCGCCGCCCACCGACGGCGGGACCACGGCGAGCGGCCTGCCGCGCCGGGTTTCCCGCAGTATCAGGACTTTGCCCGACGAACCGGCCCCGCCGACCACCCCGCCCGTCGACGCGGCGGACGGGCACTCGGCGCTGCTGGCCGACCTCGATGCCTTCTCCGACGGCGAGCGCGCCGCCCTCGACGACCGGCACGAGCGCGAGACCGGAGGAAACACCCAGTGACCGCCCAGGACGCGACCACGGATTTCACGTGGCTGCTCGACGACTTCGTGCGCAAGGTGCATGGTGCGAGCCACGCGCTGATCATGTCCGTCGACGGTTTCCCTTTGACCGCTTCGGAATCGGTGTCCAGTGACGACGCGGAGCAGCTCGCCGCCATCGCGAGCGGCCTGCTCAGCCTCGCGGGCAACAGCGCCGCGCTGTTCGGCAAGGGCAACTGCGAGCAGATCATCATCCGGCTCACCCGCGGGTACTTCCTGTTCATGGGGATCGGCGCCGAGGCGGGGCTCGCCGTGCTCACCGAACCCGACTGCGACATGAAGGTCGTCGCCTACGAGATGACCCAGTTCATCACCAACGCCGGCCACGCCCTCACTCCCGAGGTGCGAGCGGGACTCCGGCAGGTCCTGACCGCCCGACGGCCGCAGGCCTGAGAATCCGGAGAAGGAAGGGATGACCGTGTCCAGCGACCAAGCTCCGGACCGGCCGGTCAAGATGCGCAGCCGCAGAATCCGGCCGTACGCGCTGACCGGCGGCCGCACCAAGAGCAGCCATCTGCTGCTGGTGGAGACCCTGATCTCGGTCCCGCGCTACGACCCGGCGCTGTCCGAAGCGCTGATGCCCGAATCGCGCTCGCTGTACGAGCGCGCCCGCGAACGCTCGTCGATCGCCGAGCTTTCGGTGGGACTGGACCTGCCACTGGGCGTGGTCCGCGTGCTCATCGGCGACCTCGCCACCCAGGGCGCCGTCTTCGTGCACCCGACGGCCCACGCCTACAACCACGATACGAACGTGCTCGAGAGGATCCTCGATGGACTCAAGCGCCTCCCGGTCTGACGCCGACCTCTTGGCGATCTCCGCCAAGATCGTCGTCGCCGGTGGATTCGGCGTGGGCAAGACGACGTTCGTCGGCGCCGTCTCCGAGGTCCCGCCCCTGAGCAACGAGGCTTGGATGACCGAGGCGGGCGCCGGGGTCGACGAGCTCGTGCCGCCCGGAACCAAATCCACCACCACGGTCGCGATGGACTTCGGCCGGATCACCCTCCGCGAAGACCTGCTCCTGTACCTGTTCGGCACCCCCGGCCAGGCCCGGTTCTGGTTCCTCTGGGACGACCTCTCGCGCGGCGCGCTCGGCGCCGTCGTGCTGGTCGACACCAGCCGGATCGACCAGTCGTTCGCGGCGATCAACTACTTCGAGAACGACTCCGACCTGCCGTTCATCGTCGCGGTCAACCAGTTCGAGGGGATGCCGGTGCACGACCTCGAAGAGGTTCGCGACGCCCTCGCGCTGTCCCCGGACATCCCGCTGGTCACCTGCGACGCCCGCGATCCGAAGTCCACGGTCGCGACCCTGCAGGAACTCGTGACGCACACGTTGTCCCTCGCGGTGGTCTCCGGGCCGGGCCGCGAGTTCGCACTCAGCTGACGGTTCTGGGAGGAATGTCGAGGATGCGCAAGGTTCTGATCGTCGGTGCCGGGCAGTCGGGGTTGCAACTCGCCTTGAGCCTGCTGGACCACGACTACGACGTCACGGTGATGTCGGCGAGGACGCCGGACGAGATCCGGTCCGGCAAGGTGATGTCGACCCAGTGCATGTTCCACTCCGCCCTGCAGCACGAGCGGGACCACAAGCTGAACCTGTGGGAGGACGAGACCGTCCGGGTCGAAGGACTCGGCGTGTCCATCGCCGGACCGGATTCCAGCCGGGTGCTGGACTGGTTCGCCCCGTTGGAGCACTACGCGCAGTCGGTGGACCAGCGGGTGAAGATGGCCGCCTGGCTGGAGCTGGTGGAGGACCGCGGCGGCAAGGTCGTCATCCACGGCGTCACCACCTCGGACCTGGCGCCGCTGGCGAAGCTGTACGACCTCGTCGTCATCGCGGCGGGCAAGGGCGAGCTGGTCCAGCTGTTCGACCGGATCCCGGAGCGGTCGCCGTACACGGAGCCCCAGCGCGCTCTTTCGCTGGCTTACGTGCACGGTCTGGAGCCCCGGCCGGAGCATCCGGACAAGGCGGCGGTGCGCTTCAACATCATCCCGGGCGTCGGCGAGCTGTTCATGATCCCCGCGTACACGCTGAGCGGGAACTGCGACATCCTGTTCTTCGAGGGCGTCCCCGGCGGCCCGCTCGACTGCTGGGGCGACCGGCCGTCGCCACAGCAGCATCTCGACCGGATCCTTTCGCTGATGAAGCAGTTCCTCCCGTGGGAGTACGAGCGCTCGCGCAACGCCGTGCTGACCGACGAGAAGTCGACGCTGGCGGGCGGGTACACCCCGGTCGTGCGGAACGCGGTCGGCAAGCTGCCCTCGGGCACCGTGGTGCTCGGCATGGCCGACGTCGTGGTGGCCAACGACCCGATCACCGGTCAGGGCTCCAACAACGCGAGCCACTGCGCGGCGTCCTATCTGGACTCGATCCTCGATCGCGGGGACAAGCCGTTCGACGAGGAGTGGATGACCGCGTCGTTCGAGAAGTACTGGGAGTACGCCCAGCACGTGACGACCTGGACCAACGCGATGCTGCAGCCGCCGCCCCCGCACGTGCTCCAGATCATCGGCGCGGCGGGGGAGAACCCCGCCGTGGCGAAGCGATTCGCGGACGGGTTCTCCGATCCGACCGACTTCCAGCACTGGTTCTTCGATCCGGCGAAGGCGGAGAAGTACCTGGCCGAAGCGTGATTCCGGGACCGCGGTAGTCCCGCGATCGGGTTGGCGGGACTGTCGCGGTGCGCCGTTTCGGGCTACCGTTGTTACCGAGCGTGAGTACGGTCGGTGACGGCGGTGGAGGTGCGGCGCGATGCGTTCGATGTGGAAGGGCTCGGTGTCCTTCGGGCTGGTGAGCATCCCGATCCAGCTCTATGCGGCCACCGAGAACAAGAACGTCTCGCTGCGCCAGGTGCACGAGGCCGACGGCGGCCGCATCCAGTACAAGCGGTTCTGCACGATCGACGGCGAGGAAGTGCCCTACGCCGAGATCGCCAAGGGCTACGAACTGCCCGACGGCGAGATGGTCGTGCTCACCGACGAGGACATGTCGGAGCTGCCGCTGGCGTCGTCGCGGGCGATCGACGTGCTCGAGTTCGTGCCGCTGGAGTCCATCGACCCGATCCACTTCGACAAGACCTACTACCTCGAACCGCAGAAGAACGCCGTCAAGCCGTACGTGGTCCTGCGTGACGCGCTGGAGAAGGCGAGCCATGTGGCGATCGCGAAGGTCGCCATCCGGCAGCGGGAGACGCTCGCGATCCTGCGGGTGCACAGCGACGTCCTGATGATGACGACGATGCTGTGGCCCGACGAGGTCCGTGTCCCGGACTTCGGCTTCCTGCACGACGATCCTCCGCAGGTGAGGCCCCAGGAACTGACGATGGCGGGCTCCCTGATCGACTCGCTTTCGGAGCCTGTGTTCGAGCACGAGAAGTACAACGACTCCTACCGCGAGGCGCTGGAGGCCATGATCGAGGCCAAGGCCGCCGGGAACGAGACGGCCAAACCGAAGGCCGTCGGGGCGAAGGCCGACGTCGTCGACCTCATGGAGGCCCTGCAGGCCAGCGTGAGCGAGGCGAAGAAGAGCCGGAAGCCGACGGCGGCCAAGAAGGCCACCGCGGCCAAGAAACCCGCCTCCGCCAAGCGAACCCCGAAGAGCGCCTGACTCTCCTTTGTGGACTGTTGTGCCCGGTGTCACCCGGCCGGGTCCGGCGACACGCCGTCGTCATGCCAGGATTTGTCGCCCCTCGGTGGTAGTAAGGCAACCGAGGAGAACTTTTCCGAGAGGCGGCATGAGCATGGAGTGCGCGTTCTGCGCCGGCGGACTCGACCACTGCCACGGAACCCTCGTGGTCCACCTGGACGGTGGTTTCACCGAATGCAGCGAAGACGGCTGCGTCGACTTCGACTTCGCCCGGCACACGCTGACGATCGACTGTTTCGACGTCGACGGGGGCTGCACCTGCGCCGTGGTGGAGGCCCGGCAGTTGCTGCGGGCTTCTTGACCAGCGGTCAATACACCAGTCCGGCCCGATTCGGAAGATCGGGACCGATTGCCACTCGAAGGTGTATGCATTCGTGTACATCGTGGCCGGAAATGTGTTAACTATGACGGGGTCCTCCGGCTCTCCCTCCCCCTCGGAGCCGGGGGGCCCCTTCATGTCGTAGTGCTTCCCTCGTGGGTGCCCAGCGCGTCCCACACCCCATCTCCATCCGCGTAGTCACTCGCGGGAAGAGCTCCCAGTGGGCCGAGTACGTCGTCGCCCGCTCCGGCCGCCGCGGCGGCCCGCAAGAGTTCGTCACGTCCGCACGGGTAGTCCACCTCGGTCAGATACGGGCGAGGATCCGTTCCGGCCATCGATTTTCCTCCTTCGTCTCGTCCCGAGTGGATACCCGGCGGGCCGAGAACGAAAACAGACCGGGCACCCGGCGTGAGGGGAACGCCGGGTGCCCGGTCTGTCTCAACGCTGGTACCGGGGGCTCGGTATCAGCTGTGGTCCGGTGCTCAGAACCAGTGGGCGCGACCGCCGATGGCCTTCCCGGTGTTCCCGAGAACGGCCAGGATGATGCCGATGACCGCGAGCGCGATCCCGATCGAGTACAGAACGGGGATGCTGGCGATGACACCGATGACAATCAGGATGACGCCGAGAATGATCACGGGGGCACCTTCTCCTTCGTAGTCGCCCGGCCAAGGTGATGCCGGGGTGTGGCTACATAAGGGATTCCCGGTTCACGCCACGGGAAACAGGTCCATCCGGCCGTAGTTTTCACGCATTCGGCCTAGTGCTCCGGTGCGGTGCGTCAGGTGTCACAGAAGGGGTTGAAGGCGGACGGCGGTTCGCGATCGGCGCCGGGCCTCGTGAGTGGTAGGTGCGGTTCTGGTGGACCCGTTTTGCCTGCCTGCCGGCTGTGTGAGTGGGGAGGATTCGGGACGTTGAACGTCCCGAATCCTCCACGCTCGACCGTGTCGTCGCGGACACCACCTTCGCCCTGGTCGCGAGTAGGCAAGCAATAACGACGGTTAGAACCGTCCTTACCACTCACGAGCCGTACCGGACCTCAGTAGCGGTAGTGGTCCAGCTTGTACGGGCCTTCGACGTCCACGCCGATGTACTCGGCCTGGCGCTTGGTCAGCTTCGTCAGCCGGACGCCCAGTGCGTCGAGGTGCAGGCGGGCCACCTTCTCGTCGAGGTGCTTCGGCAGCACGTGGACGTCGGTGGCGTACTGGCCCTGCTTCGTGAACAGCTCGATCTGCGCGATCGTCTGGTTGGTGAAGGAGTTCGACATGACGAAGCTCGGGTGGCCGGTGGCGTTCCCGAGGTTCATCAGCCTGCCTTCGGACAGCACGAGGATGGAGTGCTGCTCGCGGTCGGCCGTCGCGGGGAAGACCCACTCGTGCACCTGCGGCTTGATCTCGATCTTCTCGATGCCCGGGATCTTCGCGAGCCCGGCCATGTCGATCTCGTTGTCGAAGTGGCCGACGTTCGCGACGATCGCGTTGTGCTTCATCTTGGCCATCTGGTCGGCCATGATGATGTCGAAGTTGCCGGTGGTGGTGATGAAGATGTCGCCGCGCTCGACGACGTCGTCGAGCTCCACGACGTCGAGGCCCTCCATCGCCGCCTGCAGCGCGCAGATCGGGTCGATCTCGGTGACGACCACGCGGGCGCCCTGGCCCCGCAGCGATTCCACCGCGCCCTTGCCGACGTCGCCGTAGCCGCAGATGACGGCGACCTTGCCCGCGATCATCACGTCGGTGCCGCGGTTGAGACCGTCGATGAGCGAGTGACGGATGCCGTACTTGTTGTCGAATTTCGACTTCGTCACCGAGTCGTTGACGTTCATCGCCGGGAACAGCAGCTCGCCGTCCTTGGCGAGCTTGTAGAGCCGCTTGACGCCGTTGGTGGTCTCCTCGGTGACGCCGCGGACCTCATTGGCGATGCGGGTGAACCGGCCCGCGTCGCGCGCGATGCTTTCGGTCAGCGTGCGCAGGACGAGGGTGTACTCCTCGGGGTCTTCCTCGGTCGCCTGCGGGACGGCGCCGGCGGCCTCGAACTCGACACCCTTGTGGATCAGCAGGGTCGCGTCGCCGCCGTCGTCGAGGATCATGTTCGGGAGACGGCCGTCGCCGAAGTCGAAGAGCTGGTCGGTGCACCACCAGTACTCGGCCAGGGTCTCGCCCTTCCACGCGAACACCGCGGAGCCCGAAGGCGCGTCGACGGTTCCGTTCGGGCCGACGACGACGGCCGCGGCGGCCTCGTCCTGCGTGGAGAAGATGTTGCAGGACACCCAGCGCACTTCGGCGCCCAGTGCGACGAGCGTCTCGATCAGCACGGCGGTCTGAACGGTCATGTGCAGCGAGCCCGCGACCCGCGCGCCCTTGAGGGGCTGCGAGTCGGCGTATTCACGGCGCAGCGCCATCAAGCCGGGCATCTCGACCTCGGCGAGGCGCAGCTGCTTGCGGCCGGCCTCGGCGAGGGAGAGGTCGGCGACGGCGAATTCGATCCCGTTGACCTTGGACAGGGTGGGGCTCACTGGTTCTCCATTCATCAGGAAGGCAAGGTGAAGCGGTTCTTCTCGCCGGTGGCGGGAAGAACGGGGTCAATGCGGGGGTCGTTCAGCGCACGGCCTCGACGACGACGGCCGGAAAAGGGTTTCGACGCAAGAAAGGCACCTCCGCAGTGGGAGGCGCCCTTACGTCTGTCGCAGCGGGCCGAGCGTGGCGGAAGAATTCCGTCGCAGCGCCTCTCGGCCCGAAACCAGAATGGCAAAGCGCCGCGAGCGCTGTCAAGGCGACGCGGATCGCGCCACCGTCGAGGGGAATTCGGCCCGGACGCCCAGCAGACGGACCGGTCTGCCGAGGTCGAACAGGTCGAGCACGGCCAGCGCCGCCTTCTCGATCTCGGCGGGGTCCGCGGTCGGGGCGGGCAGGGTCACGCTGTGGGTGTGGGTCAGGAACGGCGCGAACCGGACCTTGACCGCGATCCGCGCGGCGGGCCTGCCTTCCTCGGCGACGTCCTGGGAAACGCGTTTCGCCAGCGCGACGACCTCGGCGGCCATGGCCCCGGGATCGGTCAGGTTCTGCTGGAACGTCGTCTCGCGGCTGCGGGATCGCGCCACGTAGGGCGTCGCGGTGACCTCGGCGTCGCCGATTCCCCCGGCGAGGATCCGGTACCACGGGCCGAGTTTCGGGCCGAACCGCGCGGCGAGCCCGGCCGGGTCGGCGCCCGCCAGTTCCAGCACGGTGTGATAGCCGGCCTCGGCGAGCTTCTTCGTGGTCTTGGCGCCGATGCCCCACAGCGCGTCCGTCGGCTTCTCGGCCATGACGTCCCACCAGTTCTCCTGGACGAGCCGGAAGATCCCGGCCGGTTTGGCGAATCCGGTGGCGAGTTTGGCGCGCAGCTTGTTGTCCCCGATGCCGACCGAGCACGACAGCCCGGTCTCCTCGGTCACCACTCGCCGGATGTCGGCGGCGAGCGTTTCGGGGTCGTCGGTGGCGACGCCGAGGAACGCCTCGTCCCAGCCGAGTACCTCGACGACCACCGGGAGTTCCCGCAGCGTCGCCATCACCCGATCGGAGACTTCCTGGTACGCGGGCGCGTCCGTGGCCAGGAAGACCGCGTCGGGGCAGCGTTTCGCGGCCGTCCGCAACGGCATCCCGGACTGGACGCCGAATTCCCGCGCTTCGTACGACGCCGTCGCCACCACGGCCCGTTCGGCCGGATCGCCCGTGCCGCCGACGACCACGGGTTTGCCGCGCAGTTCAGGCCGCCGGGCGACCTCGACCGCCGCGATGAACTGGTCGAGGTCGACGTGGAGTACCCACTCCCGGACGGCCATGAGGCGACTCTAAGCCCGTTCGGCGATCTCGTCGCGCATCCGCTGCTCGTTCTCCTGCAGTTCCGGCGTGAAGTTCTCGCCGAAGTCCTCGGCTTCGAGGATCTTGCGGACCTCGAGGATGGTGTCGCCGTGCGGGGGAGTGGGACAGCGCTTCGCCCACTCGATCGCTTCAGCGCGCGACGGGACGTCGAGGATCCAGAAACCGCCGACGAGTTCCTTGGCTTCGGTGAACGGGCCGTCGGTGACCGTGGATCCGGCGGCGTTGACCGTGACCCTCGCGCCCTTCGAACTCTCCTGCAGCCCCTCGCCGCCCACCAGCACCCCGGCGTCGAGCATGTCCTGGTTGAACTTCGCCATGGCGGTCAAGGCCTCCATCGGCGGCATCTTCCCGGCTTCGGAATCCTCGTCCGCCTTGATGATGATCATGAACCGCATGGTCTTCCTCCCAGTGAACCGGACGTATCGCCCGGACTCTACCGGCGTGCGGGAAGAAGATCAGCCGCGCCCGAACCGGGACAGGTGCACGATCACCGCCGTGGTCACGGTGATCATCCCGAGCAGCAGCACGGCCGGGCTGTTCACCACCATGCCCAGCAACATCAACAGGCCCGCGGTGATGTCGAGACCCAGGAGGACCGTCAGCCGGAGCAGGGGCGGTCGTGCCGGCCTGCCGGAGCGGAGCCGGGCGGCCAGCGCCGGCTCGGTCAGCTCGAACCAGCGCTCGATCTTCTCCAGCTCTTGCCGATCGTGATGGCTCAGCATCTCGGTTCTCCTTCGGCGCGCCCCGGCCGGTCGACTACCACGGAATACCCAGGACCGGGACCGGATAAGCATCGAATTTCACCGACTTTTGTATAACGACCTATACGTGTCGGCGAACGGAACATCCTTTGTAGACCGAATGGTTGCGCCATTCGTGGTCACCGCACGCGGAAAGATCGTCAAGGAGAGGAGAGATCGGTAGTTTCTGCGATTGCGGCCAAGGCGACCGTGGCCGCTTCACCTGGGAGGACGCGAGCAATGACCATACCCACCGAACCGATCGGCAGCATTCCCCGTCCGGGCTATCTCGTCGAAGCGCTCGGCGAGCACGCGGCCGGGCGGCTCGACGCCGACGGTCTCGGCGAGTTGCAGGAAAAAGCCCTCGTGGACACCATCAAGCGGCTGGAGGAGACGGGCTCGCCGGTCATCACCGACGGCGAACAGGGCAAGCCGAGCTTCGCCACGTATCCTTTGGCAGGCCTCACTTCGCTGGCGCCGGACGGGGTCGTCATCCCCTTCGCGGACGGGCACACCCGGCAGCTCCCGAGGCTCACCGCCGGACCGTTCCGCTATCAGACCTATGCCGACTCCTATCTGCGCGAGGCCAAGAAACACGCCACCAAACCGGTGAAGCAGGCGGTGATCGCCGCTTCGGCGATAGGGCTCGTCTATCCCGGTGAGGAATTGGCGGGATATGCGAAAGAACAGTTCATCGCCGACTTGGTGAACGAAGCGGAAGCCGATATCCGCCGCAGCCTCGATGCGGGTGCGGACAGCGTTCAGATCGACTTCACCGAGGGCAGGCTGTCGCTGAAGCTCGACCCTTCCGGCGGGCTGCTGAAGTCCTTCGTGGATCTGAACAACGCCGTGCTGGAACGATTCTCCGACGAGGAGCGGAAGAAGATCGGCGTGCACACCTGCCCCGGTGGCGACCAGGACTCGGTGCACAGCCTCGACGTCGACTACGCCGGGTTGCTGCCGACGTTGTTCCAGTTGAAGGTGGGCAACGTCTACGTGCAGCTGGCCAGTGAGGCGGATCCGGAGCGGGCGCTGCAGGTCATCGCCGCCCACGCACAGCCGGACCAGCGGATCTTCGTCGGCGTGACCGACCCGATCGACCCGCGCGTCGAAACCGCAGAGGAGATCCGGGACCGCGTGCTTCAGGCGGCGCGGTTCATCTCGCCGGACCGGCTGGGCACCTGTGACGACTGCGGGTTCTCGCCGTTCGCCGACGACACCTCGACGTCGCGGGAGACCGCGTTCGCCAAGATCGCCGCCCGCGTCGAAGGCACCCGCCTCGCCGCCGAATCCCTGCTCTGACGTGGCGTGATGGGCACCTTCGCTCAGCTCTGGACGGCGACCCGGATGCCGAGCCCGACGAGCAAGGTGCCCATCACCGCGTCCATCCCGCGCCGCACCCGGCCGGAGGCGAAGAACTTCCGCAGGGAACCGACCAGCGTCGCCAGGACGAAGGTCCACACGACGGCGACCGTGGTGGCCAGCGCCGCCAGTTGCAGGGTCTCCGCGGTCGTGGCCGAATGCGGGAGGAACTGGGGCAGCAGCGCGAGGAAGAAGACCGCGACCTTCGGGTTGAGCAGGTTGGTGAGCAGTCCGTGCCGGAACGCCTCCTTGGGCGCGACCACGGGTGCCACCTTGTCCTTGAGCTCGCCGTAGTCGCCGCGGCGCACCGCCAGCCACGCCTTGACGCCGAGGAAGATCAGGTACGCGGCGCCGATCAGTTTCACCACGGTGAAGGCGATCGCCGACGCGGTGAGGATCGCCGCGACGCCGAGGGCGATCGCGACCACCCAGACGAAGACGCCGAGCGCGATGCCGAGTCCGGCGGCGATCCCGGCCTTGCGCCCGCCGAGGATCGCGCTCCGGGTCACCACCAGGAAATCCGGGCCCGGTGCCATCGCGCCGAGCAGGCAGACCAAGACGAACGAGAGTGCGGTGGCCCCGGAGATCATCCTGCGATGCTATCCGGCTGGTCGATGTCCCTGGCCATGACGGCGCCAGGGACGTCGACGCCGTCGGGCGTCGTCACCGTCACCCGTTCGACTTCCTCGAAGCCGAACGACAGATACAGCGGGACGCCGGGCATGGTCGCGGTCAGCGTCAGCGACGTGAATCCTTCGGCTTTCGCCGCGAGGCGGCACGACTCGAGGATCGCGCGTCCGAGCCCGCGCCGGGTCCAATCGCCGCGGACGAACATCGCGCGCACCCGCGCGGGCTCGGTGGCCGGGTCGAGCGGGCGTTCGTCGTCCGACGCGTCACCGGAGCCGGCGTGCATCTTGTTGCGCCTGCTCCAGCCCCCGCAGGCGACGATCTCGCCGTCCGCCTCGTGCACGAAGTAGGTGCCGTCCTCGATCAACCGCAGGTCGAGGTGCGCGATGTGCACCGCCGCGCTCGCGGTCTGCCGCTCGTCGTAGAACCGGGGGAACAACTCCAGCACCGAGGCCCGCATCAGCGCCGCGATGGCGGGCGCGTCCGCGAGCGTGGCCTTCCGCTGCGGTGGCGTGTTCGTCGTCATGTCGCGGAAGATAGCCAACGACGGCGATCACGCCTACCGGATAATCGCGTGGTGATCACCGACGACGGCCGTGAACTGTGGACCTCGGCGACCGGCCGGGGCGAACCGATCCTGTGCTGCCACGGCGGCCCGGGCCTGTGGGACATGTTCGGCACGCTCGATCCCGGCCCGCGGTTCCGGCTGATCCGGTGGGACCAGCGCGGCGCCGGGCGCTCCGACCCCAGTGGCCCGTACACCCTCGACCGGATGGTGGCCGACGTCGACGCCGTCCGCGAGTGGCACGGGCTCGACCGGGTCGCGGTGCTCGGGCATTCGTGGGGCGCGCATCTCGGCCTGCTCTACGCCCTCGCACGTCCGGAGCGGGTGAGCGCGCTCGTCTACGTGTCGGGCGTCGGACTCGGCCACGACTGGCACGCCGAGTTCAAGCGGAACTTCGAGCGCGCGCTGGGGGAGAGGCACGCCCGGTGGGCCGGGCTTCGCGCGGCGGGCCACGATCTAGGCCGCGAACTCGCGGTGCTGCAGTGGACGGCCGACTTCGTGGCGGACGGCGAGCGGCACGCCGAGGCGATGGCGACACCCTGGTTCCCGGTCAACTACGAGGCGAACGCCGCGTTGAGCGAGGAGATGCGGACGGTGCCGGAGGAGTCACTGATCTCGGCTTGCCGGTCTCTGCGGGTGCCGACGCTGATCATCGACGGGACGGCGGACACCCGGCCCCGATGGGCCGTCGACTCGCTGGAGCACGCTCTGCCTTCGGTGACCCGGGTGCGGTTGCCGGGTGTCGGCCACGTGCCGTGGCTGGAAGCGCCCGAGGAGTTCCGCGCCGCCTTGACCGACTTCCTGGGCTAGCCGCTCGTGAGTGTAAAGACGGTTCTAACCGTCTTTACCACTCACGAGCCGGATGCGGTCAGGCCGTGACGATCGGCTGCTGCAGTTCGGTGACCCACTTGTCCCCGTCGGCCGGGCACTCGAGGTAGTACTCCCGGGCCGGGCCGCTCGCGCGGTACCCGTGCGCGTCGACCCACTTCGCCAGCGCCTGGTAGCTGGAGAGCACGGTCTCCATCGAGCCCCGGTGCAGGATCGTCGCGGCGGACGGCACTTCGGCGAGGCTCACCGTCGAAAACCCTTCGGTGCCGTCGGTTTCGGCCGAGATCGGGACGGCGGCGTGGATCAGGACGCGTTCGCCGTCGGCGTCGTCCTCGTAGTAGGCGATGAGCGGTCCCGACGGCGTGATCGGGCCGAGCGCCCCGAAGAGGTCCTTGTACAGCCCCTGCACGACCGGCCCGATCTCTTCGTTCACGTAACCGCTCGCCGTTCCGGTCAGCTCGGCGACACGGACCGCGGGCAGGCTTTTGACTACGACGTCTTCGGAAGGCATGGTTCCCTCGCTTTCGATCGAACGGAGTCTCGCTTCGACGGCCTTGAGCCGCGCCTCGTCGGCGGCGATGGCCGCCTCGAGTTCGGCCCGTCGCAGCCGCAGCATCCCGCGCAGCTCGTCCGCGCCGATCTCGGCGTCGAGGATCTCCTGCACCTGCGTGAGGGTGAAGCCGAGATCCTTGAGCGCGATCACCCGGTTGAGTCGGGCCAGCTGGTCGCCGGAATAGGACCGGTAACCGCTGAACGGGTCGACATGGGCGGGCCGCAGCAGTCCGATGGCGTCGTAGTGACGCAGCATCCGGACCGACACCCGGCCGTGTTTGGCGAAATCTCCGATACTGAACATGGCGGCTCCCAGCGGACAGCCTGACACGGTGTCACAGTCAAGCGGTCACCGCACGAGACGGAAGAACGACCGCCCCTCCTCGGTGAAGACGCCCGGCTGCTCGAAGGCCGCGAAGTGGCCGCCTCGCTCCAGTTCGTTCCAGTACCGGATGTCGGTGAACCGGCGCTCGGCCCAGCGGCGGAACGGGCGCGGGGTCTCGCGCGGGAAGATCGAACAGCCGGTGGGCACGGCGATCGTGTCCACAGTGGAATCGGAGAACCAGCTCGACACCTCGGCGAAGCTTTCCCAGTACAGCCGTGCGGACGAGGCGCCGGTGCCGGTCAGCCAGTAGAGCGTGATGTCGTCGAGCATCGCGTCCCGGCTCAGGGCGTTCTCCGGATGGCCGTCGCAATCCGTCCACGCCTGGAACTTCTCGGCGATCCACGCGCACAGCGCCACCGGCGAGTCGGCCAACGGGTGCGGACTCCGGGACCTGGGTCCGGAAAGGCGTGGTGTCCATGCGGCCGACGGTAGCGAGGGGGTCCGACGGAAAAGCGCGTGCGCTCGGCCGCCCGGTCCGCTTACCGTCGCGAGAGTGACTCACACGTACCCCCCGCTGAACCTCGAGGTGCGGACGCCGCGGCTGACCTTGGCCGGTGCGACGGACGAGTTGCTGGAGCGGCTGGTCCCGGTCGTCCGCGCCGGCGTCGCCGATGTCGCGCCATGGCCGTTCGACGATCCGATATCGCTGTACGCGGACAGTCCCGACCGTGAATGGCGGTGGCTGCGCGGTATCTGGGCCGGACGTGCGCGGGTCGACCCGAGCTTCTGGCGGCTGTACTTCGTGGTGCTGCAAGACGGCGAACCGATCGGAATGCAGGATCTGATCGGGTCCGACTTCGCCAAATTCGGGACGGTCTCGACCTTCTCGTGGCTGGCGCCAGGACGGCGCGGGCGTGGAATCGGGGCGGAGATGCGAGCGGCAGTCCTGCATCTGGCCTTCGCAGGGTTGGGCGCACAGGAAGCGACGAGCGACGCGTTCACCGACAACAACGCCTCCAACCGGGTTTCCCGCGCGCTGGGCTACGAGCCGAACGGCACGAGCTGGGACACCCGCCGCGGCGAGGTCGCGCAGATCCAGTGCTGGCGGCTGACCCGGGACGTCTGGGAACGAGCCCGGCGCGACGACATCGAACTGGCCGGTGTTCGGGAGTGTCTTCCCGCGCTCGGTCTCGCCTGACCACGCCTGGACTTCCGGGCGACTTGAGCAGTGGCAGCACGTGTGTCCACTGTGGAACTGCGGCTCGGCTGAAACCTGATCGCCAGGTGCGAGGAGGCGGCAGTCCTCGCGTCGTCTGCCCGATTGGCGTAGCGCCAGTCCGCTCGACGGGACGTTGCGAAGGGCGCTTTCGCGACGCTGTCGTCTGGCGGATCCGTGCTGGGTCGAGGGGGTCGTGAGTGGCGATTCGGGTTAAAACCGAGTGTGTTTTGGTTACCTACCGGCTTCTGGCTGCGGTCGTTCACGGGGCCGGGCCGTGAAGGGCCCCTTGCCTACCTTGACCGTAGTGATGGAGGCCTTCACGTACTTCGAGCGACCAGGGCGCCGGTTCCGTGTGGGTCGGGGTGGTCGTGAGTGGCGATTCGGGTTCTAACCCGAATCGCCACTCACGACCAACCGGACCGACCTCTCACCGCCGCCCCTCGACGCTCGCGCCCCGCCCACCCTCCTCTGCCGGTATACCGCCCGTTGACCGATGGCAGGTCAGCGGGCTATTCTCGATATGCGAAAGAAAGTTTCCGCAGAGCGAAATTGCTGAGGTTTCGATGGTTGATCTTGCCGGTTCGCGTCATGCCTTGCCCTATGTGCTGAACCTGTCGCTGGTCTTCACCGAGTTGCCGCTGCTCGACCGTGCGGAGGCGGCGCGGGCGGCGGGCTTCACCGCTGTCGAGTACTGGTGGCCGTTCGAGACGCCGGTGCCGGACGCCGCCGAGGCCGATGCGTTCGTGGCGTCGGTCGAGCGGGCCGGTGTCGCGGTGACCGGGCTGAACTTCTTCCCCGGCGACATGGCGGGCGGTGATCGCGGTCTGGTCACCTGGCCCGGGCGCGAGGACGAGTTCGCCGCCGGTATCGCCTCCGCGATCGAGCTCGGCGAGCGGCTCGGCTGCCGCCGGTTCAACGCGCTCTACGGCAACCGGATCGACGGCGCGGACCCGGCGGAGCAGGACAAGCTGGGGTTGTCGAATCTGGCGCTCGCGTCGGACGCGGCCGCGCGGATCGACGCGGAGATCGTCCTGGAACCGTTGTCGGGGGCGGAGAAGTATCCGCTCAAGACCGCGGACGACGTGCTCAAGGTGCTCGACGAACTCGGGCGGGACAACGTGAAGCTGCTGGCTGACCTGTACCACCTGGCGGTCAACGGTGACGACCTCGACACGGTCACGACCGTCCACACCGGACGGATCGGCCATGTGCAGATCGCCGATGCCCCAGGGCGCCACCAGCCGGGGACCGGAACGCTGGACATCGAGGGATACCTGGAAAAGCTGCAGACGGCGGGCTACCGCGGGCAGGTCGGCGTGGAGTACAAACCCGACGGGCCGAGCGCGGAGTCGCTGTCGTGGCTGCCTTTCGAACGAAGGGGACTGGCATGACCAAGCTGGGATTCATCGGCCTGGGGATCATGGGCGGGCCGATGGCGGGACATCTCGTCGCCGCGGGCCACGAGGTGAGCGGCTTCGACACGAACGCGGACGCGCTCGCGAGGCTGGAAGCCGCGGGCGGCCGGGCGGCGAACGGGGTCACGGACGCCGTCGCGGGCGCGGAGGTCGTGATCACCATGCTGCCCAACCATCCGCAGGTCGAGGCCGTCGTCCTGGCGGCGGGCGGGGTGCTGGAATCGGCGAAACCGGGGACCCTGCTGATCGACATGAGCACGATCCGGCCGGAGACCTCCATCGAGGTGGCCGAGCGGGCCGCCGAACGGGAGATCCGCGTGCTGGACGCGCCTGTTTCGGGTGGTCAGGCCGGCGCCGAGCAGGCCTCACTGTCCATTATGGCCGGTGGTGACGACGCCGATTTCGCGGCCGCGCTCCCGATCCTGGAGGCCGTCGGCAAGACGATCGTCCACGTGGGGCCGCACGGTGCGGGCCAGGTCGTCAAGGCCGCGAACCAGCTGGTGGTCGGCGGGACCTACGGACTGATCGCCGAGGCGATCGTGCTGCTCGAAGCGTCCGGCGTGGACGCCGGTGTCGGGCTGGACGTCCTCGCGGGCGGCCTGGCGGGCAGCCGGATCCTCGAACTCAAGCGGAAGTCCATGGTGGCGCGCGAATTCGCGCCGGGTTTCCGGATCGACCTGCACCACAAGGACATGGGCATCGCGCTCGCCGCCGCCAGGCAGGCCGACGTCGCGCTGCCGATCACCGGGCTGGTCGCCCAGCTCGTCGCCGCCGGACGGGCGATGGGACACGGCTCGCTCGATCACTCCGCCCTGCTGAAGGTCGTCGAAGCGCTGTCCGGCGCGGAAAGCAAGGAGTGAGGAATGCCCAGAATCCCCGCCATGCAGGCCGTCGTCGACGTCCTGCTCAGTGAAGGCGTCGACACCGCTTTCGGCTGTCCCGGTGCCGCGATCCTCCCGCTGTACCACGCGATGCAGGGCAGCGGCATCGAGCACTTGATCGTGCGCCACGAAGAAGGCGCGACCCATATGGCCGACGGGTGGGCCAGGACCACCGGCAACGTCGGCGTCGCGATCGGCACCTCCGGGCCCGCCGGGACGAACATGATCACCGGGCTCTACACCGCGCAGGCCGATTCGATCCCGATCATCTGCATCACCGGGCAGGCCGACTCGCGGAAGCTGCACACCGAGGCGTTCCAGGCCGTCGACATCGTCGAGATCGCCAAGCCGGTGACGAAATGGGCGGTGCAGGTCAAGGAAGCCGCGCAACTGCCCTGGGTGTTCCGGGAAGCGTTCCGGATCGCGCGGTCCGGCCGCGCGGGCCCGGTGCTCATCGACCTGCCGATCGACGTCCAGCGGCAGGAGATCGAGTGGGACTCCAGCATCGACTCGCCGCTGCCGGTCATCGTCGCGACGCCGTCGCCCGCCCGGGTCGAGCGTGCGCTCGACCTGCTGCTGGCCGCCGAACGGCCGCTGATCCTCGCGGGCGGCGGCGTGGTGCTCGGCGGCGCGAGCGACCGGCTGCGGACCGCGGCCGAACTGCTCGGCGTCCCGGTCGGCGTCACGCTGATGGGCAAGGGGACCTTCCCCGAGGATCACGAACTGTTCGCCGGCATGGCCGGGATCCAGACGTCGCAGCGGTGGGCGAACGCGGCCTTCCTCGAAGCGGATCTGGTGCTGGCGCTCGGCGCGCGGTTCGGCGACCGGCACACCGGTGACCTCGACGTCTACCGCGGCAGCCGGAAGTTCATCCACGTCGACATCGAGCCGACGCAGCTGGGCAAGGTGTTCGGGCCCGACCTCGGGATCGTGTCGGACACGGGCGCCTTCCTGGACGCGCTGATCGAGGCGGCGTCGAAGCGTTCTCCGGCACGGGATCGCGCCTGGCCGCGGCGGATCGGTGAGCTGAAGGAGAGCCTGCCCCGGCGGGAGGACTTCGAGGACACGCCGATCAAGGCGCCGCGGGTGTTCAAGGAGATCAACGAGTTCTACGGCGAGGACGCGTACTTCGTCACCGCGATCGGGCTCTACCAGATCTGGTCCGGGCAGTTCCAGCGCGCGCACAAGCCGCGCCACTACCAGGTGTGCGGCCAGGCGGGCCCGCTCGGCTGGGAGATCCCGGCCGCGATCGGCGTCAAGAAGGCGAAGCCGGAGGCCGAAGTCGTCGGTGTCGTCGGGGACTACTCGTTCCAGTTCCTGGTGGAGGAGCTGGCGGTGGCCGCGCAGTACGACGTCGGATTCGTGCTGATCATGCTCAACAACGAGTACCTGGGGCTCATCCGGCAGGCCGAGACCGGCTACGAGATGAACTTCGAGGTCGACATCCACTACGACAAGAACGGCACGGACAACGTGAAGGTCATGGAGGCCTACGGCTGCGCCGGGACCCGCGTGACCGAGCCGGGCGAGATCCGGGCGTCGCTGGAATGGGCGCGCAAGGAGGCCGAGCGGACGTCGCGGCCGGTGCTGGTGGAGATCATGATCGAACGCGAAGGGAACGCCGCGATGGGCAAGGCGCTCGACAGCGTCGTCGAGTTCGAGCCCATCGCGGGCTGATGAAGGGTCCCGGTCGTCTCCCCAGTGGCGGCCGGGACCCCTTCAGGCGTCAGGCCTTGGACTGGTCGTTGCTCAGCCACTTCTCCGGACGGACCCGCACCAGCACGGAGTTGTCGCTGAGCGAGCCGTCGACGTACGCCGTTCCCTCGGCCTCCGGCAGGTAGCGGTGCGCGATCTTCAACGCCTGCTCGCGGGTCGGCGGCACGTCGTTGGCGATGACCGGACCCTCGGCCGTGACGTACTTGTAGGGGAAGGTCTCGGTCTGCGCGACCAGGCTGAGCCTGCCCGCTTTCTTGATCGCCTTGTCCTTGACCGAACCGCCGTCCATCCAGATCAGGAGCTCGCCGCCGGGCTCGTAGTCGTACCAGACCGGTACGGCCAGCGGGGCCCGTCCTTCCCGCTCGACGGCCAAGACCCCGATGTGAACCTCGCTCAGGAAGGTTTCCCGTTCTTCGGCGGTCATGACGAAAGACGACATCCGTGTCTCGCTTCTCTCGGTTGATGAGCTACGAGAAGCGGTAACGCGGGGCGGCTTCAGGACATTCCGGACGTTCCAACCTCGTGAGTGGTACGCGGTTCTAACCGTCCGTACCACTCACGAGTCGTTACGGGGTCGGGGAGGCGGAGCTGGTCGGCGTCGCCTCACCGGTGTTCCCGGCCGGGGTCGAGGACGGCGGCGGGGTCGTCGTGGTGCTGGACGGCGGCGTCGAGGACGGAGGCGTGCTCGAAGGCGGTGTCGACGAGGGCGGTGTCGACGAAGGCGGCGTGCTTGTCGGCTTCGTCGGCGAAGAGCTGCTCGGCGGCGGTGTGCTGCTGCTCGGCGGGAACGACGAGCCGGGCAGCGGGTTCGGCGGCGGCGTGGTCGTGCCGGGCGGGGGAGTGCCGGGCAGGGTGGGCACCGGGACCTGGCCGCCGGGCGTGCCCGCGGCGACGTCCGAGGAGTCCGGGGCGCCGACGGGGACCTGGCTGTCGGGGAACGTCGCGACGCCGCCGCGGTAGGAGACTGCCCACCGGATCACGGTGTCCACATAGGACAGCGAGTGGTTGTAGCGGTACACGGCCACGCGCTGGGTCTGCTCCGACGTCAGGTCGACACCACCCGAGCAGAGGTAGCGGCCCGAGCCGAGCGTCGCGTCGTAGATGTTGTTCGGGTTCGACTCGCCGTCGCCGTTGCCGTCGGAGGCGTAGCCCTTCCAGGTGGAGGGGATGAACTGCGTCGGGCCGACGGCGCGGTCCCAGACCGTGTCGCCGTCGAATTTGCCGCCGTCGGTGTCCGGGATGGCCGCGAACGGGCCGGCGCCGTTGAGTTGCGGGCCGAGGATCGGTTCGAGGGTGTTGCCCTTGGCGTCGACGTAGCCGCCGCGCGCATGGTTGGACTCGATCCGGCCGATACTCGCGATCAGCGCCCAGTCGATGTGACAGCCGGGCAGTTCCTTCGCGAGGATGTCGGCCGCGTTCTTGTAGGCCTTCATCATGCTCGCCGGGATACCGAGCGCGCCCGACGGCGCGAACGAGCCGCCGACGTTGCCGGTGCCGCCGGGGACGATCAGCGGATCGGGATTGGGGGGCTCGGGGAGGCTTCCGTCGACGGCGATCTCCGGGACCGTGCCCACCGGCGGCTGCCAGGCCGCGGCCTGGTTCTGCGGCGCGGCCGGCTTCGGTGCGGCGATCGGCGTGTCGGGACCCGCCGACGCGGTGACCGCGGGCAGGACGGCGAGCGCGCCACCGGCGAGCGCGAAGGCCGTCCGGTGCCGGGCGGACAGCCTGTCCGTCTGTCGAGGGCGGTGCTTCGGCATGTTTTCTCCCGCTAGGTCGACTCCGGGCAAAACTATCCGATACAACCGAATTTCGGGGAGGACGCAACGAAAAACCTGTGAACCTGCCGGGTTTTCGTCCGCCCGGCACAAGACCTTCGTAGTGAAGTTGTCAATTTCACGCTGAGTTCACCGAAACGTCAGCAGAATCCTCGGGCACTTCGAGAACGTGGTCTGAACCGCGTGCAAAGAAGTCTTTGCACAATCTCCTTTGCACGCGGTACCTTGGTGCCATGACCGGTCCGCCGCCGCCCGAAGAGATCACCGACGCCGCCGTGCTGAAGGCGGTGATGCACCCGTTGCGCAGGCGGATCATGGAGGCGCTGGGCCGTGGGCCCGCGACGGCGACGAAGCTGGCCAAGGAACTGGGGGAGAGTTCGGGCGCGACCAGCTATCACCTGCGAGAACTGGCGAAGTACGACTTCATCGACGAGGCGCCGGAGCTCGCGCACGGCAAGGAACGCTGGTGGCGCGCCCGGCAGCGCGACATCCGCTGGCCCCGGCACAGCGAGCAGAGCGAAGAGATGCGCGCGGTGTTCGACGAGGCGCAGCGTGCCGCGTTCACCGAGGACCTCGAGCAGATGGCGCGGTTCATCGAACGCCGCGGTGAACTGGGCGAATGGGGTGACGCGCTGGTCTTCTCCCGGGGCGCGGTCCACGTGAACATCGAGGAGCTGAAGCAGTTCTGGGAGGAGTACCTGGACTTGTTGCGCCGCTACTGGCGGCCGGAACCCGGCCCGGACGCGCGAAAGGTGTACGTGCGCTGGACGGCGTTCCCGGATCCGGACGAAGAGTAAGGAGGGGGAGCTGAAACACCGGTGGGAGAGCGGCCACTCGACCACCGGTATCGCGTCACCACGCCGGACGGCGTGTCTTCACGAACGACTCCACACACAAAGGGGGAGCAGCATGCTGCTCTGGAAACGGATCGCGGCCGCAGGCGCCGCGATGAGCCTGCTCGCGGCGGGGACCGCGACGGCCGCGCAACCGCCGGACGGGGTATCCCGGGCGGACGCCACCATCCGCTACACCGAATACGGCATCCCGCACATCGTCGCGAACGACTACGTGAACCTGGGCTTCGGGCAGGGGTACGCCGCCGCCAAGGACAACATCTGCGCGATCGCGGACGTCGCGGTCACGACGCGGGCCGAGCGATCCCGCTGGCTGGGCCCGGACGCGCCGCCGACGAGCGGGGTGAGCCAGGCGAGCACGAACCTCGCCAGTGATCTGTATTTCCAAGGTCTCAACGAAAGCGGCGCCGTCGAGCGGTTGCTGGGCGAGCCCGCGCCGCGCGGGCCGTACCGCGAGGTCCGCGAACTGATCCGCGGTTACGTCGAGGGCGTCAACAAGTACCTGCGCACCGGGGAGATCACCGACCCGGCGTGCCGGGGCGCCGGCTGGCTGAAGCCGATCACCGAACTCGACGTCCACCGGCACAGCCACGCGATCGGGATGATCTTCGGGCAGGGCGGGGTCGCGGATTCGATCACCGCGTCGCTGCCGGGAGCCCCGCCCGCGGGCACGGGTCGTGAGCGGATGACCGGGGAGACCGGGATCGGCAGCAACGCCATCGCGATCGGTTCGGCCGCTTCGGCGAACGGACGAGGTGTCTCGCTGGCCAACCCGCATCTGCCGTGGCAGGCGAGCGGGACCAGGCTGTGGCAGTCGCAGTTGAGCCTGCCGGGCAAGCTCAACGTCAGCGGCGCCGGTATCCCCGGTATCCCGCTGATGTGGCTGGGGCACAACGAAACCGCGGCCTGGAGTGGCACGGCCACCGACACGACCCGCACGTACACGCTGTTCGAGCTGAAGCTCGTGCCCGGCTCGCCGACGACGTACCTGGTCGACGGGAAGCCCGAGCGGATGCGGCGCAACGACGTGAGTGTCCTGTCGCGCAAGGCGGACGGCACCCTGGAGCGCGTCGTGCGTCCACAGTGGACGACCAGATACGGTCCGGTGACCACCCGGCTCGGGCAACGAGAACTGCCGTGGACGGCATCGAGCGCCTTCGCGATCGCGGACGCCAACGCCGGGAACCTCGGGATGACGAACTCCATGTTCGAGATCGCCCGAGGCCGGACGGCGGGGGAGATGATCGACTCGGTCCGCAGGACGCAAGGGCTGCCTTGGATGAACATCCTCGCCACCGACGATCGCGGCCGCGTCGAATACAGCCAGATCCACGGCGTTCCGCATGTCACCGACGAGAAGGCGGCGCGCTGCAACACTCCGCTGGGCAAGGAACTCTTCGACGCCGACGGGATCGCGGTACTCGACGGCTCCAGGACGGCCTGCGCTTGGGGTCGCGACCGTGACGCGCTGCGGCCCGGAGTCTTCGGTCCGTCCAGTCTTCCGGGCCTGAGCAGGGACGACTACCTGGCGAACTCGAACGACAGCTACTGGCTGTTCAACCCGGCCGCGCCCAGGACCGGCTTCCCCCGGATCGTGGGCCCGGTCCGCACCGAGCAGAACCTGCGGACCCGGGGCGGCTTCGTCGAGATCGCCGATCAGCTGAAGAAGAGCGGCTTCACCGGGCAGGCCATGCGGGACCTGATGTTCTCGCATCGCGACCACGCGGCCGAACTCGTGCGGGCCGACGTCGTCACGATGTGCGCCGCGATGCCGGGAATGGACGCCGCGTGCGCCGCGCTGGCGGGCTGGGACGGGCGTTCCGACGCCGGGAGCCGGGGCGCGCTGCTGTTCGACCGCTTCTGGTCCCGAGCGGACCGGATGGGGCCCGCCGTCTGGAAGGTGCCGTTCGACGTCAAGGATCCCGTCCACACCCCGAACACTCTCGACACCGGGAACGCGGCGATCCGCAAGGCGCTCACCGACGCCGTCGCCGAGCTGACGGCGGCGAAGATCCCGCTCGACGCGCCCTACGGTGACCATCACCATGTCGAGCGCGACGGCAAGAAGATCCCGCTCGGCGGCGGGGCGGCCGGGCGCGGGGTCTACAACTCTTTGGGCGGGCCCTGGGATCCGGCTCGCGGCTACACCGAGATCGTGCACGGCGGGACGTATCTGCACGTCGTGGCGTTCACCGGGACCGGCTGCCCGGACACGACGACGTTGCTGACCTATTCGCAGTCCGCGAACCCGGAATCCGCGCACCACAGCGACCAGACGGAGCTGTACGCGCGCAAGCACTGGGTCACCGAACGGTACTGCGAGAAGGACATCCTCGCGTCGCCGTCGCTCGAGGTGGTCCGGGTGAGCAGGCGATGATCGCCGCGCTGCTCGCGGCCGTCATGGCGGTGTCGTCGCCCGCACCCGTCGCCGCTCCGGCCGGCGACGTCTCGTTCACCAGCCACGGCGTGACCTTGCGCGGAACGGTGGTCGCGCCGGAAGGGGACGGCCCGGCGCCGGGCATCGTCATGGTGCACGGCTCGGGCGAACACGACCGGGACGACTACCGCGCCGAGGCCGAAGCCTTCGCCAAGGCGGGGATCGCGACGCTGATCTACGACAAGCGGACCGAAGGCTATTCCCTGTTCGAGCGGGACTACTCGGTACTGGCCGACGACGCGCTGGCCGCGGTCCAGGCGCTGCGCTCGCGCCCTGGCGTGGATCCGGCCCGCGTCGGGGTCTGGGGCTTGAGCGAAGGAGGCTGGGTCGCGCCGTTGGCGGCGTCGAAGTCGAAGGACGTCGCTTTCGCGATCACCGTCGGCGCCAACGGGGTCTCGCCCGACCGTCAGCAGTCCTGGGCCCTCGAGACCTACCTGCGGCACGGCGGGGTCGAGGGCTCGATGGTGGACATGGTGGCGTCGACGAACATGCGCACCCTCGCGGGCGCCGGCGTGTTCCCCGAGGCCGGGTACGACCCGGTGCCGGTGCTGGAGAAGGTGCGGCAGCCTGTTCTCGGGTTGTGGGGTGAGCTGGACCGGCTCACCCCGCCCGGCGAGGCCGTCCGGATCTTCCGGGAAACACTGGAACGGGCCGGGAACCGGCAGTACACGCTGAAGGTGTTTCCCCAGGCCCAGCACGGGCTCCGGCGGACCACCGACGGCTTCGACAAGCTCGACGGTTTCGCTCCCGGCTACCTCGATCTCGTCGGGACGTGGGTGAACGGACTCGACGACGGGCCCGTCCGGCCGTCCTCGGATCCGCCGCCCGGGCAGGCGAGTCAGAGCGTCGCCCTGGCACCACTCTCGTGGTACGAGGCGCCGTGGCTGCAGATCGCCGTCTGGGCGTTGGCATTGCTGGCGTTCGCCGCCTACCCGGTGACGGCGTTGTTCCGGCGCCGCAAGGAAGTGCCGCTCGCGCGGCCCGCGCGCTGGCTGGCGTCGACCGGTCTGCTCGCCACGGCGGGATTCCTCGGCTACTACATCGTCCTGACGACGGGTGCGGCGATGGCACCGGGTCCAGTCCTTTTCGGACGGACGCTGCCGTGGCTCGCGCTGCAACTGCTCGCGGTGGGCGTCGTCACCGCCGGCGTGGTGACGGCGGTTTCGTGGTGGCGGCGGAAGGACCGCGGGGGAGTCCGCGTCGGGCTGCTGCTGGCGGGAGCCGCCCTGTTCGTGCCGTGGGCCGTCCATTGGGGACTGCTGGTGCCGTGACGGAAGAGCCTGGGTGCCGGGCGGCCACCCGGCACCCAGGCGAACGGAAGCCGCGTCACCACGCCCGAGGGCGTGTCTTCACGAACGGACCTCCGGGTCAGAAGATACTCAGGACTTCGGGGTGACGGCGAATCGGCGCAGGTGCAGGGCCGGGTTCTTGGCGCGCACCTCGGAGATCCGCTCGGCGGAGACCTCGCCGGTCGCGGTTCCCGTCCGCTCGCCGAGCGAGGCGACGACGACGCCCATCGGATCGACGATCATGCTGTGCCCCGATCCGGTCGGTGCCGCCTGCCCCGCCGCGACGACGTAGATCGTGTTCTCGATCGCCCGCGCCCGGACCAGCGTGGTCCAGTGGTCCTCCTTGAGAGGGCCGGGCATCCACTCGGCGGGCAGCAGGACCGCGTCCGCGCCCGCGTCGACCAGACGGCGGGTGACTTCCGGGAATCGCAGGTCGTAGCAGGTCTGGAGACCGAAGACGATCCCGTCGACCTCGAACGTCTCCGGCGCTTCGATATCGCCGGGCCGGACCAGTTCCGATTCGCGGAAACCGAAGGCGTCGTAGAGGTGCAGCTTGCGGTAGAGCGCGGCGATCACCCCGTCGGGACCGGCCGCGACCAGTGTGTTCGAGATCCGCTCGCCGCCGGGGAGCGCTTCGTTGACGCCCGCGACGACGGTGATCTGCCGGTCCTTCGCGAGACCACGCAGTTCGGTGACGAACGGACCGTCGAGTTCTTCGGCCGAGGTCACGAATTCCCGGCTCATCGTCGGTACGGTGAACAGCGAGTACTCGGGCAGCACGACCACCCGCGCACCGCGGTCGGCCGCTTCGCCGACGAGGGAGGCGACGCGGGCGAGGTTGGCTTCCTTGTCGTTGCCGGGCGCGAACTGCGCCACCGCGACGTGCACCATGGGACCCCTTCCGATAGGTGGAAGTCTTGTATACATGATGGATACTTGGCTGGTCCAGGTGTAGGCTCAGTCGCGGAAAGTAACGGCATAGAGGGGGAACGAGATGACTGTGACCGCCGAAGGAGGCGGCCCGGCGCGCGAGCGGGTCTACACGTGGCTGCGCGACGGAATCATCTCGGGCGAGCTCGAAGGCGGCCGCTTTCTCGACGAAATGTGGGTTTCCGGCGTCGTCGGCGTGTCCAGGACGCCGGTTCGCGAAGCGTTCCACCGCCTGGCCGCCGAAAGGTTCATCAGCCTCTTGCCGCGCAAGGGCGCCCAGGTGCGCACGGTCACTTCCCGGGAACTGGAAGAGGTCTACCAGAGCAGGCGGCTGATCGAAGGTCACGCCATCGCGACGCTCTGCGCGAACCGGGCCGGTGCTCCCGCCGAACTGCCGGAACTCATCGAAGGGATGGTGCGCTCGGGTGCCGAACGCGACTGGTTCGCCGTTTCGGGATTCGACCGCCGGTTCCATCGCGCCATCGTGAACGCCGCGGGCAACACCGTCCTGACCGAGTTGTACGACACGCTCCGTTCACGCCAGCAACGGGTCACCGTCCGTGCGCTGGAGGCCCGCCCGGAACGGCTGACGGTGATCAACTCCGAACACCGGGAACTGGTCGCCGCTCTGAACGACCATGACGTGAAAGAGGCGTCACGGTTGCTGGAGCAGCATTTGCGCCCGGTGTCCGAAGTGATGTCGGTGCTGCCTCAGGAAGGCTGACCCGGCTGGTCGTGCGTCGAGCAGTGGATCCCGCCGCCGCCCGAGGCGATGGTCGAGATCTTCACCGGCACGATCTCGCGGCCGGGGAACTGCTCGCGCAGGATCTCCTGTGCACGCTCGTCCGCCGCGGCGTCGCCGAACTTCGGCACGAAGACGGACTTGTTCGCGATGTAGAAGTTGGCGTACGAGATCACGCTGTCCTCGCCGTAGCCTTCGACCTTGTCCGGATCCGGCTGGACGAGGTCGATCACCCTGAAGGGTTTGCCGTCGGCGTCGGTGGCGCCCGCCAGCACCGACCTCGCCTGGTCGGCTGCTCGGGACCACGAGTCCGGCGGGGTGCCGGGCGCGGCTTTGTCGAGCAGTACGACACCGGGCGCGGTGAACCGGGCCAGGCAGTCGACGTGGGCGTCGGTGATGTCCTCGCCGCGGACGCCCGCGAACCAGATGACCTTCCGGACGCCGAGCACCTTCTTCAGCTCGTCTTCGATCTCCTGGCGGCTCTTGCCCTTGTTGCGGTTGTCGTTGACCAGTGAGCTTTCGGTGACCATCAGCGTCCCGGCGCCGTCGGTCTCGAACGAACCGCCTTCCGCGGTGATCCAGGTTTCGGTGCGGGCCAGTCCGTACTTGCCCAGCACCGACCGCGCGACGGCGTTGTCCTTGTCGTGCGGCTTCTGCTTGTCGCCCCAGCCGTTGAAGTTGAAGTCGACGCCCGCGACCTTGCCCGCCTCTTCCACGAACACGGGGACGGTGTCGCGCGCCCACAGGTCGTCGACCGGGATCGGGACGACCTCGACCGTGTCGCCGCACGCCTGCTGGGCGGCGTCCGCGTGCTCGGGCCGGGCGAGGAGCACCACCGGTTCGTAGCCGGCGATCGCCTTGGCCAGGCCGGCGATCTCCTCGCGGACCGCGGGCAGGTCTTCCGCCCAAATGGACTTCGACGCGGGCCAGGACATGAAGGTGCGCGCGTGGCTTTCCCATTCGGCACTCAGTTTGCGGGCGGCCGCGGCGGCGGGCTCCGGAGACCCGGTCGTCGGAGCGGGCGCGGGCGCCGAGGGGCTCGACGAGCACGCCGAGCTCCCGACCGAGACGGCGCCGATCGCTGTCAGGGCACGCAGGACCGTGCGGCGGGGCAGGGACGAATCGAACACTGTGCACTCCTTGGCTGAACCGGTGACGACACGATAGCATCCTGACTGAAAATTCAGTCAGGACGAAACCGCTAGGGTGAACCCCCGTGTTCGAACGTCAGCAGAAGATCTTGGAAGCGGCCGTGCGGGTGATCGCGCGCAGCGGTGTGCGGGGTCTGCGGGTCGAGAAGATCGCGGCCGAGGCCGGGATCTCGACGTCGTTGATCTACTACCACTTCACCAATCGTGCGGGGCTGCTCCGGAAGACCCTGGAGTTCGTCAGCGACCGCGCCGCGGGGTACACGGAGGAGGCCGCGGCCGGGGCCGCCGATTCCCGTACCGAGCTGGAACTCATGCTGTTCGGGGAACTCCAGGACACGCAGGCGGTGCGGGAGAACAGCACCGCCTGGGGCGAACTACGCGCCAGCGCGGTCTTCACCCCCGAGCTGCGCGAACCGCTGGCGGAGTCGACCCGGGTCTGGGTGGCCGAGGTCGCCGAGGTGATCCGGCGTGTCCACGACGCCGGGGCCGAGGCCGAGAACGCCGCCGAACGGCTCACCAGCCTGGTCGAAGGACTCAGCGAGCGGTGGCTTTCTGGTTCGATGGACCTGGACAGGGCGCGGGAGCTCCTGCGTGGCGCGATCTCACTGGAACTGGACAGGGTGGGGGCCTGAATGGGACTCGAGAAGGTCGTCGGCACCATGCGTGACAACCTCACCGTCCGGCGTGTCTACGGCGAGCCGGTCGAGAAGGACGGCGTCGTGGTGATCCCGGCGGCGAGCATCATCGGAGGCGGAGGCGGCGGGCACGGCACCGAACAGGGCAAAGAGGGCGAGGGCGGCGGTTTCATGCTGGCCGCGCGCCCTGTCGGCGCGTACGTGCTCAAGGGCGGCGACGTCCGCTGGGTGCCCGCGGTGGACCTGACCTTCCTCGGCACGGTCTTCGCCGTCATGGTCGCGACGATCCACAAGGCCAGGCGGCGGAAGGGCTGACGCTCAAGCCCCGGCGGTGATGCCGGTGAGGATGAGGTCGATCCCGGTGAGGAACTGCTCGCGGTCGTCGTGCTCGCGCACCTGATCGGCGATGGACTTCATGAACGGGAACCGGTCGGAATCGAGGTTCTCCCACGCGCTCGCCGCGGCGTGGAGGAATTCGGCCCGGTCCACTTCCACCAGGACGCGGGCGTTCGCGGCGTTCTGCCCGGCGGCGCCGAAGATGTAGTGCATCAGCGCCGAGGTCGCCGTGAACCAGGTGGCTTCGGGTACGCCCAAAGCGCTGACCCGTTGTCCGAGGGTTTCGAAGATTCGCGGCGTCACCGACCCCCAAGGGCTGCGGGAAAACTGGACGGCGAGCTGCGGGGAAAGCCACGGGTGCCGGACGATCGCGTCGAACAGGCCGAGCGCGATGGCGCGGATCTCGTCCTGGGGCGAGCCCGCGGGCTCCGTGGCCAGCGCACCCGCGATGACCGACGTGGTGGCGGCGTTGAGCAGCTCGCCCTTGTTCGGCACATGCCAGTAGATCGCCCCGGCGCCGGTGGAGAGGCGCTCGGTCAGCGTCTTGAAGGTCAGCCCGCTTTCGCCGTCCGCGTCGAGCAGCGCGATGGCCGCCTCGACGATGCGTTCGCGGGACAGTGCCTCCGCGCGGGTCCGTTGCGCCATGCCGCCATCCTGGCAGGTTCGGGTTAGTTTGCCTGCATGGCGAAAAGCTCGGCGGTGGAGATCGAGGTCGGCGACCGGACCGTGCGCGTCTCGAACCCGGATCGCGTCTACTTCCCGGCGCGGGGTGAGACCAAGCTGGACCTCGTCCAGTACTACCTCGCGGTCGGCGACGGGATCGTGCGGGCACTGCGGGAGCGGCCGTGCATGCTGCACCGGTTCCCGTCCGGCGTCTCGGGGGAGAAGGTCCACCAGAAGCGCGTTCCGAACGGTGCCCCGGACTGGCTGCAGACCGTCCGCGTCGACTTCCCCTCCGGCAGGCACGCCCACGAACTGTGCGTCACGCATCCCGCCGACGTGATCTGGGCAGTGCAGATGTCGACCGTCGAGTTCCACCCCTGGAACTCCCGCCGCGCCGACACCGAACGCCCCGACGAGTGGCGGATCGATCTCGACCCGATGCCCGACTGCCCGTTCTCCACCGTGCGAAAGGTCGCCCACACCGTCCACGAGATCCTGGACGAACTCGGCATCGTCGGCTGGCCGAAGACGTCCGGCGGCGCCGGCCTGCACGTCTACGTCCGGATCGAACCCCACTGGGGCTTCCAGGAGGTCCGCCGGGCGGCGCTCGCCTTCGCGCGCGAGGTCGAGCGCCGGATGCCCGACGAGGTCACCACCACCTGGTGGCGCAAGGACCGCGATCCCGCGAAGCTGTTCGTCGACTACAACCAGAACGCCCGGGATCACACGATCGCGAGTGCCTACTCGGTCCGCGGCGTGCCCGAAGCCGTCGTTTCGACGCCGATCACCTGGGACGAGATCGACGACGTCGAGCCGCGGGAGTGCACCATCGCCACCGTGCCCGCGCGCTTCGCCGAACTCGGCGACCTGCACGCGGGCATCGACGACACGGCGTACTCCCTGGACACCCTGCTCGAGTGGGCCGACGGCCACGCCTCCCCGCCCCTCCCACCCGCGTGACATGAAAGGCCCGTTACTTGCAAAATTTGCAAGTAACGGGCCTTTCATGTCACGCGCTATGCCACTAAACGCGGGGGAGGAGGGCGTCGGTCACTTGCCGATGTAGGCCTTCAAATGTTCCCCGGTGAGCGTCGAAGCGGCCGCGACGAGGTCCGACGGCGTGCCCTCGAAGACGATCTTGCCGCCGTCGTGGCCGGCGCCGGGGCCGAGGTCGATGATCCAGTCGGCGTGCGCCATGACCGCCTGGTGGTGCTCGATCACGATCACGGACTTGCCCGCGTCGACGAGCCGGTCCAGCAGGCCGAGCAGGTTCTCGACGTCGGCCAGGTGCAGACCGGTGGTGGGCTCGTCGAGGACGTAGACGCCGCCCTTGTCGCCCATGTGCGTCGCGAGCTTCAGCCGCTGCCGTTCACCGCCGGAGAGCGTGGTGAGCGGCTGGCCGAGGCTGAGGTAGCCGAGCCCGACGTCCTTGAGCCTGCCGAGGATGGCGTGCGCGGCCGGGATGCGCCCCTCGCCCTCGCCGAAGAACTTCTCGGCTTCGGACACCGGCATCGCGAGCGCCTCGCTGATGTTCTTGCCGCCGAAGGTGTACTCCAGCACCGAGGCCTGGAAGCGCCTGCCCTCGCACTCCTCACAGGTGGTCGCGGTCCCCGCCATCATGCCGAGGTCGGTGTAGATGACACCCGCGCCGTTGCAGTTCGGGCAGGCGCCCTCGGAGTTGGCGCTGAACAGCGCGGGCTTCACGCCGTTGGCCTTGGCGAAGGCCTTGCGGATCGGTTCGAGCAGGCCGGTGTAGGTGGCCGGGTTGCTCCGCCGCGAACCGCGGATGGGGGTCTGGTCGACCGAAACCACGCCCTCGGCGGCGGGGATCGAGCCGTGGATCAGGGAACTCTTGCCGGAGCCCGCGACACCGGTGACGACGCAGAGGACGCCGAGCGGGACGTCGACGTTCACCTTCCGGAGGTTGTGGCGGTCCGCGCCGCGGATCTCCAGTTTGCCGGTGGGCTTGCGGACGCCGTCCTTGAGCGAAGCCCGGTCGTCGAGGTGCCTGCCGGTGCTGGTGTCGCTGGCGCGCAAGCCTTCGACGGTGCCCTCGAAGCAGATCGTCCCGCCCGCCGTGCCCGCGCCGGGGCCCAGGTCGACGACGTGGTCGGCGATGGCGATGGTCTCCGGCTTGTGCTCGACGACCAGCACCGTGTTGCCCTTGTCGCGCAGCTGCTGCAGCAGGTTGTTCATCCGCTGGATGTCGTGCGGGTGCAGGCCGATGGTGGGCTCGTCGAAGACGTAGGTGACGTCGGTGAGCGAGGAGCCGAGGTGCCGGATCATCTTCGTGCGCTGTGCCTCACCGCCCGAAAGCGTGCCGGACGGCCGGTCGAGGGACAGGTAGCCGAGGCCGATGTCCACGAAGGAGTCGAGCGTGTGCTGCAGCTTCTCCAGCAGCGGCGCCACCGACGGCTCCTTGAGCCCGCGGACCCAGTCGGCGAGGTCGCTGATCTGCATCGCGCACGCGTCGGCGATGTTGATCCGCTTGATCTTCGAAGACCGCGCGAGCTCGCTGAGCCGGGTGCCGTCGCATTCGGGGCAGACGGTGAAGGTGACCGCCCGGTCCACGAAGGTGCGGATGTGCGGCTGCATCGCTTCCCGGTCCTTGGACAGGAACGACTTCTGGATGGTGGGGATCAGCCCCGAGTAGGTCAGGTTGATGCCCTCGATCTTGAGCTTGACCGGCTCCTTGTAGAGCAGGTCGTCCAGCTGCCTCTTGGTGTACTTCTTGATCGGCTTGTCGGGGTCGAAGAAACCGCAGCCGCGGAGGATGCGGCCGTACCAGCCGTCCATGGAGAAACCGGGGATCGTCAGCGCGTTCTCGTTGAGGGATTTGGTGTCGTCGTACAGCGCGGTGAGGTCGATGTCGTTGACCTTGCCCCGGCCTTCGCAGCGCGCGCACATCCCGCCGGTGATGCTGAATTCGCGGCGTTCCTTCGTGGTCCGCCCGCCCTTCTCGACGGTGACGGCGCCCGCGCCGGAGATCGAGGCGACGTTGAAGGAGAAGGCCTGCGGCGAGCCGATGTGCGGCTTCCCGATCCGGCTGAAGAGGATGCGCAGCATCGCGCTGGCGTCGGTGGCGGTGCCGACCGTCGAGCGCGGGTCGGAACCCATCCGCTGCTGGTCGACGATGATCGCGGTGGTGAGGCCGTCGAGCACGTCGACGTCCGGCCTGGCCAGCGTCGGCATGAAGCCCTGCACGAAGGTGCTGTAGGTCTCGTTGATCATCCGCTGCGACTCGGCCGCGATCGTGTCGAAGACCAGGGAGCTCTTACCCGAGCCGGAGACACCGGTGAACACCGTCAGGCGCCGTTTCGGCAGCTCGACCGCGACGTCCTTGAGGTTGTTCTCGCGGGCGCCCAGCACGCGGATGAGGTCGTGGCTGTCGGCGGGGTGCTCCTCGGGCGGCTGCGGCCTGGTGGTCTTGCTCATCGTGTCTCCATCCTCATGTGGGCCGCGTGTACGGTCCGTCAGCCTCACCGGGCTCGATCTAACCAGTTTCGAGCCGTTCGTCCTCTTCGAACGCTCGGTGATCACGCTAGGTGAGTACGCAGGCGCTCGCTTCTCGATTCCTGACCGGTGGTCAGACGCTCCAGCCCTCGCTCCTGGTCGCCTTGAGAAAGTCCTCGACCGGCGGACCGACCGGCCTGCCCTCGTACTGCGTCGACAACACCACCGACGATCTGATCTCGCCGTGTTTGCCCAGCCGCTCGAAGAGGCCTTCGAGATGTTCGAGCGATACCGCCCGCACCTTCAGCATGGTGCAGCGGTCACCGCTGAGCCGGTGCAGTTCGACCACCTCGGGGTAGTCCTCAGACTTGCTGGTGCGCAGCAGGCAACTGCCGAGCGAGCAGCGCATCTCGACGAAGGCCTGCAGGTCGTACCCGGCGCGCCGCGCGTCGACCTGGGCGCGGTACCCGGTGATGACGCCGGCCTCCTCCAGCCGCCGGACCCGTTCGGCGACCGCGGGCGCGGAGAGGTTGACGCGGCGGCCCAGTTCCTTGAACGAGAGCCGCCCGTCGCTCTGGAGCGTTTCGATGAGCCGCCAGTCGAGGTCGTCCAGCGCCCTTTCCGATCGTAAGGTCATCGCGCCCGGATTCCTTTCATGATGTGCCTCGCACCCCCGCGAAGCCTTCGTCAGCCTATTCGCCGGGGCCTCCGGAATCCCTAGATTTGAATCATGAAACCGATGATCGCGCTCTTCGTGGGCATCGCCTGTCTCAGTACCGCGGTCGTCGGCCTGTCGACCACGGCGGCGTTGATCGTGGTGGAACACGCCGGCGCCGCGTGGAGCGGGCTGCCGAACGCCGTGCTGGTACTCGGTTCCGCGGCGGGTTCGCTGTCGTCGGGAGCGCTGGCCGCCCGCTACGGCAGGCGGTTCGTCCTGGTGCTGATGTACGGCGCCGCCGTGGCGGGCGCGCTGATCTCGTTCGCGGGGGTGCTCGGCGGGTCCGTGCTCGCGCTGGTGGCGGGGATGCCCTTGATCGGCTTCGGCAACAGCGGTGCGCAGTTCTCGCGGTACACGGCCGCCGACCTGTCTCCCGAGCACCGCAAGGGTTTCGCACTGTCCACAATGGTCTGGGCGGGGACCGTCGGCGCGGTCGCCGGGCCCGCGCTGATCGCGCCGGCCGCGGCGCGGGCGGAGGCCGCCGAACTGCCCGCCCTGTCCGGTCCGATCGTGGCGGGTGCGGTTGTCGTGGCCATCGCGGTGGCCGCCGTGGCCACCCTGCCGCGCGGTCTCGCCGCCCCGGTGGAGGGAGTGCCGAGGCGGGAACGGATGTCCGTGCGGAACCCGGTGATCCTCGGGCCGCTCGTGGCGATGGTCGGTGCCCAGGTGGCCATGGTGGCGGTGATGACGATGACCCCGGTCCAGTTGCACCAGCACGGCCAGGGACTCGACGTCGTCGGGTGGGTGCTGAGCGCGCATCTGATCGGGATGTTCGCGCTGGCGCCGCTGTCCGGCTGGATCACCGATCGCTGGGGTGGCCGCGCGGCCATCTTCGGCGGGATCGGCACGCTCGCCGTCGCGGCGGTCACCGCGATCGGCGCCCCCGATTCGCATCACGTGGGAATCCCGGTCGCGATGTTCCTGCTGGGCTACGGCTGGAACCTGGTGTTCGTCGGGGGGAGCGGCATGCTCAGCCGTGACCTCCCGCCCGCTCAGCGGGCGAGGGCGCAGGGCACGGTCGACGCCTTCGTCTGGGGGACCTCCGCGGTGGCGAGCCTTCTCGCCGGGCAGCTGTTCGGCCTGGGTGGGTACGTTCTGGTCGCCGTCGTGGGCGGCCTGTGCGCCCTCGTCCCGCTCGCGGTGCTCGGCCGCCGGGCCGCCGTTCCGGAGCCCGTTGAAAAAGTCGCGCGTCGTTGATCTGCGAAACCCGGGCCTTGCCGTCATACTGCTTCACTCCGACACGAACGAACCCGTGATGACACAGATCACGTCGGTGACCGATTCGGAGGGTCCTAGGGTGAAAGCAGACAAGGTGCGGGAGATCGGGGGTGCACGATGAGCGAGTTCGCGGTGAATCTGCGGGACCGGGTACGGCAGGCCAGGGAGGACGTCCGGATCGCCAGGCGGGACTCGGACGAGGACCGTGCCTCGGCCGTCGGCGCCGATCTGGCCAACCTGGAGCGCCTGGCCGCCGAACACGGGGTGGAACTGCCTTCGCAGGCCACGGACGACGCCCGGGCGTGACCCCGGGTTCCGCCCCGGTGATCGGCCTTTGACACCCTGGGGCGTGTGACCGAAAGCCTGAACCGCATCCGCGCCTTCCTGGCGGATCGTGAACCGCCGACACCGTGCCTGGTCGTGGACACCGACCTGGTCGCGGAGCGTGCGGCCGCGATCTCCGGAGCGTTCCCGGACGCGCTGATCCGGTACGCGGTCAAGGCCAATCCCGCTCCCGAAGTGCTCGACGCGGTGCTGTCGGCGGGGGCGGGGTTCGACGTGGCGGGGACGGCGGAAATCGGGCTGTGCCTGTCCCGTGGCGCGCGAGCGGCGGAACTGGCCTACGGCAACACGATCAAGAAACCGGCGGACATCGCGTTCGCGTATGCGCGCGGAGTCCGTGAGTTCACCACGGATTCCGCCGGTGATCTGGAGAACCTGGCCGAGCACGCGCCCGGTTCGCTGGTCTCGGTCCGGCTGCTGACCGGCGGGCCGGACTCGGTCACGCCGTTCGGGCACAAGTTCGGCTGTGAGCCCGCGGTGGCCGCCACGCTGCTCCGCCGGGTGGTGGAAGCGGGCCTGCGGCCGGGAATCGCGTTCCACGTCGGCTCGCAGCAACCGGATCCGGCCGCGTGGGAGATCGGGATCGCGACAGCGGCCAAGGTCGCCGCCGACGCCGGTGTCGGCCTGGAGCGGCTCAACATCGGCGGCGGGTTCGCCACCGAGCACCGGGAACCCGTACCGTCCCTGCCCGACTACGCGGCGGTGATCCACGCCGCCCTCCGGGAAAACCTGCCCGGCCCGGAACTGATGCTCGAGCCCGGCCGTGTGATCGTCGCCGACGCGGGGCTCATCAGGACCGAAGTGGTCCTGGTGACCACGCGCGCCGCCGCCGACGAACGCCGCTGGGTCTACCTCGACGTCGGCAGGTACAACGGAATGGCGGAGTGCGAGAACGAAGCCGTCGCGTATCGGCTGGAGGCCGTCGGCGTTAAGGGTCCGGAAGGGCCGGTGGTCCTCGCCGGGCCGACCTGCGATGGTGACGACGTGCTTTACCAGCGGACGCCGTGCGCGCTGCCGAAGTCGTTGAAGGCGGGCGACCGGCTGGACATCCCGGGCACCGGGGCCTACACCGCCAGCTATTCGTCCGTCGCCTTCAACGGAATCGAGCCGTTGCGCACCTATTGTGTGGGGAGGTTCGCCGATGCCGGCTGAAGAACCACTCGTCGGCCGGTTCGCCGGCCGCCATGTCCTCGCGGAGTTCGAGGGGATCGAGCCGTCGCTGCTCGACGACGCCGAGCTCCTGAAGAAGACCCTCGCCGACGCGGTCACCGAGGCGGGGGCGACGGTCTGCGAGGTCGTGTCGCATGCCTTCGCCCCGCAAGGGGTCACCGTGCTCGCGCTGCTGGCCGAGTCGCACGCGTCCGTGCACACCTATCCGGAGATCGGTTCGGTGTTCGTGGACGTGTTCACCTGCGGGGACCGGGCGGATCCGGAGCGGGCCGTGGCACTGCTGGCGAAGATGCTGGGCGCCGGTACCGTCCGGATGTCCACTGTGGAACGAGGAGAAGGCTGATGGCGCAACGAGTGATCGTCGAGCCGATGGGCGCGGGGCTCACCCGGAACTGGGACGTCGAAGAGGTCCTGTTCGAGGGCCGCACCGCGTTCCAGAACGTCCTCATCGGACGGACCGCGCAGGGGATCTCCCTGTTCTGCGACGACGAACGGCAGAGCACCGAGCTGAGCCAGCTCGTGTACCACGAAGCGCTGATGATCCCGTCGTTGCTGCTCGCGGATCGCGTCGAGCGGGTGCTGATCATCGGTTCCAGCGAAGGAGTCGCCTCCCAGCTCGCGGTCGCCGCGGGGGCCGGGGTGGTCGACCACGTCGACATCGACGCCGAAGCGGTCCGGGTCTGCGCCGAGCACCTTCCCTACGGCTACACGCTCGAGGAGCTGGCCCGTGCCGAACGCGGGGAAGGGAAGATCCGCGTTCATTACCGTGACGGCTGGGAGTTCCTCGCCGAAGCGCGGGAACGCGGGGACACCTACGACGTGGTCGTGATCGACCTGCCGGACGAGAACGACGATCCGGCGGCGCAGCACAACCGCTTGTACGGCACCGATTTCCTGAACCGGTGTGCGGCCTTGCTCACCGAGGGCGGTGTGGTCGGCTGCCAAGGGGGCTGTCCGACGCTGTGGCGCAACCAGACGCTGATCACGTCGTGGCGCCGGTTCACCGAGTCGTTCGGGACCGTTCTCTACTACGGTTCGGACGAGCACGAGTGGGCGTTTTTGAGCGGCAGGGCCGACGTCCTCGGCGATCCCGGCGCTTTCGTCGCGGAGAAGATCGGCAAGGCGGGAATCGGAGAGTCCACTATGGACGAAGGAGCACTGCGGGCGAACACCGTCCCGCCGTTTTCCTTGCGGCGGCACTGAGAACCGCCACGATTGTTATCTCGTCGAGATCATCCGGTCGCCTCGCCCCGTGACGACCTCGTGCAGGATCCTCCATCTGGTCGTTGCCGGGTGCCGTGGTGCGGGGCCAGAATCGCTACAGTGAATATCTGGCGCGAGGGCATCGTCGCAGGGGTGGACAGGGAGTCCGCGGTCTGCGCGGCATTCGCGAGCCTGACGGCGAGTGTGGCGGAAGATCTCGGACCGGATCGGGTCGTGGACACGTTGTCCAGCGAATGTGTGCGGCTGCTGCCGATCGATTCGATGGAAGTCTTCCTGCCGGGGCTGAAACTGGCGCGATATCCCGCAGTGGTGGAGGAAGGCCCCGCGCTCGAGTCGTTCGAAACCGGCAGCGACGTCGCCGTGAAGGATTTGTCCGCCGAGATTTCGCGCTGGCCCACCTATGTCGCGAGGATGGTGGGATTGGGTTATGCCGCGGTTTCCGCTCTTCCGATGCGCATGATGGAGGAAACCGTCGGTGCGGTCACCCTCCTGAGTGCCGAAACCGAGGTCTTGAGCGCGGAAGACCGCCGGCTGGGGCAGGCGCTGGCCGATGTCGCGACCCTGTGCCTTCGCCAGCAACGGGAAGTGAGTCACTATCGGACGCTTTCCGGGCAGTTGCAGAGGGCGCTCGACAGCCGGGTCATCATCGAGCAGGCGAAAGGTGTGCTCGCCGAGCGTGCCGGGATCAGTGTCAGCACGGCGTTTCAGCGGTTGCGTTCCTTCGCCCGCAGCTCGAACCGGAAGCTGTCGGAGGTCGCGCACGGGGTCGTGAAGGGCACGGTGGACAGCGAAAAACTCCTTCGGCCGCGAAACCGGTGACGACCGCCGAAAAAATCGGGCGGCAGGTGCCGGTAGGGCCGTTGGTCACCTGAACAGGGGACTTGTCCTGGTGAACGCGCGACCGTGCGGCCCTAGGGCGCGAGAACGCGATCGGAAAGGCTTCACGCAGATGAGAGGATGCGTGAAGTCATGGCACTACTGGGAAGCCTTCTGGGGAGGAGCCGCTCGGTACGGCCGAGCCTGCTTCCGTTGCTGGACTTGAGGTCGGCGGCCTTGACGCTGCGGACCGGTTACGGGCTCGCGCCGACGGGATCGGGGACGGTCTGCTTCGTCGCCGGCGAGCGTCCGGGCGACGGCACGGAGGCGGAGATCATCGCCGGTCTCGCCGGTGACTCCGTCCGCCGCAACGTGGTCACCCACGACGCGCACGGGCGGACGATCGTGCGCTGCTGGCGGGACAACGGCGATCTCGGCTGGCTCCTCGACGACCTCGTAGACGTCAACGACAGGCTCGCACAGGCCGGTTTCGTGTCCTGGCTGCTGCACACGACGGTCGATTTCGCCGAGCTGCGGGACATGCGTCATCCGAGGCTGACGATGGTCTACCGCCGGGAGCGTGGCGCCTTCTACCCCTACGTGCCCCGTGGGACCCGCGGCCGTGACCGGGCGACGGAACTGAGGATCCGCTCGTCGCTGACCCGGATCGTGCCGATGGAGGCCGACATCGGCCGATGGCACCCGGTCTGACGGGCGCCCGCCCGGGTCTCAGCCGGTTGCGCCGCTGAGCCAGCCGCGCAACCGCTGGACACGCCGGTCCCGCGGGCTCCAGCTTGGGAAGTGGTACCGGCGCCGCGGCCGCGTGGCCGGAGCGGCGTCGTCGAGCTGCCGGAAGGCGGTCAGGACGTCGTCGAGCAGGGGAGCCCGCTTCTCGGGTTTCGCCGCGAGCCGCGGCAGCCTCTCGAGTTCGGCGGAGACCAGTGCCCGGAGGGCACCGGCGTGCGTGCCGGGACGGTGTCGGGTTTCGCAGATCCTCGTTGTCACGTCCCGGTCACCCTTCCCCTGCGCCGATCCGGCGGTTCGTCACCTTCGACGATGCGGCATCGCGGGCCGCTCCGGTCACCGCCGAAGGTAGTGGCATCGAGGGCACAAAGACCCCACTAAGTCGCCGATCGGGTACGGCGTGTCACGGGTTGGCGTCGAAAGGCCGGACTCGCCGGAGACGGTGGGACAATGTCCGGCGGTTCCCGTCTTCCCCTCTGGGAAAAGGACTTCATGCCCTGTGCCGGCGTCACGCCGGAGGGCAGGCTGTCGGCGGACGTCCGCCGGTGCCGGCGGCGAGACGGGAGGCCGGTGATGGCCGGGATCCAGTGGCGCGCCGCCGTGGTCGTCGGCGTGGACTCCTCGCAGTCGTCGCGGGCGGCGGTGCGCTGGGCCGCGGGGGAGGCGGCGAGACGGGACAGCGCGCTGAAGCTCCTCCACATCGACAGCGGTCGCCGGGATCGCGGCGTGGCGGACAACCTCACCGCCGCGAGTGTCGCGAAAGAAGCCGAACCGGCGGTGCCCACCGAACACGAGGTGAAACTCGGCGAGATCACGGGCGAACTGGTCGCGGCGTCGCGGTCGGCGTCGCTGTTGGTGCTGGGAACACACGGTTTCGGCGCGTTGCGCGGGGCGCCGATCGGCGCGGTCGCCGCGGAGGTGGCCGGGCACGCGGGATGCCCGGTGGTCGTTGTCCGCGGGCTGACCGCTCCGCGCCGGGGCGAAGTGGTCGTCGGGGTCGATCCGTCCGGTGACAGCGAACACGCCCTTGCTTTCGCGCTCGACAGCGCTTCGGTGCGGAACACCGACCTGGTCGTCGTCCACGCCTGGCACGATGGCGTTCTCGAGGCGGGCGCAGACCTGGCGAGTGTCGAAGCGGCGGAGGAACGCGCGCTGGAGGACAGGATGGCGGCCTGGCGCGACAAGTACCCCGGCGTCGGCCTCCGGCTCGCGGTCGTCCGTGACCGCAACGTGGCCCGCGCGCTCATCCGGGCCGTTCCGCACGCGGGGCTGATCGTGATCGGATCGTCCGGCGGCGGGCTCGGGAGCACAGCGCAGGCGCTGCTGAGCCGGGCGCGCTGCCCGGTCGCCCTGATCGGCGGACCGGCACGAGGGTGAATGCGGCCGCGAGCAGGATTGACTTCCGTGAATCTGCCGGACAATGGGTCCCGGCGACACCACGATCGACGGAGAAGGTGCATGGTTAACCCGACCTCCCCGCAGCCCATGCCCCCGGCCGCGGCCCCGATCAGGGTGCTGCTCGTCGAGGACCACAAGATGGTGGCCGAAGCACTCGGCGCGGCCTTCGAGGAATTCCCGGAGATTCACCTGGTGGCCTCGGTGGAGTCCCTCGCGCACGGCATGATCGCGGCGGAGGAGCACCTGCCCGACATCGTCCTGCTCGACCGGCGGCTGCCGGACGGCGACGGGATCGAGGCGATCACGAGGTTCCGCGCGATTTCGCCGTTGATCAGGGTGCTCGTGCTGACCGGCGACGCGAACAGCGCCATCGCAGCCAGGATCCTCGAGGTCGGCGGAGCCGGGCTGCTGCTGAAATCGGGTCTCCTCGATGAGCTGGTCACGGCGATCCGCACCGTCGCGGCGGGGGACGTGATCATCGACCCCGAACTGCTCGGCGGTGCCCTGGCCATGCTGGCCGGGAGTTCCGGCAGGCTCGGCCCGGTGCTGACGCTGCGGGAGCGGCAGGTGCTCGGCCTGATCGCCGAAGGGGCGGGAACCGACCGGATCGCCGAAGAGTTGCGGCTCGCGCGCAATACCGTGCGGAATCACGTGCAACGCATCCTGGTGAAGACCGGAACCCATTCGAAACTCGAAGCCGTGGCGCACGCGCGAAAGAATGGCCTCCTCGAACGGCCGTAGCGGCGGGGCGTATCCGAGTGCCAAGCTGCACTATGGCCAAGCTGCCATCGGGACCGGCGCCCGATCATCGCAGTGCTGTGCTCTTCGAGTTGTTCGTGCACAGCGTCGTCGACTACGCCATTTACATGCTGGACGTCGACGGCCGGGTGATCAGCTGGAACCAGGGAGCGGAACGGATCAAGGGGTATTCCGAGGAGGAGATCCTCGGCAGCCACTACTCCGTTTTCTACACCGAGGACGACATCGCCGACGGAAAACCCACCGCGGAGCTGCTGATCGCCGCCGAGGTGGGCAGCCATGAAGACGAGGGCTGGCGTGTTCGCCGCGGTGGTGAACGGTTCTGGGCCAACACCGTGCTGACCGCGTTGAGGGACGGACAGGGCGACCTCGTCGGTTTCGGCAAAGTCACCCGCGACCTCACCGAACGCCTCAAATCACAGGAAGAAAGGACGGGCCGGAGGCAGGCGTTCGCGCATTTGGTACGGGCACAGGAAACCGAACGGCGTCGTATCGCGTGGGATGTTCACGACGATTCCATTCAGTCGATGATCGCGGTGAGCATGCGGCTGCAGATGCTCGCCGCGCAACGGCGGGATTCCGCTTTGATGCAACTCGACGACGCGATTCAAGGGGCGATCCGGCGGCTGCGGATCCTGGTCGCCCAATTGCGGCCGCCCGCGCTGAACGACGAGGACCTGGTCGCCTCCGTCCGCGACTACCTCGACGAGGTCGTCGCCGGCTGGGGGCTGGACTGCACGCTGCGCCACGACTTCACCGGAAAACCGCCGCCCGACCTCGTCGTCACCGTCTTCCGGATTCTTCAGGAGGCGCTGGTGAACGTGCGGAAGCACGCGAACGCCACCACGGTCGTGGTGTCACTGACGGGGAAGGACGGCGGCCTGCTGGCGAAGGTCGCCGACAACGGTGACGGGATGAAGCGGGGCGGCGAGAGTTCTCACGAAGCGATGTCGGGCGAGCACATCGGTATGGCATCGATGCGTGAACGCGCGGAAGCGGCGCAAGGATGGTTCCGGGTTTCCAGCAGGCCGGGTGAAGGTACGTCCGTGGCCTGCTGGATTCCGCTGGCCCTTCCCGGGCCCGTGCGGAGCTGACGGTATCCCCCTGGACCTGGGGAACCCGAAAGAAGGAGGCACCTCCATGCCGGAACCGGGGAACAAGCGAGCGTCGAGAGACGCGGTCCGTGTGGGCGGGGCGCTCAACGACGAAGGCCTGCAACGGTTGCTGGAGGGGTTGAAAGCCGTTCGTGACGGCGATTTCAGTACACGGCTGCCCCAAGAGGACGACGTCCTGATGGACGAAATGGCCGTCGTCTTCAACGGGATGGTCGATCAGCTGGCGTTGTTCACCTCCGAGGTCACCCGGGTCGCCCGCGAGGTGGGGACCGACGGCAAGCTCGGCGGCCAGGCGGCGGTGCCCTCGGTTTCGGGGACCTGGAAGGACCTCACCGATTCGGTGAACGCGATGGCGGGCAATCTCACCGGCCAGGTCCGTGACATCGCCGAGGTCGCGACAGCGGTGGCGAAGGGTGATCTCTCGCAGAAGATCACCGTCGACGTCAAGGGCGAGATGCTGGAGTTGAAGAACACGATCAACACGATGGTGGATCAGCTGTCGTCGTTCGCGGACGAGGTCACGCGGGTGGCGCGTGAGGTCGGCAGCGAGGGACGCCTGGGCGGGCAGGCCGAAGTTCCCGGGGTGGCGGGGACGTGGCGGGATCTGACGACGTCGGTGAACTTCATGGCGGGCAACCTCACCGATCAGGTCCGCTCCATCGCCGAGGTCACCACTGCGGTGGCGAAGGGCGACTTGTCGCAGAAGATCACCGTGGACGCGCGGGGCGAGATCCTGGAGTTGAAGAACACGATCAACACGATGGTGGATCAGCTGTCGTCGTTCGCGGACGAGGTCACGCGGGTGGCGCGCGAGGTCGGCACCGAAGGCGCGCTCGGCGGGCAGGCCCAGGTTCCCGGGGTGGCGGGGACGTGGCGGGATCTGACGACGTCGGTGAACTTCATGGCGGGCAACCTCACCGCGCAGGTGCGGTCGATCGCCCAGGTGGCCACTGCGGTGGCGAAGGGCGACTTGTCGCAGAAGATCACCGTGGACGCGCGGGGCGAGATCCTGGAGTTGAAGAACACGATCAACACGATGGTGGATCAGCTGTCGTCGTTCGCGGACGAGGTCACGCGGGTCGCACGTGAGGTCGGCACCGAAGGGCGGCTGGGTGGTCAGGCGGACGTCAAGGGGGTGTCGGGGACGTGGAAGGGGCTGACCGAGTCGGTGAACGTCATGGCCGACAACCTGACCGATCAGGTCCGCTCGATCGCCGAGGTCACGACCGCGGTCGCGAAGGGTGACCTGTCGCAGAAGATCCGCGTCGACGCGCGCGGCGAGATCCTGGAGCTCAAGGACACGATCAACACGATGGTCGGCCAGCTGTCGTCGTTCGCGGACGAGGTCACGCGGGTGGCGCGCGAGGTGGGTACCGAGGGGCGGCTGGGTGGTCAGGCGGACGTCAAGGGGGTGTCGGGGACGTGGAAGGGGCTGACCGAGTCGGTCAATGTCATGGCCGACAACCTGACCGACCAGGTCCGCTCCATCGCGCAGGTCGCGACCGCGGTCGCCCGAGGGGATCTGTCGCAGAAGATCACCGTCGAGGCCAAGGGGGAGGTCGCGGCGCTCGCGCAGACGATCAACACGATGGTCGACACGCTGTCGGCGTTCGCGGACGAGGTCACCCGGGTCGCGCGCGAGGTGGGCACCGAGGGCATCCTCGGCGGGCAGGCCCGCGTGCCGAACGTCGCCGGCACCTGGAAGGACCTCACCGACAACGTCAACTCGATGGCGAACAACCTCACCGGGCAGGTCCGCAACATCGCCCAGGTGACCACCGCGGTCGCGCAGGGCGACCTGTCCCGCAAGATCGACGTCGACGCGCGGGGCGAGATCCTGGAGCTCAAGACCACCATCAACACGATGGTCGACCAGCTTTCCGCGTTCGCCGCGGAGGTCACCCGCGTGGCACGCGAAGTCGGCAGCGAGGGACGGCTCGGCGGCCAGGCCGAAGTGGAAGGCGTTTCGGGTACCTGGAAACGGCTCACGGAGAACGTCAACGAACTGGCCGGGAACCTGACGCGCCAGGTCCGGGCGATCGCCGAGGTCACCAGCGCGGTGGCCACCGGCGACCTCACCCGGTCGATCTCCGTCGAAGCGCAGGGCGAGGTCGCGGAACTGAAGGACAACATCAACGCGATGGTCCAATCGCTGCGTGAGACGACGCGGGCGAACGAGGAGCAGGACTGGCTCAACACCAATCTGGCGCGGATCTCGGGCCTGATGCAGGGCCACCGTGACCTGCGGGTGGTGGCCACGCTCATCATGAACGAGCTGACCCCGCTGGTCGGCGCGCAGCACGGGACGTTGTTCCTCACCGAGTCCGGCGAGAGCGGCACGCGACTGCGGCTGATCACCAGCTACGGGCACAGCGAGGATCCGGACAGTCCCTCGGGTTTCGCGATGGGGGAGTCGCTGATCGGGCAGGCCGCGCAGACCAAGAAACCGATCGTGGTCGACCGGACACCGCCGGGTTTCGTGAAGATCTCGTCGAGTCTCGGCTCAGCGCCGCCGGTCACCCTGATCGTGCTGCCGATCGTCTTCGAGGACCAGGTGCTCGGCGTCATCGAACTGGCGTCGTTCGGTGAGTTCACCGCCGTCCGCAAGGACTTCCTCGAACAGCTGATGGAGACCATCGGCGTCAACGTCAACACGATCATCGCCAACGCGCGGACCGACTCCCTGCTGGAGGAATCCCAGCGGCTCGCCGAGGAACTGCAGGCACGTTCGGAGGAACTCCAAGCGCAGCAAGCGAAACTCCAGCGATCCAACGCGGAACTGGAGGAGAAGGCCGAACTGCTGGCGCGGCAGAACCGCGACATCGAGGTCAAGAACTTCGAAATCGAGCAGGCGCGCCAGGAGATCGAGGAACGCGCGCAGCAGCTCGCGCTGGCGTCGAAGTACAAGTCCGAGTTCCTGGCCAACATGTCGCACGAACTCCGGACCCCGTTGACCAGCCTGCTGATCCTCGCCGGGGTCCTGTCGCAGAACTCGACCCAGAACCTGACGCCCAAACAGGTCGAGTTCGCGAAGGTGATCCAGTCCGCGGGCACCGACCTGCTGCAGCTGATCAACGACATCCTCGACCTGTCGAAGGTCGAGGCGGGCAAGATGGACATCCATCACGAGCCGTTCCCGCTGCGGCAGCTGCTCGACCACGTCGGCACGACCTTCCGCCCGCTGACCGCGGAGAAGGGGCTCGACTTCCAGGTCACGGTGGAACCCAACGTGCCGGAACTGCTGTTCACCGACGAGCAGCGGCTACGGCAGGTGCTGCGCAACCTGCTGTCGAACGCGGTCAAGTTCACCGAAGACGGCAGCGTCGAGCTGCGGGTCAAACTGGTCGACACCATCGTTTCGCCTTCCGCGGCCGGGCACGAGTCCCTGGTGGCGTTCAGCGTGATCGACACCGGGATCGGGATCGCCGAAGAGAACCTCGATTCGATCTTCGGCGCCTTCCAGCAGGCCGACGGCACCACCAGCCGCAAGTACGGCGGCACCGGGCTCGGCCTGTCGATCAGCCGTGAGGTCGCGTACCTGCTCGGCGGCGAAATCCGGGCGGACAGCGTGCTGGGCACGGGCAGCACGTTCACCCTCTACCTGCCGGTAGCCAGGTTCACCGTGCCCGCGAGCCCCGGTGAGTCCACTGTGGACAACGCTGGGTCGGCGCGGCGGGTCCTGGTCGTGGAGAGTGACCAGAACAGCCTGCTGACCCTGCTCGCCCGCGGGGTCGCGGCCGATGTCGCGGACAACCACGGCTCGGTCCAGGTCCGCGCGGTGGCCAATCCGGCGGAAGCGTTCGAAGAACTGAAACGCGACAACTACCGCTGCGTCGTACTCGACACCAGCATCCCCGGAACGGGCGCGTTGACCTTTCTCAAACGTCTCGCGGACGGACCGCGTCCCGTGGAGGTCCCGGTGCTGGCGCACGCGACCCGCAAGCTCAGCGCCGCGCAGCACCGGTTGCTGCAAGGGCACGCGCGGGTGCATCCCGTCGAACTGCTGCCCTCGCTGGACATGCTGCGGGAACGCATCATGCTGCACATTTCGGCCAGCGAACTCGAGGGCATCCTGCCGCTGATGCAGCAACCCGAGGTGACCCCGTCGGAGACGGCGCAGGTCACCGAAATGCCCGCCGATCCGCCCGCCGGACCGCCTCGGCTGCAAGGGCGCAAGGTCCTCCTCGTCGACGACGACGCCCGCAACGTGTTCGCGATCTCGGGGATGCTCGAACTGCACGGGCTGTCGGTCGTGCACGCGCCCAACGGCCGCAAGGGCATCGAAGAACTGCTGTCCGACGACGGCATCGACCTGATCCTGATGGACGTGATGATGCCGGAGATGGACGGCCACGCGACGACGGCGGCGATCCGCGAGATGCCGAGGTTCGCCGGCCTGCCGATCATCACGGTGACCGCGAAAGCGATGGAAGGGGACCGCGAGAAGAGTCTCGCCGCCGGGGCGAGCGACTACGTCACCAAACCGGTGAACGCGGCGGAGCTGCTGGCCTGCATGGAACGCTGGCTGGCGGACTGACGACCGCGCTACTCCGTGCCGTTGGCGCTGTTCGCGCAGACCCGGCGGATGGCCGCGACGATCTCGGTGTTGGGGCTGCCCTTGACGAGGTACTCGGTGACGCCCGCGGACGCCATCTGGGCGATGGACCGGGTGTCGCTGTGCGCGGAGAACGCCATCAACCGCGTGCGGGGCACCCGTCGCCGCATCTCCTTCGCCATCCACGCGCCGCCCCCGCCGGGGATCCGGACGTCCAGGACGGCGACCTCCGGGACCAGCAGTTCCGCGAGCGCGACCGCCTCGGCCGCGTCCAGCGCGACGGCGACCACCTCGATGTCCGGCTCGGTCTCCAGGAGGGCGCGCAGGGCATCGCCGATGACCGGGTTGTCGTCCGCGACGAGCACCCGAAGTCTGGGGGGCGGCGTTCGGTTCATGACCCAGTCCGTGCCCGCGGTGTCTGCGGAGCCGGTGGTGGTCGCGGGCCCTCCTCCGAGCTTGGCGTGGCTCAGCAAGGTACTCGTCTGTCGCCTTCGCTCGGCTGTTCGACGAGCGTCCTGGCGACGTCGTGGATCTTCATGTTGTTGTTGCGGCAGAACGAGCGCAGCAACTCGAACGCCGCGTCGATGTCGATTTGGTATCGCTCGGCGAGAATTCCCTTCGCCTGTTCGATGGGCAGCCGGTGGTCCAACGCGTACTGGAGCTGTTCGGCGCGGGCCCGGTAGAACCGGACGCTGTCGCGCATGGCCACGAGCTCGTCTGCCGGGTCGGAAGAGCCGGACGGAGGGGCCGGCGAAAGCGTGGTCTCGGACATGGGCTGATCGTCGCAGTGGCCGACTGGTCCGGGAAGAACAGAACGTCCTGACTCGAATGATGCAAATGGACCTGGTCCGGTCGGCGGCAGGCACTCGAACGGGTGCCGAACAAGGCCCTTTGGCCTGTCGCAGTGACCGGTCGTGCGCCGTACGCTCAGAGACCAGGAGGGGAAACCGTGGAGGTCGGAATGCTCCGGGTGTTTCTGGTCGACGACCACGAGGTGGTCCGTCGAGGGGTCGCGGACATGCTCGAGGAGGACACGGGCCTGTGCGTCGTCGGTCAGGCGGCCACCTTTTCCCAAGCGCTGGCGAGGATTCCGGCGCTGCGGCCGGACGTCGCGGTGCTCGACGTGCGGCTGCCGGACGGCAACGGTGTCGAGCTCGCGCGGGAACTGCGGTCCAAGATGCCCGAACTGAAGTGCCTGATGCTCACGTCCTACACCGACGAGCAGGCGATGCTGGACGCGATCATGGCGGGCGCCAGCGGCTACGTCATCAAGGACATCCGGGGAATGGACCTGGTGGCCGCGGTCAAGGAGGTCGGTCTCGGCCGGTCACTGCTGGACGCGCGCGCCGCCGCGACGCTGATGGCGAAGTTCCGCGACGACGCCGCGAAGAAGGGCCCGCTCGCCGGGCTTTCCGAGCAGGAGCGCACGCTGCTGGAATTGATCGGCGAGGGACTGACCAACCGGCAGATCGCCGAACGGATGTTCCTCGCCGAGAAGACCGTCAAGAACTACGTGTCCCGGCTGCTGACGAAACTCGGGATGCAGCGGCGCACCCAGGCGGCCGTGCTGGCCACGGAACTGCGGCGCCCCTGACCGGCCGCGGGCTCAGGCGGAAACCAGCGTTTCGAGCAGGACGTCCTCCAGCGGGCGTCGCGGCGTCCACGGCAGCGGAGATCCGTAGCCGACCCGCAGCAGCACCTGCGGCCACACCCCGCAGCCGAGAAGACGCCGGAGTTCGGCGCGTGCCGCGCGGACCAGGATCGGCGGCGAGATGAACGACGCGTCGACTCCCGCGCCGGTCGCGGTGAGCAGCACCCGTTGCAGTGCCTGCCCCGCCTGCAGCCGGTCGAGTCGTTCGTCGGTCAGCGATCCGATCACCACCACCAGCGGATCCGGCCGCGTGCCGGTGTGCGTGGCGCCGAATTCCTCGAGGAGCCAGCTTTCGTCGGCGGGGGCGCCCTCGGTCGCGTAGGCGGGCACCCCGTCGCGAGTGCTCGCGCCCAGTCCGGTCCAGCGGCCGAGTTCGGCGTGGAAAGCGGGATCGGCGAGCTGATCGCGGTGGGCGCGGGCGGTGAGGTCGAGCAGGACACGGCACTGTTCGGCGTCGAGGCTCGGCATCCACGCGTGTTCGAGTTCGGTGGCGTGGCGGAGCGTGGCGAGCATGGACCGCGGGACGGCACCGGACCGGAACGGCCTCCGGTTGGTCCGGCGGCGGGGGATCGCGTCGGCGAGCCGTGCTGCTTGGGGATCGGGCGTGCGTTCGGCGAGCGGGCGGACGACGGCCAGCAGATCGGGATCGGCGCGGCTCGGCAGGAGGGTCGTCGCCGGATGGAAGCCCAGTGCGTGGATCGCCGTCCGGAGGGTGAACAGCGCGGCACCGCACGAGAGGACGAGTTCACGGCCGTCCGGATCCGTGACCGGGAGGATACGGCGCGGATCGGCGTGGAGTTCGATCCCGGTCCGGGTGCACCGGAAAAGCCATGGCTGTGTGTTGTGCGTCGACGGGGCCAGCATCGCCGACCGGAGCACGGAATTCACCTGATCGGAGTTCAAACGCCCGACCTTGGTGACTTGTAAGGTCATGGTTTCCCCCGCTGTCGCTCCACGGGCAATACGGTTGTCTCGATGAGACGGTCCCCGTCCGCGGTACGGGGCCGAAAGAGGAGAAAGTCACCACGGCCGGGAGTCGTCCCGATCTTCGGAGGCGCAGCAGGATGTCGGCTCATGACCGGCTCGGCGGAAGTGACGACCGGATCTCCGGCGCGCTTTCCCAGCTGCGGGTTCGTGAGGTGCTGCGGGATCTCCAGGACCGCATCGAACAGCTCATCGGCACGCGCGACAAGATGGACGGCCTGCTCGAAGCGGTGCTCGCCGTCGCGTCAGGGCTCGAACTGGACGCGACACTGCGCCGGATCGTCCAGGCGGCGATCGACCTCGGCGAGGCCACTTATGGTGCTCTCGGGGTGATCGCGGACGACGGTTCGCTCGCCGAATTCGTCTATCTCGGTATCGACGGCGAGACGAAACAACAGATCGGGCATCTGCCGAAGGGCCACGGTCTGCTGGGTTTCGTCATCGACGAGGCGAAACCGGTGCGGCTGGCCGACATCTCGCGGCATCCGGCGTCCGTCGGGTTCCCGCCGTGCCATCCGCCGATGCGCTCCTTCCTCGGCGTGCCGATCCGGGTACGCGACGAGGTGTTCGGGAATCTCTATCTCACCGAAAAACGCGGGGAGAGTTTCACCGACGACGACGAAGTGGTCGTCCAAGCGCTCGCCGCCGCGGCCGGGATCGCGATCGAGAACGCCCACCTCTACGAGCAGGCCCGGATCCGGCAGCAGTGGCAGGCCGCCACCAGCGAGGTGACCACGGAACTGCTGGGCGGCACCGATCCCGTCGACGCCCTCAACCTGATCGCGAGCCGGGCACTGGAACTGACCGGCTCCGACCTCACTTTGCTGGCCCTGCCCGGTCCCGGCAGGCTCGACGTCGGCCGGGCAGGGGAGGAAGAGGCCGACCAACTGACCATCGCCGTCTGCTCCGGCGCACGGTCGGCGGAACTGACGGGGACGCGGATCAGCGTCGCGGATTCGTTGCCGGGAGCGGTCTACCGCGATCGGACACCGCGCAGTGTGCCGGAACTGGTGCTGGGCGACGACGGGGAATACCGCCTCGGCCCGACGCTCGTGGTGCCGCTCCGGGCGCGGGAACGCACGTCCGGGGTGCTGATGGCGGTGCGGAATCCGGGTTCGGTCCCGTTCGAGCTCGCCCAGCTGCCGGTGGTGGCCTCGTTCGCCGACCAGGCCGCGCTCGCGCTTCAGCTCGCCGCGCAACAGCGCACGGCCAGGGAGATCGACGTGCTCGCCGACCGGGACCGGATCGCGAGGGATCTGCACGACCACGTGATCCAGCGGCTGTTCGCGGTCGGCCTCGCCATGCAGAGCACGCACCGCCGGGCGCGGTCACCGGAACTGCAGCGGCGGATCGGTGACAGCATCGACCAGATGCACGAGATCGTGCACGAGATCCGCACGGCCATCTTCGATCTCCACGGCGGCGAGGCGGGCCAGCAAGGAGTGCGGCTGCGGCACCGCCTCTACGACTCGATCGCCGAACTCACCGACGACACCGCGATCCATCCGACGGTGAGCCTGTCCGGACCGCTCGACTCGATTCCCTTCCTGTTCGCGGAACACGCCGAGGCGGTGGTGCGGGAGACGGTCGGCAACGTCGTGCGGCACACCCGGGCGAGCGGTGTTTCGGTGAGCGTCGCCGTGAAGGACGACGTCCTGCGGATCGTCGTCACCGACGACGGTGCGGGGATCGGTGACGCGACCGGCGGCTTCGGCGGGCTGCGAAACCTGCGTGACCGCGCGGAAAAAGCGGGCGGGACGTTCCGGGCGGAGACGCGTGAAGAGGGCGGCACCCGGGTCGAGTGGTCCGCCCCCTTGCGATGACCGCGGTCAGTTCGACGACTGCGCGGCGAGGATTCCGTCGACTTCGATCGACCGGGAGACTTCGGCGTCGACGTCGGAGGCGACGGTCTCCAGCAGTTCCGCGGTGAGGTCCGAAAGCGCCCGTGCCACCGCGAGATAGGAACCGACCTGGGAGAGCGAACTCTCTCTCAGCCCGCCGTGCGCGAGTCCGACGCCGACGAACTCGCCACCGTCTTCGAGCCGGAGCAACGCCTCCGCTCGTACCCGGTACGGCCCGTGCTGCAGGGAAACGTCAATGGTCCATTTGCCGCTGTCGTCGGTCATCGTCGGCTCCGTTCCGGTCATCGAGACTCCCATCGCGGCCGCTCGTGGCACAGGGTCCTAAGTCCTCGCTCACCGGGATCGGGGGCGAAAGTCCTCGGAATTCGTGACCGGCGGCCGCTGCGGTCGCCGGATACCCCGGCCGAAGGTGGATCAACCCTCTTCCCCCGGAGCCCACGATGAAGATCCCGTTACCGAACCACGTCGACCAGGCGGTGGCGGCGGCCGTGCGCGCGCCGTCCCCGCTCAACACCCAGCCTTGGCGGTTCGTCGTCGACCGGGACCGGATCGAGGTGTGGCTCGACCGCACCAGGGTGCTCCGGATCGCCGACCCGGCCGCCCGCGAGGCACGGCTTTCGTGCGGCGCCGCGGTGTTCAACCTGATCGTTTCCCTGCGGTCCAACGGGAAGACGCTCTCCCTGCGGGTGCTGCCGAGGCCGGAGGAGCCGGACCTGCTCGCCGGACTCCTGATCGACAGTGACCGGTTTTCCTCGCCGGAGGAGCGAAAACTGGCCGAAGCCGTCTTCCGCCGTCACACGAACCGCCGTCCGTTCCTGGACCGGCCGGTACCCGCGTGGGCGCGGACGACGTTGCGGGCGGCCGCGCTGGTGGAAGGCGGGCTGCTGGAGCTGTTCGGCCGCGGCGACCGGGCGAACGCGGTCGCGCGCGTGCTGCACCGGGCCGAGGCGGCACAGGCGCGCAACGGCGCCTTCCAGGCGGAGATCGCGCTGTGGACGCGGCGGGCGGCGAACGCGCCGGACGGCGTCCCGGCACCGACCCGACCGCCGTCACCGCACGGGATCCCGGCGCAGGAGTCCTTCCTCGCCGCCGAGCCCGAAGGCGGTGAGCCGGTGCTCGGCGCGATCTTGACCGCGGCAGGCGGGCCCGCCGCGGACCTGCGGGCGGGCATGGTGCTGCAGCGGGTGCTGCTGACCGCGACGGCCGCCGGTCTCGCGACGTCGTTCGTCGGCAGGCCGTTCGAAACCCCGGAGACGCGGACCGCGCTGGACCGGATCTTCGCCGACCTCGGCCGCCCGCATGCGGTGCTGCGCCTCGGCTACGGCCGCCCGGCGCCGATGACGGCACGCCGTCAGGTCGACGAGGTGATGCTCCGGCGATCCGGGGCGACGCTCTGACCCGGGGTCATCTCGTCGACACCCACGTTTCCGGTCACCGCCACGCGGCCGTCATCCGGGGCGGATTCAGTCTCCGTATGAAGATCATGCGGAAATCCTTGGTGGCGCTGGCCATCGCGGGCCTTTCGGTGGCGGGGTCCGCGCCGGCGGTGGCGGACGCGGGCGCCCGCGATCGCGGCTCGATCGTCATCACCGAACAGGCGTCCAAGCGGATCCTGGTCCTGCCCGCCGACCGCGCCTCCTGGCAGAACCGGAAGGTGAGCTGGTCGTGGGCGCCGAACGCCGCCAACGGGCTGGCCGATCTGGCGGGATCGTGGAGCAACCCGAGCGACGCGAAGCTCGCCGAACGCGGGGGCGAGAAGTACCTGCTCACGTCGGCGTCCGGCGGTTTCGCGGCCGTCGTGCCGTACCCGGCGGGCGACCGGGCCTACTGGGCCGCGGACGTCGGCGGACCGGCCAATCCTCACAGCATCGAACTCCTGCCGGACGGCAACGTCGCGGTGGCGGCCAGCACCGGCGGCTGGGTGCGGGTCTACACCGCCTCGCAGGGGCAGCGCTCGAAGACGTACGCCGAGTATCCGCTGGTGGGGGCGCACGGCGTGGTGTGGGACGCCGGCCGGAACGTGCTGTGGGCACTGGGCACCGACGCGCTCGTCGCGCTGAGTGTCGGCGGGACCCCCGCCGCGCCGGTGATCACCGGGCAACGGTCCGTTCCGGTCCCGAGCAAGGGCGGTCACGACCTCCAGCCGGTTCCGCACCGGCCGGACCTGCTGTGGGTGACCACGGAAGCCGGGGTGTACCAGTTCTCGAAGACGAGTGGCCGGTTCACCCAGCGGTACGCGGGCGCGAGGGAGATCGACCGGCCGCACGTGAAGAGTGTTTCGACGAATCCCCGGACCGGGCAGGTCCTGACGGCTTCGATCCAGGACGGGCACCTGTGCACCTGGTGCACGGACTCCGTCCGGCTGGCCTTTCCACGCGCCGAGCTGGCGCTGCACGGCGCGTGGATCTACAAGGCCCGCTGGTGGATCGGTTGAGCTGACTACTTCCGTGTCGGTACCGGCCGTTCGGGGGGCTGCCCGGCCGGTACCGACACACCAGAGAAGAGGGAACCCCGTCGCGAGAATGACGCGTGGCTGCGTCTTTCACCTGACCGAGTGAACGGGGCGGTTCGGAGGGCGTCGTTGACCCATTCGGGGTATAAGCCTCACCCGAGGAAGGCCTGCAACTCGTCGATGACCGTCCGAGGCTGCTCTTCGGCGACGAAGTGACCGGAACCGGCGACCTTCCGCACCCGGACGTCCACCGCCTTGGACGGCAGGACCGCCGCGAGGTAGTCGTAGTTGAACTCCGAGCCCAGCCCCAGCATCGGCGCGGCGATCTTCCCGTAGGCCTTCTGGTCCTCGATGTCCTTGCCGAACGCCCGGTACCAGCCGTTCCCGGCGCGGATCGCGTCCGGGCGGTCGTACGCGGCGGCGTAGATCGCGCGGTCCCGGTCGCCGATCGAGGCCGGATCGGCCGCCAGATGGTCGAACATCCAGTCGCCGAGGAAGCGCGCCCGGCCGGCCACCAGCTGCTCGGGCAGGGTGGCGACCTGGTTGAAGGCGAACCACCAGACGTGCACCGGCTGGCCGGGCGGGGCCAGCATCGGGATCTGGTACAGGCTCTCGTCGGGGTGCGAGACGTCCATGAGCGTGACGGTCTTCGTCGCCTCCGGGTGGTTGGCGGCGAAGCTGAACGCGACCATGGCGCCGATGTCGTGCCCGGCGATATGCGCCTGCCGGTAGCCGAGCGAGCGGACGAGCTCGAAGATGTCGCGGGCCATCGTCTTCTTGTCGTACCCGTCCTGTGGCTTGCCGGAGCCGCCCATGCCCCGCAGGTCGACGGCGATCACGCGATACCGCTTCGCCAGCGTGGGCATGATCTTGCGGTACTGCCACCACGTCTCCGGCCAGCCCGGCAGCAGGATCAGCGGTTCGCCCCGGCCACCGGCGACGTAGTGCAGCCGCACGCCGTTGACCTGGGCGTACGCACTGCGGAAACCGCCGGGCAGGGACCGGGCGAGTTCGGCGTCGCCGGGGCTACCGGACTGGCCCGCCTCGGCGATGCCACCCGAGGCCACCAGCGCGGCCGCGGCACCCGCGCCGAGGGTGAGCATGGACCGGCGGTTGAGGAAGGAACGGCTGTCTTCGGTCATGCTCCGATCGTGGCCCGTCGCGGCCCTTCACCGTGAGCGGTGTTTTCGCCAACCGGCGTCAGTTTTGAGACAGCCCGATCAGGACAGCATGGGCTCCAGGACACCGAGCCGGGTCCCGAACGTCTCCCGATAGGACACCGGCGTGACCCCGACCTGCCGCCGGAAATGCGGCCGGAGCGCGGCCGAGGAGGAGAACCCGCAGTACCGGGCGATCTCGTCGACCGGGAGGTCGGTGGATTCGAGCAGCTGCTGGGCGCGGATGACCCGCTGGTGGGTGAGCCACGTGCCGGGCGCGGCGCCGGTGATCTCCCGGAACCGGCGGTCGTAGTTGCGCCTGCTCATGAGCGCCCGCCTGGCGAGTTCGTCGACCGGGAGCGCGGTGTCCAGCCGGGTGAGCGCCCACGCCATCGTCTCCGAGACCGGGTCGCCCTCGTCGAGTTCCGGCATCGGCGATTCGATGTACTGCGCCTGCCCGCCGGGCCGGTGCGGTGGGACGACCATGCCCTTCGCCAGCCGGTTCGCCACCTCCGCGCCACACCACGAGCGGATGAGGTGCAGGCCGAGATCCATCCCCGCGGCTCCGCCGCCCGAGGTCAGGATGTCGCCGTCGTCGATGTAGAGCACCGATTCGTCGAGGCGGACGGCGGGGAAGCGGGCCGCCAGCAGCGGCGCCATCGCCCAGTGCGTCGTCGCGGGACGACCGTCGAGCAGCCCGGCGGACGCCAGCACGAAGGCGCCACTGCACAGTCCGGCCACCCGGGCGCCCCGGTCGTGCGCGGCTCGGAGCGCCTCCAGCGCCGCTTCCGGCGGATCCTCCATCGGCGACCGCCAGTTCGGGACCAGCACCAGGTCCGCCTCCCGGATGGCACCGAGATCCTCGGGGACCGGAACGGTCAGCCCACCACCACGCAGCGCGGTGCCCGGTTCGCCGCCGACGACCCTGATCTCGAGGTCGGGTAGTTCCCCGAACTGCGAGGCCATGTCGAAGACACCGAACGCGAAGGACATCGCCCCGAGTGAAGCCCCGTCGAAGACCACGACCACCAGTCGTTTCATGGGCCGAGTCTAAAGGCTCCGGAGCTGATTTTTGACCGTCCGAAGGGGACGGTAGATTCGCCGGACAGCTCGTTCGGGGGAAGGAACGCCGATGTCGTATCCACAGGGTCCACAGGGTCCGCAGGGGCCTCAAGGACCTCAGTGGGGCCAGCCGCAGCAGGGCTATCCCCAGCAGCAGTACCCGCAGCAAGGATATCCGCCCCCCGGCTACGGCGGTCCACAGTTCCCGGGGCAGCAGCCGCCGCCGAAAAAGGGCAACGGCCTGCTGATCGGGCTCATCGCCGGCGGCGGCGTGTTCGTGGTGGTCGTCTTCGTGATCCTCGCGTTCGTGGCACCCGGTTTCCTGCTGAGCGACAACAAGCCCTCGAGGTCTGCGAGCGCGACGCAGGCCCCGCTCAGCCTCGACTGGGGCCCGGTGCTGGCGGGCAAGTTCATGCTCGCTGTCTTCGGCGACGAGGCCGACAGGGCCGCCGAATCGGCCTGCGCGGATTCCAAGGACGCTGTCCGGACCGCGGCGAAGGCCTTCGGCGACCGGAACGCTTCGCTCACGGCGAAGGACCCGAAGCAGGTGAGCCCGGACCTGATCTCGGTGACGATGAGCGGAACGCTGAACTACGAGACGGACTTCACCGCGACGATGGAGGTCCGGCGGGAAGGCGACGACCGGTACTGCATCGTGTCGGTCTCGCCGTTGCCGCCTCCGGCTTGAGCCTGCGCTGGCTCTCGTGAGTGGTAAAGACGGTTCTAGTGGCGGAAAGGGTAAACGTGGCGTGCTCGTGCCGTCTTTCGTTCGCAGGACGGGTGTCGCGAAAGCCACTTTCGCGACATCAGACGTCCCGAAAGTGGCTTTCGCGACACGACCGCTCAGCATCGGACGCGACGAAGGACGCTTCATCCCGTCACCGGTCTCGCCCCCGGAACACGCCACCTTGACTTACCCCTCAATAACCGTTCCTTGCCACTCACGAGGACCGGTCCACAAAGGACGTTACTGGTCGATCGGCCAGGTCTCGTCCTTCAGCAGCCGCTTGAGCACCTTCCCGGTCGCATTCCTGGGGAGTTCCTCCACGAAGTACACATCCCGCGGCACCGCGAAGCGCGCCAGCCTCCGGTGGATGTACGCGCGGACGTCTTCCGCGCTCATCCTGGCGCCGCGTTTCGGGACGATGTAGGCCGCGAACCGTTGCCCGAACTCGCGATCCGGCACACCGATCACGGCCGCTTCGTGGACGCCGGGCAGCGCGACGATGGCCTCTTCGACCGGGCGAGGGGACACGTTCTCCCCGCCGGACACGATCATCTCGTCCGCCCGGCCGGTGACGAAGAGACGTCCGGAGGCATCCTGGTAGCCGACGTCGCCGGTCGCCATCAGTTCTTCCGCGCGCGGCACGCTGGCCCCGTCGGTGTAGCCCTCGAAAAGCATGTCGTTGCCGACGAAGATCTGCCCCTCCCAGCCCGGCGGGACGCGGTTGTGATCGTCGTCGAGGATGGCGACGCGGGTGCCCGGCGGGCAGCGGCCGGCGGTGGTCGGCGCGGCGCGGAGGTCTTCGGGTGTGGCGATGCTGGCCCAAGAAACCTCGGTGGAGCCGTAAAAGTTGTAGAGCACGTCGCCGAAGGTGTCCATGAACTCGGTGACGATCGTCCCCGGCAGCGCGGATCCGCTGCTCGCGACGATGCGCAGTGACGACAGGTCGTAGCGGGCGCGAACCCGCTCGGGCAGATCGAGGATGCGCTGCAACATGATCGGGACGGCGAACAGCACACCGCAGCGATGTTCGGCGATGGTTCTCAAGATCTCTTCGGCGTCGAACCGGCGGACGAGCGACAACGACGCCCGCACGGCCATCCCGATCTGCATCCCGGCGAGACCCCAGCTGTGGAACAACGGCGCGGCCACCACGAAACGGTCGCCGGAGTGGAGCGGGATGCGGTCCAGCATGGCGGCCGACGTCGCGAGCCCTTTCGGGGTCGGGCGGCGTGCGCTTTTGGGGGTTCCCGACGTGCCCGACGTGAGGACGACGAGCCTGCCGATCCGGTCCACCGGTTTGAGTTTCGTGGCGGGCACCCCCGCGATCAGCTGATCGATCGTCGGGTAACCGTTCTCGGTTTCCGGCCAGGTGGACAGTCGCAGGAAATCGCCGGGGATGTCGGCGATGACCCGCGAGAACTCGTCGTCGGCGAGCACCGCGACCGGTTTGTGCAGGCCGATGACGTCCGCGACCGCGCCGGCGGAAAGCCCGGTGTTGAGCAGGATCGCGTCCACGCCGAGTTTGCTGCACGCGATCAGGGACTCGACCATCGTGGCGTGGTTGCGGCACAACAAGGCGATCCGGTCGCGGGAACGGACTCCGCGCGCCGCCAGCGCGTTCGCGAGCTGGTTGCTGCGATCAGCCGTCTGTTTGAACGTCCGGACATTGCGCTCGTCGTGCAGTGCGACTTCTTCGGGCACACGGGCCGCGTTGGCCGTGTAGCCGCCCGCGACGGTGGCGCCCCACTGCGAAAGCGACGTGAGCTGCTTGGCGATCTTGTCCGGTCGCGCGGCCGCGAGCACCCCGGCCTTGATCAGCGTGCTCGCCGTGTGCAGCGTGGTCGCCTTGGTGTGCGCGGGTTCTTCCTGCGGTGACGCCGCCCGGCCCGAGAGATGCAGATCGATCCGCCGGGCCACCGCGCGGACGGAGCGTTTGAACGACGCGGCGGACACGAGATGCGCGTGCCGGGCCGGAAGCATCAGCTGCGCGACGAGTTCCGTGCCGTTGTCGGGAGCCTGCCTCAGCTCGACCGAGACCCAGTTGCCGTTGTCTTCGACGCCGCACCAGACGACGTGCTCGCCGGGCCGCCAGACCCTGGCTTCGATTTCACCGACGACGAGCTTTCCCGCCCGCGGCTCCAGGCGGATGAGGCACTTCGGACCGCGTCCGCGTTCGGCGGACTGCCGAACCTCGCACCAGCTGATCTCGGCGACGAACCTCGAGTAGGACTCGGGATCGCCGATGACTTCCCAAACCTGGCCGGGAGAATGCCCGAGAATCGAGCTCGCCTGGACCACATCGTCTCGCATGCGATTCGCCTCACCACGCGCGTTCGGGTGTTGACCGGGCAGCTGCCGGCGCCTCCTTCGTCTTCGAGTTCGGCGAACCTACCAGCAATCGGCCGAACGCAATACTCCGAACGACCCCGGGTTCGTGTCCGCCCAAGGGAACCATCACGGACAGGGTAGGCGTTCCGGCGGCGCCAAGCCGTCCGCCGACGGTGTTGATCGCGACGTCCGATTCACGCCAGCCTCAGCCGCGCGAGGCGGAGAAGCTGACGAACGTGACAGTTACGACGTCAGCGGCCGAGACCGCGCACACCCGTATTGAGCCCGGCATCCTCTACTTCGGCACCCCTGTGGTGCTTCTTTCGACCGTCGACCAGGCGGGTTCCCCGAACCTGGCCCCGATGTCGTCGGCGTTCTGGCTCGGATGGCGGGGAATGCTCGGACTGGGCGCGAAATCCAAGACCGCGCAGAATCTCATGCGCAACCGTGAATGTGTTCTGAATCTCCCTTCCGACGATCTGGCGGCCGCGGTCGACAAGCTCGCCCTGACCACCGGGTCGGATCCCGTCCCGGCCCGCAAGTACCAGCGCGGCTACCGGCACGAAGCGGACAAGTTCGGCAGGGCGGGCCTGACCCCGGTCGCCTCGGAGACGGTCCGACCGCCGCGGGTGGCGGAATGCCCGGTGACGATGGAGGCCGTCGTCGAAGCGGTCCACCCGCTCGCCGAGGACGACGCGGCGCAACGCGGCGGTGTCCTCGTGTTCGAGGTCCGTGTGCAGCGCGTCCACGTCCACGACGAGGTGCGGATGCCGGGCACCGACGACAGGATCGACCCCGACCGGTGGCGGCCGCTGATCATGAGCTTCCAGAAGCTCTACGGCCTCGGCCCGCAGGTCCATCCCTCGACGCTGGCGCAGATCCCGGAGCGGCTTTACCGGGGGCCGGACATCGAGCGGTCGCGGGATCAGTCGTCGCGGGCGAACGAGAACCGGTTCACCAACGGCAACCAGCGCTGATAGGACACGGCCAGCTCCGGCCACGAGCCGCCGACGAGGCCGCGTTCGACCTTCGGCCGCAGTTCGTGGTCGTTCAGTGACGACACGATTTCGAGCGCGCTGTCGTCGGGGTCCAGCCCGGCGAGTGCGGCGAAGAACCAGGACGCCACCTCCGGATACCCGACGAGCACGGACAGCAGGACCAGTACCGCGCGAAAGGGTGCCTCGCGGTCGCCGCCGGCGAGGAACTCGGCCAAGTCCTCGCCGGCGAGCCGCGCCCGCAGCAGCCGGTAGAGGTTCAGGAGTCTTTTCGCGGCCCGCGGCGACCGGACGAGCGGGGCGAGCGTCGCCAGGAAGTCCAGCTCCGCCAGTGAGATCACCAGCCGAGGAGGTCGAAGGTCTATTGTGGACTGTTCGGACGACGGTTCCGGTGCTTCCTCGGGAGGAGGAGCCTGCCCGGACACGGCCGGAGAGCGGGATTCGGTGGCCTGATCCGCTTCGGCGGGCCTGGACACCGGCGTGGCGTCCTGACCCTCGGTGGCGGCGAGCCCGCGCACGAGCCCCGCGAACCCTGGATCGTCCATGGGGGACAACGTGAACGGCACCTGGAAGATCTTTTCGAGATAGTTCTCGGCGAAGGTTTCCGGATCGTCGCCGAGCATCTCTTCGTAGTGCTGCTCGACGGCTCTCTTCAGCCACCGGGAGTCGACGCCCACCACGACGACGAACACCGGCAGCGCCAGCAGGAGATGAATGGCTTCGAGGACCTGGACGACGACCTTGGGCGGGCAGCGGTCGAGGTCGTCGATGTAGAGCACGGTCCGTTCGATCTTCCCTGAACCGTGCGGGACTTCGGCGAGCATGGTCGCGAACGTCTCGAGATCCTTGCGCAGCAGCGAGACCACACCCAGATGCTCGACGTAGTCCGAAACCCGGGACTCGGCGAACGACACCAGGTCCAGCCCCGGCGCGAGTTCGGTGACCGCCTTTTCGAGCCTTTCGGATTCCGCGTCCAGCTCTGCCAGGCGCCTCTCGGTCTCTTCGTCCTCTTCGGACGGACCGCCGAGTTTGCCGAGCGCCTCGTGGATCCGGCCCGCGCTGGCGCGCATCCGCAGGACGACGGTCAGCGCGGAACTCGCCAGGGTGAGCCCGCCGAGCACGCCCGAAACCTGCGTCCGGCCGACGAGCAACGTGACGACCAGGACCGTCACCAGCCCGCCGATCAGGATCAGCAGCGGAACCGGATCCTGCCGCAGCCGTCGCCAGAATTCGGCGACGTCCGAACGCAGTCCGCCGGTCTCCTGCGCCAGGCGTTCGAGATCTTCGGCAGTCGGCCGTTCGACGCCGAGGCGGGATGCGATCCAGGCCTTGTCCGCGTCGGTCAGGCTGTCGAAGACCGCGCGGACGTAGTCACGCGGCTTCCGTCGCCTTCGCTTCGCTTGTTTCTGCTGGGCGGTCAGGGTTCTGCGTTCGAGGCGGACCGCGCTGAGCCTGCCGAGGAGGGTCTTCTCGGTCTTGCGGCGTTCGGCGAGCGCGTCGGCCTGACGCTGGAGGTCGTTCTCGGCGCCGCTCGCGGCGAGGTTGTCGAAGATGTGCGTGGCGAGACTGGCGAGAAGGTTCGCTTCGCTGTAATGCCAGGCGTTGAAGCTGATCTGGCGGACGCTCGAACAGTAGGACGACACGGCTTTCCCGTGCGCGCCGGCCACGGTTTCGGCCTCCTGCGCGGAATCGGCGAGTTCGCGGACGCGCAGCTGCATCTGGCGCATGAAGAAACTCTTGCCGGAACCCCAGCTGCCGAACAGGCCGATCGACAGGGGAGGGGTGATCATCCTGGAGACGACCAGGTCCGCGAGCATGCGCACGTCGGGGCCGATACCGAGGCGGTCGACGCCGTCGTCGGTGTCGGGCCGGTAGTCGGCGACGTGGGCGGCGAAGGGGTCGGGGACCGCCGCCGCGTTCGTGACGCGTGCGCGGGTGAGTTCCTCGATGGTGAGAGCGTGCGGCCAGTTGTGCATCCGCTCGGCGGTGGTCCGCTCCTTCGTGGAGAGTTCCGGCAGGATGCGATGGACCGCGGGGCGAAGGCGATCGATGCCGCGGCGCAGGTTCGGGTTCTCGAAGTTGCTGGCGCCCACCAGCCCGAGCACGCGCCGGGCGGGGTCTCTGGCGAGCCAGTTCTCGACGATGGCAGGTTCACGGCCGATGACCTGGGGCAGCTTGTTGTCGAGCCAGATCACGGCCGGGGCGGCATCCCGGTCGAGCGCGAGATCGTTGATCTCGGGTTCGACGATCAGCTCAGTCTGCGGGAGCACCGCGAGCAGGGCTTCGTAGGCCGAGCGCCGGGCGCCCGAGTTGGTCTCGAACACGATGAGCGTGAACCGTGCGGTCGACAGTGTGGACCTGAGGTCTCCGTCGATATCGCGAGGTAGGTAGAGGCCGAGACTCGAACCCCGTGGCTTGCCCTTCAGCAGAATCGACGGATCGACGTCGCGCACCAGCACCATCCGCGGTCCCCTCCCAAGGCCGAACGGAAGGGCAGTCTAGAGGTCCGCTGCTCAGCTGTGGGTGAAACTCCGCCTCCGCTCGGTCACCGCTCGCTACGTTGGATTCCATGACGGGGGAGCGGCTGGACGGCAGGTACGTCAAACTCTGGGCGGCGAGCACGACCTCCGCACTGGGCAGCGGTCTCGCGACGGTGGCGGCACCGTTGCTGATCGCGTCCCGCACCGACGATCCGCTCGTGGTCTCGGGCGGGTTCGCGGTGGCGTGGCTGCCTTGGCTGCTCTTCTCGCTGCCGGGCGGGGTGCTGGTCGACAGGGTGGACCGGCGCAAACTGATGATCACGCTCGACTGGATCCGCGTCCCCGCCGTCGCCCTGCTGGCGGTCGCGATCACGACGGGGAACGCCAGTGTCGCCCTGGTGTACGCCGTCCTCTTCGTGATCAACTCGGGTGAGGTCGTGTTCCGGACGGCGAGCGGGGCCATGTTGCCCTCGATCGTCCCGAAGGCGTTGCTGGAGCGGGCGAACGGGCGGCTGTACGCCGGGACGACGTTGACCCACGGCATGCTCTCCGGGCCGCTGAGCGGGCTCCTGTTCGGTGTCGCGGCGAGTATCCCGTTCTACGTCAACGCCGGGACGTACGCGGTCAGCGCCCTTCTGCTCGGACTGATCGCGGGCGCCTACCGGCCACGGTCCGACGACGGCCCCGGCGAGCCGGTGAAGCGGCGCTCGATCCGGGCGGAGGTGGCCGAAGGGTTCCGCTGGCTCGCGGGCCAGCGCCTGCTGCGGACCATGGTCGGGCTGATCGGCCTGCTGAACGTGACGCTCGTGGCGGCCACCTCGATACTGGTGCTGCTGGCCAAGGAACGGCTTCAGCTGGGGGCCGTCGGGTACGGCTTGCTCTTCACCTGCATGGCGGTGGGCGGGCTGCTCGGCTCGGTCGCGGGCGACCGGCTGATCGCCTGGTGCACGCCGACCTGGACGTTGAGGATCGGGCTGCTGGTCGAGGCCGGGACCCATCTGGTGCTCGCGACGAGCACGAGCGCGCCGGTGGTCGGGGTGACGTTGTTCCTGTTCGGGGTGCACGGCGCGCTGTGGGGCATCGTCGGCAGTTCCCTGCGCCAGCGGCTCACCCCGCCGGAGATGCTCGGCCGCGTCGGCAGTACCAGCTTGTTCATCGTCGCGGGCGGGACCTGCTTCGGCGCGCTGCTCGGTGGCGTGGTGGCTTCCGAGTTCGGCCTGACGACGCCTTACTGGGTGGGCTTCGTGGTGGCGATGGTCGTTTCCGCGCTCACCTGGCGGGTTTTCGATCGCGAGGTCGTCTCCGCGGCCTACGCGCAAGAGCCCGCTGTCAGCCGTTGATGCCGGTGAGGGCGAAGAACTCCTGGCGCGAACGGGCGTCTTCGCGCAGCGTGCCGAGCAGGGTGGAGGTGACGGTGCTCGAACCGGCGGCCTGGACACCGCGCAGGGTCATGCACGAGTGCTCCGCCTCGATCACGACGCCGACACCGCGCGGCTCGAGCTGCTCGTCGAGCCAGTCGGCGACCTGTTTCGTGAGCCGTTCCTGAACCTGCGGCCGGCAGGCGAAGTGTTCGACGATCCTGGCCAGTTTCGACAGGCCCAGGATCCGATCGCCGGGCAGGTAACCGACGTGCGCGACCCCGACGAACGGCAGCAGGTGGTGTTCGCAGACGGAGCGGACCGGAATCCCCCTGGCGAGGACGAGTTCGTCGTAACCCTCGTCGTTGGGGAAGGTCGTGAGGTCGAACGACCGCGGGGTGAACAGTTCGGCGTACGCGCGGGCCATCCGGCCCGGGGTGCCGCGGAGGCTCTCGGAGTCCAGCGAAATGCCCAGTGCGGTGAGGAGATCGGCGGCCGCGGCCTCGGCGGCCTCCAGGTCCGGCCCCGGCCCGGGTTCGTGCACGACACGCAAGGCTGGAGTGGACATAAGGCCTCCTAGGCTGACCGCGATCCCCAGAGCAATTCGACTAAGATTGTTGGGCTTTTTATCGCCCGCCGGTTCAGCCTACATGGTAGATCCGCAGTTCAGGATGTTCCGCCGGTTGAGATGGGCGATATCGTGGTGTACGTGACAGTGTCCGATCCGGACGGCTTCGACGCCCGTTCCATCACCGCGGTGGCGGCGCTCGACGACGACCTCCGCCGGGGCATGTACGCCTACGCCCGGGGCGCGCGGCGTCCGGTGACGCGGGACGAGGCGGCGGCCGCTGTCGGGATCTCCCGGAAGCTCGCCGCCTTCCACCTCGACAAACTCGTGGCGGCGGGGCTGCTCAAGTTCGGCTTCGCGGCGGGGCCGGTGGTCAAGGTCGGGCGCAGGCCCAAGGTCTACGAACCTGTCGACGAGGCCATCCAGGTGCAGCTTCCCGTGCGGCGGCACGAGATCCTGGCGGGCATCCTCGCCGAGGCCGTACTCGCCGAAGGAACCGGCGAGACCGCGCGGGACGCCGTCCTGCGGGTCGCGGGGGAGCGTGGTTTCGCGGCGGGCGAAGAGGAACGCGCACGGACCCGGCCGGGCAGGCTCGGCGTGGAACGCGCGCTCACCGTGGCCGAAGGGGTGCTTCGCCGTCACGGCTTCGAGCCGAGCCGGGACACCAGTACCTGCGTCCGGCTGCGGAACTGCCCGTTCCACCCGCTGGCGGCCGAGGCGCCGGAGCTGGTCTGCGGGCTCAACCAGGCCTTCCTGGCCGGTTTCCTGACTGGCGTGCGCGCCGGGAACGTGGAAGCGGTCCTCGTCCCCGGCGCGGCCGAGTGCTGCGTGGAGCTGCGACAGGCCAGATAGGCCGGTCAGGCGGCGCCGGCGACCTGCCGGGTGGCGACGTTGAGCCGGTTCCAGGTGTTGATGGCGGCGATGGACAGGACCAGGCTCGAGAGCTGCTTTTCGTCGTAGTGACGGGCCGCTTCCGCCCAGACCTCGTCGTCGACCGGGTCGGCCCGGTCCGCGATCCGCGTGAGGGCCTCGGCCAGCGCGAGGGCCGCGCGTTCGGCGTCGGTGAAGTAGGCCGTGTCACGCCACGCGGCGACGGTGAAGATCCGCTCGTCGGACTCGCCCGCCTTGCGCAGTTCCTTGGTGTGCATCTCCAGGCAGCCGCTGCACCCGTTGATCTGGCTCGCGCGGACGTGCATGAGGTAGTGCGTGGTGTTCGGGACGCCGGTGTCGCCGGTCGACTCCGCCAACGCGATCAGGGCCTTCAACGTGGCGGGGTTCGCCAGTGCCGGGTTCGGGATCCGTGCTTCCATGAGGTTCTCCTCCAGGGTTTCCGTCTTGCTTTCACCGCACTGACGGATCCCGGGAGGAAGATGTGACCGGGCCCTACCAAGGCACGACTTCGCCGTAGAGGTCGAGGAACTGCAAACCCTTCGCACCCGCTTGGGCCTCGAGGACGTCGACGACGGCCGGCATGCTCTCCGCGGGGGAGAGGGGAGCGCCGGGGCCGCCGAGCGGCGTCTGGTTGTGGCCGGGGTGGATGAGCAGCTTGGTGTGCCCATCGTCGGCGTGCCGGGTGGAGTAGCTGCGCATCAACTGGTTGAGCGCGGCCTTGCTGGCCTTGTACAGCTCGAAGCCCGGCCGGGTGTTCAGGGAGACGCTGCCCTGCCTGGAGGACATGACCGCGACGGTGCCACCGGGTACGACCAGATCGCGGAGGGCCTCGACGGTGCGAAGCGGGCTCAACGCGTTGGTGAGCATCACTTCGGCGAAGGTGTCGGCTGAGACCTCGGTGATCGGCAGGTTCCCGCGATCGATCGCGGCGTTGACGAAGAGTAGGTCCAGTTCGGTGCCGTCCAGGCGTTCGCGCAGGGCTGCGAGCTGGTCGTCACTGGTCATCTCCAGCGATTCGACCCGCAGCCGTCCGTTCGAGGCATCGGCCTTCGCCTGCAGTTCGCCGCCTTCTCGACGTGCTGTGGCGATGACTTGCCGGCCGCGCCGGGCGAGCTCCTCGGCGAGGGCGAGCCCCAGTCCTCGGGAGGCGCCGATGACGAGGGCTTGTCGAGTGGAGGTGTCGGACACGGAAACTCCTTGAGATTCGAGGATTTGTCTAGACGCGACGTTGCGTCTAGACGGTATCACGGTTGCTGCCGCGCCTTCCCGCACCGACCGGTACTGTGGCCCGCATGCCCGCCGCGAATTCGCAACCCCCCAGGGCGCGCTCCGGCAATCAGCGTGACGAGGCCGCCCGCCTCGCCGTGCTCCATGCCGCGGACGACCTGCTCGTCGAGCACGGCTTCGCCCGGCTGACCATCGAGGCGATCGCGCGCCGGGCGGGCGTCGCCAAGCAGACGATCTACCGCTGGTGGCCCTCGAAGGTCGAGATCCTGCTCGACACGCTCATCGAAGACAGCGAAAAGCGCTTCCCCGTACCGGTGGACAAGTCCACAGAGGACGGCATCCGCGGCTATTTCCGCGGCTTCGCGCGGTTCGTCACCCGCGATCCGGCGGGCAAGGTCCTGCTCGCCCTCATCGCCGAGGCGCAGCACAACCCGGAGACGGCCAAGAGCCTTCACGCCCGCTATCTCGATCCGCGTCGTGAGTTGGAGCGTGACCTTCTCACGCGCGGAATCGAAACCGGTGAGATCTCGCCCAGGCTCGACCTCGACGCCGCCATCGACGCCATCACGGGCCCGGTCGTCTACCGGGCCCTGACGGGGGCGAGCGTTCCCCGCGGCCTGGTGGACGCCCTCTTCGACGAACTGCTCAAGCCCGGCGCTTAGGCGGTCGTTCCCACCGTCGCGCGATCGCGGAGGGAGACGTCGAGCTTGAACCCCTCGGGCTTCAGCGTCAGCAGCTCCTGCACCTTCAGCAGGTAGGAGGGGTCGCCGCGCAGGTCGTAGCGGCTCAGCAGCATGCCGAGGACCAGTGTCGCCTCGTGCAGGGCGAACTGCCGCCCGATACAGGCCCGCTCACCGGTGCCGAACGGCTTGTAGACGTGCGCCGGGCGGGCCCGGTTGCGATCCGGGGCGAAGCGGTCGGGGTCGAACGACTCGGGGTCGTCTCCCCAGACGGGATCACGGTGCAGCGCCGGGATGAGGACGAGTGCCCACTCGCCCTTCCGGAGCCGGTAGGAGCCGCCGACGACAGTGTCCACCTGGGCCTGGCGCGCGAACGCGGGCGCTGTCGGCCAGAGCCGCAGCGCCTCGTCGAGCACTCGCCGGACATAGCGGAGCTTGACGACCTCCTCGTAGGACGGATCCGGGTTCTCGCCCCAGACCTTGTCCACTTCGGACTGTGCGCGGGCGAGGACGTCCGGATTCCGGGCGAGGTAGTACAAGGCGAACGACAGCGCGCCCGACGTGGTCTCGTGCCCGGCCACCAGGAAGGTGATGATCTGGTTCCGGATGTTGACCTCGTCGAGTGCCGCGCCGGTGCCCGGCTGCGTGGTGTTCAGCATGAGCCCGAGCAGGTCTTCGGTGCTCGTGTCGCCCCGGCGTGCTTCGACGACCTCGTCGACGACGGAGTGGAGGAAGGCGAGGTCGGCTTCGTTGCGCCGGTTCGCCTTGCGGCTGAGGAGCGGGCCGATGACGGGCGGCTGGAGCGCCATCCGCTGCGCGTGCCGCAGCGTGCGGACCATCGCGGCGACGAACGGATGTGGTTCGGCCCGTTCGAACGAGGAGAAGCTGTAGCCGAACCCCGTCCGCCCGATGGTCTCCAGCGTCAGCTTCGTCATGTCGTCCGCGACGTCGACCTCGCCGCCCCGGTCCCAGGTGTCCAGCAGTTCACGGGTGATCGCCAGCATCGTCGGGTGGTAGCGCTGCATGGCGTTGCGGCTGAACGCGGGCGCGAGGATCTCGTGCGCGCGCCGCCAGTTCGGCTCCTCGTTGTGCGCGGTGAACAGCCCGTCGCCGCCGAGCGGCCGCAGGTTCGAGATCGCGGGCGTGACGTGTTTCGCGAACCGCTTCTCGTCGGAGAGGTCGGCGACCATCTCCGCGCCGTGGACGAACACGATCCGGCGCCCGAACACCTTGCGTTCGAAGACGGGGCCCAGCTCGGCGGCATGCCGCATCGAGTCCTGGACCGGGGTCTTCGGTGAAACGCCGAGCACGTCGCCGATCAGCGGGATCCGGCGCGGGGGATGGGGGAGTGCGGTGGCCATCGGGCCCTCCAGGTGAGCACTGTTGAATCGACATCCAATAGCGAGAGTGGCGTGGTACTGAACTCGTGTCAAGTAAGTACGATGACCGAATGGCGCCGAGTTCTCCCGGAAGGCCCCGCAGCAGGCTGAGCACCGCCGAGCGGCGGGAACAGTTGCTGAGGATCGGCGCCCGCCTGTTCGCGGACCGGCCGTACGACGACGTGTGGATCGAGCAGGTCGCGGACATCGCCGAGGTGTCGCGAGGGTTGCTCTACCACTACTTCCCGACGAAACGGGACTTCGTCACCGAGGTCATCAAGGCCGAGGGCGAACGCCTGCTCGCGATGACCAGGACCGATCCCACGCTGCCGGTCGCGGAGCAGCTGATGGCGGGGCTCGACGCGTATCTCCGCTACGTCGAGGCCAACGAGGACGGCTACCGGGCACTGCACGCGGGCACGGCCATCGCGGTCGACGACGTCCGGGACATCCTGGACAACAACTTCGCCGAACAGGGCCGCCGGATCCTGGCGGTCCTGTGCCCGGACGGCGACCCGCCGGAGACCCTGCGTGTGATCGTCCGAGGCTGGCTGGCCTTCGTCGTCGCCGTCTGCCTCGACTGGCTCAAGTACCGCGGGCTGACCCGGGACCAGACCCGCGACCTGTGTGCGAAGGCGCTGCTCGACCTCGTCGACGTGCCAGCATGACCTCGGCGCGTTCTTCGATCAGTTTCATCCGCGCGAGCCGTTCCGCGTCGTCGTTGTGCGCGGCGGACGCGGTGACCTGCCCCGGCCACTTCCGGTAGTACATGCCGCAGGTGGCCACGAAGTACCCGTCGGAAGAGGCGTTCGCGGCGAGGATCAGCCCGGTGTCCTCCGACGCGGGCAGCGCCATCCAGCCGCCGAGGTCCAGCAGCAGTTCACGGCGGATGCACAACGTCCCGGCCACCACCGACGACACGTAGCCGTTGCGCTGCCAGTACCGCAGGATCGCGCCTCGTTCGATCGGTCCCTCCTCGGGATCGCTGTCGACCCCGGCCGTGGTCCCGTCCGGGAAGAGGTCGAGGACCCGGCAGGTCGTCCAGCCGATCGCGGGATCCTCCAGCGCCGCGATGTCGCGTGCGAGCGCGCCGGGCGCCAGGACGTCGTCCGCGTCGAGCGCCTTGATCAGCTCCCCGGAGGCACGGGACAACGCCATCATCCTCGCCACCCCAGGGCCGCCACGGCGACCAGAACCGGGAATTACGCGTCCGTCGGCGGGGAGGACGTCGTCGAGCAGGCCGGTCTCGCCGTCCTCCTGCACCAGCCATTCCCAGGTCCAGCCCGGCGGGAGTTCCTGCGAGGCGAGGGACTCGTACGCCTCGGACAGGTACGGAAGACTCGGCGGGTGGACCGGGGTGATCACGCTGATGACCGGCATGAACGCAACGCTAGCCGGGGCGGCGGGCCATGATCAGCAGGTGTTCCTCCGGAGGTGTCCCCGGCTCGTCCGCGGTGAAGAGCTCCGAATGCGTCCCGGTGACCTCGAGCCCGGCCGCCCCGACCCGGCGGACGAGGTCGTCCGGCGCGAAACTGGTCTCGAGGAAGGTGCGGCCGAAGAACTCCGCCGGCACGTCCTCGGCGTCGCGCGGCACGGTGACCAGCGCGAACAGGCCACCGGGCACCAGCCAGCGCGCGACCTGCGCGAGCACGGCTTCGGTGTCCTTGCGCGGCATCTGCAGAAACGGGAAGAAGGCGCAGACCGCCTCCCAGGACCCGGGCGGCGAGGTCCATTCGCGCACGTCAGCGTGGACGAAGGTGGCGGCGGGAACCTGCTCGCGCGCGAGGCCGATCATCACCGGCGACACGTCGAGCCCGGTCACCCGATGTCCGGCGGCGGACAGCTCCTCGGCGACCGGCCTGCCCGTTCCGCTGCCGATGTCGAGCACCCTCGACGACGGCGGCAGCGCGGCCAGCAGTCGCCGCACCGCCTTGTCGACCACCGGCGCCCGCCCGAAGGCGTCCTCGTAGGCGGAACCGATGGCGTCGAACAGTTCCGCCGCCGTGACCGGTCGGTCCATTCCTCAGCTCCCCGGGTCGAGTGGGCTCGACGCGAACCTACCGTCCCGGCCGGGTGGCGTCGAGTCTCTGTCCACTTCGGACTGTCAGGCCGGGCTTCCGGTCTTGTCGGTGGGTTCGCCTAGACTGTGGCCGCCGAGTTTTGGGGGTTTCAGGTGAGTGTGCGGAGTGACGAGTTCCACCGGATGCTGGAGGCGCTCGCGGACGTCCAGCGTTCCGACGCGACCGAGTGGGAGTCGTACAGCGTTCGTGGCAAGCGGTTCGGGTACTACTGGCCGCGGACCCAGACCGTCGGCCTGAAGCAGACGCTGTCCGAGCAAGAGGCGCTCGTGGCCGAGCGGCCGGACGTCTTCGAAGTGCAGTTCACCGCCGGGGGCTTCGGCTGGGTGGTGGTCCACCTCGACGGCATCGAGTCCGACGAGCTGACCGAACTCGTCTACGAGGCCTGGCGGCTGTCCGCCCCGGACGAACTGGTGGAGCAGGTTCCGCCGCCCTGCTGACCGTTACCGCGTTCGTGTGTTGACGCGCGTCACTTCGGTGCTCGGGAACATGTGGCGGTTGTGTGCGTTGTAGAGAGTGTCGGTACGGATGGTGCCCCCGGGCCTCAACCTCCGCCTTCATGGAATACCGGTTCGGCCGGAGCCATGTTGTGCCACTCGCCGAGAGGCGGCCCTCCGTATCGACCTTTAGCTCCCGCTTCCGCTCGCAGGTAACCCCCAGGCCTTCGCTGAGCGGGAGCGGGTCTTTTTTGTTGTTCGCGCATTCGTGTGTTGACGGGGGTCACAGGGATCGGGGCTTGGTGCAGGGGAACATTTCGGCCGGTGGTGCGTTGTAGAGAGTGTCGGTACGGATGGTGCCCCCGGGCCTCAACCTCCGCCTTCATGGAATACCGGTTCGGCCGGAGCCGTGTCGTGCCACTCGCCGAGAGGCGGCCCTCCGTATCGACCTTTAGCTCCCGCTTCTGCTCGCAGGAACCCCCAGCCTTCGCTGAGCGGAAGCGGGACCTTTTCTTTTGAATGAGTGGGTTTGAATCGGCGTCGGAATCAGTGCAGTAGCTCGACGACCCGCCCGCTTCGGCGCCTGGTCGCCTGAAGTACGTGAAGGCCCCCTTCATTGCGTCTAGCGCAGTGAAGGGGGCCTTCACGTACCCGTGGTCTTGATTCGCCCGCCGTGGGTACGCGGCGCTGTTGGCCCTGAACCCGAATCGGTACTTGACCCTGGCGGTGGGTGGCTGAGCTGGGTCGAGTGCGGGAAAGCGGTGCGTCGGGCACTGAATGGCGACCTCGGCCGGGCGCCCCGGGGTTTGGGCATGGCGAGGGGCCCGTCGCCGGTGTGGCTGGCGGGCTCCTCGGGTCACACACGGGTATTACGCCGGGATCTTCTTAACGGATCTAAATACTGGGGCGGGATGAACTCCGGTAACCCGTCGGCCGCCATGCGGACTTCCCAATCACCGTGGTGGATCAATCGATGGTGGAAGCCGCACAGCAGCACCAAGTTCCTGAGATCTGTCGGTCCGCCGTCTGCCCAGTGGTGGATGTGGTGGGCGTGGCAGTTCTTCGGCTTGCGATGACACCCGGGGAACGCGCAGCCCCCGTCACGGATGTTGAGGGCCCGGCGTTGGCCGGGGGTGACGAATCGTCTCAGCCGTCCCACGTCCAGCGGCTCACCCGCGGCGTTCATCACCACCGGCAACATGAGGCAGTCGCAGGCCGCCATCCGCGCCTCGCGGGCGGTCATGGTTCCGACGAAGTCCACGCACGCCGTGCCCAGGCCGGTTTTCAGTTCGTCGAGGCCGATGGTGACGTGGATCAGGGTGCGGTAGCCGCTGGTCCCGGGCTGGTCCGGGCACGCGATCGCCAGATCAAGTAGCTCGGACCAGGCGTCGCCCTGGCGTTCGGCCTTGGTGCGCAGGTCGGCTTGGCCGAACTCATCCACCGGCCGCGGCTTCACATACGCCTCAAGAGCAGCCGCGGTCCGCGCACCGGACTCGTCATCCAACAGACCATTCAGTTTCCAGTAGCCGTCTTTGCGGCGTTCCAAGGTCAGCTCGCGACGAGGCTGCTTCGGTTCGGGGTCTTTGGGTTCTTTGCCGTCGGGGTCGAGCCAGCCCAGCAGTTGGTCCCCGAGGTCCGATATCTGCTGGGGTCCGGCCTTCCGGGCGAGGTCGGCGAGGGTTGTCTCCGCGTGCTCCCGATCCTCCACCGATATCTCGGCGGGGATCTTCCGCAGGATCTCCACGATCTGCTTGATCCGTTCCTCGCCGATCGCGCCGTCCGCCGCCGCAACAGCGGTCGCCGGTGCGAAGGCCGGGATCTCGGTGCCGTCTAGGGCCCGTGTGGGGTTCAGGTCGATTGCGCGATTCACGTATGGCCGCGCCTCGCCCTGGCTCAGTCCGGCGACATCGGCGAACCACGCCAACGTCGTCCCATAACCGTATAAGTCTTTCGCGCCACGAGAATCAATCTCCGCCAAATACCGCCCCAAACCGGCGGAAGCGACCCGCATCACCTGCAAGAACTGCTGCACGCCATGGGCAAGCTCCAACTTGCCAGCGCGCCACAACTCCTGCGGCAACTCGGGAACAAAGGTCTCGGACACCTCTCCATAATACCGCAAACCTGTCGAACAAGTGTTCATAATTTTAAGCAACGAGCAATCCGTGCATTCACCACTGACGGGTGATATCTGTCATTGAGGGAATGTCAATGAGTAGTGACCGAAGGCCGAAGTGGGTCGTGAGTGGCGAAGAGGGTTCTAACCCGAATCGCCACTCACGACCAACCCGACCCAAAGAAACCCCGTCAAGACTCCACAAGAGCCCCATCGGCCAACCGAACCCGCCGATTCACCTTGATCTCGGTCAGGAACCGCTCGTCGTGACTCACGACCACGAAAGCCCCCTGATACGCCCCGAGCGCGCTCTCCAACTGCCCGACGCTGACCAGGTCGAGATTGTTCGTCGGCTCGTCCAGCAAAAGCAGCTGAGGTGCGGGTTCGGCGAACAGGACGCAGGCCAGGGTGGCTCGCAGCCGTTCGCCGCCGGAAAGCACGCCGACGGGGAGCTGGCTTCGCGCGCCCCGGAACAGGAATCGGGCCAGCAGCGTCATCCGTTGCGACTCGGGGAGAGCGGGGGCGAACACCGCGAAGTTCTCGGCGATGGTCCGGTCCAGGTCCAGCAGGTCCAGTCGTTGCGACAGGTAAGCGATCCGGCCCTCGGCACGCTTCAGGACACCGCCGTCGGGCTCCAGGTCTCCGTTGAGCACCCGCAGGAGGGTCGACTTGCCGGTGCCGTTGCCGCCGGTCAGCGCGATCCGTTCGGGGCCGCGGATCGTCAGGTCGACCCCGTCGCCCGCGAAGACGTCCCGGCCGTCGTACCGGACTTGGAGGTGCTCGCCGTGGAACATCGTGCGCCCGGCCGGGACATTGGTACCCGGAAGGATCAGCGAGATCTTCTGATCGTCGCGAAGGGAACGCTCGGCCTCGTCGAGACGGTTCTTCGCATCGCTGACCCGCGCGGCGTGCGTCTCGTTCGCCTTGCCCGCGGATTCCTGGGCGTTGCGTTTCATGGTCCCGGCGAAGATCTTCGGCAGGCCGGCGTTGCCGAGGTTGCGGGCCGCGTTGCCCGCTCGACGGTCGGCGCGTTCTCTGGCCTGCTGCATCTCCCGCTTCTCGCGTTTGACCTGCTGTTCTGCGCTGCGGACGTTGCGTTCGGCGACCTCTTGCTCGGCCTTGACCGCCGCTTCGTACTGGGTGAAGTTCCCGCCGTGGTACCGGACATCGCCGCGGTCGAGTTCGGCGATGCGGTCCATCCGGTCGAGCAGTTCCCGGTCGTGACTCACCAGCAGCAGACAGCCCGACCAGTCTTCGAGGACGCCGTAGAGCTTGCGGCGGGCGTCGAGGTCGAGGTTGTTGGTCGGTTCGTCCAGCAGCAGGATGTCGGGCCGTTTCAGCAATTGCGCCGCCAGGCCGAGGGAGATGATCTGCCCGCCGCTCAGCGTGCGCAGGCTCCGGTCCAGCGAGATGCCGTCGAGGCCGAGCCTGTCGAGCTGGGCGCGGGTGCGTTCCTCGATGTCCCAGTCGTTGCCGATGGTGGTGAAGTGCTCCTCACTCGCGTCGCCGGACTCGATGGCGCTCAGGGCCGCGAGCTGCGGGGCGATACCCAGCACTTCGGCGACGTCCAGGTCGGCGGTGAGCGGCAACGTCTGCGGCAGGTAGCCGAGGATTCCCTGGGCGGAGACGGATCCGGAGACCGGCCGCAGCTCGCCGGCGATCAGTTTGAGGAGCGTGCTCTTGCCCGCCCCGTTGGGCGCGACGAGGCCGGTGCGGCCCCCGGGCACGGTGAAGGACAGGTCGTCGAAGACAGGGGTGTCATCAGGCCAGGTGAAGGACAGCGCGGACACGACGACGAAGGCGTCTGACATGGAAATGACCTCGTGAAGGACAGCGGGCGCGTCGAAGCAGCACCGCGGTGGACGTGGCTTTGAGGGAACGACGAAATGGCCACATCGGCGTCAGCGCCGGTGGCCTGGCAACTCCGGCTCACCCGGAGATGTCGTCTTCACCTGCCACGTCTGGTCTCCATGCTCGTTGATCAGCTGCGCCTCCACCATAACAAAACCGGTCGGAGCCCGCCCGGGCTCCGACCGGCGGCCCTCAGCCCAGCCCGTTGAGGCTGATCGCCCGCGCGTACCAGAGCGCGCTTCGCTTCGGCGTCCGACGCTGGGTCGCGTAGTCGACGTGCACGAGGCCGAAGCGCTTGGCGTACCCCTCGGCCCACTCGAAGTTGTCGAGCAGCGACCAGTAGAAGTACCCGCGCAGGTCGACGCCCGCCTCGATCGCCTCGTACGCGGCGCGCAGATGCGAGTCGAGGAAGGCGATCCGGTCGGTGTCCACGATGTCCCCGCCGATCAGCGCGTCCGGATAGGACGCGCCGTTTTCGGTGATGTACAACGGGATCTGCCGGTAGTCTCGATGCACCTGCAGTAGACACTCGGTGAGTCGCGAGGGCTGCACCTCCCAGCCCGAGTCGGTGCGCGGCGCCGCTTCGTCGGGGACGAAATGGACGTCGGGGACGCCGAGCCAGTCGGGGCCCGCCGGTTCGCTGCCGGGTCTGGGGGTGCCCGAGACCTGGTAACCGCGGTAGTAGTTGATGCCCAGCCAGTCGATCGGCGCCGCGATCGTGGCCAGATCGCCCTCGCGCACCAGCTCCTCGAACCCGAGCGGGGCCAGGTCGGCCACCAGATCGGCGGGGTAGGAGCCCCGCAGCACCGGATCCAGGAAGAGCCGGTTCTGCAGGCCGTCGACCCGGCGGGCGGCTTCGATGTCCACAGTGGACGAAGGATCGGCCGTCGACACCGGGTACAGGTTCAGCGTGATCCCCGAGGACGCCGCCGGGGCGTGCCGCCGCAGGACGTCCATCGCGAGCCCGTGACCCAGCAGGAGATGGTGCGCGGCGGCGACGGCGGCGCGAGGTTCGCGTCGCCCGGGAGCATGGATCCCGCTCGCGTAGCCCAGCATCGCGGCACACCACGGCTCGTTCAGGGTGGACCAGTTCGCCACCCTGTCGCCCAGCCGCGCCACGATCGTTTCGGCGTACTCGGCGAACCGGAACGCGGTCTCGCGCGAGGCCCAGCCGCCCCCGTCTTCCAGTACCTGCGGGAGATCCCAGTGATACAGCGTTGCCCAGGGCTGGATCCCCGCTTCGAGAAGCCTGTCGACGAGCCGGTCGTAGAACGCGAGCCCGTGCGGATTCGGCTCGCCACCGTCGGGCCGGATCCGCGGCCACGACAGGGAGAACCGGTACGCGCCGAGCCCGAGCCGCCGCATCAGGTCGACGTCTTCGGCATACCGGTGGTAGTGATCGGCCCCCGGTTCACCGGTGTCGCCGCCGACGACGGCGCCGGGGCGGCGGGCGAAGACGTCCCAGATCGAGTCGGTGCGCCCGTCGGCGGCCGTGGCCCCTTCGACCTGGAAGGCCGCGGTGGCGGCGCCCCACACGAATCCGGGCGGGAACAGCAGCGCGGTCTTCGCCCGGACACTGTCGGGATGAGCGGACATGGTCACCCTTTCACGGCACCTTGCATGATCCCGGCCACGATCTGGCGGCCGAGGAGGAGGAAGACGATGAGGATCGGGATGGTGGCCAGGGTGGTCCCGGCCAGCACCAGCGAGTAGTCGACGTAGTAACCGCTCTGCAGCTTCTCCAGTGCCAGCTGGACGGTGGGGTTGCCGGCGTCCAGCACCACGAGCGGCCAGAGGAAGTCGTTCCACGACGTCATGAACGTGAACATCGCCAGGATCGCCGCCGCCGGGCGGACCGCGGGCAGGCAGACGTTCCAGAAGATCCGGATCATGCTGCAGCCGTCGACCCGGGCCGCCTCGATCAGTTCGTACGGCACCGCGTCCACTGTGTACTGACGCATCCAGAAGACACCGAAAGCGGTCACCAGGTTCGGCACGATCACCGACTGCAGCCCGCCCGCCCAGCCGAACTCCGACATCGCCATGAACAGCGGGATGATGCCGAGCTGGGTCGGGACGGCGAGCGTGATCACGATGAACACGAACAACCCGTTCCGGCCGCGGAACCGCAGTTTGGCGAACGCGAACCCGGCCAGCGACGAGAACAACACGGTGGTGAGGGTGACCGTGCCGGACACGATCAGGCTGTTCGCGAGCGCCTTCCAGAACGGCACCGTGTCGAACACCCGGGCCGCGTTGGCGAAGAAGTTCCCGCCGGGCAGGAAGGGCGGGACCCGCTCGGTGAGCATCCCGCTGTCCCGGCTGGCCACCAGGAACGACCAGTAGAACGGGAAGAGCGAGCCCAGCACGAAGATCGTGAGCACGACGTAGGTCGCCCGGCGTGGCTTGCCGAGCGCCGAGACACTCCGCTTGACACTGCTGGTGAGCACGGTCATTTCTTCTTCACCGCCGGAGTCCGGGCGAGCCTGCCGGTGAGGAAGAAGTTCACCAGCGCGATCAGCACGATGATCAGGAACAGCACCCACGCGATCGTCGAGGCGTAGCCGAGTTCGTAGTTCTCGAAGGCCGTTTGGTACAGGTACAGCGTCACGGTCTGGAACTGGTTGGACGAGCCGCCGTTGTTCGATCCGGGCATGGCGTCGAACAGCTTGGGCTCGGTGAAGATCTGCAGCCCGCCGATCGTCGAGGTGATCGTGACGAAGACCAGCGTCGGTTTCAGCAGTGGCAGCGTGATGCTGAAGAACCGGCGTACCGCACCCGCGCCGTCGATGAGGGCGGCTTCGTGCAGTTCCTTGGGAATGGCCTGCATCGCCGCGAGGACGATCAGCGCGTTGTACCCGGTCCAGCGCCAGTTCACCATGATCGCGATCGCGGCATGGCTGCTGAACCGGCCTGCCTGCCAGTCGACCGGGTCGAGGCCGATGGTCTGCAGCAGCCCGTTGACCAGGCCGTACTTCGGCCCGAACAGGCTCGCGAAGATGATCCCGAGCGCGACGAGACTGGCGGCGTAGGGGAGCAGGACGCCGACGCGCCAGCCGGTCGCCCCGCGCAGCCTGGCGCTGAGCAACGCGGCCAGGAGCACCGCGATGATCAGCTGGGGAACGCTGGAGAGCAGGAAGATGCTGACGGTGTTCTCGAGCGCGTTCCAGAACTGCGTGTCGGCGAACAGTTCCTTGAAGTTGTCCAGCCCGATGAAGTCCGGGGCGTCGTCACCGGCCTCCCAGCTGAACAGCGACACGTACGCCGTATAGAGCAGCGGGAACAACCCGACGATCCCGAACACGAGGAAGAACGGGGCGATGTAGAGGTACGGCGAGACTTTGACGTCCCACCGGCTCAGCCGGTGCCGGAGGGTCGGCCGGGGCGACGTGCGCACCCCGGCCTCCCTCCCTTCCGGCGCGATCTTGTCGACGACGGTCATCGGTCAGCGCGTGATCTTCTTCGCGGCGTCGAGCAGTTGCGTCCAGCCCTCGTCGGCCGACTTGCCCTGTTCGACGGCCTGCAGTGCCGGGCTCGACGCGTTCTCCTGGATCTGGCCGTCGCCCGGGCCCTTGTACTGCGGCTTGGCGACCTTCTTGGCCTGCTCCGCGAACAGCTGGCCGATCTTGGCGCCACCGAAGTAGGCGTCGGTCTCGCCCAACAGCGCCGGGTCTTCCAGCGCCTTGACCTGGCTGGGGAACGTGCCCTTCGCCTGGAACGCCTTGATCTGCTGCCCGGGCGCGGTCAGCCAGGCGGCGAGTTCGGCCGCCTCCTTCGGGTGTTTGGACTGCGTGGGCACGGTCAGGTACGAACCGCCCCAGTTCCCGCCACCGCCGGGGAAGGCCGCGGTGACCGCCCACTTGCCGGCGTTCTCCGGTCCGGAGTGCTCCTCGATCACGCCGAGCATCCACGCGGGGCACACCTTGGTGGCGAACGCGCCCTGCTTGAACCCGGAGTTCCATTCGTTGCTGAACGCGGTCAGCTTGGCCGACTGTCCTTTCGAGACGGCGCCGGTCACCTTGGTCCAGGCGTCCTTGATGCCCTGGTTCCCTTCCAGCGCCAGTTTGTCGTCGGTGCCGAGGTATCCGGTCGGGAGCTGGTTGACCATGGCGTTGAAGTTCTGTGCCGCCGAGTCGAACCACGCCTTCCCGCCGCTCTTGGAGACGTACTGGTCGCCCGCGGCGAAGTAGCTGTCCCAGGTCGCGAACAGTGGCTTGACCGCCTCGGGGTCGGTCGGCAGACCGGCTGCGGCGAGCATGTCCTTGCGGTAGCACATGGCGAGCGGGCCGATGTCGGTCCCGTAACCGATGACCTTGCCGTCCTTGGTCTTCGCCGCGTCGTACTTCCAACCGAGCCAGCGGTCAGGGGAGGCGTCCGCCGGGCCGATCTTGGGCAGGTCGTTGAACTTCGAGCCCTTGTCGAGGACGTTCGACAGATGGCCCTCTTCGACGGCGGTGACGTCGGCGAGGCCGGAACCCGCCGCCAGTTTCGTGATCAGGTCCTGGTGGTACGGGCCGCCCTGGCCGGTCTTGCGGTGGGTGATCTTGATGTTCGGGTGCAGCCGTTCGTATTCGGGGATGAGCTCCTCGTAGCCGAACTCGGTGAACGTCGCCAGCGACAGCTCGACCTTCGCGTTCGGGTCCGACGCGGCGGGAGCCCCGCCGTCGTCACCTCCGCACGCCGCCAGGCCGAACGCCGTCATCGTGATACCCAGTGCCAGCACCAGGCCGTTCCGGATGGTTCTCACGTCTTTGTCCCTTGCTGATGGGGTGAAGGAGAACTGGGAGCGCTCCCAGGAATGCGCAGAGTTTGTCCCCCCGGACGAGATCGTGTCAAGGGCTTGTAATGAGAGTGTTTCCATCGAGGGAGCGCTCTCAGTGTTCCCGGCCGCCGGACACTAAGCTGGGGGTGTCCGGATGACGCTGAAAGGTGAAGGTGACGCGGGTGGGGCCTCGACCAGGGGATGACGGCCGGCCGACGCTGGAAGACGTCGCCGCGTCCGCCGGGGTCAGCCGGTCGACGGCGTCCCGGGCGCTGAACGACGACGGCTACGTCAGCGCACGTTCCAAGGAGAGGGTGCTGGCCGCGGCCAAGGAGCTCGGCTACTCGCCGAACCAGGCGGCCCGGTCGCTGGTGACCAAGCGGACCGGGGCGGTCGCGGTCGTGCTGTCGGAGCCGGAAGCGCGGCTGCTCGACGACCCGTACCGCACCGCGGTCATGCGGGCGGGGTACCGCGAGCTGGCCGACATCGGCTGTCAGATGGTCTTGATCTTCAGCGACACCCGCGAGGATCTCGACCGCACGGTGCGGTTCCTGGACGGCGGGCACGTCGACGGTGTGCTGGTGTTCGCGCCGCACCGGACCGACCCGTTGCCCAAGGCGTTGCGGCAGTTGAGGATCCCGGTGGTGTACGGCGGGCAGGCGGCCGGGCTCAAACGCGGTGTCCACGTGGTCGACTTCGACAACGAGGGCGGCGCGAAGCTGGCCGTCGCGCATCTGGTCGGAGCGGGGCATCGCCGGATCGCGACGATCGCGGGCCCGCAGGACCAGAGCGCGGCGATCGACCGGCTTTCGGGCTGGCGCAAGACGCTGCTCGACGCCGGGCTCGACCCGGCGGACCTGGTCGAGGAGGCCGACTTCACCCTGACCGGCGGGGCGAAGGCGATGTCGAGCCTGCTCGCGCGGCGCCCCGATCTCGACGCCGTCTTCGTGGCCAGCGACATGATGGCCCTCGGCGCGCTCCGCACCCTGCATTCGGCCGGACGGCGGATCCCGTCGGACGTCGCCGTCGTCAGCTTCGACGACAACGCGACGCTGGCACCGGAGATGGACCCGCCGCTGACGTCGGTCCACCAGGACCCGCGGGAGCAGGTCCATGCGATGGTCGAGACGCTGCTCGCCCTGATGGACGATCAAGAACTCAAGCCACGCCAACGGATCTTGCCGGTCTCGCTCACGCATCGCGCCTCCAGCTGATCCGGGTGTCCGTGACCCGACTGTGACTCGGGGAGCGCTTGACCCGGCTCGTGTTATCGCTAACACTTGCGGCACTCGTCACACGGTACCGGCAGGGGGAGACACGCGATGGCGCGCGAGACCACCGAGGGCAAGCAGGCCAGTCTCACCGACGTGGCCGCGCTCGCGGGTGTTTCGCACATGACGGTCTCCCGGGTCATCAACGGCACCGGGCCGGTCCGCGCCGAGACCCGGGTCCGCGTGAACGCCGCCATCGAGCAACTGGACTACAGGCCGAACTCGGTCGCCCGCGCGCTGGTCACCGGCCGTTCCGGCACACTCGGCGTGGTCGCGCTGGAGGCCAATCTCTACGGACCGGCCAGCACCCTGAGCGGGATCGAGCACGCCGCCCGCGAGGCCGGCTACGCGACGACCATAACCAGCATCAGTCGTCCCGGCCGGTCGTCCATCGCCGACGCGGTGGAGCGTCTGCGGCGCCAGGCGGTCGAGGGCATCGTCGTGATCGCGCCGCACGTCACCGCGGGCCGGGCGCTGGAGGCGGCGCCCAGCGACGTGCCGCTCGTCGCGGTCGGCGGCGGGGAACAGGCGCCGGTGCCGGTGATCTCGGTCGACCAGTACGACGGCGCGCGCCGGGCCACCGAGCACCTTCTCGGGCTCGGGCACGAGACCGTCTGGCACGTGGCCGGACCCGAAGACTGGCTGGAGGCGCTCGACCGCGAGCGTGGCTGGCGGGAGACCCTGCAGCGGCACGGCGCGCGGATCCCGCCGGTCGTCCGGGGCGACTGGAGTGCGCGTTCCGGGTACGCGGCGGGGCGGTCCCTCGTCGGCGAAAAGGGGCTGGACGCGGTGTTCATGGCCAACGACCAGATGGCCCTCGGGTTTCTCCGCGCCTGCACCGAGGCCGGGGTGAACGTGCCGGGGGAGATGCGTGTCGTCGGATTCGACGACGTGCCGGAGGCGGCCTACTACACGCCGCCGCTCACGACGGTGCGCCAGGACTTCGTCGAAGTCGGCAGGCGCACGTTCGACCTGCTCCGCCGCCGGATGAACGGCGGTGAGGAACGTGCCCGTGACCTGGTGGTCCCCGAGTTGATCGTGCGGGAGAGCACCGGCATTTCGTAGGACCGGCGCTGGCTCGGCAAGGTGCCTCACAGCGGAATGTTAACGCTAACAGTTCGGGAGAAGAAGTGAGTACAGGGGAGCCGCTGGTCGTCGGCGTCGACTTCGGGACGCTGTCCGGCCGGGCCGTCGTGGTCCGGATCCGTGACGGCGCGGAACTGGGCAGCGCGGTTTCGGAGTACTGCCACGGGGTGATCGACGGGATCCTGCCGTCGACCGGCCGGGGCTTGCCGCCGGACTGGGCGCTGCAGATGCCGTCGGACTACGTCGACGTCCTCCGCACCGCCGTGCCGGAAGCGATCCGCGCGGCCGGGGTCGATCCCGCCGACGTGATCGGCATCGGAACCGACTTCACCGCCTGCACCATGGTGCCGACGACCGCCGAAGGCACTCCGCTGTGCGACCTGCCCGAGTTCGCGGCCGAACCGCACGCCTACGCGAAGTTGTGGCGGCACCATTCCGCGCAGCCGCAGGCGGACCGGATCAACGCACTGGCACGGGAACGCGAGGAGTCCTGGCTGCCGCGCTACGGCGGGCTGATCTCCTCGGAGTGGGAGTTCGCCAAGGCGCTGGAAGTCTTCGAGGAGGCGCCCGAGGTGTACGCGCGGATGCGGCACTGGGTCGAGCTCGCCGACTGGATCGTCTGGCAGCTCACCGGGACCTATGTCCGCAACGCCTGCACCGCCGGGTACAAGGGAATCCTCCAGGACGGCCGGTATCCGGGCGTGGGCTTCCTGGAGGCGCTGGCACCCGGCTTCGGATCCTTTGTGGACGAGAAGCTCGCGCATCCGCTGGGGGCCCTCGGCGCCAAGGCGGGAACTCTGAACGCCCAGGCCGCCGAATGGACCGGTCTGCGCGAGGGGATCGCGGTCGCCGTCGGGAACGTGGACGCGCACGTCACCGCGTCGGCCGTCCAAGCCGTGGCCCCGGGGCAGATGGTCGCGATCATGGGCACCTCCACCTGTCACGTGATGAACGGCGCCGAACTGCGCGAGGTCCCGGGGATGTGCGGCGTCGTCGACGGCGGGATCGTCTCCGGGCAATGGGGCTACGAGGCGGGTCAAAGCGGCGTCGGCGACATCTTCGCGTGGTTCGTCGAGCACGGCGTCCCGGCGTCCTATGTGGACGACGCCCGTGAGGCGGGGATGTCCGTCCACGAACTGCTCACCCGGCTCGCGGCCATGCAGGAGATCGGCGAGCACGGTCTCGTCGCGCTGGACTGGCACAGCGGCAACCGTTCGGTGCTGGTCGACCACGAGCTGTCCGGCGTCGTCGTCGGGCAGACGCTCGCGACCCGCGCCGAGGACACCTACCGGGCGCTCCTGGAAGCGACCGCGTTCGGCACCAGGATGATCGTCGAGACCTTCGAACGGGCGGGTGTCCCGGTCACGGAGCTGATCGTCGCCGGTGGCCTGGTCAAGAACCCCCTGCTGATGCAGATCTACGCCGACGTCACGAATCTGCCGCTCTCGGTGGCCGGCTCCGCGCAGAGTCCCGCGCTCGGATCGGCGATCCACGCCGCCGTCGCCGCGGGAGCGCATCCGGACGTGCCCACGGCGGCGGCTGCGATGGGTTCGGTCCGCCGGGCCGTCCACCTGCCGATCGCGGAGAACGTCAAGGCCTACGACGAGCTGTACACCGAGTACGCCGTCCTGCACGACTACTTCGGCCGCGGCGCCAACGACGTCATGCACCGCCTCGCCGCCCGCCGTCGTTCCGTCCGGAAAGGACAGCACCGATGAGCCTCGCCGTGGAGATCACGGACACCTTCGAAGAGCTGCGGGACACCGTCGCCCGGCTGCACGCCGAGCTGACGAGGTACGAGCTGGTGATCTGGACCGCGGGCAACGTGTCGGCTCGCGTGCCCGGCCACGACCTGATGGTGATCAAGCCGTCCGGGGTGTCCTACGACGCGCTGAGCGCCGACACGATGGTCGTCACGGACCTGTACGGCGAGGTCGTCCACGGTGACTTCGCACCGTCTTCGGACACCGCCGCGCACGCCTACGTCTACCGGCATCTGCCGGAGGTCGGCGGCGTCGTCCACACGCATTCGACCTACGCCACCGCGTGGGCGGCACGCGGGGAGGCGATCCCTTGCGTGCTCACGATGATCGCCGACGAGTTCGGCGGGGAGATCCCGGTCGGGCCGTTCGCGCTGATCGGGGACGACTCGATCGGCCGCGGCATCGTCGAGACACTCCGGTCCAGCCGGTCACCCGCCGTCCTGATGCGCAACCACGGGCCGTTCACCGTCGGCCGGACCGCCAGGGACGCGGTCAAGGCCGCGGTGATGGTCGAAGACGTCGCCAGGACCGTCCACATCGCCTCCGCGCTCGGGAAACCGGAGCCACTGTCCGAACAGGACATCGACCGGCTCCACGCGCGCTACCAGAACGTCTACGGGCAACAGGGAGAGAAGTGAGCACGCAGCGGAAGACCGAGGTCTGGTTCCTCACCGGGAGCCAGGCGCTCTACGGCGAAGAGACCCTGGAGCAGGTCGCGGGCCAGTCGTTGCAGATCCAGCGGATGCTCGCCGACACCGGCCGGATCTCGGCGGAGATCGTCGCGAAACCGGTGCTCACCGAGCCGTCGGCGATCCGGCGGGTGATGCTCGAAGCGAACGCGGACGACGCGTGTGTCGGCGTCATCGCGTGGATGCACACGTTCTCGCCCGCCAAGATGTGGATCACCGGGCTGGACGCGCTGCGGAAACCGTTGCTGCATCTGCATACCCAGCTGAACGAGGCACTGCCGTGGCGGTCCATCGACATGGACTTCATGAACCTCAACCAGTCCGCGCACGGGGACCGCGAGTTCGGCTACATCCAGACCCGGCTCGGGGTGGCCCGCAAGACGATCGCAGGGCACGCGGCGGATCCGGCGGTGGCGACCCGGATCGACGCGTGGATCCGCGCCGCCGTCGGGCGCCAGACGCTCGGCTCGCTCGAACTCGCGCGGTTCGGCGACAACATGCGCGACGTCGCGGTCACCGACGGGGACAAGGTCGAGGCCGAACTCAAGTTCGGTGTCTCGGTGAACACCTACGGCGTCAACGACCTCGTCGCCCTGGTCGACGCGGCGCCGGACGACGAGGTGGACGCGCTGGCCGAGGAGTACGCGGACACGTACACGCTCGCACCGGACCTGGCCAAGGGCGGCGGACGGCACGAATCGCTGAGGTACGCGGCCCGGATCGAGCACGGTCTCCGCGCGTTCCTCACCCGCGGCGGGTTCGGCGCGTTCACCACGAACTTCGAGGACCTCGGTGGCCTGCGCCAGCTCCCGGGGCTCGCCGTGCAACGCCTGATGGCCGACGGCTACGGCTTCGGCGGTGAAGGGGACTGGAAGACGTCCGCGCTGCTGACCGCGGTGAAGGCGATGGGCCGCGACGCCGAACTCGGAACGTCCTTCATGGAGGATTACACCTACCATTTCGGTCCCGGCGAACCGAAGATCCTCGGCGCGCACATGCTCGAGGTCTGCCCGAGCATCGCCGCGGCACGTCCGTCGTGCGAGATCCACCCACTCGGCATCGGCGGCCGAGAGGACCCGGTCCGGCTGGTGTTCGACGCCGCCCCCGGTACCGCCGTGGTGATCGGCATGGCCGACCTCGGTGACCGGTTCCGCCTGGTGGCCAACGAGGTCGAGGTCGTCGCGCCGGACGAGCCGCTGCCGAACCTGCCGGTCGCCCGAGCGGTGTGGAAGCCGGCGCCCTCGCTGACGACGTCCGCCGAAGCCTGGATCACCGCGGGCGGCCCGCACCACACGGTGCTCACCCGGGCCGTCGGCACGGAGGCGATCCGCGACCTCGCCACGATGCTCGACGTCGAACTGCTGGTGATCGATCACGCGACGACGACGGAGTCGTTCGCGGACCGGTTGCGCTGGAACCAGGCGTACCACCGGCTCGCACAGGGGTTTTAGAAGCAGGGTTTCTGACGGTCCCCACCGGAGAGAAGGAACAATGAAGTTCACGAAACTGGCCGCCGTGGCCATCACCGCCGGACTGGCTTTGGCGGCCTGCGGTTCGAGTGAGAAGACCGGCGGACAACAGCAAGCGGCGGGCGGCGCCGCGGGTGGTCTCGTCGGTGTCACCATGCCGACCAAATCGTCGGAGCGCTGGATCCACGACGGCGACAACATCAAGGCGGCGCTGGAGAAAATGGGCTACCAGGTCGACCTGCAGTACGCCGAGGACGACATCCCCACCCAGGTCAACCAGATCGAGAACCAGATCACCAAGGGCGCGAAGCTGCTCGTGATCGCTTCGATCGACGGCACCGCGATCACCACGCAGCTGCAGGAGGCCGCGGACAAGAAGATCCCGGTCATCGCCTACGACCGGCTGATCCGCAACACTCCCAACGTCGACTACTACGCGACCTTCGACAACTTCAAGGTCGGCGTGCAGCAGGCGACGTCGCTGCTCACCGGTCTCGAGGTGCTCAAGGAGGACGGTTCGCCGGGTGAGGCCAAGGGGCCGCTGAACGTCGAACTGTTCGCCGGTTCGCCCGACGACAACAACGCGACGTTCTTCTTCAACGGCGCCATGTCGGTGCTGAAGCCGTACCTGGACAACGGGACACTGGTCGTCAAGAGCGGCCAGACCGCGTTCAACGTCGCGGCGATCCTGCGCTGGCAGGCGGCGACGGCGCAGCGACGCATGGAAGACCTGCTGACCAAGACCTACAGTTCGGGCGACAAGGTCCAAGGCGTGCTCTCGCCCTACGACGGGCTTTCCATCGGGATCCTGTCAGCGCTCAAGAGCAATGGCTACGGCACCCCGGGTCAGCCGTATCCGGTCGTGACCGGCCAGGACGCCGAGGTCGCGTCGGTGAAGTCCATCATCGCCGGCGAGCAGTACTCGACCATCTTCAAGGACACCCGCAAGCTCGCCGAGACCACGGTCGAGATGGCCGATGCGGTGCTCAAGGGCGGCAAGGCCGAGGTCAACAACAGCAAGGACTACGACAACGGGAAGAAGGTCGTCCCGGCGTTCCTGCTGGAGTCGGTGATCCTGAACAAGGGGAACTACCAGAAGGAACTCGTCGACTCCGGTTATTACACCGCGGAACAGCTGAGGTAGCCGACGTGACCGACGAAATCCTTCGGATGCGGGGGATCACCAAATCCTTCCCCGGGGTCAAGGCACTGCAAGACGTGAACCTTTCGGTGCGCCGGGGCGAGATTCACGCGATCTGCGGCGAGAACGGCGCGGGCAAGTCCACGCTGATGAAGGTGCTCTCGGGCGTCTACGCGCACGGCTCGTACGACGGCGAGATCGTCTTCGACGGCGAGCCGTGCGCGTTCTCCGCGATCCGCGACAGCGAACGCCGCGGCATCGTGATCATCCATCAGGAGCTCGCCCTCTGCCAGCAGTTGTCCATCGCGGAGAACATCTTCCTCGGCAACGAGAAGGCGCGTGGCGGCCTGATCGACTGGAACCGGACCAACCAGCGGGCGGGCGAACTGATGCGGCGCGTCGGCCTGCGGGAGAACCCGGTGACGCCGGTGCTCGACATCGGCGTCGGCAAGCAGCAGCTGGTCGAGATCGCCAAGGCACTGTCCAAAGAGGTCAAGCTGCTGATCCTCGACGAGCCGACCGCCGCGCTCAACGACGACGATTCGGCGCATCTGCTCGAACTGCTGCGAGGTCTCCGTGACGACGGCGTCACCTGTGTCCTGATCTCGCACAAGCTCAACGAGATCGCCGCGATCGCCGACTCGATCACCATCCTGCGTGACGGCAGGACGATCGAGACGCTGGACGCGGCGACGGTCACCGAAGACCGGATCATCGCCGGGATGGTCGGGCGGAAGCTCGAGAACCGTTTCCCGCCAAGGGAACCGCGGATCGGTGACGAGGTGCTGCGGATCGAGGACTGGACCGTGCACAGTCCCACGCAACACGGCCGGGTGGTCGTCGACCGCGCGAGCCTGACGCTGCGGCGCGGCGAGATCGTCGGGCTGGCGGGACTGATGGGCGCCGGGCGGACCGAACTCGCGATGAGCGTGTTCGGCCGTTCGTACGGCAAGGACATCTCCGGACGTCTGGTCAAGGACGGCAAGGAGATCGAGGCCCGGACGGTCGGCGAGGCCGTCGGGCACGGCCTCGCCTACGCCACCGAAGACCGCAAACGGTACGGGCTCAACCTCATCGAGGACATCCAGCGCAACGTCTCCGGCGCGGCGCTCGGCAAACTCGCCCGGCGGGGCTGGGTGGACGAGAATGAAGAACACCGCGTCGCCGAGGAATTCCGCAAGAGCATGAACATCAAGGCGCCGGACGTGAAGAGCGTGACGGGCACGCTGTCCGGCGGCAACCAGCAGAAGGTCGTCCTGTCCAAGTGGATCCTGACCGATCCGGACGTCCTGATCCTCGACGAGCCGACGCGTGGCATCGACGTCGGCGCGAAATACGAGATCTACACGATCATCAACCGGCTCGCCGACGAAGGGAAGGCCGTGCTGGTCATCTCGTCCGAGCTGCCGGAGCTGATCGGCCTGTGCGACCGGATCTACGCGTTGTCGGCGGGCCGGATCACCGGCGAGGTCGGCCGGGCCGAGGCGACGCAGGAGGTCCTCATGCGCGCGATGACCAGGGAACAGGAGTAAGTCATGAGCACCGCCTCCGCAGACACGATCACCGGTGTCCCGGACCGGAAGGGAGCCACTCCGCCACGAGCGCCGCGGCGGATCTCGTTCAACCCGCGCCAAAGCGGGATCTACGTCGCGTTCGCGCTGATCGTCGTGCTGTTCTCGATCCTGACCGGCGGCGCGCTGCTGGAACCGCAGAACATCTCGAACCTGATCGTGCAGAACTCGTACGTGCTGATCCTCGCGATCGGCATGATCCTGATCATCATCGCCGGCCACATCGATCTGTCCGCCGGTTCGGTGGTGGCGCTGACCGGCGCGATCTCGGCCGTGCTGATGGTGAACGTCGGCATGGCGTGGCCGCTTGCGTTGCTCGTCACGCTGGTCGTCGGCGCGGTGATCGGCGCGTGGCAGGGCTATTGGGTCGCCTATTTCGGCATCCCCGCGTTCATCGTGACGCTGGCGGGGATGCTGATCTTCCGCGCGCTGACCTTGACCGTGCTGGGAAACCAGGGGATCGGCCCGTTCCCGGACGCGGTGCGGACGCTGGCCAACGGCTTCACCGGCGGCTATCTCGGCAACATCGGTCTCGGCCCGCTCGGCGGCGCGGACCTGGTCAGCCTGCTGGTCGGTGTCCTCGCGATCGGCTGCGCGATCCTCTCGCAGTGGCGCAAGCGCACAGCCCGCCTGAACTACCTGCAGGAGGTCGACCCGCTGCCGATGTTCCTGCTGAAGATCGCCGCGGCGGCCGCCGTCGTGCTGTTCGTGGTGGTCCAGCTGGCGCGGTACAAGAACCTGCCGTGGGTGCTGATCCTGCTGTCGGTGCTGGTGATCGGGTATTCACTGGTGACCACGCGGGCCGTGTTCGGCCGCCACATCTACGCCATCGGCGGGAACCTGCAGGCCGCGACGCTGTCCGGGGTGAAGGTCAAGGCGGTCACGTTCTGGATCTTCGTCAACATGGGCGTGCTGTCCGCGATCGCCGGTGTCATCGTCGCCGGACGGCTCAACCAGGCCGGGCCGACGGCGGGCAACATGTTCGAACTCGACGCGATCGCGGCGGCCTTCATCGGCGGCGCCGCCGTCCAGGGCGGGGTCGGCAAGGTGGTCGGCGCGATCACCGGCGGCCTGATCATGGGCGTCATCAACAACGGCATGTCCCTCATCGGCGCGCCGACCGAGAGCGTGAACCTGGTCAAGGGGTTCGTGCTGCTCGCCGCCGTCGCCTACGACATCTGGACCAAACGGCGGGCGAGGGCCGCTTCCTGACGGTCGTGAGTGGGCGGTGTCGTTCCGCCTGCCGGGGGAAACCTGCCACCTGTTTGGCCCACGACCTTGGAAGGATCTTGGTCTTCCGTCCCGGTGCCGGGGTGCGGGATGGTCAACGGGTCAGCTTCCGGCTCAGCTGAACTCTCTGGGAGGTTGAACGCAGTGCTGCGAACACGCCCCATGATCCTGGTCCTGGCGTTGCTCGCCGGGACCCTCGTCGCCGCCGGATCCCCGGCCGCGGCTGGCGGCCCACCCGCCGACGTCCAGTCCTATCTCGACGATCCACGAAAGGTGGCGGAAGGGCAGGAGCCACCGCACGCCTTCCTGAAGCCGTACGCGGACGTTTCCGCCGCCGCCCGCCGGGACGAGCGCAGTCCCTACACGCTGTCGCTCGACGGCAAGTGGCGGATCGCGATGGCGGACAACCCGTCCCAGGTCCCGGCCGGTTTCCACGAGGACGGCTACGACGCTTCACGCTGGCGCGAGGTTTCCGTGCCGCACACGTGGCAGACAGACGGTCTGGACCACCCGATCTTCCGCAACATCGCCACCGAGATCCAGCCCGACGATCCGCCGCGCGTCCCGCGTGACGTGAATCCGACGGGCGCCTACGTCCGGGACTTCCCGCTGCCCGCGGACTGGACAAAGAACAGGACATTCCTGCGCTTCGACGGCGTGACGTCGGCGTACTTCGTCTGGGTCAACGGCACGTACATCGGCTACGACCAGGGTGGGTACACGCCGGCGGAGTTCGACATCTCGTCCGCGCTGCGGCCCGGGCCGAACCGGATCGCCGTGCAGGTGCACCGCTGGAGCGCGGGCGCCTACCTCGAAGACGTCGACCAGTGGCGGTACTCCGGCATCTTCCGTTCGGTGACCCTGCATTCGGCGCCGGGGACGTTCATCCAGGACGTCGGGCTGACGACCGACCTCGACGCGACCTACACCGACGCCACCCTCGAGGCCGCGGTCGAGGTCGCCGCCAAACCCGGTGGGACGACGGGCAGGCACCGCGTCGGGCTGAGCCTGCGTGACGCGGCGGGCAAGGAGGTCGGGACGACGAGCGGAGAGGTCGACGCGGGTGGCGAGACCGCGCTGAGCCTGCCCGTCCGCAACCCCGCGAAGTGGACGGACGAGACGCCGAACCTGTACACGGCCGTCCTCACGCTGACCGCGTCCGACGGCCGCGTCACGCACATCACCAGCGAGACGGTCGGGTTCCGCGAGATCGAGATCCGCGACAAGCAACTGCTGGTCAACGGGAAGCGAGTGTTGTTCAAGGGCGTCAACCGTGCGGAGACCGACCCGGACCACGGGAGACATGTGCCGCGGAAGGCGCAGGAACGTGACGTCGCGCTGATGAAGCAGCTCAATGTCAACGCCGTCCGGACCTCCCACTATCCGTCGGACCCCTACTTCTACGAACTGGCCGACCGGCACGGGCTCTGGATCGACGACGAGATCGACATCGAGACCCACAACCACGAGAACTGCGCGAGCTACTGCCAGGCGAACGACCCGGCTTGGCGGGACGCGTTCTTCGACCGCATGATCGGCATGGTCGAACGGGACAAGAACCACCCGAGCGTCTTCCTGTGGGACACCGGCAACGAGGCAGGCCTCGGCGCGCACCACTTCGCGCTGGCGGAATGGCTCGACGCGAACGAGCCGACCCGGCCGATCTACCACCAGTCCAACAGCCCCGACGGCGACGCGCCCTTCGCCGACGTCTGGGGGCCGAGGTATCCGTCTCCGGAGAAGTTCGCCGAACAGGCGAAGAACACCACCAAACCGCTGATCTTCGGCGAGTACGCCCACGCGATGGGCAACAGCCTGGGAAATTTCCGAGAGTTCTGGGACACCATCCGCGCGAATCCCCAGACGCAGGGCGGCTTCATCTGGGACTGGGCCGAGCAGAACATCCGGCAGCAGATCCGGACCACCCCGGATTCTTCGGGCAACGACATCTCGGCGCACGTGACCGGGAAACCGGATCTGGTCGAGGGCCATCGCGGCAAGGCGCTGGGACTGTCCGGATTGGACGATTTCGTCGAGGTGTACCGCGACCGGAGACTCGACATCACCGGAAAGGCGCTCACCCTCGACGCGTGGGTCAAGCCGGGGAAGTGGACCGGTGACTTCCGCATCCTCGGCAAGGGCGACCACCAGTACGCGCTCAAGATGAAGACGCAGGACACCCTGGAGTTCTTCATCCACAGTGGAACGTGGCAGGCGGTCCAGGCCAAGGTGCCTGCCGACTTCTACGGCAACTGGCACCGCGTGAGCGGTACCTACGACGGCACAGCCCTGCGGCTGTACCTCGACGGCAAGGAGATCGGGAGCAAACCGTTCACCGGCGCGATCGACTCGTCGTCGGCCGAGGTCAACGTCGGCCGCGACTTCGAGACGTCGTGGAACGACCCGTCGAGTATCGGCTGGATGGGTCGCGGCGCCGTCGACGACGTCCGGATCTACGACAAGCCGCTTTCCGTCGCGGAGTTGTCCGGCGATACCCCCGCGGACGGGGCGTTGCTGGCGCTGGACTTCGACAGTGTCGCCGACCGGGGGAGCCACCTCTCGTACGGGTCGAGTCTGTCCGGTGTGGACGGTCTGATCGGCTCGGATCGTTCGGTGCAGCCGGAGACCGCGCAGATGGCGTGGGCGCATCAGCCGCTCCGGTTCGCCTACTCCGGCGGTGTTCTGTCGGTGACCAACGAGCGGCAGTTCAAGGGCACCGACGAGCTGAACCTGCGCTGGCGGGTCCAGGAGGGCTCCCGGATCGTCGCGCGCGGCGAACAGCTGTTGCGGGTCGGAGCCGCCTCGACCGGGAAGATTTCCTTGCCGGTTCCGGCGAATCCGGGCGATCGTGAGCGGTTCCTCACCGTCGAGGCGGTGACGACGAAGGGCGAACCGATGCTCGCGCGGGGACACGTCCTGGCGCACGATCAGTTCTCCCTGGGCGGCAAGCGGGTCCCGGGCCTGGACCGGACTCCGCTCGACGGGAAGTCCGTCGACGTCGCGGAGGACGCGGCTTCGGTCACCACGTCGGCCGCGGGCGTCACGTACAAAGTGGACAAAGCCACCGGCGCGCTGACGTCGATCCGGCACCAGGGCAAGGAACTGCTGACCGGGGGACCGAAGCTCGACGCGTGGCGGGCGCCCATCAGCAACGAGACCTTCGCGTGGGGCCGGGCCGAGGGTGAGGACTGGCGCAAGGCCGGGCTCGACCGGTTGAAGACCGCTGTCACGGGTGTCCGGGTCGAGAAGGACGGGACACGAAGCGCACGGGTGGTCGTGGACAGCCGGGTCGCGGCGCCGGACGTCACCGGGGCCTGGTTCGACCAGACGATGACCTACACGGTCGACCGGACCGGGACGCTGAGCCTCGGCAACAAGGTGGTGCCGCAGGGGAGTGTGCGCACTTTGCCGTACCTGCCCCGGATCGGGGTCTCGCTCGCCGTGCCGGATCGGTACGACCGGTTCGCCTGGTACGGGCGGAAGGCCGAGAGTTATGTCGATCGCAAGGACGGGACCCCGATCGGCGTGCAGTCGAGCACCGTGGATCAGCAGTACGTCGAGTACCACCGGCCGCAGGACCACGGCAACCACACCGACAGCCGGTGGGCGCTGCTCACCGACGGCCGGACCGGTGGCCTGCTGGTCGGGGGTGCGAACGACGTCAGCGTGACACCGTTCGACGACCTCGACCGGGCCGCGTACCCGTTCCAGCTGCAGCGCAACAAGGGCTGGTTCACGCTGCACGCGAGCCACGCCGTGACCGGCGTCGGGGACACGCCCAACCCGGTGCGGGAACGCAGCCAGGTCCGGCAGGACCGCACCTACGAGTACACGTTGTCGCTGCGGCCCCTGACGTCGCAGGAAGCGCGGGCGGGGGTGCCGACCGGCGGCTGATCTTCGGCCTCGTGAGTGGTAAGGGCGGTTCTATTGAGGGTAAGGCAAACGCGCCGTGTTCGCGGGCCGCCCATGCCGGACTGAAGGCTCCCTTCACCGCGTCCGATGCGGTGAAGGGAGCCTTCAGTGTCGCGGATCTGGACCGGCCGACGAGAGCCAGCCGCACCCCGACCGTCCACACGGGACACTTCCAGGCGAGTAGTGTCTGATTGATGCCCATGTGCGCGCTTTGCAAAGGGGTCGTGAGTGACAAAGCGGGTTCTGTAATGACTTCCGCGGGACACGAAATCGATAAGGCCGAGGAGGCGCTGGGCGCCGACGCGCTGCTGATCGGGCGTTGGCAGACCTGACCCGAATCGATCGCGCGGAGCCTGGTACGGCTGGTGAAGGTGTTTTCGGAGTCGCGGGAGGTCTTCCGGCCCGCTTCGGCTATCGCTGCGGAAGCGGTGGCTGCCGAAAGGTGAGCGGCGATCGACTCCATTGGGCCGACAGGATCGTGTCCGCCAACGCCGCCGCCGAGCCCCGTGCCGTTCCCCGGTGGCTCAGCACGAACGTCACCGATCCCGGATCGGGCAACCCGCTGATCGGGACCAGCCCGTCCGGGACCACGGACGCCGCGAACAGGCCGACGCCGAGTCCTGCTTCGAGCGCGACCCGTAGGCCGTTGAGCCGTTCGCTGACGCAGCCGATCCGCCACTGGACACCGTTACGGCGCAACGCGTTCAGTGCGCGGGCCCGGGTGACGCTCGGCTCCGGGTAGAGGACCAGCGGCAGCGGCTCGCCCGGGATCAGGTCCAGTCCGGGCGAGCTCACCCACACGAGCGGATCCCGTCGCACGCCCTGTCCGGAGTCGCGCTTGGCCAGCACCAGGTCGAGGTCTCCGTCGGCGAGCCGGGAGTGCAGCACCTCGCTCAGCTCGACCGACAGTTCGAGGTCGATCCCCGGATACGCGCTGCGGAACCGACCGAGGACGTCCGCGGCGTGGCCGAGCAGGAAGTCCTCGCACACCCCGAACCGGACCCGCCCGCGTGCGCCCGGCCGGGAGAAATATCGCAGTGCGCGGTCCTGCTGGTCGAGCATGCCACGGGCGAATCCGGTCATCGTCTCGCCGTCGCCGGTGAGCCGCACGCTGTGCGTGTCGCGCTCGAACAGCACGCTGCCGAGCGCCGTCTCGAGGCGGCGGACGTGCTGGCTCACCGTCGACTGCCCGAGATCCAGCCGGCGGGCGGCTTCGGAGAACCCGCCTGCCTCGGCCACGGCGAGAAAAGTGCGCAGCAGCACCGGATCGATCACTACTCCGGAGTACCACTGTCAGTGCGCGACCGTCTACCATGTGTGTGCGCTGCCACTACCGGCGGCGGGTGATGACCACCGGCTTGAGGTCCTTGGGGATCGCGGCGAACGCGGACACCGGAACCCCGAACGAGGCGGCGAGAATCTCCCTCGGCAGCGAGTTCAGCGTCCCGACGATGCCGATGTCGTCGTTCGGCTCCCCGGTACTGGTGTTGAACATGACGAGCACGTCCAGGCCTTCGGTGGTGCTGGAATTCGCGAAATAGTGAAAGAACCCCTGCGGGGCGAAGACGAGTTCCCCTGCGCTCGCGCTGAAAACTTCGTTGTGATAGCTGCCGTCCTCGTGCGTGCCGAGAATGCTCCAGTCCGACTTGCCGGAAATGATGTAGCTCAGCTCCCACGCGGACGGGTGCCAGTGCGGCTCGCGGACCCCGCCGGGGTCGAGGTGCACCAGGTACACCGAGCCCTGCTGACCGGCCAGGACCGGGAAGTTCTTCTCGTGGGCTCCGCGCAACGTCCCGCCGTCATGGACGGCCGGCGCAGATTTGGCGAGCGGGAAAACATGCGACGGCGTGGTCGTTTTGGCAGGTTCCGCCGTGCTCGCCCCCGCCGTCCCGAGCGCAGTCGCGGCGGCGATTCCCGCACCCGCGCCGAGCGCACCCCGCCTGCTGATTTCCGACATTTTCTCCGCCTTTCCCAAAAGAACGAGGAAGATTAGCTTCCTCATGATTCTTCCAAAAATACGAAGACCGGAAAGTGTCTCGCGCGGATCACTGCTATCGCGTGCCGCGATGAGCGGCCGCGCTGCTGAATCTGTGGAACAACGACATTTCCGGCGCGCTCGGTCTGGGGCCGTCGAGGCCGCGATGGCGGAGGCGGCCGGCCGAGGGTGCGGCTCGGGCATGGTCCAGGCCCTCGCCAGTGTTGTCCGACATCCGGGTTCGCCGGGTGGCCATCATCGCTTCGAGTACGAGGCCGAATTGTTTTTGGTTGTCGGGGTCGGTGGTGTCATGTGGATCCTTGCCGGCGGTGGCTTTGCTGCCCGACGGCAGATCCGATTGTCTCCCGGGTGCGATCAACCTCTGCAGCCGTCGGGACGGAGCCTTCACCAACGACGCTGTCGACCACGCCCTGATCCTGTCCGCACATGCCTCGATCGCCCTGACGGGTACCGCCGCCGGCCTGCGCGAAAACCAACTACGGCAGGCCATCGACAGCCGCGACATCATCGGCCAGCGTCCGCCCAGCCGGGGCCGTTGCCCGCAGCCCCCGGCGCACCGGCCAGAATCACTGGGCCGAACGAGCGGCGCGGCAGGTCGGAAACGTCCGATTCGGCGGTTGTGTCGGACTCGGGTGGGGCAAGGGGCGGGGCTTGTGCGCCCAGCCTGGTGGGGCTAGCCCTACTCCGGGTGGCTCGGTGCGGACAACGGGTCACCTCGCGGTGCAGACTTGTCTCAGATCCGATCGACGGGACCGGCGCGAAGGGGAAGAGGACATGGCCATGCGAGGGCTGGTGAAGTGGGCGGCGGACGCCGGGACGGGGTTCTGGCGGGCAGCGGCGCTGACCGCGGTCAGCATGGTCGTCCCGGCCGTGTGGGCCGCCGCGGTGTGGCTGATGATCGCGTGGGGCAGCCCGTGGGCGGCGACCGTGCCCGCGCTGTGGGCGGTGGTGGCCACCTTCCTGCTCGCCCGGCCGATCTGCCGGACCTTCCGGTTCTTCCGCCGGAGCTGGACCGGCGTGGTCGTGCCCGGCGGGTACCGGGAACCGGTGCCGGCGGTGCAGATGTCCACCGGGTACTGGTGGAACGGGTCTTCGTACGCGAAGAGCCGCCGCGAGGCCGAAAAGGACCAGCGGCTGCGGATGCTCTGGAGCGACCCCGCCACCTGGCGCGATCTGCGATTCGTCTGGATCGCGCCGTTCACGGCCGGGATCGCGGCGGCCGTCCCGCTCGCCGGGGTCGCCTGCCTGGTCTGGGGGATCCTCGCCCCGGGCCTGGTCAGCATCCTGCTCGCGGGGGTCGGCCTGGTCGCGGCGGTGGGCGCCGCGCCCTACGCCTGGCGGGTCATCGCGCCCGTGACCGACCGGTTCCTGCGCGGCTCGCCCGCGATGATCCTGGCCGACCGGGTGGACGAGCTGACCGCCCAGCGCGCGGACACCACGGTCGCGCAGGCCGCGGAGATCAGCCGGATCGAGCGCGACCTGCACGACGGCGCACAGGCGCGGCTGGTGGGGCTCGGGCTTTCGCTGGCCACCGCGGAAAAACTCATGGAAAACGACCCGGAAACCGCGCGGGCGCTGCTGCGGGATGCGCGGGCCGGTGCGGCCGCCTCGCTGTCCGAACTCCGCGAACTCGTCCGCGGCATCCGGCCCGCGGTGCTGAACGAACGAGGACTGACCGACGCGGTGCGCGCCTTCGCGCTGGACAGCCCGCTCGAAACGACAGTCAGCACGGATGTGCAGCTGAGCCTGGACGCGCCCATCGAGTCCGCGCTGTACTTCGGCGTCGCCGAGCTGCTGACCAACGCGGCCAAGCACGCGAGCGCGACGAAGGCGACCGTCCTGATCGCCCGGGACTCCACCAGCATCGCCATCGAAGTGGAGGACGACGGCAAGGGCGGGGCGAACGAACAGAACGGCGGGGGGCTCGCCGGACTGCGGCGGCGCCTGGCGGTGTTCGATGGCGACCTGAAGATCACCAGCCCCGTGGGCGGTCCGACCCGAGTGAGGATGAGCGTGCCGTGCGAGTAGTCGTTGCCGAGGACCTGTATCTGCTGAGGGACGGAATGGTCCGCCTGCTGGAGGCGTACGGCCACACGGTGGTCGGCACGGCCTCCACCGGCCCGGAGACCCTGGAAGCCCTGCGGACCCTGAAGCCGGACGTGTCCATCCTCGACGTCCGGATGCCGCCGACCCAGTCCGACGAGGGGCTGCGCGCGGCGCTGGCCGCCCGCAGCGAGATGCCGGGCCTGCCGGTGCTGATCCTCTCCCAGCACGTCGAACAGCTCTACGCCCGCGAACTGCTGGCCGACGGCACCGGCGGCGTCGGGTACTTCCTGAAGGAAAGCGTGTTCGACGCCGACCAGTTCATGGACGCGCTGGAGCGCGTGGCGGGCGGCGGCACCGCGATGGACCCGGTGGTGATCAGCAGACTGCTCGCCAGCGGCAGTTCGAACCGCCGGCTGGAAGCACTGACCGAACGCGAGCACTCGGTGCTCGGCCTGATGGCCGAAGGGCTGTCCAACCAGGCGATCGCCAAGCGTCTCTTCCTCGGCGACAGCGCGATCAGCAAGTACACCACCTCCCTGTTCGGCAAGCTCGGCATCACCGACGACGACAGCAGCAACCGCCGCGTGCTGGCGGTCCTCGCCTACCTGAACAGAGCCGGCTAGCCAGTCCGGCGGGCCAGCGGCACCGGTCCCGACGGGTCTCCGGCGCCCGGTTTCGTCATGCCCTCAGTCGCCTACACAGCGAACAGGATCAACCACTCTCAGTTCACTCGAAAGGAGGCAGCATGATCGCGACGTTGACCGACCGGTACGTGGCCGCCGTTTTGCGGCACGTGTCGTGTCGGGCGCGGCCGCAGCTCGAACGGGAACTGCGCGCCGTGATCACCAGTGAAATCGACGAACGCATCGCACTGGGCGAATCGACCTGCGAGGCCGAGTACTCCACGCTCGAGGACCTCGGCGACCCCCGCCTGCTGGCCACGCACTACGCCGACCGCGCCACGGTGCTGATCAGCCCGGAGACCTATCCCGACTACGCGCGGGCGCTGCGCTGGGCGGTGGCGGTGTGCCCGCCGGTCGCCTACACCGCCGCCGCGCTCGACCGCCGGGGGCGCGGGGCTTCGGCGTCCGCGGCGCTCGTTGAGCCACTGCGGCTCGCGCTGACCATGGCGGCCTACCTCGCGGTCGCGGTGACCGTCTGGTTCGTCCTGGTCGACCGCGTCCGCGCGGACCGGCCGGACGGCGGCTGGACGCCCGACGCGCTGCTGCCCGCCTCCGCCCGAACCGACCATCGGCAGCTGATTTTCCTCCCCTGAAAGGAATTCCAGTGAACACCAGCCAGACGAGCACGGTGCAGTCCGTCTCGAGCGAGCACGAGTCCAAGAACATCCGCCGCGAGATGCTGCTCAACCTCGGCATCAACGTGGCGGCCCCGATGGCGCTGTTCTACGGTCTGCGCGGCGCGGGGCTCAACCAGTGGGTCGCGCTCGCCATCGGCATGGCGCCCGCCCTGCTCCGCGCGGTGTACACGGTCGTCAAACAACGCAAGATCGACGTCACCGCGCTGTTTTCGCTGAGCGTCATGCTGTTCAGCATCGTCATCTCCTTCGTCACCGGGAGCCCGCGGCTGCTGCTGGCCAAGGACGGCCTGCTGACGGTGGTGATCGGCGGCTGGATCCTGCTCAGCCTGCTGCGGATGCCGTTCATCTTCCAGCTCACCCGGTCGATGATGTCCGACGAGGCCCGCGAGCGCGCCGACCTCAAATGGGCCAAATCGCCGACTTACCGGCACGTCATCCGGGTCATCACCGCGATCTGGGGCGTGGTGCTCGTGCTCGACGCCGGGGTGCGGGTGCTGCTGGCCTACACCCTGCCGATCGACAGCGTGCCGCTGATCAGCGGTCTGCAGTTCATCGGCGTGTACATCGTGATCGAGGTCACCACCCGGATTTACGCGCGCCGCAAGGGTTTCGCCGAAGCGGTCGAGGCCGAAGCGGGCGTCCCGTACATGTGAGCGGAGTCCCCGGCTTTTCCTGATTCGGTCCCCACCGCTGTTCTAGGAATCTCGCAGAGGGGCACATCCATGGGCAAGCACATCGCTTTCGTCAGCATCCCGGCGCAGGGCCACGTGAATCCCGCGCTGCCGCTGGTGTCCGAGCTGGTCGCGCGCGGGCACCGGGTCAGTTTCGCGACCGCGCCGGCCCGGCTCGACCAGGTCGCCGCGGCGGGTGCGGAGCCGGTGCCGGCTCCGTTCCGGCTGCCGCTGCCGCCCGGGGACGGCAAACTCCTCGACGCCGGCACCGTCGGCCTGCGGTTCGAGGAGTTCTACGAATCGGTCGTCGAGGTCTTCCCCCGGCTGGTGGAGCATTTCGCCGCGGACCGGCCCGAGCTGTTCTGCGTCGACGCGATGACGCCGGTCGGCCGGATGGTCGCGCAGAAACTCGGCGTCCCGCTGGCCGCCATGCATCCCACCCACGCCAGCAACAAGGAATTCTCGCTCCGTGCCACCGTGATGGGCATCGAAGGAGCGCTTTCGGACCCGGCCTCGGTCGAGGTGGTCATCGGCGCCGTGCAGGAGGTGGGCCGCAAGGTCCGCGCTTTCGCCGAGGAAAACGGGGTCGACCCCGATTACGACATGTTCGACTATCCGGCCGACCACAACCTCGTTTTCATCCCCCGGGAATTCCAGATCAAGGGGGAGACTTTCGACGACCGGTTCCGTTTCCCGGGGCCGACGATCGTCGAACGACCCGACGCCGGGAACTGGCAGCCCGACGGGAAACCGCTGCTGTACATCTCGCTCGGGACTTTGTTCAACGACAACCTGGAATTTTACCGCAGCTGCCTGGACGCTTTCGGCGGCACGGAATGGCAGGTGGCGATGTCGGTGGGCGCGGAGGTCGACCTCGCGGAGCTGGGCCCGGTGCCGGGCAACATCGACGTGCGACCGCATTTCCCGCAGCTCGAAGTGCTGCGCGAGGCCTCGGCGTTCGTCTCGCACTGCGGCATGAACTCGACGATGGAGGCGCTGTTCTTCGGGGTCCCGCTGGTCGGGGTGCCGCAGCAGGCTGAGCAGTTGATCAACGCCGAACGCGCCGCGGAGCTGGGCTTCGGCGCGGTCCTCGCGCCGGAGGAGCTGACCGCGGCGCGGCTGCGGGAGAGCGTGGAAGCGGTCGCCGCCGACGGGCGGATCCGCGCGAACCTCGACGAAATCAGTGCCAAGCTGCGGGAACGCCGCGGCGCGGTGCTGGCGGCGGACGCGTTGCTGGCGCAACTGGACCGAACAGCGGCGGACGCGCTGCCGGACTGAACGCACGAGAGCGCGGCGATCCGGTCTCGGCCGGGTCGCCGCGCTCTCGTGCGCGCCTCACGCCTTGTCGGCGCCCGCGGCCGCCTCGACGGTCTCTCCTTCGATCACATCGCCTTCCGACGCCTGCCTCGGCACGGCGGGCACGGACAGGCCGGGCACGGTCAGGTCCGGGACCTTCTTGACCGCGGCGAGCGCCGCTTCGATCGCCTCGGCGAGCGTCGGCGAAACGTTCTCGTCGAAATCGACCTTGGTGACCTGAATGTCCGCGTTGGTCGGGAGCGAGTCGGTGCCGAAGGTCGCGTTGCTGAACCCCAGCTCCTTCAGCGTGACCGACTCTTCTTCGGTGATCTCGCGGCTGAGGACGAGGGAAAACTTGTGCCCCACGTAACGTCACCTCTCAACGTTGCCAAGCATTGTGAACGGTAGGCGGGCACCCGGACACGACCTGCTCCACGCACCCGTCTCGAAAGATACGCAGCCGCGCGGGTGTTCAGCCCGGTGTTCAACTGCCCACCCCGACGATCCGAGGGGCGGGGCGGACCCGGTAAGGGGTGCCGGGTGATCGGCTAGGGGTTGCTAGGGGATCGGCGCGGAAATAGTGTCGGAAGCGAGGCATCCGCCAATGAAGTCGGGTGTTCCGGCGAATGTTTCCTGTAAGACCGGCGACGTTTGTCGCGATAATGGGGACCGTTTTTCGCGCGGCCGCGTCTGGGGGCGGACGGCTGCGGCGCGGTCGCTGTGGGCGCGGTCACGGAAAGCGTTCCCATTCTCTGTCCGCCCCGGTTTTCCATCGTCATATGGGGGTTTGCACAGTGTTGCTTGCAGACAGCGACGTGTCTTCTGCCGAAACGGGTCCGCAGGATTACGACCTGATCGGGCCGGGGGTGTACGCGGTGCCGATCGTGCGCCTGCTTCCCGGCGATTCGCCTCGGCTCAACGGTGAGGACAAGGTGCACGTGCTGCGCCTGGCGGCGATGGAGACGATGCTGCCTCCGATCCAGGTGGACCGCGCGACGATGCGGGTCGTGGACGGCATCCACCGGCTGATGGCGGCCTCGCTCAAGGGCGAGCACACCATCGCCGTCGAGTTCTTCGACGGCAGCCCGGAGGACGCGTTCCTCAAATCGGTGGAGGCGAACGTCGAGCACGGTCTGCCGTTGACCCAAGCCGACCGCTCCGCCGCCGCGCTGCGGATCCTCCGCACTCATCCCACCATGTCCGACCGGGCGATCGCGAAGTCCACCGGGCTCGGCGCGCAGGCCGTCGCGGCGCTGCGGCGGTCGTCGGATTCGGTGCCGCAGTCGAATTTCCGGGTCGGGCGGGACGGCAAGGTCCGTCCGCTCAACAGCGCGAAGGGCCGGCTGCGGGTGGCCGAGCTGATGCGGGAGAACCCGGACGCGTCGCTGCGCCAGCTGGCCAGGACGGCCGGGGTGTCGCCCGCGACCGCGCTCGACGTGCGCCGCCGCCTGGAGCGCGGTTCGGGTCCGGTGCCGAGCCAGGATCGTCGCGACCCCGGCGAAACGCCCGCCCCGAAGGCTGCCGCGCCCGCGCCGGAGCCTGCCGAACCCGGTGTGCCGGCCGCGGTCACTCTGGAAGTGCTGATGCGCGATCCGTCGTTGCGGCAGAGCGAACTGGGCCGTCGGCTGCTGCGGATGTTCCGGGACAACGTGCTGGGCGCGAAGGCGTTGACCGATATCGCGGCGTCGGTTCCCTCGCATTGCATCGAGATGGTCACTCAGCTGTCCCGGGACAACTCCCGGATCTGGGAGGACTTCGCCCAGGAACTGGCTCGACGCGCAAGGGCTAGCGGAGTGGCCTGAGCCACCGGCCCGAGAGAGGATTTCGCGGCTTCCCCGCCGGTGTGGCGGGGGAGCCGCTTTTTCGGTGTGTGCTTCGGGATCGCGGCCGGAGGCGGGGTGTCCGAATGTTCGGGTTCAGGGGGCAGCGCGTTTCCGTTCCGGGGGTGCGAAAGAACGCCACGGGCGCCCGGCCCGTGGCGTTCTCGACGTGCGGATCAGACCGTGGCCGGCGCCTCGGCCAGCTTGCAGGTGGCGACGCTGAGGTCGGCCGGGCACGGGGTGATCGACTCGACGTGCAGGCCCGCGTCCGCGGCTTCGCGGCGGATGTCGGCCTCGGTGCGTTCGCGGGCGTGGGTCTCGCCCACCACCATCTTGATCACGTTGCGAAACGCCGCGCCGGAATCGTGCTCGGCCAGCGGGTCGATGACCAGCAGCGTCGGGTTGTCGCTGGCGGCCATCGCGGTGCGGATGTTCGACAGGATCCGCACGCTGCTCTCGGAGCTCCAGTCGTGCAACACGTTCTTGATCAGGTAGAGGTCGCCGCCCTCGGGGATTTCCTTCAGGATGTCCGCTGGGCGGTAGGTGAGGCGCTGCTTGAGGTCTTCGTCGTCGGAGGCCCGGAGGTCCGCTTCCGCGCGCCGGCAGGTGTCGGGCCGGTCCACGCACACGCCGTACAGGTGCGGATGGGCTGCCAGGATCGTCTTGAGCAGCGCGCCGTTGCCGCCGCCGACGTCGACCACGACGCGGACGTCCTCGAAGGGCACGTGCTCGGCCAGCACCACGCCGATCGGGCGGGACCAGTCCTGCATGGCGAGGTCGAAGATCCGCGAGGTCTCGGCGTCGTTCTCCAGGTACTCGTACAGCGAGACCCCGAACGCGGCGGGCATCACCGCGGTGCCGTCCTTGACCGCCTTCGCGAGCCCGCCCGCGGCCGCCTGTCCGTAGAGGCCGCAGATGAGCGACGCCAGGTGCCGGATGGACTGCGGGTGGTCGGATTTGAGCTGCTCGGAGGCGGCGGTGTTGGCGTAGCGGCGGTCCTCGTCGACGGTGAAGATCCCCAGCGCGGCGACTGCCTGCATCAGCGATTCCAGCGAGACCTGGTCGGCTTCGATCGCTTCGGCGATCTCGGCGCCGGTCTTCGGCCTGTCGGCGAGCGCGTCCGCGATGCCGAGGCGGGCGACGGCGCCGATCGCGGCCGACGAGATCGACCCCATGACATGACTCAGCAGTGACACTTCCATGGCCCTTGGCTCTCCCCGGCTGGCTGGTGAATTGGCAGGCTCGTGCATTGGCTGGCGTGCTGTGCACACTAGGAGAACCGGGGTCGCGGGGGCGGGCGTTCAACCGCCCGCGCGCCCGGAAGTCGTTCAGCCGCACGGAAAGGGCAGTTGAACAACTCTCGCGGTCTTGCGCTTCTTCCAGGCCGACGACGAGGCTGAGGCCATGACTGGTGCTCTCGAGGTTCCGGGTGCGCGGCGCAGTCGGGTCACGGCGACGCGCGGGTCTCGGCCGGCGGCGTGAACCTCGCGGGACTCTCCGGTCACCGAAGCCGATTTCGACACGCGTCACTGAAATGCGCTGGGCCGCACGGTGCGGGCGCCCGTTCGGGGTGCGCCCGCGAATCCGTCTGTTATTCCGCCGTGGTCGCCCCGCCGCGGCGCTGTAGTGCGCAAGAGACAGAACCCCGGTAGTCAGGCGAGGTTGGGACCAGATGGCGAACGAAGACAAGCTCCGCGACTACCTCAAACTCGTGACGGCCAACCTGCGACAGGCCCGTCGCCAGCTCGCCGACGTCGAGCAGCGCGGACAGGAGCCGATCGCGATCGTGGGCATGGGCTGCCGGTTCCCCGGCGGCGCGCATGGCCCCGACGCGCTGTGGCAGCTGCTCGCCGAGGGCGCCGACGCCATCGGCGAGTTCCCGCAGGACCGGGGCTGGGATCTGGAGAACCTCTACGACCCCGACCCGGACACTCCGGGCACCTCCTACGCCCGGCACGGCGGCTTCGTCTACGACGCGGCCGGGTTCGATGCCGAGTTCTTCGGGATCAGCCCGCGCGAAGCGCTGATGATGGACCCGCAGCAGCGGCTCTTCCTGGAGGTGGCCTGGGAGGCCGTCGAGCGGGCGGGCATTCCGGCGGATTCCCTGCGCGGCACCAAGACCGGCGTGTTCGTCGGCGCCTACAACCAGGGCTACGGCGCCAACCCCGCGGCCGAGGCCGGCGGTTCGGAAGGCCATCTCGTCACCGGGGTGTCGACGAGTGTCCTTTCCGGACGCGTGGCGTTCACGATGGGGCTGGAAGGCCCGGCTGTGACGCTTGACACGGCGTGCTCCTCCTCGCTGGTGGCCCTGCACCTGGCCACGCTGGCGCTGCGCTCCGGCGAGTGCTCGCTGGCGCTGGTCGGCGGGGTCACCGTCATCTCCGGGCCCGGCGTGTTCGTCGGCTTCTCGCGCCAGCGTGGCATGTCGACCGACGGGCGCTGCCGATCGTTCAGCGCGGACGCGGAGGGTTCGGGCTGGGCCGAGGGCGCCGGCGTGCTGGCGGTGGAACGGCTTTCCGACGCGCAGCGCAACGGCCACCCCGTGCTCGCGGTGATCCGGGGCAGCGCGATCAACCAGGACGGCGCGTCGAACGGGCTGACCGCGCCCCACGGTCCTTCGCAGCAGCGGGTGATCCGCGCCGCGCTGGCCAACGCGCGGCTGTCCGGTTCCGACGTCGACGTGGTGGAGGCGCACGGCTCCGCGACCACGCTCGGCGACCCGATCGAAGCGGAGGCGCTGCTGGCGACCTACGGCCGGGAGCGGCCGGAGGGTCGTCCGCTTTGGCTGGGTTCGGTGAAGTCGAACATCGGGCACTCGCAGGCCGCGGCCGGGGTGGCCGGGGTGATCAAGATGGTGCTGGCGCTGCGGAACGGACAGTTGCCTCGGACGCTGCACGTGGGCGAGCCGACCCCGCATGTGGACTGGTCGGCGGGCGAGGTGCGGCTGCTGGCCGAGCCGGTGCCGTGGGAGCCGGGGGAGCGGGTCCGGCGGGCGGGGGTGTCGTCGTTCGGGATGAGCGGGACCAACGCGCACATCATTCTCGAGGAAGCTCCGGCCGGGCACGAGGCTGCCGAGTCCGCCGAGGTGTCCGATGTGGACGCCGCGGAGAACGAGCTGCCGGTGGTGGTCGAGCGCGTCCCGGTGGTGGCGGGCGAGGCGACGGCGTGGCCGGTGTCGGCGCGTTCGGCGGCCGGGGCGGCGGGGCAGTGGGGCCGGTTGGCGGCGTGGGTCGGGGCTCGTCCGGAGCTGGACCCGGCGGACGTGGGGTGGTCGCTGGCGGCGACGCGGTCGGTGTTCGAGCACCGGTCCGTGACGGTCGGCGGCGACCGGGAGTCGTTGCTGTCGGGGGTTCCGGTGCGTGGGGTGGCGCGTTCTGGCGCGCGTGCGGTGTTTGTGTTCGGTGGGCAGGGTGCGCAGTGGGTGGGCATGGGCCGTGCGCTCCTGGTGGAGAGTCCTGTTTTCGCCGATCGGTTCGTGGAGTGCGAGCGGGCGTTGGTGTCCTGTGTGGACTGGTCGCCGCGTGCGGTGTTGACGGAGTCGGCGGAGTTGGGGTCGGCGGCGGTGGTGCAGCCGTTGTTGTGGGCGGTGATGGTTTCCCTGGCGGCGGTGTGGGAAGCGGCGGGCGTCGAACCTGAGGCCGTGGTGGGGCATTCGCAGGGTGAGGTCGCGGCGGCGACGGTGGCGGGGATGTTGTCGTTGGAGGATGCGGCCCGGGTTGTGGTGGCCCGGTCCCGGGGGCTGTCGGGATTGTCGGTTGAGGGGTCGATGGTGTCGGTGGTTGCGCCGGTTGGTTCGGTGCGCGAGTTGGTGCAGCGGTGGGGTGATCGGTTGTCGGTGGCGGCGGTGAACGGTCCTGCGGCGACGGTGGTGTCCGGTGATCCGGAGGCGCTGGCGGAGTTTGAGCGGGAGCTTGCGTCGCGGAAGATGTTGCGTTGGCGTGTTCCGGAGACGGATTTTGTCGCGCACTCGTCGGCGGTCGAGCCGCTGGAGGCCGTGCTGGCGGACGAACTCGGCGGGATCGAGCCGCGGGCCGGTCGGGTGCCGATGATGTCGGCCGTCACGGGCGGTTGGGTGTCCGGGGAGGAGCTGGGCGCGGGTTATTGGTATCGGAATTTGCGGCAGACGGTGCTGTTCGAGAGTGCGGCTCGGGCGTTGCTGGCGGACGGGTTTGATTCCTTTGTGGAGGTTTCCCCACATCCGGTGTTGATCGCGTCGGTGCGGGAGACCGCCGAGGATGCCGGGGTTTCCGGGGTCGTCGCGGTCGGGACGGTGGAGCGGGACAACGCGGGTGCGGCGCGGTTGCTGACCGCGTTCGCGGAAGGCTTCGTGCACGGTCTGCCGGTGGACTGGTGCCGGGTGCTTCCGGCTGGGAAGCCGGTGGAGCTGCCCACTTACGCGTTCCAGCATCAGCGCTACTGGCTGAACAACGAACTGCCCGCCGTTCGGCGAAGCGGTGCGGAAACGCCGGGCGAGGACTGGCGGTACCGGGTCAGCTGGGCGCCCGTCGCGGAGCCCGCGCCGGTGCGGCTCGGCGGGAACTGGCTCGTCGTGACGGCGGCGGGACAGTCTGGGCGCCCGCTCGTGCAGGAATGCCGCGACGCACTGGCGGACGCTGGTGCGGAGACGCGGACGCTGGAGCTGCCGGACGGCACCGGGGATCGCGGCGAGATCGCCGCCCTGCTGGCGGGCGACGAGTTGTCGGGCGTGCTTTCGCTGCTCTCGCTGGACGAGACGCACGGTCTGACGCAGACCGTTGCTCTGGTTCAGGCCCTCGGCGACCTTCAGTTCGAAGCTCCATTGTGGACGGTCACCAGTGGTGCGGTCGCGGCGGTTCCCGGTGAGGCACCGAAGAATCCCGCACAGGCCGGTGTCTGGGGACTCGGCCGGGTCGCGGCGCTCGAACACCCCGACCGCTGGGGCGGACTCGTGGACGTACCCGCGACGCTGGCGGGTCGGGCCGCGAAGCGGTTGACGGCGCTCCTCGCCGGAGGCGGCGAGGACCAGGTCGCGATCCGCGAGACGGGTGTCCTCGGACGCAGGCTGCTGCGCGCCGCCACGCCGCGCGGTGGCGAAACGCCTTGGACGCCAAGGGAAACCGCCCTGATCACCGGTGAGGCGGACAAGATCGGCGGGCACGTCGCCCGGCTGCTGGCCGACCGGGGCGCCTCGCGCGTCGTGTTGGCCGGGCGGCGCGGTCCGGACGCGGGCGAGGCGGCGGCTTTCGCCGCGGAGCTGGCGGCGGCGGGCACCGCGGTCGACATCGTGGCCTGTGACACCGGGGTGCGGCCGGAGGTGGCCGCGGTCGTCGCCGGGCTCGGTTCGACGCTGTCCTCGGTGCTGCACACCGAAGAACTCATCGACGACCGGCCGATCGAGGACGCCGATCCGGCCGAACTGGACGCGGTGCTGGCGGCCAAGGCGGGCGCGGCGGCCTGGCTGCACGAACTGACCGCGGACCTCGACCTGGACGCGTTCGTGCTGACCTCGTCGGTCGCCGCGGTGTGGGGCGGCGGGCGGCAGCCCGGGTTCTCCGCGGCGAACGCCCGGCTCGACGCGCTGGCCGAGGCGCGGGTCGCCGCCGGGCTCCCGGCCACCTCGGTGGCATGGGGGCCGTGGGGCGCGGACGCGATGAACTCCGCCGCCGACCAGGCGCAGCTCGAACGCCGCGGCCTGTCGCCGCTGGCTCCGGACCGGGCGATCAGGATGCTGGCGCGGATCATGGACGCGCGCGAAGCGGTGGTCACCGTGGCGGACGTGGACTGGGCGAAGTTCGCTCCGCCGTTCACCCTGCGCCGTCCCAGCCCGCTGCTGGAAAACCTGCCGGAGGTGCGCACCGCCCTCACCGCCGGCGAGGCCTCGGCTGACCAGCAGGCGAGCGGCTCCCTGAAGCAGCAGCTCGCGGAACTGTCCGCGGCCGAGCAGGAACGGCTGCTGGTCACCCTGGTCCGGACCGAAGCGGCGGCGGTGCTCGACTACCCGTCCCCGTCGTCCATTCCGGCCTCCCGCGCGTTCAGCGAACTCGGCTTCGACTCGCTGACCGCTGTCGAACTGCGCAACCGCCTCGGCGCCGCCACCGGGCTGAAACTGCCCGCGACACTGCTTTTCGACTACCCGAACCCGACCACGCTGGCCGATTACCTCGGCACGGAACTGCTGGGCGCCGCGGAATCGACTCCGGTCGCGACGGCAGCGACGGCGGCGCTGGACGACGACCCGGTGGTCATCGTCGGCATGAGCTGCCGTTTCCCTGGGGGCGTCCGGTCGCCGGAGGAGCTGTGGGAGCTGCTGGCGTCGGGCACGGACGCGATCGGCGCGTTCCCGCAGGACCGCGGCTGGGAGCTGGACAGCCTCTACAACCCCGACCCGGAGCACACCGGCACCTCATACGTGCGGCAGGGCGGTTTCGTTTACGACGCAGCCGAATTCGACGCTGGGTTCTTCGGGATCAGCCCGCGCGAGGCGCTGGCGATGGACCCGCAGCAGCGGCTGCTGCTCGAAGTCTCCTGGGAGGCGCTGGAACGGTCCGGCGTCCCGGTGTCCTCGTTGCGGGGCAGCAAGACCGGGGTGTGGGCGGGGGCCAGCTTCACCGGCTACGGTCTCGCCGGTTCCAGCGCGGAGGAAGGCCTCGAAGGGCATCTGCTGACCGGCACCACCACGAGTGTGCTTTCCGGCCGGTTGTCCTACACCTTCGGGCTTGAAGGCCCCGCCGTCACGGTGGACACTGCCTGCTCTTCGGCGCTGGTCGCGGTCGATCTGGCCAGCCAGGCGCTGCGCTCGGGCGAATGCTCGCTGGCGCTGGCCGGCGGCGTGTTCGTGTCGGCCACTCCGGACCTGTTCGTCTGGGTCAGCCGGCAGCGCGGGCTTTCCCCGGACGGCCGGTCGAAGTCCTTCTCCGCCGAGGCGGACGGCATGGGCATCGCCGAGGGCGCGGGCGTGGTCGTGCTGGAGCGGCTGTCCGAGGCGCGCCGCAACGGGCATCCGGTGCTCGCGGTGGTCCGCGGCTCGGCGGTCAACCAGGACGGCGCGTCGAACGGGTTGACCGCGCCGAACGGTCCTTCGCAGCAGCGGGTGATCCGCGCGGCGCTGGCGAACGCCGGACTGTCCACTCAGGACGTCGACGTGGTCGAGGCGCACGGGTCCGGCACGTCGCTGGGCGACCCGATCGAGGCGCAGGCGGTCATCGCCACCTACGGCCAGGACCGGCCGCAGGACCGGCCGGTCTGGCTCGGCTCGGTCAAGTCGAACATCGGGCACCCGCAGGCCGCGGCAGGTATCGGCGGGCTGCTGAAGATGGTGCTGGCGCTGGGGCACAAGCAGCTGCCCAAGACCCTGCACGCCGACGAGCCGTCTCCGCACGTGGACTGGTCCGCGGGCGCGGTCGAACTGCTCACCGCGCAGCGGGAGTGGGAGGCCGAGGGCCGTCCGCGCCGGGGCGGGGTCTCGTCGTTCGGCGTCAGCGGCACCAACGCGCACATCATCCTGGAAGAGGCCCCCGAACCGGAGGCCACCGCAGACACGGAGCGCACTGCGGGCCCGCACGCGTGGACGGTTTCCGGTCGCACCGCGGAAAGCGTGCGCGCCCAGGCAGCCCGGCTCGCCGGGCACGTGGCCGCCCGCCCCGATCTCGACCCGGCGGACGTCGCGTGGTCGCTGGCGTCGACCCGCACGGTGTTCGAGTACCGCGCCGTGATCACCGGCACCGATCTCGCGGAACTGACTTCGGGGCTGGCCGCGGTGGCCGCCGGCGAGTCCGCTCCCGGCGTCGTGGTCGGCGCTTCGGCGGCGGCTGAGGAGAGCGAGCCGGTCTTCGTGTTCCCCGGACAGGGCGCGCAGTGGGCGGGCATGGGCCGGGAACTTCTGGCATCCTCGCCGGTTTTCGCCGCCCGGATGGCCGAATGCGAGCAGGCGCTGCGACCGTACGTGGACTGGTCGCTGACCGAGGTGCTGCGGAACGAAGAAGATCTCGACCGCGCTGAGGTCGGTCAGCCCGCCCTGTGGGCGGTCATGGTTTCCCTCGCCGCGGTGTGGGCGGCGGCCGGGGTCGCGCCGAGCGCCGTGCTCGGGCATTCCCAGGGCGAGATCGCCGCTGCCACCGTCGCCGGGATCCTGTCGCTGGACGACGCGGCCAAGGTCGTCGCGGTCCGCAGCAAGGCGCTGTCCGGGCTGGGCGCCGAGGGCGGCATGCTCTCGGTCGTCATGCCCGCCGAGGCAGTGCGGGAACTGCTGGTGCGGTGGGAGGACCGGCTGGCGATCGCCGCGATCAACGGGCCCGCCGCCGTCGTGGTCTCCGGCGAGACCGAAGCACTCACCGAATTCGAACGGGAACTGGCGTCGCGCAAGGTGTTGCGGTGGCGTGTCCCGGTTTCCGACTTCGTGGCGCACTCCGCCGGGATCGCCGGGCTGGAGAACGAGCTGCTCGAAGGCCTGGCGGACATCCAGCCGCAGCCGGGCGAGTTCCCGCTGTTCTCCACGGTCGAATGCCGGTGGATGAACGGCGAGGAACTCGACGCCGCGTACTGGTTCGCCAACGTCCGCCGAACCGTCCGGTTCGACGAAGCGGTCCGGGCGCTGGCCGCAGCCGGGCACCGCGCCTTCGTCGAGGTGTCCCCGCAGCCGGTGCTGACCACCGGCATCGCCGAGACCATCGAGGACCTGGCAGTCCCGGGCGCCCCGGTGATCACCGGCACGGTGGAGCGGGAGCAGAGCGGCGTCGCGCGGCTGCTGGCCTCGCTGGCCCAGGTGTATGTCGGCGGCACCGCGGTGGACTGGCCCGCCGTGCTGCCCGCCGGACAGTGGGTGGACCTGCCGACGTATGCGTTCCAGCGCCAGCGGTACTGGCTGGCCGGGTCCAGTCTGTCCGGCCCCGCCCCGGTGTCCGGCGACGGCGCCGTCTCCGCCGCGGACGCCCAGTTCTGGGCTGCCGTCGAGGAAGGAGACTTGGGACGGCTGGGCGGCGCTTTCGCGGTGGACGCGCAGCGTTCCTTCCACGAGGTGCTTCCCGCGCTCGCGGCCTGGCGCCGACGGGAGCAGGACCGGGACATCACCGGGAACTGGCGTTACCGCGTCACCTGGCGTCCGGTCGCCGATCCGGCTCCCACGCCGCTGACCGGGACCTGGCTGGCGGTCGTGCCGACCGGACACGGCGATGACGCTCTGGTGCGCGCGTGCGTCGAGGCGCTCGCCGCCCGCGGCGCGGACGTGACCGAGCTCGAAGTCGACGCGAGCACCGCCACCCGTGAAGAACTGGCGACCGCGGTCGCCGGGCCGCTGACCGGAGTGGTCTCGCTGCTCGCGCTGGACGAGACTCCGCTCGCGGGAGCGTCGGTGGTGCCGGGCGGACTGGCGGGTACCACGACGCTGATCCAAGCGCTGGCCGACGCGGATGTCACTGCGCCGCTGTGGCTGGTCACCACGGGCGCGATCGCCACCGGGCCGGGGGACGTGCTGACCCGGCCGGTGCAGACCCAGACCCGCGGCCTCGGCCGGGTGCTGCTGCTGGAGCAGCCGGACCGCTGGGGCGGGATGATCGACCTGCCTGCCGTGCTCGACGAGCGCACCGCGAACCGGCTGTGCGCGGTGCTCGCCGGCTGCGGTGAGGACGAGGTGGCGCTGCGGCCCGCGGGCATTCTCGGCCGCCGCATCGTGCGCGCGCCGCAGCCCGCCGAGCGGGAATGGCGGCCGCGCGGCACCACGCTGATCACCGGCGGCACCGGCGCGGTCGGCGGCCGGGTGGCCCGCTGGCTGGCCGAGCAGGGCGCGGAGAAGGTGGTGCTGACCAGCCGTTCCGGAGCCTCGGCCGAAGGCGCGGCGGCGTTGGCCGCCACGCTGGCCGACGCCGGGACCGCGGTGGAGATCACCGGCTGCGACGCGGCATCGCGCGCCGATCTGTCCGGAGTGATCGACCGCATCGGGGCCGACGGACCCGCGCTCACCGCGGTGATGCACACCGCAGGGGTGCTGGACGACGGCGTGCTCGACCGGATGACCACCGATCGGCTCGCCAGTGCGCTGTCGGCCAAGGCCGGCGGCGCGGCGCACCTCGACGACCTGACCGCAGAGCTGTCGCTCGATGCGTTCGTGCTGTTCTCCTCGGCCGCCGCGACCTTCGGCGGCGCCGGTCAGGCCAACTACGCGGCCGCGAACGCCTATCTGGACGGCTTGGCGGAGAACCGGCGTTCGCGTGGCTTGCCCGCGCTGTCGGTGGCGTGGGGACCCTGGTCCGGCGGCGGTGTTTCGCAGGCCAGCGAAGCCGCCCGCGCCCGGCTGCGCCGCAACCACTGGGAAGTCCTGATCGACCCGGACCTGGGCGTCAAGGCGCTGGCCGGGGCGATGGCCGGACCGGACACCGTGCTGACCGTGATGGACCTGGACTGGCCCGCGCTCGCCGCCGCGCCCGGACAGGCCGCCATCCTGGACCTGCCGTTCGTGCGCGACCTGCCGGACGCGCAGCGGTTGAAGGCCGGGCTCGAGGCCGACGGCGGCGCGCAGCGCGACGCGGGCGAACTGGCCCAGGGCCTCGCGGGCCGCTCCCGCGCCGAACAGGACCGGCTGCTGGTGGACCTGATCCGCGCCGAGGCGGCCGCCGTGCTCGGCTACGCAGGGCCGCAGGACGTGGAGCCGAGCCGCGCGTTCAGCGAACTGGGCTTCGACTCGCTGACCTCGGTCGAACTGCGGAACCGGATTTCGGCCGCGGCGGGCGTGCCGCTGCCCGCGACGCTGATGTTCGACTATCCGACCCCGACGGTGCTGGCCGAGCACCTGCGCACCACGCTGCTCGGCGCCCAGCCCGCGAGCCCGGCCGAACTGCCTTCGGCGGCGGCCGTCGACGACGATCCGATCGCGCTGGTGGCGATGAGCTGCCGCTTCCCCGGGGACGTCAACAGCCCCGAGGAGCTGTGGGATCTGCTGGCCGCCGGGGGCGACGGGATCTCCGAGTTCCCGGCCGACCGCGGCTGGGACGCGGCCGCGCTGTTCGACCCGGACCCGGCGAACCCCGGCACCACCTACGCACGCCACGGCGGCTTCCTCCACCAGGCCACCGCGTTCGACCCGGGCTTCTTCGGGATCAGCCCGCGCGAGGCGCTGGCGATGGACCCGCAGCAGCGGCTGCTGCTCGAACTGTCCTGGGAGGCGCTGGAATCCGCCGGACTGGACCCGGTCGCGCTGCGCGGTTCGCGCACCGGCGTGTTCATCGGCGGCTACTCCTCGAACTACGCGATGGTCAGCATGCAGCTGGCCGCGCAGAACGGCGCCGAAGCGGTCGAAGGCCACCTGATCAGCGGCAACGCGACCAGCATCATCTCCGGCCGGATCTCCTACACACTCGGTCTCGAAGGCCCGGCGCTCACCGTGGACACCGCGTGCTCGTCGTCGCTGGTGGCACTGCACACGGCGAGGCAGGCGCTGCGCACCGGCGAATGCTCGCTGGCGCTGGTCGGCGGCGTGTCGGTGATGGCCACGCCGTGGGAGATGGTCGGCTTCGCCCGCCAGCGCGGCATCGCGGCGGACGGCCGGTCCAAGGCGTTCTCCGAAGCTGCCGACGGCATGGGCATGGGCGAAGGCGCGGGCATCCTCGTGCTGGAACGCCTTTCCGACGCTCGGCGCAACGGGCATGCGGTGCTGGCCGTGGTGGCGGGTTCGGCGGTGAACCAGGACGGGGCGTCGAATGGTTTGACGGCGCCGAATGGTCCTTCGCAGCAGCGGGTGATTCGGGCGGCGTTGGTGAATGCCGGGTTGTCGGGGTCCGATGTGGACGTGGTGGAGGCGCACGGCACGGGGACGCCGTTGGGCGACCCGATCGAGGCGCAGGCGTTGCTGGCGACCTATGGACAGGAACGGGCCGGGCGGGACCCGCTGTGGCTGGGTTCGGTGAAGTCGAACATCGGGCACACGCAGGCGGCCGCCGGTGTCGCTGGCGTGATCAAGATGGTGTTGGCGTTGCAGAACAAGGAACTTCCGCGGACGTTGCACGCCGAGACGCCGTCGTCGCATGTGGACTGGACGGCGGGCGAGGTCCGGTTGTTGACGGAGAACGTGGCCTGGGAGTCGGGGCGGACTCGCCGGGCGGGCGTGTCGGCGTTCGGCATCAGCGGGACCAACGCGCACGTCATCATCGAGGAAGCTCCCGAGGAAGAGGCTGCCGAGGTCGTGGCGACGGACGAGCCGACGGTGTGGGTGGTGTCGGGTCGTTCGGCGGACGGGCTGACGGCGCAGGCCGCGCGGCTTCGCGAGCGGGTCGTCGGGCGTGGGCTGGATCCGGTGGATGTCGGCTGGGCGTTGGCCACCACGCGGTCGGTGTTTGACCATCGGGCCGTCGTGTTCGGCGACGATCTCCTGAGCGGGCTGGACAGTCTGGCCGCGGGGGAGTCCGTCGGGTCGGTTGTTTCGGGCGTCGCGGATCCGGGTGTTCGGGTGGGTTTGGTGTTCGCGGGTCAGGGTTCGCAGTGGGCTGGTATGGGCCGGGCACTGTATGAGTCGAGTCCGGTGTTCGCTGAGGTGTTTGACCGGGTTTCGGGTTTGTTGGAGCTGGAGCTGGGTGTTTCGGTTCGGGATGTGGTGCTGGATCCGGGGACGCCGGGCAGTGATCAGACCCTTTACGCGCAGGCTGGGTTGTTTGCTTTCGAGGTGGCGTTGTTCGAGGTGTTGCGGGCGGCCGGGGTTCGGGCGGATGCGGTGGTGGGGCATTCGGTGGGTGAGATTGCGGCGGCGTATGCGGCTGGCGTGCTTTCTCTGTCGGATGCGTGTCGTCTGGTCGCTACTCGTGCTCGGTTGATGCAGGCGTTGCCGGTGGGTGGTGCTATGGCGGCGATCAACGCGCCGGAGAGTGAGGTCGTTGAGACCTTGACAGATGGGGTGTCGATAGCGGCGGTGAATGGGCCGGAGTCGGTGGTGGTCTCTGGTGAAGTCGATGCGGTCGAACAGATCGTGGCGCGGTGGAAGGAACGCGGTCGTCGTGCTCGGCGGCTGCGGGTCAGCCACGCGTTCCACTCGGCGGCGATGGATCCGGTGCTGGATGAGCTGCGTCAGGTGGCTGAAGGGCTCACGTACGAGCGTCCGGAGCTGTTGTGGGCGGGTGCGTTGACCGGTGAGCTGGTCGCTGACTGCGAGGCCGAGTACTGGCCCGTGCAGACGCGTCGCCCGGTCCGGTTCGGGGACGCGGTGGAGTCCCTTGTGGCGCAGGGGATTTCGGTGTTCCTTGAGGTCGGACCGGACGGTTCGCTGTCGGCGTTGGGTTCGGCGGCCGGGTTCGTCCCGTTGCAGCGCAAGGACGGCACCGGCCTGATCGCCGGGCTGGCGCGGGCCTTCGTGCAGGGGGTGAGTGTCGACTGGAGTGCGCTGATTCCCCAGGGGAACCGCGCGCAGCTGCCGACGTATGCCTTCCAGCACAAGCGCTACTGGCCGCAGGGCGTGCAGACGCGACCGGGCACCGCGACGGGTTCGGCGGCGGACGCAGAGTTCTGGGCCGCGGTGGAGAGTGGCGATCTGACCGAACTCGCCGACACCTTGTCCCTTGAGGACAGTGCGCAGCTCGGCGAGGTGCTGCCCGCACTGGTCTCCTGGCGCAAACGTGAACACGACCGCACGGCCACCGCGGACTGGCGTTACCGCGTGAGCTGGGCGTCGATCCCGGAGCCAGCCGCGCATACGTTGTCCGGGCGCTGGATCGTGGTGCGCACCCCGGACCAGGCCGGGCACGAGTTGGCGCGGACCTGTCTGCGTGTGCTGGCCGAGCACGGCGCCGAGGTGAGCGTGCTGGAAGCGGTGGAGAGCACCGACGTGGCGGCCATGACCGCGCGGATCGAGGACGTCGTCGGCGACGGCGCGGTCTCCGGGCTGGTGTCGCTGCTGGCGCTGGACGAGACTCCGGCGCCCGGCTTCCCGAACCTGGTCAATGGGGTGGCCGGGACCCAGACGCTCATCCAGGCGATGATCGCGCTGCACCTGCCCGCTCCCTTGTGGACGCTCACCCGGGGCGCGGTGTCCGCCCTTCCCGGCGAGCCGACTGAGAATCCGGAGCAGTCGCAGGTATGGGGCGTGGCCAGGGTCGCGGTGCTGGAGCACCCCGACCATGGCGGCGGCATGATCGACGTGCCGGTCGAGTTCGACGACACGGCCGCGCGACGGCTGTGCGCGCTGCTGGCCGACTCTGACGGCGAAGACCAGCTCGCGATCCGCGAGAACGGGATCTTCGGCCGTCGTCTCGGCCGGGCCGGTGCGCCCAAGGGCGCGGCGGGGCGGTTCGCGCCGTCCGGCACCGCGCTGATCACCGGCGGCACCGGCGCGATCGGCGGGCACGTGTCCCGCTGGCTCGGCGAGCGCGGCGTCGAACGGCTCGTGGTGACCAGCCGCTCCGGCGCCACCGCGGTGGGGGCACCGGCGCTGGCCGCCGAACTGGCCGGCGAGGGCACTGCGGTCGAGGTGTTCGCCTGCGACGCCGCTGTCGAGTCCGAGCTGGCCGGAGTGCTGACCCGGATCGGGCACGACGGCCCGCCGTTGAAGGTGGTCATGCACGCCGCGGGCGTGGCGCAAGCGACGCCGCTGGACGAGATTTCCCTGGCGGAGCTGGCGACCGTGCTGGCGGCCAAGGCCGACGGCGCGGCCGCGCTGGACCGGCTGACCGCGGGGATCGAGTTGGACGCGTTCGTGCTGTTCTCCTCGATCGCGGCGACCTGGGGCAGCGGCATGCAGGCCAGCTACGCTGCCGCCAACTGCTACCTGGACGCGCTGGTGGAGAACCGGCTCGCCCGCGGCCTCGCCGCCACTTCGGTGGCTTGGGGTCCGTGGGGCGGCGGCGGAATGACCGACGTCGAGGACGCGGCGCTGCTGAGCCGTCGCGGGCTCGGCATGCTCGATCCCGGCCACGCGGTCAACGCGCTGGCGCAGGTGCTCGACAGCGGCGAGAGCCTGACGGTCGTCGCCGACGTGGACTGGGGCCGGTTCGCGCCGCCGTTCACCCTGCGCCGCCCGAGCCGGCTCATCGAAAGCCTTCCCGACGTCGTCGAGGCGTTGGAGAGCCGGGACGAGGAGCCGGGCGTGGCCGCGGGCAACGCGCTGGCCGGGAAGCTGTCCGGGCTTTCCCAGGCCGAACAGCAGCGGCTGCTGGTCGACCTGGTGCGCGCCGAGGCGGCGACCGTCCTCGGGCACGAGAAGGACGTCGTGGAGGCCGACCGGTCCTTCAGCGATCTCGGCGCCGACTCGCTCACCGCGGTGGAACTGCGCGACCGGCTGGGTTCGAGCACCGGGATGTCGTTGCCCAGCACGCTGTTGTTCGACTACCCGACTCCGGCCGCGCTCGCCGAACACCTGCGAACGAGCCTGGTCGCGGAGGTCAGCGCGGTCGCCCCGGTGCTCGCCGAACTGGACAAGCTGCAAGGCCTGCTCGACGGGCTGGCCACCGCGGACGAGTCCGCGCTGATCACCAACCGGCTCGAAGTCGTGCTGGCGAAGTGGAAAGAAGCGAAGGAAAACCACGCCGGCGACGGCGTCGAGGAGAAGCTCGAATCGTCTTCGGACGACGAAGTCTTCGACTTCATCGGCAAAGAACTCGGCATCTACTGACCAGACGAAGACGCGACTTCCTCCACGGGGTGACGTAAGTGAACGAAGACAAGCTCCGCTACTTCCTCAAGCGGGTGACCGCCAGCCTGCACGAAACGCGGCAGCGCCTACAGGAGGTGGAATCCTCCGGCGAGGAGCCGATCGCCATCGTCGGCATGAGCTGCCGGTTCCCCGGCGGCGTGGCGACGCCGGAGGACCTGTGGGAGCTGCTGTCCGACGGGCGCGAGTCGGTCGCCGAACTGCCGCGAGACCGCGGCTGGGACGTCACCGCCGCGGAGGTGCGCGAGGGCAACTTCGTCGACGACGCCACCGGTTTCGACGCCGGGTTCTTCGGGATCAGTCCGCGCGAGGCGCTTTCGATGGACCCGCAGCAGCGGTTGCTGCTGGAGGTGGTGTGGGAGGCGTTGGAGCGCTCCGGGATCGACCCGGCCTCGCTGCGGGGATCCGCGACGGGTGTGTTCGCCGGCGCGTCCGGTTCGGGCTACGGCTGGCTTTCGGGCAAGCAGGGCGAGCACGACGGACAAGTGATGACCGGCAATGCCACGAGCATTCTGTCCGGCCGGATCTCCTACACGCTGGGACTGGAGGGGCCCGCGATCACGGTGGACACGGCGTGCTCCTCGTCGCTGGTTTCGCTGCACCTGGCCTGCCAGGCGTTGCGCTCGCGAGAGTGCTCGATGGCGTTGGTCGGCGGTGCCTTTGTCGCGGCCACTCCGGTGCTGTTCACCGACTTCAGCACGTCGCTCGGGCTTTCCCCGGACGGCCGGTGCAAGACGTTCGGCGCGGGCGCGGACGGCATGGGCGTCGCCGAGGGCGCGGGTGTCGTGGTGGTCGAGCGGCTGTCGGACGCGCGGCGGAACGGGCACCGGATTTTGGCGGTGGTGCGGGGTTCGGCGGTGAACCAGGACGGCGCTTCGAACGGGTTGACCGCGCCGAATGGTCCTTCGCAGCAGCGGGTGATCCGGGCGGCGTTGGCGAGTGCGCGTTTGTCCACTGAGGACGTTGACGTGGTGGAGGCGCACGGGACCGGTACGCCGCTGGGCGACCCCATTGAGGCGCAGGCGTTGCTGGCGACTTATGGTCAGGGCCGGCCGGAGGGGCGGCCGTTGTGGCTGGGTTCGGTGAAGTCGAACATCGGGCACACCCAGCAGGCCGCGGGCATGGCCGGGATCATCAAAACCGTGCTGTCGCTGCGCAATCAGGAACTGCCGCGCACCTTGCACGTGGAAGAACCGACCACGCACGTGGACTGGTCGGCCGGGGAGGTCCGGCTGCTGGCCGAGCCGGTGCCGTGGCCGGAGGGGGAGCGGGTGCGCCGGGCCGGGGTGTCGGCGTTCGGCATGAGCGGCACCAACGTGCACATCATCGTCGAGGAGGCTCCGGCCGCCGAAGAGACCGCGCCCGAGCCGGACGCTCCGGAAGAGGAAGTGCCGGAGGGCGCGGACGAGCGGGTTCCGGTACTGGAGTCGGGCGGGTTGACCGCGTGGCCGGTGTCGGGGCGTTCGGCGAGCGGGCTGGCGGCGCAGTGGGATCGGCTGGCGGCGTGGGTCGGGGCTCGTCCGGAGCTGGACCCGGCGGACGTGGGCTGGTCGCTGGCGGCGACGCGGTCTTCGTTCGAGCATCGTTCCGTGACGGTCGGCGGGGATTTGGGTTCTCTGTTGTCGGGTGCGGCGGTGCGTGGGGTGGCGCGTTCTGGCGCGCGTGCGGTGTTCGTGTTCGGTGGGCAGGGTGCGCAGTGGGTGGGGATGGGTCGCGCGTTGCTGGACGAGAGCCCGGTGTTCGCGGCGCGGTTCGCCGAGTGCGAGCGGGCGTTGGTGTCCTGTGTGGATTGGTCGCCGCGTGAAGTGTTGACCGAGGCTGCGGAGTTGGGGTCGGCGGCGGTGGTGCAACCGTTGTTGTGGGCGGTGATGGTGTCGTTGGCGGCGGTGTGGGAGGCCGCGGGGGTGGCGCCGGAGGCTGTGGTGGGGCATTCGCAGGGTGAGGTCGCAGCGGCGACGGTGGCGGGGATGTTGTCGTTGGAGGATGCGGCCCGGGTCGTGGTGGCCCGGTCCCGCGGCTTGTCCGGGCTGTCGGCGGAAGGGTCGATGGTGTCGGTGGTTGCGCCGGTTGGTTCGGTGCGCGAGTTGGTGGTGCGGTGGGGTGATCGGTTGTCGGTGGCGGCGGTGAACGGTCCTGCCGCGACGGTGGTGTCCGGCCATCCGGAGGCGCTGGCGGAGTTCGAGCGGGAGCTGGCTTCGCGGAAGATGCTTCGTTGGCGTGTCCCGGAGACGGACTTCGTGGCGCACTCCTCGGCGGTCGAACCGCTGGAAGGTGTGCTGGCCGACGAACTCGGCGGGATCGAGCCGCAGGCCGGTCGGGTGCCGATGATGTCGACCGTCACGGGCGGTTGGGTGTCCGGTCAGGAGCTGGATGCCGGTTACTGGTACCGGAATCTGCGGCAGACGGTGCAGTTCGAGAGTGCGGCTCGGGCGTTGCTGGCGGACGGCTTCGATTCCTTTGTGGAGGTTTCCCCGCATCCGGTGTTGACGGCCTCGGTCACCGAGACCGCGGAAGACGCCGGGGTCGCGGGTGTGGTGACGGTCGGGACCGTCGAGCGGGACAACGCGGGCGCCGCGCGGTTGCTGACCGCGTTCGCGGAAGGCTTCGTGCACGGTCTGCCGGTGGACTGGTCCGCCGTGCTGCCGGTGGGCGAGCCGGTGGAGCTGCCCACTTACGCGTTCCAGCACCAGCGCTACTGGATGGAGGCCGCTTCGGGCGGTGACGGCGCGGGAACGGTCGCGGAGACGCGGTTCTGGGCGGCGGTCGAGGGCGGCGATCTCGCGCACCTGACCGAGGTGCTGGAGCTGGAGGACGAGCGTCCGGTCGGCCAGGTGCTGGAGGCGCTGACCTCGTGGCGGCACCGGGAACTGGGCCGGGCAGCGACCGAGAACTGGCGCTACCGCACCATCTGGACCCCGGTGGCCGATCCGGCCCCGGTTTCCCTCGACGGCATTTGGACGGTGCTCACCGCAGACGCGGCCGACGATCTCACCGCGAGCTGTGTGCGGGCGCTCGAGGCCCGCGGCGCGGAGGTGCTGGTCGCCGAGCTGCCCGATGGGGTCGTCACGCGCGAAGAAGTCACCGAGTTCCTCGACGAGGCGCTGCCGGTGACGCAGCCCGCCGGGGTGCTGTCGCTGCTCGCGATCGACGAGACGCCGATGCCCGAACACCCCGTCCTGACACGAGGACTGGCGCGGACGCTTTCCGTGGCGCAGGTGCTGGTGGACCTGGAGGTCGAGGCGCAGCTGTGGGTGGCCACGCAGGGCGCGCTCGCCGCCGCGGCCGGCGACACCGTGCCGAATCCGGTGCAGGTGCAGGCGTGGGGGCTCGGCCGGGTGGTCGGCCTGGAGCATCCCGAAGCCTGGGGCGGTCTGCTCGATCTGCCCGCAGAACTCGACGATGCGGCCGGCGACCGGCTCGCCGCGGTGCTCGCCGGCTGCGGCGAGGACCAGGTCGCGATCCGCGCCTGCGGCCTCCTCGGGCGGCGGCTGGCCAGGGCGGACCGGCCGAAGACGACGGACCGGACGTGGACCCCGCGCGGGACGGCGCTGGTCACCGGCGGCACCGGCGCGATCGGCGGGCACGCGGCCCGCTGGCTGACCCGCCGCGACGCCGAACGCGTTGTGCTGACCAGCCGTTCCGGACCGGCCGCCGGGCACATGCCCGCCCTCGCCGCGGAGTTGGCCGCGGCGGGCACCCGGGTGGACGTCGTCGCCTGCGACGCGGGCAACCGGGCGGAGCTGGCCGGGCTGCTGGACTGGACCGCGCGGACCGGACCCGCGGTGTCCTCGGTGCTGCACACCGCGGGCATCGGGCAGGCCACCACGGTCGCGGAGACCGATCTCGCCGAGACGGCCGCCGTGCTCGCGGCGAAGGTCGCGGGCGCGGTGCATCTCGACGCGCTGACCCGGGATTTCGACCTGGACGCGTTCGTGCTGTTCTCCTCGATCTCCGCGACCTGGGGCAGCGGCCTGCAACCCGCATACGGCGCCGCGAACACCTTCCTGGACTCCCTCGCCGAACAGCGCCGGGCCGCGGGCCTGCCCGCCACCTCCGTGGCGTGGGGTTCGTGGGGCGGCGGTGGCATGACCGACTCCGACGGTGCCGCGCAAGGCATCCGACGCGGTCTGCTGGTGATGGACCAGAACCGCGCCATCGAAGCTCTCGGCCAGATCCTCGACGGCGACGATGGCCGGCTGACCGTCGCCGACATCGACTGGGCGCGGTTCGCTCCGCCCTTCACACTGCGCCGCCCGAGCCCGCTGATCGAGAGCCTCCCGGAGGTCCGCGAGGCGCTTGACGGGCCGGAGGGCGCCGCCGCTGCGGACGACGCGACGCTGCGGCAGGAACTCGCCGGGCTGTCGAAGTCCGAGCGGAACCGGCTGCTGGTCGGGCTCGTCCAGGCGAAGGCCGCCGACGTGCTCGGCTACGCCTCGCCCGACGAGGTGGAGGCCGCCCGTGCGTTCAGCGACCTCGGTTTCGACTCGCTGACCTCGGTGGAACTGCGCAACCGGCTCAGCGCCGCCACCGGGCTCGCTCTCCCGGCGACGCTGCTGTTCGACGCGCCCACCCCGAACGCCGCCGCCGCGTTCCTGCTGGCGAAGGTGTCCGGCGCGGACGAGACCGCCGCGCAGGCGCCGGTCGCGGCGGCGGTCACCGACGAACCGCTGGCGATCGTCGGGATGAGCTGCCGGTACCCGGGCGGCGTCACCGGCCCCGAGGACCTGTGGAACCTGGTGGCCGCCGGGACCGACGCCATTTCGGTACTGCCCGGCGACCGCAACTGGGTGGTCGAGGACCTGCCGACCAGCGGCGACGGCTACTCCGGGAAACCGGTCCGGTCCGGCGGATTCGTGTACGACGCCACCGGTTTCGACGCCGGGTTCTTCGGGATCAGCCCGCGCGAGGCGGTCTCGATGGACCCGCAGCAGCGGTTGCTGCTGGAGGTGGCGTGGGAATCGCTGGAGCGCGCCGGGATCGACCCGGCGTCGCTACGGGGTTCCGCGACCGGCGTGTTCGCCGGTGCGTCCGCCTCTGGCTACGGCTGGAGCTCCGGGCTGCAGGGAGAACTGGACGGGCACCTGGTCACCGGCATCTCCACCAGCGTGGTGTCCGGCCGGGTCGCCTACGTGATGGGGCTGGAAGGCCCCGCGGTCACCGTGGACACCGCGTGCTCGTCGTCGTTGGTGGCGCTGCACCTGGCCTGCCAGGCGGTGCGCTCCGGGGAATGCTCCCTGGCGCTGGCCGGCGGTGTGATGGTGGCGGCGAGCCCGCTGCTGTTCAACCAGTTCAGCCGGCAGATGGGGCTCGCGCCGGACGGACGGTGCAAGCCGTTCGGCTCCGGCGCGGACGGCATGGGCCTCAGCGAGGGCGCGGGCATGCTGGTGGTGGAACGGCTTTCCGACGCCGAACGCAACGGGCACCGGATTCTGGCCGTGGTGCGGGGTTCGGCGGTGAACCAGGACGGCGCTTCGAACGGGTTGACCGCGCCGAATGGTCCTTCGCAGCAGCGGGTGATCCGGGCGGCGTTGGCGAGCGCTCGTTTGACCACTGAGGACGTTGACGTCGTGGAGGCGCACGGAACCGGTACGCCGCTGGGCGACCCGATCGAGGCGCAGGCGTTGCTCGCCACCTATGGCCAGGGCCGGCCGGAGGGGCGGCCGTTGTGGCTGGGTTCGGTGAAGTCGAACATCGGGCACTCGCAGGCCGCGGCTGGCGTGGCGGGCGTGATCAAGATGGTGCAGGCGTTGCAGAACCGGGAGCTGCCGCGCACCCTCCACGCCGACGAGCGTTCGCCGCATGTGGACTGGGCGTCCGGCGAGGTGCGGCTGCTGACCGAGAACAAGCCGTGGGCCGCGGAGGACCGGCCGCGCCGGGCGGGGGTGTCCTCGTTCGGGATGAGCGGGACCAACGCGCACCTCATTCTCGAGGAGGCGCCGGAGCCGGTCGCGGCGGAGATCGTCGACGAGCGGGTTCCCGTCGTCACGGGCGGGCTGACCGCGTGGCCGGTGTCGGGCCGTTCGGCGAACGGCCTGGCAGCACAGGGGAATCGGCTCGCGGCGTGGATCGATGCCCGCGCGGAGCTGGACCCGGTCGACGTGGGCTGGTCGCTGGCGGCGACGCGGTCGGCGTTCGAGCACCGGTCCGTGACGGTCGGCGGCGACCTGGCGTCGCTGCGGTCGGGTGTGCCGGTGCACGGTGTCGCGCGATCTGGCGTGCGTCCGGTGTTCGTGTTCGGTGGGCAGGGTGCGCAGTGGGTGGGGATGGGCCGTGCGTTGCTGGACGAGAGCCCTGTTTTCGCGGCGCGGTTCGCCGAGTGCGAGCGGGCGTTGGCGTCCTGTGTGGACTGGTCCGCGCGGGAAGTGCTGCTGGACCCGGCGAAACTCGCGTCGGCGGAAGTCGTGCAGCCGGTCCTGTGGGCGGTGATGGTTTCCCTGGCCGCCGTGTGGGAAGCGGCGGGTGTCGAACCCGAGGCCGTGGTGGGGCATTCGCAGGGTGAGGTTGCGGCGGCGACGGTGGCGGGGATGTTGTCGCTGGACGACGCGGCGCGAGTGGTGACTGCGCGGTCCCGTGGCTTGTCCGGGCTGTCGGTCGAGGGGTCGATGGTGTCGGTGGTCGCGCCGGTCGGTTCGGTGGCCGAACTGATGGTGCGGTGGGAGGACCGGCTGTCGGTGGCGGCGGTGAACGGTCCTGCCGCGACGGTGGTGTCCGGCGATCCGGAGGCGCTGGCGGAGTTCGAGCGGGAGCTGGCGTCGCGGAAGATGCTTCGTTGGCGTGTCCCGGAGACGGACTTCGTGGCGCACTCCTCGGCGGTCGAACCGCTGGAGGCCGTGCTGGCCGACGAACTCGGCGGGATCGAGCCGCAGGCCGGTCGGGTGCCGATGATGTCGACGGTGACCGGCGAGTGGGTGTCCAGTGAGGAGCTGGGCGCCGGCTATTGGTACCGGAATCTGCGGCAGACGGTGCAGTTCGAGAGTGCGACTCGGGCGTTGCTGGCGGCGGACTTCGATTCCTTTGTGGAGGTGTCCCCGCATCCGGTGCTGGTCGCGTCGGTGACCGAAACTGCTGAGGACGCCGGGGTTTCCGGTGTCATCGCGGTCGGCACGGTCGAGCGGGACAACGCCGGTGCGGAGCGGTTGCTGACGGCGTTCGCGGAGGCGTTCGTGCACGGCCTTTCGGTGGACTGGGCCAAGATCCTGCCGGTCGGGAAGCCGGTGGAGCTGCCCACCTACGCGTTCCAGCACCAGCACTACTGGCTGGAGCCCGCGCCGGGCGGCGAGGCCGTGGGCACGGTGGCCGAGGCCCGGTTCTGGGCCGCGGTCGAGGGCGGCGACCTCGCGCAGCTGACCGAGGTGCTGGAACTGGACGACCAGCGCCCGGTCGGCGAGGTGCTGGAGGCGCTGACCTCGTGGCGGCACCGCGAACTGGGCCGGGCCGCGACAGGCAACTGGCGCTACCGCACCGTCTGGGCGCCGATCACCGACCCCGACCCCGTCACTCTCGACGGGACCTGGGCGATCGTCGCGCCGAGCGGCCGGCAGCTCGCCAGCGACTGCGAAGCCGCTCTGCGGGCTCGCGGCGCCGAGGTGCTGCTGCTCTCGCCCGAAGACCCGATCCCCGGCAGCGAACTCAGCGGAATCCTCTCGCTGCTGGCACTCGACGAGACCCCGACGCCGGGCAATCCCGCGCTGAACAAGGGATTGGCCGCGACCATCGACCTGGTGCGGGCACTGGGCGACGCGCAGCCGGACACGCCACTGTGGACGGTCACCTCGGGTGCGGTCGCCACCGCGCCGGGCACGCCGCTGACGAACCCGGTGCAGGCGCAGGTCTGGGGCTTCGGCCGGGTCGCCGCGCTGGAACACCCCCACCGGTGGGGCGGTCTGCTCGACCTGCCCAACACCCTCGACGACCGCACGGCGGGCCTGCTGGCCGCGGTGCTGGCCGACACTGGGGAAGACCAGGTCGCGATCCGCACCGCGGGGATCCACGGCCGTCGGCTCGAACGCGCCCCGCGCACGGGGGACGCGGCGGCGCCGTGGATGTCGCTGGGCACCGCGTTGATCACCGGCGGCACCGGCGCGATCGGCGGCCGGGTGGCCGGCCTGCTGGCCGCCCGCGGCGCCGAACGGCTGGTGCTGGCCAGCCGCACCGGCCCCAGTGAGGGCGTCGTCGCGCTGGCCGCCGGGCTCGCCGCGCAGGGAGCCGACGTGGAGGTGGTGGCCTGCGACGCGGGCAACCGGCCCGACCTGGCCGGGCTGCTGGACCGGATCGCCGCGACCGGGCCCGCGCTCTCCAGCGTGGTGCACGCCGCGGGTATCGGGCAGTTCGGCGCCATCGCCGACACCGACCCGGCCGAGGCGGCCTCGGTGCTGGCAGCGAAGGTCGAGGGCGCGCGGCATCTGGACGAGCTGACCCGCGACGCCGATCTCGACGCGTTCGTGCTCTTCTCCTCGATCTCGGCGACCTGGGGCAGCGCCATGCAGTCGGTGTACGCGGCGGCCAACGCCTACCTGGACGCGCTCGCGGAAAACCGCGCGGCCCGCGGCGAACCCGCGACCTCGGTGGCGTGGGGTCCGTGGGGCGGTGGCGGTCTGACCAGCGAGGAAGGCATCGCGCAGCTGGCGCGCGGCGGGTTCTCCATCCTGGAACCCGGACAGGCGATCCAGGTGCTCGCGCAGCTCGTCGACGAGGGCGCGGCCCAGACGACGGTGGTCGACGTGGACTGGGCGACCTTCGCTCCGACGTTCACGCTGCGCAGGCGCAGCCCGCTGGTCGAAAACCTGCCGGAAGTGCGGCAGGCGCTGGACGACTCCGCGGACGGCCCGGCCGGGGCCGGCGCGACGGACCTCGCCGAACGGCTGGCCGGACTGTCCCGCGCCGAACAGGTGCGGGTGCTGGTCTCGCTGGTCCAGGCGGAGGCGGCGGCCGTGCTTTCCTACGCCTCGGCCGACGACGTGGAAGCCACCCGCGCGTTCAGCGACCTCGGTTTCGACTCGCTGACCTCGGTGGAGCTGCGCAACCGGCTCGGCGAGGCGACCGGGCTGCGGCTGCCCGCGACCCTGCTGTTCGACTGCCCGACCCCGGCCGCGGTGGCCGGCCACCTGTGGTCCGAGCAGTTCCAGGAGGAGGCTCGGCCTGCCTCGCTGGTGGAGGAGGTCGACCGGCTCGGCTCGCTGCTGACCGAGGCGGCGCCGGACGAGAAGACCCACGAACTGATCGCCGAGCGTCTCCAGAGCCTGCTTTCCCGCTGGACCGACGCGGGAGCCCGCGACGGACGGGCGAACGCCGCGGAGAAGCTCAACTCCGCCTCCGACGAGGAAATCTTCGACTTCATCCACACCGAACTCGGCCGGTGATCCCGCGCTTTCGCGCATCCGCGCTGGTGTATTTACGACTGGAATGGTGAGAACCGATGGCAGACGAGGCGAAGCTCCGGGATTACCTGAAATGGGTGACGACGAATCTGCACGAGACGCGTCAGCGCCTTCGTGACGTCGAGGACCGCTACGGCGAGCCGATCGCGATCGTCGGCATCGGGTGCCGCTATCCCGGCGGGGTGACGTCTCCGAAGGAGTTCTGGCGGCTGCTCTCCACCGGGGCCGATGGCGTCGCCGGGTTCCCGGAGGACCGCGGCTGGGACGCCGAGGCGCTGTTCGGCCGCGAGCCGGACGGCACGGTGCCCAAGCCCGAGGCCGGGTTCATCGACGACGCCAGCGGATTCGACGCCGGATTCTTCGGGGTCAGCCCGCGCGAGGCGGTCGCGATGGACCCGCAGCAGCGGGTGCTGCTGGAGGTCTGCTGGGAAGCGCTGGAGCGGGCGGGGCTCGACCCGACTTCGCTGCGCGGCTCGCAGACCGGCGTGTTCGCGGGCGCCGCGCTGTCCGGCTACGGCTTCGCCGCCGAAGAGGACTTGGACGTCCACCTGATGACCGGGACCTCGACCTCGGTCATCTCCGGCCGGGTGTCCTACTCGCTGGGCCTGGAAGGACCCGCGGTCACCGTCGACACCGCGTGTTCGTCCTCGCTGGTGGCACTGCACCTTGCCTGCCAGTCGATCCGCACCGGCGAATGCGACCTCGCCCTCGCCGGCGGGGTCACCGTCACCGCGATCCCGATCATGTTCACCCAGTTCGCGCGTCAGTTAGGCCTGGCCTCGGACGGACGCTGCAAGGCGTTCTCCGCCGACGCCGACGGCATGGGCGTCGCCGAGGGCGCGGGCATGCTCGTGCTGGAACGGCTGTCGGTCGCCCGGCGCAACGGGCATCCGGTGCTGGCGGTGGTGCGGGGTTCCGCGGTCAACCAGGACGGCGCCTCCAACGGCCTCGCCGCGCCGAACGGCCCCTCGCAGCAGCGAGTGATCCGCGCGGCGCTCTCCAACGCCCGGCTGTCCCCACAGGACGTCGACATGGTGGAGGCGCACGGCACGGGGACGACGCTGGGTGACCCGATCGAGGCGCAGGCGGTGATCGCCACCTACGGCCAGGACCGGGCGGAAGGCCGTCCGACGTGGCTGGGCTCGGTGAAGTCGAACTTCGGGCACACCCAGGCCGCGGCCGGGGTCGCGGGCGTGATCAAGACAGTGCTCGCGCTGCAGCACGAGCGCATGCCGCAGACCTTGCACGCCGACGAGCCGTCGCCGCACATCGACTGGTCGGCCGGGGACGTCCGGCTGCTGTCGGAAGCGCGGCCGTGGCCGTCCGGCGAACGGACCCGCCGGGGCAGCGTGTCCTCGTTCGGGGTGAGCGGCACGAACGCGCACTTCATCATCGAAGAAGCTCCGGCCCTGGAAGAAACCGAGGCCGAGGACAGCACCGAAGACCAGCCGCAGGACACCGTCGAAGTCGCCGAAGTCCGGACCCCGGTGGTGTCGGGTGGCCTCGCCTGGTCGGTCTCCGGCCGGTCGGCGGACGGTCTGCACGCGCAGGCCGCACGGCTGCTCGACTGGACGAGCAGCCGCCCCGGACTGTCCACAGCGGACATTGCCTGGTCGCTCGCCGACACCCGCTCCGTCTTCGAGCACCGCGCCGTGGTGATCGGCGCCGAACGCTCGGAGCTGGTCGGCGGTCTGCGCGAGCTGACCGCCGGGGAGACGGTCTCCTCGGTCGTGACCGGCGTCGCGCACGGACAGGCGCGCACGGTGTTCGTGTTTCCCGGCCAGGGTTCGCAGTGGCTGGGCATGGGTCGTGAGCTGGCACAGGTCAGTCCCGTTTTCGCGGCACGCCTCGCCGAATGCGAGCGAGCGCTGGAGCCCTTCGCGGACTGGAAACTGTCCGAAGTGCTCCAGGACGAGCTGGAGTCGGCGGACCTGGTGCAGCCCGCGCTCTGGGCGGTGATGGTGTCGCTGGCCGCGGTGTGGGAGGCGGCCGGGGTCAACCCCGAAGCCGTCGTCGGCCACTCGCAGGGCGAGATCGCGGCTGCCACGGTGGCGGGCATACTGTCCCTTGAGGACGGTGCGAAGGTGGTGGCGCTGCGTTCGCGGGCGCTACGGGCGATCACCGGCATCGGCGGCATGCTGTCGGTCACCGAACCGGCCGAACGCGTCGAAGAGCGGCTGCAGGCGTGGGACGGGCGGCTGTCGATCGCCGTGATCAACGGTCCTTCGACGGTGGTGGTCTCCGGCGAGATCGAAGCGCTGGGCGAACTGCGTGCGCAGCTTCAGGCGGACGGGATCCGCGAGCGCCTGGTGAAGGTGGACTACGCCTCGCACTGTGCGCAGGTCGAACAGCTCGAAGACGAGATCAAGTCCCTGCTCGCCGAGGTGCGCCCGCAGACCGGACGGGTGCCGCTCGTCTCGGCCGTCACCGGCGAACTGCTCGACGGCACCGCGCTCGACGCCGGGTACTGGTACGACAGCTTGCGCGCCACGGTCCGCTTCGAAAAGGCGGTCCGCACTCTCGCGGGCACGGGCCACCAACTGTTCGTCGAGGTCACGCCGCACCCGGTGCTGCTGGCCTCCATGACCGACACCCTCGACGCGGCCGCCGCCGAAGCGGGTCCGGGCACCCAGCCCGCCGCCGTGTGCGCCACGTTGCGCCGTGACGATGGCGGTGCGACCCGGCTGCTGACCTCGCTGGCCGAGGCTTTCGTCGCCGGGGCCACTGTGGACTGGACGGCCGTGCTCCCCGCCGGAGAGCGGGTGGAACTGCCCACTTACGCGTTCCGCCATGAGCGTTACTGGCCGAAGGGCACCCTCGGGTTGCCCGGCACCAAGACCGTCGGTGGCGGCGACCCGGCGTCGCTGGGCCTCGGCGCCGCCGGGCACCCGCTGCTGGGCGCGGTGGTGGAACTGGCCGACGGCGGCATGCTCGCCTGCACGGGCCGGCTTTCGCTGCGTTCGCACCCGTGGCTGGTCGACCACGCCGTGGGCGGCGTCGTTCTGCTGCCCGGCACCGGATTCGCCGAACTGGTCGCGCAGGCCGGCCGGCAGGTCGGCTGCGCGCTGATCGAAGAACTGACCTTGCAGGCGCCGCTGGTGCTGCCCGCGGACAACACCGGCGTGCAGGTGCAGGTGGTGGTGTCCGCGGCCGACAGCACCGGCCGCCGCGACGTGAACGTCTTCTCCCGGCTCGACCGGCCGGACGAGGACCACGAGTGGGAGAAGAACGCGGCCGCGGTGATCGCCGCCGCCTCCGACAGCCCCGTCCAGACCGCGGATCTCGCGGTGTGGCCGCCGCGGGACGCCACCGCGATCGACATCTCCGACCTGTACACGGTGCATCTCGCCGACGTGTACGGCCCGGCTTTCCAAGGGCTGCAGGCGGTTTGGCTGCGCGGTGAGGACATCTTCGCCGAGGTCGCGCTGCCTGAGCAGGTGGCCGCGGACGCGGAAGCGTACGGGCTGCACCCGGTGCTGCTGGACTCGGCGTTGCTGGCCGGAGTCGTCGCGGACGCGGCGAAGCCGGAGGCGGACGGCGACGGCGATCAGGGCCAGATCCGGATGCCGTTCGCCTGGACGGGCGTGCAGCTGCACTCCCGGGGCGCCGCGACGCTGCGGGTCCGGCTGCGCCGGGACGCACAGGGCAACCTGAGCATGTCCGGTGTGGACGCCGACGGCCGCGCGGTGGTCTCCGTGGGTTCGCTGGTGACCCGGCCGGTCTCGCCGGAGCAGTTGCAGGCCGGGGACGAATGGCTGAAGGAAGCGTTCTTTACCGTCGAGTGGACGCCGTTGGCGGACAAGAACATCCCCGGCGGCGACTGGGCGCTCGTCGGCGCTGACCTGTTCGGCGTGGCCGAGGAACTCGGCGTGGCCGGGATTCCGGTGCAGGCCTACGAAGACGTCGCGCAGCTTGTCGCCGCCGAGACCGTTCCGGCGCTCGTGCTGTCCTGCGTGCAGGGCGACACCGACGACGTGCCGGCCGCGACCCAGCAGGTCACCGCGCACGCCCTCGAAGTGACGCAGGCCGTGCTCGCCGAGCGGAGGCTCGAACCGGCGCGCCTGGTCGTGCTCACCCGGGGCGCGGTCGCCGTGCGGGCCGGGGAAGACCTGTCGGACGTGGCCTCCGGCGCGGTCTGGGGTCTGCTGCGGTCCGCGCAGCTGGAGAACCCGGAGCGGATCGTGCTGGCCGACCTCGCCGTCGCCGGGGAGGTCGCCGCGCTGGCCGCCGCGCTGGGCAGCGGGGAACCGGAACTGGCCGTCCGCGACGGACAGGCCCACGGCCGACGGCTGACCCGCCCGGCCGGTCAGCTGGCGGTGCTCGACCCGGCCGACATCGCACCCGCGCCGGATTCGCGCACCGCGCTGATCACCGGCGGCACCGGAACGCTGGGCGGGGTCGTGGCCCGGCACCTGGTGACCACCCGCCGGGCAGACGGCGTGCTCCTGCTCAGCCGCTCCGGCGCGGGCGCGGACGGAGCGGCCGCCACCGCGGCCGACCTGGCCGAGCGCGGCGCTTCCGTGCGGATCGTCGCGTGCGACGTGGCGGACCGCGACGCGCTGGCCGCGGTGGTGGATGCCGTTCCGGCGAACTGTCCGCTCGGCTCGGTGTTCCACGCCGCGGGCGTCATCGACGACAGCATGGTCGAATCGCTGACCCCGGAGCGCCTCGCCTCGGTCATGCGCCCCAAGGTCGACGCCGGGTGGCATCTGCACGAGCTGACCCGCGACCTCGACCTGACCGACTTCGTGGTCTTCTCCTCGGTCGCCGCCGCCTTCGGTGGCGCCGGGCAGGCGAACTACGCCGCGGGCAACGCTTTCCTCGACGCGCTGGCCGCGCACCGCCGCGCGGCCGGACTCGCGGGCACCTCGCTCGCCTGGGGGCCGTGGATGCCCGAGGCGGGCATCGGCCGCGACCTCGACGAGGTCATGCTGCGCCGGATGACCGGGTCCGGTCTGATGGCGCTGGACGAGCAGGAAGGCCTCGTCCTGCTCGACCTCGCGCTCGGCCGCGCCGACGCGAACCTTGTCACCGCGCGGCTGGACAAGACGGCGCTGCGCGCGCAGGCCGCCGCGACCGGTATCCCGGCGCTGTGGAAGGTGCTGGCCGACGATTTCCTCCCGCGCCGTGCGGTCGCCGCCGCGGACACCGGGGGTGCCGGCGCTTCCGACGGGCTGCGCCGCGAACTCGCCGGGCTGGCCGGGGCGGAACGCGACCGGGTGCTGGTCGACCTGGTCCGCACGCACGCGGCCGCGGTGCTCGGGCACTCCTCCGGCGACGCGATCGAGCCGGGCAAGCCGTTCACCGACCTCGGGTTCGACTCGCTGATCGCGGTCGAGTTCCGGAACCGGCTGAACCCGGCGACCGGGCTGCGGCTGCCCGCCACGCTGGTCTTCGACTACCCGAACCCGGTGGCACTGGCCGGTTTCCTGTGGGAGCAGCTCGCCGACGACCTGGAGGACCTCGCCGGCGTCGAAGCGCCCGCCGCCGCACCGGCGCCGCAGGCGGTGGTGGACGGCGAGCCGATCGCGATCGTCGGCATGGCCTGCCGGTTCCCCGGCGGCGCGACCAGCCCCGAGACGCTGTGGGAGATGCTCTCCACCGGCGGCGAAGGGCTCTCCACCTTCCCGACCGACCGCGGGTGGGATCTGGAGGCGCTCTACGACCCGGATTCCGAACGCACGGGGACTTCCTACACGCAGGTCGGCGGTTTCCTCCGGGAGGCCAGTGCGTTCGACCCCGGGTTCTTCGGGATCAGCCCGCGCGAGGCGCTCGCGATGGACCCGCAGCAGCGGTTGCTGCTGGAGACCTCGTGGGAGGCGTTCGAACGCGCCGGGATCGACCCAGCGACGCTGCGCGGCTCCCAGACCGGCGCGTTCGTCGGCGGCTACGGCTCTTCCTACCTGGCGCTCAGCATGGAGGACGAGGAGGAGCTGGAGAACCTCGGCCCGCACCTGATGACCGGCAACGCGGCCAGCGTGCTGTCCGGCCGGGTTTCCTATGCGCTCGGCCTGGAAGGCCCGGCCGTCACCGTCGACACCGCGTGCTCGTCCTCGCTGGTCGCGCTGCATCTGGCGACTCAGGCGCTGCGCGGCGGCGAATGCTCGCTGGCGCTGGCCGGCGGGGCCACGGTCATGGCCAGCCCGGACGGGTTCCTGGCCTTCTCCCACGCTCGCGGTCTCGCGGCGGACGGCCGGTCGAAGGCGTTCGCGGACGCCGCGGACGGCATGGGCATGGCCGAGGGCGCGGGCATGCTCGTGCTGGAGCGGCTGTCGGATGCCCGGCGCAACGGGCACCCGGTGCTGGCCGTGGTGCGGGGTTCGGCGATCAACCAGGACGGTGCGTCGAACGGGTTGACGGCGCCGAATGGACCTTCGCAGCAGCGGGTCATCCGGGCGGCGCTGGCGAATGCCGGGTTGTCGGCGTCCGATGTGGACGTGGTGGAAGCGCACGGCACTGGGACGACGCTGGGCGACCCGATCGAGGCGCAGGCGTTGCTGGCGGCTTACGGACGTGATCGGGACCGTCCGCTGTGGCTGGGCTCGGTCAAGTCCAACATCGGGCACACCCAGGCCGCGGCCGGGGTGGCGGGGCTGATCAAGATGGTGCTCGCGTTGCGGCACGAAGAGCTTCCGCAGACGCTCCACGTGGACACGCCTTCGTCGCATGTGGACTGGGAGGCCGGAGATGTCCGGCTGCTGACCGAAAAGCGGCCGTGGACGCCCGGTGACCGGGTCCGCCGCGCCGGGGTTTCGGCGTTCGGTGTCAGCGGCACCAACGCGCACGTGATCATGGAAGAAGCCCCCGCTTTCGAGGGCACCGCGGAGGTCGCGGCTCCGGAGCCGGTGCTGTCCGGCGCGGGCGCGTGGGTGCTGTCCGGCCGGTCCGGCGCCGCGCTGGCGGCGCAGGCGGACCGGTTGCGGGAATGGGCGCTGGCGAACCCGGACGCGGACCCGGTCGACGTGGGCTGGTCGCTGGCCACCACCCGGTCGGTGTTCGAACACCGCGCGGTGGTCGTCGGCGAGCCGTCCGGCGGGCTCGAAAGCCTGTCCGCCGGGGTGACCTCCTCCGAGCTGGTCTCGGGGGTGTCGGAGTCCGGCACCCGAGTGGCGTTCGTGTTCGCGGGCCAGGGTTCGCAGTGGGTCGGCATGGGCCGGGAGCTCGCGCAGGTGAGCCCTGTGTTCGCGGCGCGGCTGGCGGAGTGCGAGGCGGCTTTGGAGTCTTTTGTGGACTGGAAGCTGTCCGATGTGCTCGAAGGCGAGCTGGAGTCGGCGGATGTCGTGCAGCCTGCCTTGTGGGCGGTGATGGTGTCTCTCGCCGCGATGTGGGAGGCGGCTGGCGTCCGTCCGGATGCCGTGATCGGGCACTCGCAGGGCGAGATCGCGGCGGCGACTGTTGCGGGCATGTTGTCCCTTACGGACGGTGCGAAGGTCGTTGCGCTGCGGTCGAAGTCTCTGAAGGCCCTGGCAGGCCTGGGCGGCATGTTGTCGGTGAGCGCGGCTGCCGCCGAAGTGGAAGAGCGGCTGGGCCGGTGGGGCGAGCGGCTGTCGCTCGCCGCGGTGAACGGTCCGTCCGCGGTGGTGGTTTCCGGCGCGCCGGAGGCGTTGGCGGAGCTGAAGTCCGAACTGGACACCGAAGGCGTGCGGGCGCGGACGGTCGCGGTGGATTACGCGTCGCACTGTGCGCAGGTGGAAAGCCTGGAAGAGGAGATCCGCGCGGTGCTGGCGGGGATCGAGCCGCGGCGTGGCCGGGTGCCGATGGTGTCGGCGATGACCGGGGAGAACCTCACCGGCGAAGAACTCGACGCCGGCTACTGGTACGAAAGCCTGCGCGCGCCGGTGTACTACGAGCGCGCCGTGCGCATCCTTGCCGACCGCGGCTACCAGCTGTTCATCGAGGTGACGCCGCATCCGGTGCTTCTCGGCGCGACGAACGACACCGTCGAGGACGCCGCGGCCGCCGCGGGTCCCGGCGCGGTGGTGGCCGCGGTGTGCGGCACCCTGCGGCGCGACGACGACAGCGCCGCCCGAGTGGTCCGGTCGATGGCCGAAGCCTTCGTGCGCGGTGCCTCGGTGGACTGGACCTTGCTGCTGCCTGCCGGGCGGCGCATCGAACTGCCCACCTACGCGTTCCAGCACCAGCGGTACTGGCCCGCCGGTGCGCTTCCCCTGCCGACAGCCAAATCCTCTGGCGACGGCCGGCTCGTCAGCTCCGCGGCGGACGCCGAATTCTGGTCGGCCGTGGAGAAGGGCGACCTGGCTTCGCTCGGCGAAACGCTGTCGCGGGAAGGGGCGCGTCCGTTCAACGAGGTGCTGCCCGCGCTGGCGTCCTGGCACCGCGGGGAACAGGACCGTTCGACCGCCGCGAACTGGCGGTACCGGGTCGGCTGGGCCGCGGTCGCGGAACCCGGGACCGGGTCGCTGACCGGTGCCTGGCTGCTGGTGGTCCCCGAGGGCGTCGAGCCGGTGTGCGCGGCCGCGTTGTCCGCGCGTGGTGCCGAGGTCGTCGTGGCCGAGGTCCCGGCCGGTGTCGTGGACCGGGCTGAAATCCTGGCGGGCGCCGAATTCGGCGAGCTGTCCGGGGTGGTGTCGCTGCTGGCGCTGGACGAGTCGCCGGTGGCCGGGCATTCCTCGGTGCCGGTGGGCTTGGCGGCGACGCTCGGCCTGGTGCAAGCGCTCGGCGACGCCGGGCAGAACGTGCCGCTGTGGGTGCTCACCCGCGGCGCCGTGGCGGCCGGGCTGGGCGAGACTCTCGCGAGCCCGGTGCAGGCGCAGGTCTGGGGCCTGGGCCGAGTGGTCGGCCTGGAGCACCCGGAGCGTTGGGGCGGGCTGATCGACCTGCCGGAGACCTTCGACGAGCGTGCGGGTGCGCGGCTCGTGTCGGTGCTCGCCGGGGCGGGGGAGCCCGAGGTGGCCCTGCGCCCGGCCGGGATTCTCGGCCGCCGTCTGTCGCGGGTGCCTCGCCCGCGTGCGGGCCGGACCTGGTCGCCGCGAGGCACGGCGCTGGTCACCGGCGGCACCGGCGCGATCGCCGGTCATGTGTCGCGTTGGCTGGCTGAGCAGGGTGCGCCGCGCGTGGTGCTGACCGGACGTTCCGGGCCCGCTGCGGCCGGCGTCGCCGAGACGGCGGCGTGGCTGGCGGAGCAGGGCACCGCGGTGGACGTGGTTTCCTGCGATGTCACCGATCGGTCGGCGTTGGCCGGGCTGATCGCCCGGTGCGGTCCGGAGTTGTCTTCGGTGCTGCACACCGCCGCGGTGCTGGATGACGGCGTGGTGGACCGGTTGTCGGTGCCGCGCCTGGAGACGGTGCTGGCGGCGAAGGCGGCGGCCGCCGCTCACCTGGACGAGTTGACCGCGGATCTCGATCTGGATGCGTTCGTGCTGTTCTCGTCGGCGGCTTCGACGTTGGGCGGTCCGGGGCAGGGCAACTACGCGGCGGCGAATGCGTACCTGGACGCGCTGGCGGAGCATCGCCAGGCGCGCGGACTGGCCGGTCTGTCGGTCGCCTGGGGGCTGTGGGCCGGGATCGGGCTGGCCGACTCGAACGAGGCCATCCGGTCGCGGATGCGCCGCATCCCGATGCCCGCGATGGAGCCGAAGCTCGCCGTGCGCGCGCTGGCCGATTCGCTGGCGGGCACCGACCCTGTGGTCACCGTGATGGACGTGGACTGGGAGCAGCTCGGGTCCGCCGCGGGCACCGCCGAAGTGCACCAGATGCCGCTGGTGCGGGACATGCCGGAGATCCGCCGGCTGGCCGCCGCCACCGCGGCGAACCGGACCGCGGCCCCGGCGGCGGGCGAGCTGGCGCAGCAGCTCGCCGGGCTCAGCCACGCCGAACAGGAACGCGTGCTGACCGATGTGGTCCGCGCGCAGGCCGCGGTGGTCCTCGGGCACGCGTCGGCCGAGATGGTGCAGGCCCGGCAGGCGTTCCGGGACCTCGGGTTCGACTCGCTGACCTCGGTGGAATTGCGCAACCAGCTCAACGCGGCCACCAAGCTGCGGCTGCCCGCCACGCTGGTCTTCGACTACCCGACGCCGCTCGCGCTGGCCGGTTTCCTGCGCGGCGAGCTGATGGGCGACCAGGAACAGGTCGCGGCGCCGGTGGCCCCCGTGGCGGCGCTGCCGGTGGACGAGCCGTTGGCGATCGTGGGGATGGCGTGCCGGTTCCCGGGTGGTGCGGCGAGTCCGGACGAGTTCTGGGAGATGTTGCGTTCGGGTACGGATGCGGTGGGTGCGTTCCCGACCGATCGCGGTTGGGATCTGGAAGGGTTCTACGACCCGGACCGGGAGAGCGAAGGCACCACCTACACCCGTTCCGGTGCTTTCCTGCGGGACGCCACCGGTTTCGACGCCGGGTTCTTCGGGATCAGCCCGCGCGAGGCGTTGGCGATGGACCCGCAGCAGCGGTTGCTGCTGGAAACCGCCTGGCAGGCCGTGGAAGGCGCCGGGATCGACCCGACCACGCTCAAGGGCAGCGCCACCGGCGTGTTCGCGGGCGGTTTCGGCTCCGGCTATGCCATCGGCATGGCGCTGACCGGTCAGGACGGCGCCGGGGTCGAAGGGCACCTGATGACGGGCAACTCGACGAGTGTGCTGTCGGGGCGGCTGTCCTATGTGCTCGGTCTGGAAGGGCCCGCGGTCACGATCGACACGGCGTGTTCGTCGTCGCTGGTGGCACTGCATCTCGCGGTTCAGGCGGTGCGCTCGGGCGAGTGTTCGCTGGCGCTGGCCGGTGGTGTCACGGTGATGGCGACTCCGTTCTCCTTCGTCGAGTTCTCGCGCCAGCAGGGCTTGTCCGTGGACGGGCGATGCCGGGCGTTCGCGGACGACGCCGATGGCACCGGCTGGGCCGAGGGCGTGGGCATGCTGGTCGTCGAAAGGCTCTCCGATGCTCGGCGCAAGGGCCACGAAGTCCTCGCCTTGGTGCGGGGAAGCGCGATCAACCAGGACGGTGCGTCCAACGGTCTGTCCGCGCCGAACGGTCCTTCGCAGCAGCGGGTCATCCGGGCGGCGCTGGCGAACGCCGGGTTGTCGGCGTCCGAAGTGGACGTGGTGGAGGCACACGGCACGGGGACGACGCTGGGTGACCCGATCGAGGCGCAGGCGTTGCTGGCGACCTACGGCCAGGAACGGGCTGGGGATCGTCCACTGTGGCTGGGTTCGGTGAAGTCGAACATCGGGCACACGCAGGCCGCGGCCGGTGTCGCTGGCGTGATCAAGATGGTGCTGGCGTTGCGGAACAAGGAACTTCCGCGGACGCTGCACGCCGAGACGCCGTCGTCGCATGTGGACTGGACGGCCGGCCGGGTCGAATTGCTGACGGAGAACGTGGCTTGGGAATCCGAGGGACGGGTTCGCCGGGCGGGCGTGTCGGCGTTCGGGATCAGCGGTACGAACGCGCATGTGATCGTGGAGGAAGCGCCTGCCGTCGAAGAGGTTCCAGCGGTGGAGCCGGCTCCGGTGGTGTCGGGCGTGCGGCCTTGGGTGTTGTCGGGTCGCAGCGCGGACGGGTTGCTCGCGCAGGCGGGTCGGCTTCGCGAGTGGGTGGTCGGCCGTGGGCTGGACCCGGTGGATGTCGGGTGGTCGTTGGCGACTACGCGGTCGGTGTTCGAGCACCGGGCCGTGGTGGTCGGGGACGATGTGCTGAGCGGTTTGTCGGATTTGGCGGCTGGGGTGTCGTCGGGTTCGGTGGTGTCCGGGGTTGCCGATCTGAGTGCTCGAGTGGGTTTGGTGTTCGCGGGTCAGGGTTCGCAGTGGGCTGGTATGGGCCGGGCACTGTATGAGTCGAGTCCGGTGTTCGCCCAGGCATTCGACCGGGTTTCGGGTCTGTTGGAGCTGGAGCTGGGTGTTTCGGTTCGGGACGTCGTGCTGGATTCGGAGACACCGGGCAGCGATCAGACCCTTTACGCACAGGCTGGGTTGTTCGCCTTCGAGGTGGCGTTGTTCGAGGTGCTGCGCGCCGCCGGGGTTCGGGCGGATGCGGTGGTGGGGCATTCGGTGGGTGAGATTGCGGCGGCGTATGCGGCGGGGGTTCTTTCCCTGTCGGATGCGTGTCGTCTGGTCGCTACTCGTGCTCGGTTGATGCAGGCGTTGCCGGTGGGTGGTGCGATGGCGGCGATCAACGCGCCGGAGGCCGAGGTGCTGGAGTCGCTGGAGCCGGGGGTGTCGATCGCGGCGGTGAACGGGGCGGAGTCCGTGGTGGTCTCTGGCGAGGCCGACGCGGTCGAGCGCATCGTGGCGCGGTGGAAGGAGCAGGGCCGTCGTGCTCGGCGGCTGCGGGTGAGCCATGCGTTCCATTCCGCCGCCATGGATCCGGTGCTGGACGAGCTGGGCGAAGTGGCCGCGGGGTTGGCGTACGAGCGTCCGGAGCTGTTGTGGGCAGGTGCGTTGACCGGTGAGCTGGTCGCTGACTGCGAGGCCGAGTACTGGCCCGCGCAGACGCGGGGAGCGGTGCGGTTCGCGGATGCGGTGGCTGCGCTGGTGGAGCAGGGGATTTCGGTGTTCCTGGAGGTCGGCCCGGACGGTTCGCTGTCCGCGCTCGGCACCGCGGACGCCGCGTTCGTCCCCTTGCAGCGCAAGGACGGCACTGGCCTGATCGCCGGGCTGGCGCAGGCGTTCGTGCAGGGCGTGGGCGTGGACTGGAGCACGCTGATTCCCCAGGGGAACCGCGCGCAGCTGCCGACGTATGCCTTCCAGCACCAGCGTTACTGGCCGGACGGCATCCTGGCGATGCCGAAGGCCGGTGCGGACGACAGCCCCACCTCCGCCGCCGACGCCGAATTCTGGGCGGCGGTGGAGAACGGCGACCTCACCGAACTCGCCGATCGACTGTCCATCGAGGACCACACGAAGCTCGGCGAGGTGCTGCCCGCGTTGGCTTCCTGGCGGCGGCGCGAGCAGAACCGTTCGGCCACCGCGGACTGGCGCTACCGGATCAACTGGACGCCGGTCGAGGGACTCGACCCGCGGCCGCTGACCGGCACCTGGCTGCTCGTCGCCCCGGCGGACCACGACGTCACCGGCTACGCCGAGGCGTTGTCCTCGCGCGGCGCGGAGACCCGGGTGGTCCGGCTCCCGGCCGGCACGGCGGACCGCCTCGAGATCGCGGCCGAGTTCGACGACGTCGATCCCGCCGAAGTGCGCGGCGTGCTGTCGCTGCTGGCCTTGGACGAGACCTCAACGCCGGGACATCCCGTGGTGGCCGGGGGATTGGCGGCCACGCTCGGCCTGGTGCAGGCACTCGGCGACGTGATCATCGACGCCCCGCTGTGGCTGGCTACGCGCGGTGCGGTGGCGGCCGGCGCCGGGGAGACACTGGCGAGCCCGGTGCAGGCGCAGGTCTGGGGCTTCGGCCGCGTCGCCGGTCTCGAACACCCCGACCGCTGGGGCGGGCTGATCGACCTGCCGGAGACCTTCGACGAGCGTGCGGGTGCGCGGCTGGTTTCGGTGCTCGCCGGGGCCGGGGAGCCCGAGGTCGCCATCCGGCCGGCGGGCGTGCTCGGCCGTCGGCTGGGCCGCGCCGCGCGGGGCCGGGACGCCGAGGGCTGGTCGCCCCGGGGCGCGGTGCTGATCACCGGCGGGACCGGCGCGATCGCGGGCCACGTGTCGCACTGGCTGGCCGAGCGCGGTGCGCCGCGCGTGGTGCTGACCAGCCGTTCCGGCGCCGGTGCGCGTGACGTCGCGGGGACGGCGGCGCTGCTCGCCGAGCGGGGAACCTCCGTCGACGTGGTGGCGTGCGACGTCACCGATCGGTCGGCGTTGGCGGGCCTGGTCGAGTGGTGCGGTTCGCAGTTGTCTTCGGTGCTGCACACCGCGGGCGTGCTGGACGACGGCGTGGTGGACCGGTTGTCGGTGCCACGCCTGGAATCGGTGCTGGCCGCGAAAGCCGCGTCGGCGGGTTACCTGGACGAGCTGACCGCGGATCTCGATTTGGATGCGTTCGTGCTGTTTTCGTCGGCGGCTTCGACGTTGGGTGGTCCTGGGCAGGGCAATTATGCGGCGGCGAATGCGTATCTGGACGCGCTGGCGGAGCATCGCCGGGCGCGCGGGCTGGCCGGGCTGACGGTGGCCTGGGGTGTCTGGGCGGGCGGCGGTTTCGCCGAATCGAGCGAGGTGGTGCGGGAACGGGTCAAGCGCGGCCTGATGCCCGCGATGGACCCACAGCTCGCCGCGCGGGCGCTCGGCGAAGCCCTCGACGGACCGGACGCCGCGGTCACCGTGATGGACGTCGACTGGGCACAGCTGGAGTCCTCCGCCGAACTGCGGAACGCGCCGTTGGTGCAGGAGCTGCCGGAAGTGCGGCGGCTCGGCTCCGCCAAGGCCGCCGCGGACACTACGCGCGGCGAGGGCGACCTCGCCCGCACGCTGGCCGGGCTGAACCCGACGGAGCAGGAGCGGGTGCTCACCGAACTGGTGCGCACCGAGGTGGCGATCGTGCTCGGGCACGCCTCGGCGGAGGCGATCGAGGACCGGAAGGCGTTCAAGGACCTCGGGTTCGACTCGCTGACCTCGGTGGAACTGCGCAACCGGCTGGGTGCGGCGACCGGCGAGCGGCTGCCCGCGACGGTGGTGTTCGACTACCCGACGCCGGTGGCGCTGGCCGCGTTCCTCCGCGAGGAACTGACCGGCGACCTGACCGCCCCCGTGGTCGCGGCTCCCGTGGCGGCGGTGCCGGTGGACGAGCCGTTGGCGATCGTGGGGATGGCGTGCCGGTTCCCGGGTGGTGCGGCGAGTCCTGATGAGTTCTGGGAGATGTTGCGTTCGGGTACGGATGCGGTGGGTGCGTTCCCGACCGATCGCGGTTGGGATCTGGAAGGGTTCTACGACCCCGACCGGGGCAGCGCCGGCACCTCCTACACGCAGTCGGGCGCGTTCCTGCGCGACGCCACGGAGTTCGACGCGGCGTTCTTCGGGATCAGCCCGCGCGAGGCGCTGGCGATGGACCCGCAGCAGCGACTGCTCCTGCAGACCTCGTGGGAAGCGTTGGAGCGCTCCGGAATCGACCCCGCCGCGCTCAAGGGCACCGCTACCGGCGTGTTCGCCGGTGGCTTCGCTTCCGGCTACGGGTTCGGCGTCACCCTGTCCGGCCAAGCCGGTTCCGGTGCCGAAGGGCACCTGATGACGGGCAACTCGACGAGTGTGCTGTCGGGGCGGCTGTCCTATGTGCTCGGTCTGGAAGGGCCTGCGGTCACGATCGACACGGCTTGTTCGTCGTCGTTGGTGGCACTGCATCTCGCGGTTCAGGCGGTGCGGTCGGGCGAGTGTTCGCTGGCGCTGGCCGGCGGGGTCACCGTGATGGCCAACCCCGGCACTTTCGTCGACTTCTCGCGCCAGCAGGGGCTTTCCACCGACGGGCGGTGCCGGGCATTCTCTGACGACGCGGATGGCACCGGCTGGGGCGAAGGCGTGGGCATGCTGGTCGTCGAACGGCTCTCCGACGCCGAGCGCAACGGCCATCGCGTGCTGGCTGTGGTGCGGGGTTCGGCGGTGAATCAGGATGGTGCGTCGAATGGTTTGACGGCGCCGAATGGTCCTTCGCAGCAGCGGGTGATTCGGGCGGCGTTGGCGAATGCCGGGTTGTCGGGGTCCGATGTGGACGTGGTGGAGGCGCACGGCACCGGGACGAAGCTCGGGGACCCGATCGAGGCGCAGGCGTTGCTGGCCACGTACGGGCGGGACCGGGACCGTCCGCTGTGGCTGGGTTCGGTGAAGTCGAACATCGGGCACACACAGGCCGCGGCCGGTGTGGCTGGCGTGATCAAGATGGTGCTGGCGTTGCAGCATCAGGAGATTCCGCGCACGCTGCACGCCGAGCACCCGTCGTCGCATGTGGACTGGACGGCCGGCCGGGTCGAGCTGCTGACCGAGAACACGCCGTGGCCGGCCGCCGGAAGTCCGCGCCGCGCCGGTGTCTCCGCGTTCGGGATGAGCGGCACCAACGCGCACGTCATCGTCGAGGAGGCTCCCGCGCCGGAGCCCGCGGCCACCGTGCCGGCCGACGATCCCACGGCCTGGGTGTTGTCGGGCCGCAGCGCTGACGGGCTGGCCGCGCAGGCGGGTCGGCTTCGTGAGTGGGTGGCCGGGCGTGGGCTGGATCCGGTGGATGTCGGCTGGGCGTTGGCCACCACGCGGTCGGTGTTCGAGCACCGGGCCGTGGTGCTGGGCGACGATCTCCTGAGCGGGCTGGACAGCCTGATCGGGGAAGTGTCGTCGGGTTCGGTGGTTTCGGGCGTCGCGGATCCGGGTGCTCGGGTCGGTTTGGTGTTCGCGGGCCAGGGTTCGCAATGGGCTGGTATGGGTTGGGACCTCTACGAGGCGAACCCGGTGTTCGCCCAGGCCTTCGACCGGGTTTCGGGTCTGTTGGAGCTGGAGCTGGGCGTTGCGGTCCGGGATGTGGTGCTGGATCCGGGAACCCGGGACGGCGATCAGACCTTGTTCGCACAGGCGGGATTGTTCGCCTTCGAGGTGGCGTTGTTCGAGGTGTTGCGCGCCGCGGGTGTTCGGGCGGATGCGGTGGTCGGGCATTCGGTGGGTGAGGTCGCCGCGGCGTATGCGGCTGGCGTGCTTTCTCTGCCTGACGCGTGTCGTCTGGTCGCTACTCGTGCGCGGTTGATGCAGGCGTTGCCGGTGGGTGGTGCGATGGCGGCGATCAACGCGCCGGAGGCCGAGGTGGCCGAGACGCTGGTCGACGGCATGTCGATCGCGGCGGTGAACGGTCCGGAGTCGGTGGTGGTTTCCGGTGAGACCGAGGAGGTCGACCAGCTTGTCGCGCTCTGGAAGGAGCGCGGGAACCGGGTTCGGCGGCTGCGGGTGAGCCACGCCTTCCACTCGGCGGCGATGGATCCGGTGCTGGATGAGCTGCGTCAGGTGGCTGAAGGGCTCACGTACGAGCGTCCGGAGCTGTTGTGGGCGGGTGCGTTGACCGGTGAGCTGGTCGCTGACTGCGAGGCCGAGTACTGGCCCGCGCAGACGCGTCGCCCGGTCCGGTTCGGGGACGCGGTGGAGTCCCTTGTGGCGCAGGGGATTTCGGTGTTCCTGGAGGTCGGGCCGGACGGTTCGTTGTCCGCGCTCAGCCCGGCCGATGCGGCGTTCGTGCCGTTGCAGCGCAAGGACGGCACCGGCCTGATGGCCGGGCTGGCGCAGGCTTTCGTGCGCGGCGTGCACGTGGACTGGCGTGCCGTGCTGCCCGCCGGCCAGCGGCTGGACCTGCCGACCTACGCCTTCCGCACGGAACGGTTCTGGCCGGAAGGCATCCTGAAGCTGCCGAAGGCCGGCGCGACGGAGGTCCAGGACAGCGCGGCCGACGCCGAGTTCTGGGCGGCGGTCGAAGGGGGCGACCTGAGCGGTCTCGCCGACTCGCTGTCGGTGGACAGCACGCGGCCGTTCCACGAGGTGCTGCCCGCGCTGGCCTCCTGGCGGCGACGCGAACAGGACCGGTCGACCACCGCGAACTGGCGTTACCGCATCACCTGGGCTCCGGTCTCGGAGCCGGACGCCCGCGTGTTGTCCGGGACCTGGCTCGTCGTCGCGCCGAACGCCGACACTGCCCGGGATTGCTTGGCAGCGCTGGAAACCCGGGGCGCGGACGTGACCGTGGTCGAATGCCCGGCCGGGACGGTGGACCGTGCCGAGTTCACCGCGCTGCTGTCTGACATTGACCGCGATGCGGTGTCCGGGGTGGTTTCGCTGCTGGCCCTGGACGAGACGCCGGTCGCCGGGCACGCTTCGGTGCCGGCGGGCTTGGCGGCGACGCTCGGCCTGGTGCAGGCGCTCGGCGACGCCGGGGTGACCGCCCCGCTGTGGCTGGCGACCCGGGGCGCGGTGGCGGCCGGGCCGGGGGAGACCCTGGTCAGCCCGGTGCAGGCGCAGGTGTGGGGTCTGGGCCGGGTGGTCGGCTTGGAACACCCGGAGCGTTGGGGCGGGCTGCTCGACCTGCCGGAGACGCTCGACGAGCGTGCGGGTGCGCGGCTGGTTTCGGTGCTCGCCGGGTGCGGCGAGTCCGAGGTCGCGCTCCGTTCGGCCGGGCTGCTCGGCCGTCGGCTCGTGCACGCCGGACGACCGGCGTCGCAGCCGTGGACGCCGCGAGGTACGGCGCTGCTCACCGGCGGCACCGGCGCGATCGCCGGGCATGTCGCGAGGTGGCTCGCCGAACAGGGCGCGCCTCGGGTCGTGCTGACCAGCCGTTCCGGTCCCTCGGCACGCGGGGTCGCCGCGACCGTCGCGGAACTGGCCGCGCTGGGCACCTCGGTCGAGGTGGTGGCGTGCGACGTCACGGAGCGGTCGGCGTTGGCGGGCTTGGTCGAGTGGTGCGGTCCGGAGCTGTCCTCCGTGCTGCACACCGCGGGCGTGCTGGACGACGGCGTGCTGGACCGGCTTTCGGTGCCGCGTTTGGAGTCGGTGCTGGCCGCGAAAGCCGCGTCGGCGGGTTACCTGGACGAGCTGACCGCGGATCTCGATTTGGATGCGTTCGTGCTGTTTTCGTCGGCGGCTTCGACGTTGGGTGGTCCTGGGCAGGGCAATTATGCGGCGGCGAATGCGTACCTGGACGCGCTTGCGGAGCATCGCCGGGCGCGCGGACTGGCCGGGCTGACGGTGGCCTGGGGTGTCTGGGCCGGTGGCGGGCTCGCCGAGTCCACCGAGGCGGCGCGCAAACGGCTCGAACGCGGCGCGATGCCCGCGATGGACCCGAGGCTGGCCGCGCGGGCGCTGGGCGAGGCCCTGCGCGGACCGGACCCGGTGCTCACCGTGATGGACGTCGACTGGACCGAACTCGCCTCGGGGCCGGGCACGGCGGGGCTGCGCGCCGCGCCGCTGATGCGGGACCTGCCGGAGATCCGCCGGATGGCGAGCACCGCGGCCGAGCCGTCGGCCCGCCCCGAAGGGGACCTGGCCAGCCGGCTGGCCGGACTGGGCCGCGCGGAGCAGGAGCGGGTGCTCACCGAACTGGTGCGCACCGAGGTGGCGATCGTGCTCGGGCACGCCTCGGCGGAGGCGATCGAGGACCGGAAGGCGTTCAAGGACCTCGGGTTCGACTCGCTGACCTCGGTGGAACTGCGCAACCGGCTCGGTGCCGCGACCGGGCGGCAACTGCCCGCGACGCTCGTGTTCGACTACCCGACCCCGAGCGAACTCGCCGCGTGGCTGCGGACCGAACTGCTGCCGGACGGCCCGGACGACGCCGCGGAGCCGGTGCTGGCCGAGATCGGCCGGCTGGAAGCCGCGCTGCGGGACGGGGCTGGCGACGAACCGGTGTGGGCCGAAGCAGGCGAACGGCTGCGCAGGCTGCTGGAGGTCATCGGCGACCAGACCACCGCAAAGACCAAGAAACGGCGCGAGGAAGACCTCGAGACCGCCTCCGACGACGAGCTGTTCGCACTCGTCGACGGACTCGAGTGAATCCGCGCCGCCGATCGTGAACCATCGAACATCCTGGCTAGGGGCTGACCGTGTCTGACGACAAACTGCGGAGTTACCTGAAGCGGGCCATCGCGGACGCGCAAGACGCACGGGCGCGGCTGCGCGAGGTCCGGGAACGAGCCGACGAACCGCTCGCCGTCGTCGGCATGGCCTGCCGCTTCCCCGGCGGGGTGACCACGCCGGAGGAGTTCTGGGAGCTGCTGTCGGCCGGGACCGACGCGGTCGGCGGCTTCCCGACCGACCGCGGCTGGGACCTCGACAGCGTCTACGACCCGGACCCGGCGCACGAGGGCACCTCCTACGTCGCGCAGGGCGCGTTCCTGAGCGACGCCACGGAGTTCGACCCGGCGTTCTTCGGGATCAGCCCGCGCGAGGCGCTGGCGATGGACCCGCAGCAGCGGCTGCTGCTGGAGACCTCGTGGGAGGCCCTGGAGCGGGCCGGGATCGACCCGGCGAAACTCAAGGGCACCGCCACGGGTGTCTTCGCGGGCGCCTTCGCCTCCGGGTACGGCATCGGTGTTTCGATGTCGGGCCAGGCGGATTCGGGTGTCGAAAGCCACCTGATGACCGGCAACTCGACCAGCGTGCTGTCCGGGCGGGTGTCCTATGTGCTCGGCCTGGAAGGGCCCGCGGTCACCATCGACACCGCGTGTTCGTCGTCGCTGGTCGCGCTGCACTTGGCCGCGTATGCGGTCCGGTCGGGAGAGTGCTCGCTGGCGTTGGCCGGTGGTGTCACGGTGATGCCGTCGCCGGGGACGTTCGTCGAGTTCTCCCGGCAGCAAGGACTGTCCGCGGACGGGCGGTGCCGGGCGTTCTCCGAGGACGCGGACGGCACCGGCTGGGCCGAGGGCGCCGGGGTGCTGGTGGTGGAGCGGCTGTCGGAGGCGCAGCGGCTCGGCCATCGCGTGCTGGCTGTGGTGCGGGGTTCGGCGGTGAATCAGGATGGTGCGTCGAATGGTTTGACGGCGCCGAATGGTCCTTCGCAGCAGCGCGTCATTCGCGCGGCATTGGCGAATGCCGGGTTGTCGGCGTCCGATGTGGACGTGGTGGAGGCGCACGGCACCGGGACGAAGCTGGGTGACCCGATCGAGGCGCAGGCGTTGTTGGCGACGTATGGGCGGGACCGGGATCGTCCCTTGTGGCTGGGTTCGGTGAAGTCGAACATCGGGCACACGCAGGCCGCGGCGGGGGTGGCGGGGCTGATCAAGGCGGTGCTCGCCCTTCAGCACGGCGAGCTTCCGCGGACGTTGCACGCTGAGACGCCGTCGTCCCATGTGGACTGGACGGCGGGCGAGGTCCGGTTGTTGACGGAGAACGTGGCGTGGGAACGGGGTGAGCGGGTCCGGCGGGCGGGGGTGTCGGCGTTCGGTATCAGCGGGACCAATGCGCACATCATCGTCGAGGAGGCTCCGGCGGAGGAGCCCGTCGAAGTGGTCGTGACAGATGAGCCGACCGTGTGGGTGTTGTCGGGTCGCAGCGCGGACGGGCTGGCCGCGCAGGCTCGGCGGTTGCGCGGGTGGGTGGCCGGGCGTGGGCTGGATCCGGTGGATGTCGGGTGGTCGTTGGCGACTACGCGGTCGGTGTTCGAGCACCGGGCCGTGGTGCTGGGCGAGGATTTGGCGGGCGGGCTGGACAGCCTGATCGGGGAAGTGTCGTCGGGTTCAGTGGTGTCCGGGGTTGCGGATCCGGGTGTTCGGGTCGGTTTGGTGTTCGCGGGCCAGGGTTCGCAGTGGGCGGGCATGGGCCGGGAACTGCATGAGTCGAACCCGGTGTTCGCCCAGGCCTTTGACCGGGTTTCGGGTTTGTTGGAGCTGGAGCTGGGTGTTTCGGTTCGGGATGTGGTGCTTGATCCGGGGACGCCGGGCAGTGATCAGACCCTTTACGCGCAGGCTGGGTTGTTCGCCTTTGAGGTGGCGTTGTTCGAGGTGTTGCGCGCCGCGGGGGTTCGGGCGGATGCGGTGGTGGGGCATTCGGTGGGTGAGGTCGCCGCGGCACACGCGGCTGGCGTGTTGTCTCTGTCGGATGCGTGCCGTCTGGTGGCGGCGCGTGCTCGGTTGATGCAGGCGTTGCCGGTGGGTGGTGCGATGGCGGCGATCAACGCGCCGGAGGCCGAGGTGGCCGAGACGCTGGTCGATGGGGTGTCGATAGCGGCGGTGAATGGGCCGGAGTCGGTGGTGGTTTCCGGTGAGACTGAGGCGGTCGACCAGCTTGTCGCGCTCTGGAAGGAGCGCGGGAACCGGGTTCGGCGGCTGCGGGTGAGTCATGCGTTCCACTCGGCGGCGATGGATCCGGTGCTGGATGAGCTGCGCGAAGTGGCTGAAGGGCTCACGTATGCGCGTCCGGAGCTGTTGTGGGCGGGTGCGTTGACGGGTGAAGTGCTGACGGAGTGCGAGGCGGGCTATTGGCCCGCGCAGACGCGGGGTGCGGTGCGGTATGGGGAGGCGGTGGAGTCCCTTGTGGCGCAGGGGATTTCGGTGTTCCTGGAGGTCGGGCCGGACGGTTCGTTGTCCGCGCTCAGCCCGGCCGATGCGGCGTTCGTGCCGTTGCAGCGCAAGGACGGCACCGGCCTGATCGCCGGGCTGGCGCGGGCCTTCGTACAGGGGGTGAGTGTCGACTGGAGCACGCTGATTCCCCAGGGGAACCGCGCGCAGCTGCCCACCTACGCCTTCCAGCACCAGCGTTACTGGCCCGACGGCATCATCTCGCTGACGCCGTCGGCTGCCGCTGACACCGAGTTCTGGACCGCGGTGGACGAGGGCGATCTGGACTGGCTCGCCGGGGAACTCGACCTTGACGACCGGCTTGACGACCAGCAGCACCTCGACGTGCTCCTGCCCGCGCTGGCGTCCTGGCGCCGCCGGAAACAGGACCGCTCGACCATCGCCGACTGGCGTTACCGCACCGAGTGGACCGCGCTGCCCGAGCCCGCTCCGGCGGCTCTTTCCGGACGCTGGCTGCTTGTCGCGCCGGAGAGCGTCGGCACGCGGCCGTATGCCGACGCGCTGTCGGCCGCGGGAGCCGAGGTCGAGGTGATCGAGGTCCCCGCCGGTGTCGTGGCGCGGGACGCGCTCGGCGCGCTGCTGGACTCCGCGCCGGCGGGCGTGCTGTCGTTGCTCGCGCTGGACGAGAACCCGCTGCCCGAACTGCCCTCCGTCGCCGGCGGACTGGCCGCGACCCTCGGGCTCGTCCAGGCGTTGGCTGAGGTCAGCGCGCCGCTGTGGGTGGCCACGCGCGGCGCGGTGGCGGACGGTGCTGCGAATCCGGTGCAGGCGCAGGCTTGGGGCCTGGGCCGGGTTGTCGGCCTGGAGCACCCGGAACGCTGGGGCGGGCTGCTCGACCTGCCGGAGACGCTGGACGAGCGCGCGGCCGCGCGACTGGTCTCGGTGCTCGCCGGGGGCGTTGAGCGCGAAGTCGCGCTCCGAGACGGCGGGGTGCTGGGCCGCCGTCTCGTGCACGCCGGACGGGTTTCGCGCGAGCCGTGGACGCCGCGTGGCGACGTGTGGCTCACCGGCGGCACCGGCGCGCTCGCCGGGCACGTGTCCCGCTGGCTGGCCGAAAACGGCGCGCGTCGGCTGGTGCTCACCAGCCGTTCCGGCCCGGCCGCCGGAGTCGCGGCGCTGGTCGCCGAGCTGGCCGAGCAGGGCACGCGGGTGGACGTGCTGGCCTGCGACGTGACCGACCGCGCGGCGCTGACCGCGCAGGCCGCCTGGATCGGCCCCGAGCTGAGCACCGTGCTGCACACCGCCGGGGCGCTCGACGACGGCGTGCTCGAACACCTGTCGCCCGCGCGACTGGCCGCCGTGCTGGATGTGAAAGCCCGCGGCGCGGCGTTGCTGGACGAGGTCACCGCCGGACTGGAACTGGACGAGTTCGTGCTGTTCTCCTCGGCCGCCTCGACCCTCGGCGCGGCGGGACAGGGCAACTACGCGGCCGCGAACGCGTACCTGGACGCGCTGGCGGAGCACCGTCGGGCGCGGGGACTGCCCGCGCTGGCCGTGGCGTGGGGCGCGTGGGCGGGCGGCGGCTTCGCCGACTCCAGCGCGGCCGCGCGCACCCGGACCAGCCGAGGCGGCATGCGGCCGATGGAGCCGCAGCTCGCGGTCCGCGCCCTCGGCGAGGCGCTGCGCGGGGTCGAACCGGTGCAGACCGTGCTGGACATCGACGTGGCCGAGCTCCCGGCGGAGCTGCGGACCGCGCCGTTGCTGCGGGACCTGCCGGCGATCCGACGTCTTCCCGCCGTCGCCGCGCAGCCGCCCGCCACCGGCGAACTCGTGCGGCGGCTGACCGGGCTGAGCCCCGCCGACCAGGACGAACTGCTCACCGACCTGGTCCGCACCGAAGCGGCGATCGTGCTCGGGCACGCCTCGGCGGACCCGATCGAGCAGCGGCGGGCGTTCAAGGACCTCGGTTTCGACTCGCTGACTTCCGTCGAGCTGCGCAACCGGCTGGGGGCGGCGACCGGCGAGCGGCTGCCCGCGACGGTGGTGTTCGACCACCCGACCCCGGAAGCGCTGGCCGCGTTCCTGCGGACCGAACTGCTCGGCGAGCACCCGGAAATCGGTGCCGCCGCGCCCGCCGCCGTGTCGTCTGCCGACGAGCCGATGGCGATCGTCGGCATGGCGTGCCGGTTCCCCGGCGGTTCCAGCACTCCGGAGCAGTTCTGGGAGATGCTGGCCTCCGGCACTGACACGGTGGGGGACTTCCCCGCCGACCGCGGCTGGGACCTCGACAGCGTGTACGACGCCGACCGGGAAAATGCGGGCACTTCCTATGTGGCGCAGGGCGCGTTCGTCGCCGACGCCGCCGGGTTCGACGCCGACTTCTTCGGGATCAGCCCGCGCGAGGCGCTGGCGATGGACCCGCAGCAGCGGCTGCTGCTGGAGACCTCGTGGGAGGCGCTGGAGCGGGCCGGGATCGACCCGGCGAAGCTCAAGGGCAGCGCCACCGGCGTCTTCGCGGGCGGCTACATCTCCGGCTACGGCCTCAACCTGGCCACCGAAAGCGGGGTCGAAGCGCACAGCCTGACCGGCAACGCCACCAGCGTGCTGTCCGGCCGGATCTCCTACGTCCTCGGCTTGGAAGGCCCCGCGGTCACCATCGACACCGCGTGCTCGTCGTCGCTGGTCGCCCTGCACCTGGCCGCGCAAGCGGTGCGCTCCGGCGAATGCTCGCTGGCGCTGGCCGGTGGCGTCACGGTGATGGCGACCCCGGGCATGTTCATCGACTTCTCGCGCCAGCAGGGCCTTTCCGCCGACGGGCGGTGCCGGGCGTTCTCCGACGACGCGGACGGCACCGGCTGGGCCGAAGGCGCGGGCGTGCTGGTGGTGGAGCGGCTTTCCGACGCACAGCGCAACGGGCACCCGATTCTGGCTGTAGTGGCCGGTTCCGCGGTGAACCAGGACGGTGCGTCGAACGGGTTGACGGCGCCGAACGGTCCTTCGCAGCAGCGAGTGATTCGGGCGGCGTTGGCCGATGCCGGGCTGACGGTGTCCGATGTGGACGTCGTGGAGGCGCACGGCACGGGCACGACGCTGGGCGACCCGATCGAGGCGCAGGCCGTGCTCGCGACGTACGGCCAGGACCGGGATCGTCCACTGTGGCTGGGTTCGGTCAAGTCCAACATCGGCCACACCCAAGCGGCGGCCGGTGTGGCCGGGGTGATCAAGATGGTGTTGGCGTTGCGGAACAACGAGATTCCGCGCACGCTGCACGCCGAGACGCCTTCGTCGCATGTGGACTGGGCGGCGGGCGACGTTCGCCTGCTGACCGAGAACGCGCCGTGGCCGGTCAACGGTCATCCGCGCCGCGCGGGCGTGTCGTCGTTCGGGATGAGCGGCACCAACGCACACATCATCCTGGAGGACGCGCCGGCCGCGGTGCCGGCCGAACCGGAGGAAGCGACGGCTCCGGTGGTGTCCGGCGCGGGTGCGCTGGTGCTGTCCGGCCGGACCGAGCCGGGACTCGCCGCACAGGCGCGTCGCCTGGACGACTGGCTGACCGGGCGGGAGACGCGTCCGGAGGACGTGGCCTGGTCGTTGGCGACGACGCGGTCGGTGTTCGAACGCCGGGCCGTGGTGATCGGCGACGGCACCGGTTTGACGGATCTGGCGGCGGGTTCGCCCTCGGGTGCGGTGGTGACCGGGTCGGCGCGGACCGGTGTCCGGCCGGTGTTCGTGTTCGCCGGGCAGGGTTCGCAGTGGCTCGGCATGGGCCGGGAGCTCGCGCGGGTGAGTCCGGTGTTCGCGGCGCGGTTGGCGGAGTGTGAGGCGGTTTTGGAGTCTTTTGTGGACTGGAAGCTGTCCGAGGTGTTGGCCGAAGAGTTGACGACGGCGGATGTGGTGCAGCCTGCGTTGTGGGCGGTGATGGTGTCTCTGGCTGCGGTGTGGGAGGCGGCTGGGGTGCGCCCGGAGGCGGTGGTCGGTCATTCGCAGGGCGAGATCGCGGCGGCGACTGTTGCGGGGATGCTGTCTCTTGAGGACGGTGCGCGGGTTGTTGCGCTGCGCTCGAAGTCGTTGAAGGTGTTGGCGGGTCTAGGCGGCATGCTGTCGGTCAGCGCGGCGGCCGGTGTGGTGGAGGAGCGGCTGGGCCGGTGGGGTGATCGACTGTCGCTCGCGGCCGTGAACGGTCCGGCCGCGGTGGTCGTTTCGGGTGAGCCGCAGGCGTTGGCCGAACTGAAGTCCGAACTGGATGCCGAGGGCATCCGGGCACGGATGGTGGCGGTGGATTACGCGTCGCATGGTGTGCAGGTGGAGAGCCTGGAAGCGGAGATCCGTGCGGTGCTGGCGGGGATCGAGCCGCGGCGTGGCCGGGTGCCGATGGTGTCGGCGATGACGGGGGAGACCCTGACCGGCGAGGAACTGGACGCCGGCTACTGGTACGAGAGCCTGCGTGCGCCGGTGATGTTCGACCGCGCGATCCGGACGGTGGCGGGCAGCGGGAACCGGATGTTCGTCGAGGTGACCCCGCACCCGGTCCTGCTCGGCGCGATGAACGACACCTTGGACGAACTGGCCGCCGACGCCGAGTCGGGAACCGCCCCGGTCTGCGGCACGTTGCAGCGCGACGACGGCGGCGCGGTCCGGCTGCTCACCTCGTTCGCCGAGGCTTTCGTGCACGGCGTGACCGTCGACTGGACGAAGGTGCTGCCCGTCGGGAACCGGGTCGAGTTGCCTACCTACGCCTTCCAGCACGAGCGGTTTTGGCCGCAGGGCATGCTTTCGCTCTCGCCCCACGGCGGCACGGACCCGGCCGCGCTGGGATTGTCCGCGGTCGGGCACCCGCTGCTCGGCGCGGCGATGGAACTCGCCGACGGCGCGACGGTGTGCTCCGGCCGGCTCTCCACACGTACTCAGCCGTGGCTGGCCGACCACGCCGTCGGCGGCGTGATCCTGTTCCCCGGCACCGGATTCGTGGAGCTGGCGGTGCGCGCGGGCGACCAGGTGGGCCGCGACAAGGTGGAAGAACTGACCTTGCAGGCCCCGCTGGTGCTGCCCGCCGACGGCGGTGCGGTGCGGATCCAGGTCGTCGTCGCCGCGGACCGCGAGAACCTGGAGATCTTCTCCCGCCCGGACGGTTCCGCGGGGGAGTGGACCCGCCATGCCACCGGCGTGCTGGCGGCCGCGTCCGCCCCGCCCGCGGTGTCGGAGGACTTCGGCGTCTGGCCGCCTTCGGACGCGACCGCGTTGGCCGTCGACGGTTTTTACGCCGCGAAACTGTCCGATGTGTACGGTCCGGCGTTCCACGGCCTGCGCGCGGCATGGCGGCGCGGCGAGGACGTGTTCGCCGAGATCGAGCTGCCGGAGTCGGTGGCGGGCCGAGCGGATCAGTTCGGCCTGCACCCGGCGCTGCTCGACGCCGCCCTGCACGCCGCGCTGCTGGAGGACTCCGGCGACGAGGTCCGGATGCCGTTCGCGTGGACCGGCGTCGAACTCCACGCCGAGGGCGCTTCGGTGCTGCGCGCCAAAGTCGGGCGCGGTCGGCGCGGCGATCTTTCGCTGGTCGCCGTCGACCCCGCCGGTGCTCCGGTGGTCACGGTGGATTCGTTGACCAGTCGTCCGGTGTCCGCGCCCGCGGTCGCCGAACCGGCTTCGTCCGGCCTGTTGTTCGCCGAACAGTGGACCCCGGCCGCCGAAGCCGCGATCCCGGCCGGTGCCTGGGCGGTGCTCGGCGACGACCCCTTCGGCCTGGCCGAAGAGCCGACCGTCGCGGGCCTCCCGATGCAGACCTACCCGGACCTCGCCGGACTGGCGGCCGCGGACCCCGTTCCCTCGATCGTGCTCACCAGCGTCGCCGGGACCGGCTCGATGCCCGAAGCCGCGCACACCGCCGCCGCGGCGGCGCTCGGACTGGTCAAGGACTGGCTGGAGGAACCGCGCCTGGACGCGGCGCGGCTGGTGGTGGTCACCCGGTCCGGCGCCGCGGTCGCCCCGGGCGAGGCCGTGGCCGATCTCGCCGCGGCCGCCGTCCGTGGGCTGCTGCGTTCGGCACAGGCGGAGAACCCCGGCCGGTTCGTCCTCGTGGATCTGCCCACCGAAAACGCCGGAATCGCCGCGCTCCCCGCCGTGCTCGGCGGGGAGGAACCGGAGCTGGCGTTGCGGGAGAACGGCGTCTTCGGACGCCGCGTGGTCCGTTCGTCTGGCAACGCGATGGCGGTTGAACGACCCGACGCGGGCCCCGGCGGCCCCCGTTCGCTGCTGGTCACCGGCGGCACCGGCACCCTCGGCGGCCTGGTCGCCCAGCATCTGGTGCGCACCGGCCGAGCCCAGGAAGTGCTGCTGACCAGCCGGTCCGGCCCGGCCGCCGCCGGAGCGGCCGCGCGCGCCGCGCAGCTGGCGGAACTGGGCGCCGCGGTCCGGATCGTCGCGTGCGACGCGGCCGACCGCGACGCGCTGGCCGCGCTGCTGGACACCGTCGGAGAGGACTGCCCGCTCGGCGAGGTCTTCCACGCCGCCGGGATCATCGACGACGGCCTGGTCGCCGGGCTCACCGCCGACCGCCTGTCCGCGGTCCTGCGCCCGAAGGCCGACGCCGCCTGGCACCTGCACGAACTCACCCGGCACCTGGACCTGCGGCAGTTCGTGCTGTTCTCCTCGGCCGCGGCGACCTTCGGCGCGCCGGGACAGGGCAGCTACGTCGCCGCCAACACCTTCCTCGACGCGCTCGCCGGACACCGCCGGGCAGCGGGCCTGACCGGCACTTCGCTGGCCTGGGGCCCGTGGGTGCACGAGGCGGGCATCGGCCGCGACCTCGGCGAACAGTCGTTGTCGCGGATCAGCCGCTCCGGCGTCACCGCGCTCGGCGCCGACGAGGGTCTCGCGGTGATGGACGCGGCGCTGGCCACCGAAGACGCCGTGCTCATCCCGGTCCGCCTGGACGTGGCGGCCCTGCGCGGCGCCGACGTCCCGCCGCTGTGGCGGGCGCTGGCCGGTGCTCCCGCGCGGCGCACCGCTGCTTCGGCCCCGGCTGCTGACAGCGACTCCCTTCGCAAGCGGCTGGCCGCGGCCACTCGCCAGGAACGCGACCGGATGCTGCGGCAGCTGGTGCTGGCGCACGTGGCCGCGGTGCTCGGGCACGCCTCGGCGGCTTCGATCGGCGCCGACCGCGCGTTCACCGATCTGGGCTTCGACTCGCTGACCGCGGTGGAACTGCGGAACCGGCTGCGGGCCGAAACCGGGCTGCGGCTGCCCGCCACGCTGATCTTCGACCACCCCACGCCTGCCGCGCTGGCCGTTTCGCTGCGCGGCGAGCTGATCGGCGACCTGTCCGCACCGCACCCGGCCCCGGCCGCGCGGCGGGCCGGAACGGACGAGCCGATCGCGATCGTCGGCATGGCCTGCCGGTTCCCCGGCGGCGCTGCCAGCCCGGAGGAGCTGTGGGAGCTGCTGTCCTCCGGCGGCGACGCGATCGAATCCTTCCCGGCCGACCGAGGCTGGCCGGTGGACGAGCTCTACGACCCGGAGTCCGAGCAGGCCGGGACCACCTACACCAAGGAAGGCGGTTTCGTCCGCGACGTCATCGGTTTCGACGCCGGGTTCTTCGGGATCAGCCCGCGCGAGGCACTGGCGATGGACCCGCAGCAGCGGCTGCTGCTGGAGGTGTCCTGGGAGGCGTTCGAACGCTCCGGCATCGACCCGGCGAGCCTGTCGGGCAGCCAGACCGGCGCCTTCATCGGCGGCTACGGCTCGGGTTACGCGGCGGCGGGTCTGGACGGCAGCGCGGAGTTCGAGGGTGCCGAAAGCCACCTGATGACCGGCAACGCGACCAGCGTCCTTTCGGGCCGCCTGTCGTACTTCTTCGGGCTGGAAGGCCCGGCGGTCACGATGGACACCGCGTGTTCCTCGTCGCTGGTCGCGCTGCATCTGGCGGCGAAGGCGCTGAGCGCGGGGGAGTGCTCCCTCGCGCTGGCCGGCGGAGCCACGATCATGGCCAGCCCGGACGGGTTCGTCGCCTTCTCGCAGGCACGCGGTCTGGCGGCGGACGGCCGGTCGAAGGCGTTCGCCGAGTCGGCCGACGGCATGGGCATGGCCGAGGGTGTCGGCATGCTGGTGGTGGAGCGGCTCTCCGACGCGCGGCGCAACGGGCATCCGGTGCTGGGGCTGGTCCGGGGTTCCGCGGTGAACCAAGACGGGGCCTCGAACGGCTTGACGGCGCCGAACGGTCCGTCGCAGCAGCGGGTCATCCGCGCGGCGCTGGCGAGCGCCGGCCTTTCGCCGTCCGAAGTGGACGCGGTGGAGGCACACGGCACCGGCACGAAACTCGGCGACCCGATCGAAGCGCAGGCGTTGCTGGCCACCTACGGTCAAGACCGCGACCGCCCGTTGTGGCTGGGTTCGGTGAAGTCGAACATCGGCCACACACAGGCGGCGGCCGGCGTGGCGGGCGTGATGAAGATGCTGCTGGCGCTGGGACACGAGCAGCTGCCGAAAACCCTGCACGCGGCCGAGCCGTCCTCGCAGATCGACTGGACGGCCGGGCAGGTCGAACTGCTCGCCGAACCGATGGCCTGGCCTTCCGGCGGACGGCCGCGCCGGGCCGGGATTTCCTCGTTCGGCATCAGCGGCACCAACGCGCACATCATCCTCGAGGAGGCCCCGCCGGAGGACGCCGAACCGCGTCCGGACGCCGAGCCCCTGCTGCGCGGACCCGGTGCCTGGCTGGTGTCCGGCCGCTCCGCGGAGGGCCTCGTCGGACAGGCTGGCCGGCTGCGCGAATGGGCGGCCGCGCAGCCGGAGACCGACCCCGCCGACGTGGCGTGGTCGCTGGCGACAACCCGCTCGGCGTTCGCGCACCGTGCCGTCGTCCTCGGCGAGGACCGGACGAAACTGCTGGCCGGACTGCACGAGCTGGCGACCGGAGGCACCACCGGCACGGTGGTGGCCGGAACGGCCAGCCCCGGCGGCGCGGTGACGTTCGTCTTCCCTGGCCAGGGCTCCCAGTGGGCGGGCATGGGCCGGGAACTGGCGGAGGCCAGCCCGGTCTTCGCGGCCCGGCTCGCCGAATGCGAGCGGGCACTGGCGCCGTTCGCCGACTGGAACTTGACGGAGGTGCTCTCCGGCGAACTGCGCACCGCGGACCTGGTGCAGCCCGCGCTGTGGGCGGTGATGGTCTCGCTGGCCGCGGTGTGGGAAGCGGCCGGAGTAGCGCCGGATGCGGTGGTGGGGCACTCGCAGGGCGAGATCGCGGCCGCCACCGTCGCCGGGATGCTGTCCCTGCGGGACGGCGCGCGGGTTGTCGCGCTGCGCTCGAAGTCGCTGAAAGTGCTTGCGGGCGCGGGCGGGATGCTGTCGGTGACGCTGCCCGCCGCGGCGGTTGAACAGCGGATCTCCCGCTGGGGAGAGCAGCTCGCGCTGGCCGCGGTCAACGGCCCGGCCGCCGTGGTCGTCTCCGGCACTCCCGAAGCGCTCGCGGAGCTCAAGGACGAACTCGACGCCGAGGGCGTGCGCGCCAAGATGGTCGACGTCGATTACGCCTCGCACTCCGCGCAGGTGGCGCGGCTGGAAGACGAGATCCGTGCGGTGCTGGCCGGGATCGAGCCGCGTCGTGGCCGGGTCCCGATGGTGTCGGCGATGACCGGCGAAACCCTTACCGGCGAAGAACTCGACGCCGGGTATTGGTACGCGAGCCTCCGCGCCACCGTGCGTTTCGACCGTGCGGTGCGGACGCTGGCCGACGAGGGACACCAGCTGTTCGTCGAGGTCAGCCCGCATCCGGTGCTGCTCGGCGCGACGACCGACACGCTGGAGGAGGCCGCCGCGGACGCCGCCCCCGGCACGGAACCGGCCGCGGTGTGCGCGACGCTGCGCCGCGACGACGGCGGCGCGACCAGGATGCTCACCTCGTTGGCGCAGGCGTATGTCACGGGAGCCGGGGTGGACTGGACCGCGGTGCTCCCGGTCGCCGAGCGGATCGCCTTGCCCACCTACGCCTTCCGGCACGACCGCTACTGGCCGACCGGGGCGGCTGCCGCCGGCGCGGTGCGCGGCGGCGATGGTTCGCAGGCCGAAGCCGAATTCTGGGCGGCGGTGGAGAGCGGCGACCTGGCCCAGATCGCCGACACCCTGGCGCTGGAGGACCAGGAGCAGTTCAGCGCGGTGCTGCCCGCGCTGGCGTCCTGGCGGCGTCGGGACCAGGAGAAGTCGGTGACCGCGAGCTGGCGCTACCGCATGTCGTGGGCGCCCCTGCCGGAACCCGATTCCGTGCTGCTGAACGGAACTTGGCTGCTCGTCGTCCCCGAAGGCGGCTTCGCCGAGACGCTGCGGAGGGACTGCGCCGCAGCGCTGACCGTACGGGGCGCCGAGGTCGTGGTCGCGGAGATCCCCGCCGGGCACGCCGCCCGGCACGAGCTTTCGCCGGTGCTCGACCAGGCCGTCGACGGCGCGCCGATCGCCGGGGTGCTCTCGCTGCTGGCGCTCGACGAAGCTCCGCTGCCGGACCATCCGGTGGTGGCCGCCGGACTCGCCGCCACGCTGGGCCTGGTGCAGGCGTTGGGCGACGCCGGGGTGCTCGCGCCGCTGTGGCTGGCGACCAGCCAGGCGGTCGCGGCCGCGCCCGGCGAGGTGCCCTCGAGCGTCGTGCAGGCGCAGGTGTGGGGGCTGGGCCGGGTCGTCGGACTCGAACACCCGGACCGCTGGGGCGGGCTGCTCGACCTGCCCGCCGAGATCGACGAGCGGGCGGGCGCGCGGCTGGCCGCGGTGCTGGCCGACGGCGACGAGGACCAGGTCGCCCTCCGCCGGTCCGGGGTGCTGGGCCGCCGGATGGCGCGGGCAGGACGCCCGCGGCGAGGCGGGTCCTCGTGGCGGCCGCGCGGCAGCGTGCTGATCACCGGCGGCACCGGCGCGATCGCCGGGCACGTCTCGCAGTGGCTGGCCGAACGCGACACCGAGCGGCTCGTGCTCACCAGCCGGTCCGGCTCCTCGGCCGCGGGCATCGCGGCGCAGGCGGCGGGGCTGGCCGAACAGGGCAGCCGGGTGGACGTGCTGACCTGCGACGTCGGCGAGCGGGCCGAGGTCGCCGGGGTGCTCGACTGGATCGGGCGCACCGGACCTGAGCTGTCCTCGGTGATGCACACCGCCGGCGTACTCGACGACGGCGTGATCGACCGGCTCTCCACCTCGCGCTTCGAGAAGGTCCTCTCGGCCAAGGCCACCAGCGCGGGCCACCTGGACGAGCTGACCGCCGAGCTGGATCTGGATGCGTTCGTGCTGTTCTCCTCAGCGGCTTCGACGCTGGGCTCGGCCGGGCAGGGCAACTACGCGGCGGCGAACGCCTACCTGGACGCGGTGGCGGAGAACCGGCGCGCGCGGGGCCTCAGCGGTCTGTCGGTGGCGTGGGGCCTGTGGGGCGGCGGCGGTCTCGCCGAGTCCAAGGACGCGATCAAGAGCCGGATGAAGCGGCTGCCGATGCCCGCGATGGATCCGCGCCTGGCGGTGCGGGCGCTGGGCGAATCGCTCGACGGGTCCGATGCCGTGGTGACGGTGATGGACGTGGACTGGAGCCGGCTGGCCAACCTGGCGCAGCGCCCGCTGGTGCGGGACCTGCCCGAGATGCGGCAGCTGGCCGCGGCTCCGGCCGCGGCCGCGCCGGAAGCGGGCGACCTCGCCCGGCGGCTGGCGGGGCTCGAACGGGCCGACCAGGAACGGCTGCTCACCGATCTGGTGCGCGCGGAGGCCGCGGTGGTGCTCGGCCACCCGTCGGCGGACGCGGTGCGGGCGAGCCAGGCGTTCAAGGAACTCGGCTTCGATTCGCTGACCGCGGTGGAGATCCGGAACAGGTTGAACACCGCCACCGGGCTGCGGGTCCCGACTACGTTGATTTTCGACTACCCCACCCCGGTGGCGGTGGCCGCCTGGCTGCGGTCCGGGCTCGTCGGCGACGACGCGGCCGGGGTCCCGGTGCTGGACGAGCTGGACCGGCTGGAGGCGGCGCTGACGAAACCGGCGGCCGGGCAGGAGATGGAGGACCGGATCACGCGTCGGCTGCAGACGATCCTGTCAGCGTGGATCACGAAGCAGGGCGGAGCGGAAGCCGAGGGCGGCGAGGTCGAACTCGGCTCGGCGACGCCCGACGAGGTGTTCGAGTTTCTCGACAAGGAACTGGGCCTGTCCGACTAGGTGCTGCGGGCTTGTTTGACGTCACGGTGTTGCTAAGGGGCCAGAGTGGTTAACCAAGAGAAGCTCTTCGACTACCTCAAGAAGACGGCGGCCGAACTCCAGGAGACCCGCAAGCGGCTGCACAGGCTGGAGGCGGGCGAGGACGAGCCGATCGCCATCGTCGGCATGGCGTGCCGGTATCCGGGTGGGGTGGAAACCCCGGAGGACTTCTGGGAGCTGCTCTCCGACGGACGCGACGCGGTCGGCCCGTTCCCCGAAGACCGCGGCTGGGACCTCGGCGACTTCTACGACCCGGACCCGGAAAAGGCGGGCAAGTCCTACACCCGGTCCGGTGCCTTCATCAAGGACGCCAGCGGCTTCGACGCCGGGTTCTTCGGGATCAGCCCGCGCGAGGCGCTGGCGATGGACCCGCAGCAGCGGCTGCTGCTGGAGGTGTCCTGGGAAGCGCTGGAGCGCGCCCGGATCGACGTCACCACGTTGAAGGGCAGCAAAACCGGCGTGTTCGTCGGCGGGTTCACCTCGAACTACGCGATGAGCCTGGAACTGCTGCAGGGCGGCTCGGGCGAGCTCGAAGGCCATATGATGACCGGCAACCTGACTGCCGTGCTCTCCGGCCGCATCGCCTACCTGATGGGGCTCGAAGGCCCCGCGGTGACCGTCGACACCGCGTGCTCCTCGTCGCTGGTGGCCCTGCACCTGGCCTGTCAGGCGATCCGCGCCGGCGAATGCACCATGGCGCTGGCCGGCGGCGTGACCGTGCTCGTGACGCCCGGCATGTTCGTGGAATTCTCGAAGCAGCAAGGGCTTTCGGTGGACGGGCGGTGCCGCGCGTTCTCCTCCGACGCCAACGGCACCGGCTGGGCCGAGGGCACCGGCATGATCGTGGTGGAGCGGCTGTCCGACGCGCGCCGCCACGGACACCACGTGCTCGCGGTGATCCGCGGCTCCGCGATCAACCAGGACGGCGCGTCCAACGGGCTGACCGCGCCGAACGGCCCGTCGCAGCAACGGGTCGTGCGCGCCGCGCTGGACAGCGCCCGGCTGACCCCCGCCGACGTGGACGCGGTCGAGGCGCACGGCACCGCCACCACCCTCGGCGACCCGATCGAAGCGCAGGCGCTGCTGGCCACCTACGGCCAGGAACGCGACGGCGGCAAACCGTTGTGGCTGGGTTCGGTGAAGTCGAACATCGGGCACACACAGGCCGCTGCCGGCGTGGCCGGGGTCATCAAGATGGTTCTGGCGCTGCGCAACGAAAAGCTGCCGAAAACGCTGCACGTCACCGAACCAACGCCGCACGTGGACTGGTCCGCCGGCGAAGTGGAACTGCTGACCGAATCGGTCGCCTGGCCCGCCGGCGAGCGCATCCGCCGCGCCGGGGTTTCCTCTTTCGGCGGCAGCGGCACCAACGCGCACTTCATCCTCGAAGAAGCCCCGGCGGAGGAAACGCCGGACGAAGCCGCCGAGCCCGAAGCTCCGGTCGTCGCCGGCGCCAACGCCTGGCTGGTCACCGGTCGGTCCGCCGAAGGGCTCGCCGCGCAGGCGGCCCGGATCCGGGACTGGGCGGCCGCCCGTCCGAAGCTGGACGCAGACCGGATCGCCTGGTCGCTGGCCACCACCCGGTCGGTGTTCGAGCACCGCGCCGTGGTGCTGGGCGAGGATCCGCTGGCCGGGCTGGACAGCCTGGTCGCGGAGGCCCCCAGCGGCGCGGTGGTCTCCGGGGTGGGGCGCGACGACGTGCGCCCGGTGTTCGTCTTCCCCGGGCAGGGTTCGCAGTGGCTCGGCATGGGCCGGGAACTCGCGCGGGTGAGTCCGGTGTTCGCGGCGCGGCTGGCGGAGTGCGAGCAGGCGTTGGAGTCCTTTGTGGACTGGAAGCTGTCCGAGGTGTTGGCCAAAGAGCTGACCACGACGGATCTGGTGCAGCCCGCCTTGTGGGCGGTGATGGTTTCCCTTGCCGCGGTATGGGAAGCGGCGGGGGTGCGCCCGGAGGCGGTCGTCGGCCATTCGCAGGGCGAGATCGCCGCGGCGACGGTTGCCGGAATGTTGTCCGTTGAGGACGGTGCGCGGGTTGTTGCGCTGCGCTCCAAGTCTTTGAAGGCGTTGGCGGGTCTAGGCGGCATGCTGTCGGTTAACGCGGCGGCCGATGCGGTGGAGGAGCGTCTGAGCCGATGGGGCGACCGGTTGGCGTTGGCTGCGGTGAATGGTCCGGCTGCGGTGGTGGTTTCGGGTGAGCCGGAGGCGTTGGCCGGGCTGAAGTCCGAACTGGATGCCGAGGGTGTCCGGGCGCGGATGGTGGCGGTGGATTACGCGTCGCATGGTGTGCAGGTGGAGCGGCTGGAGGACGAGATCCGCGCGGTGCTGGCGGGGGTCGAGCCGCGCAAGGGCCGGGTGCCGATGGTGTCGGCGATGACGGGGGAGACCCTCACTGGTGAGGAACTGGACGCCGGGTATTGGTACGAGAGCCTGCGCTCGACTGTCCACTTCGAACGCGCGATCGCCACGCTTTCCGGACAGGGACACCAGATGTTCGTCGAGGTGTCCCCGCACCCGGTCCTGCTCGGTGCGATGAACGACACCCTGGAGGAGGTCGCGCGCGAGGCGGGCGCCGGTGCGGTGGCCGGGGTGGTCTGCGCGACTCTTCGCCGGGACGAGGGCGGCGCGGACCGGCTGGTCGCTTCGTTCGCCGAGGCCTTCGTGCACGGCGCGTCCGTGGACTGGACCAAACTGCTTCCCGTCGCGGCGCACGTCGAAATGCCGACGTATGCCTTCCAGCGCCGGCGTTACTGGCCGCAGGGCGTGCTGTCCGGCTTCCACGGGAAGTCCGGCAACGGGGACCTGTCGACGCTGGGGCTCGGGGTGCTCGGGCACCCGCTGCTCGGCGCGGCCGTGGACCTGGCGGGCGGCGCGGGCCTGGTGTGCACCGGGCACCTCTCGCCGAAGGCCCAGCCGTGGCTGGCCGACCACGCGGTGGACGGCACGATGCTGTTGCCCGGCACCGGATTCGTCGAGCTGGCCGTCCGCGCCGGGGACCAGCTCGGCTGCGGCGCGCTGGACGAGCTGACGCTGCAGGCGCCGCTGATCGTGCCCGCCGAGGGCGAGGGCTTGCAGCTCCAGGTCGTGGTGGCCGAGGCCGGCCGGGACGGCCGTCGGCCGGTGGAGATCTTCTCCCGCCCCGAACAGGCCGGTCCCGGCCAGGAATGGGTCCGGCACGCGGTCGGGACGGTCGCGCCCGCGGGCCCGGTCGGTTCCGCCGACGAGGACCTGCTGATGTGGCCGCCGCGCGACGCCACGCCGGTCGATGTCTCAGAGCTGTACCCGACTTACCTTGCCGACGTTTACGGTCCTTCGTTCCACGCGCTGCGCGCCGCCTGGCGCCGCGACGGGGACGTCTTCGCCGAGATCGTGCTTCCCGACGACGTCGCCGAGAAGGCCGGTTCCTACGGCCTGCACCCGGTCCTGCTGGACGCGGCGCTGCACGCCTCGGTCATCGCCGAGGCCGAGGCGGGCGTGCCGGAGGAGCCCGGCACGGTGCCGATGCCGTTCGCCTGGAACTCCGTCGAACTGCACGCCGCGGGCGCGTCCACGCTGCGGGTGCGGTTGCGGCTGGACGGGCAGGGCTCGGTTTCGCTGACCGCCGCCGACGCCACCGGAGCCCCGGTCGTTTCGGTGGGCTCGCTGGTGAAACGCCGCGTGCCGACCGGCCGGCTGCGGCCCGCCGACGGCGCGCTGGCCGACTCGCTGTTCGTCCAGGACTGGGCCACGCTGCCGGACGCCGCCGCTCCGGCGGGGGAGTGGGCGCTGCTCGGCACCGACCGGTTCGGCCTGCTCGACGGGCTGGGGCTGCCGGTGCGGGCGTACGCGGATCTCGCCGAACTGGCCGCGGCCGTCGAAGCCGGTGAGATCGACCCGAGCGTGGTGCTGCGGTGCGCCGGTGTGGAAGACACTGGCGCGGACATGCCGGAGACAGTGCGCCGCGTCAGCGCCGCGCACCTGGAATTGCTGCACGAATGGCTGGCAGAGACCCGGTTGGCCGGTGCGCGGCTGGTGGTCGTCACCCAAGGCGCGGTCGGCGCCGAGGTGACCGACCTCGCCGGTGCCGCGGTATGGGGCCTGACCCGCTCGGCGCAGTCCGAAGAACCCGATCGCCTGGTGCTCGCGGACCTGGGCGCCGAGCGGCTCGCGCTGCTTCCGGCGGCGCTGGGCGGCGACGAACCCGAACTGCTGCTGCGCGACGGCCGCGCCCACGGCAGGCGGCTGGTCCGGCCGGAGGGCCGGTTGTCCGCGGTCGAATGGCCGGACGGCCCCCGCGCCGATCCCGCCGCCCGCACGCTGCTGGTCACCGGCGGCACCGGCACTCTGGGCGGCCTGACCGCCCGGCATCTGGCGGCCACCGGCCGCGCCGGGGGAGTCGTGCTGCTCAGCCGTTCCGGCGCGTCCGCGGGTGTGGCCGCGCTGGTGGCCGAGCTGGCCGAAATGGGCGTGTGGGTGCGAGTTGTCGCCTGCGACGCCGCCGATCGCGCCGCGCTGGCGACCGTGCTGGCGCAGCTGCCCGAAGAGCATCCGCTCGGCTCTGTCGTGCATTCCGCCGGTGTGGTGGACGACGGCGTGATCAGCGCGCTGACGCCGGAGCGGCTGGCCGCCGTGCTGCGGCCGAAGGCGGACGCCGCCTGGCATCTGCACGAGCTGACCGCCGGGATGGATCTCGACCTGTTCGTGCTGTACTCCTCGGCGGCGGCCATGTTCGGCGCGGCCGGGCAGGGCAGCTATGTCGCCGCGAACTCCTTCCTGGACGCGCTCGCCGCCTGGCGGCGCGGCACCGGGCTCGCCGGGATGTCCCTGCAACTCGGGCCGTGGGCGCACGAGGAGGGCATCGGCCGACACCTGGACCAGCAGTCGTTGTCCCGGATCGACCGCAGCTTCATCCCTTTGAGCGGAGAAGAAGGCCTCGTCGTCCTCGACGTGGCGCTGGGCCGCGACGAGCCGGTTCTGATGCCCGCGCACCTGGACCTGCCCGCGCTGCGGGCGCTGGCCGCGGGCAGCACCGAGGTCCCGCCGATCTGGCGTTCGCTCGTCGGTGCCACCGGGCGGCGGACCGCGGTCTCGCGCGTCGCGGACGGCGCGGGCGAAGGCGAGTCCCTGCGGCGGCAGCTGGCGTCGGTCTCCGGCGCGGAACGCGGCCGGGTCCTGCTGGACCTGGTGTGCGCGCACGTCGCCGCGGTGCTCGGGCACGCCTCCGTGGAAGCGATCGACGCGAACCGGGCGTTCACCGACGTCGGCTTCGACTCGCTGACCGCGGTGGAACTGCGGAACCGGATGAACGCGGCCACCGGCCTGCGCCTGCCCGCCACGCTGATCTTCGACTACCCCACGCCGATCGCGCTGGCCGGACTGCTGCGCACCGAGCTGTCCGGCGACCTGCCCGCCGTCGCGCCGCCCCCGGCGCCGGCCGTGCGGCGGGCCGGAACGGACGAGCCGATCGCGATCGTCGGCATGGCCTGCCGGTTCCCCGGCGGCGCGGCCAGCCCCGAGGAGCTGTGGCAGCTGCTGGCGGCGGGCGCGGACGCCATCGGCCCGTTCCCGCAGGACCGCGGCTGGGACCTCGACCTGCTGAACGACCCGCTGCTGGGCTCCTTCGACCAGGCAGGCGGTTTCGTCCGCGACGCCAGCGCGTTCGACGCCGGATTCTTCGGCATCAGCCCGCGCGAGGCGCTGGCGATGGACCCGCAGCAGCGGCTGCTGCTGGAGGTGTCCTGGGAGGCTGTCGAGCGGGCCGGGATCGACCCCGCTTCGCTGCGCGGCACGCAGACCGGCGCGTTCGTCGGCGGCTACAGCTCCCGGTACGCGACGGATATCGACCTGGAAACTTCCGGCGTCGCCGAAGCGCAGTTGGTGACCGGCAACGCCACCAGTGTGCTTTCCGGCCGGTTGTCCTACACACTCGGGCTGGAAGGCCCGGCCGTCACGATGGACACCGCGTGTTCGTCCTCGCTGGTCGCTCTGCACCTGGCCAGCCAGGCGTTGCGCGGCGGCGAGTGCGGGCTCGCGCTCGCTGGTGGCGTCACCGTCACCGCGACGCCCGGCGTGTTCAGCGCCTTCGCGAAGGCAGGCGGCATCTCGGTGGACGGGCGATGCAAGTCTTTCGCCGCCGCCGCGGAGGGTTCCGGTTTCGCCGAGGGCGCGGGCATGCTCGTGCTGGAGCGGCTTTCCGACGCCCAGCGCAACGGGCATCCGGTGCTGGCGCTGATCCGGGGTTCCGCGGTGAACCAGGACGGCGCGTCGAACGGCTTGACGGCGCCGAACGGTCCGTCGCAGCAACGGGTAATCCGCGCGGCGCTGGCCAGTGCCCAGCTCTCCGAGTCCGATGTGGACGTCGTCGAGGCGCACGGATCGGCCACCACACTGGGCGACCCGATCGAGGCGCAGGCGTTGCTGGCGACCTACGGACAGGGCCGGGAACGACCGTTGTGGCTGGGCTCGGTGAAGTCGAACATCGGGCACACGCAAGCCGCGGCGGGCGTGGCCGGCGTGATGAAGATGGTGCTCGCGCTGGGACACGAGCAGCTGCCGAAGACCCTGCACGTGGACGACCCGACCCCGCACGTGGACTGGACGGCGGGCGAGGTGCGGCTGCTGACCGAGCCGGTGTCGTGGACGCCGGGGGAGCGGGTGCGCCGGGCCGGGGTGTCGGCGTTCGGCATGAGCGGCACCAACGTGCACGTCATCGTCGAAGAAGCGCCCCAGACCGACGCGGCCGAGCCGGAGCCGGACGAAACCGGGGTGCCGGTGCTGACCGGCGGTCCGTCGGCACTGCTGGTGGGCGGGCGGAGCGCGGAAGGCCTGGTGGCGCAGGCGGATCGGCTGGCCGACTGGCTGGCCGAGCGCCCGGAGCTGCCGCCGTCGGACGTGGCGTGGTCGCTGGCCACCACCCGGTCGGCGTTCGAGCATCGGGCCGTGGTGCTCGGCGACACCCACGAAGAGCTGGTTTCCGGTCTGCGCGCGGCGCCCGGCCCGCTGTCCGGGGTGGCACGGGCCGGTGGCCGGACTGCCTTCGTGTTCGCCGGACAGGGCACCCAATGGGCGGGCATGGGCCGGCAGATGCTGGCCGACAGCCCGGTCTTCGCGGCCCGGTTCGCCGAATGCGAGCGCGCCCTTTCGTCCTGTGTGGACTGGAACCTGACCGAGGCGCTCGCCGGTGAGCTGGAATCAGCGGAGATTGTCCAGCCGTTGCTGTGGGCGGTGATGGTGTCGCTGGCCGCGGTGTGGGAGGCGGCTGGCGTCGCTCCGGACGCGGTGGTCGGCCACTCGCAGGGCGAGATCGCGGCGGCGACGGTCGCGGGCATGCTGACCGTCGAGGACGCCGCGAAGGTCGTCGCCGTGCGGTCGCGGGAGCTGACCGGACTGTCCGCGCAAGGCTCGATGGTCTCGGTGGTCATGCCCGCCGAACCGGTGCGCGAACTGGTGGCGCGCTGGGGCGACCGGCTTTCCATCGCCGCGGTCAACGGCCCCGCCACCGTGGTGGTGTCCGGCGAACCCGAGGCGCTGACCGAATTCGAACGGGAACTGGCCTCGCGGCACGTGCTGCGCTGGCGGATCCCGGCGACCGACTTCGTCGCGCACTCCCCGGCGGTGGATTCGCTGGCCGAGGTGCTCGCGGCCGGGCTGGCGAGCATCGTGCCCCGCACCGGCCGGGTGCCGATGATGTCCACGGTCACCGGCGAATGGGTGTCCGGAGCCGAACTCGACGCGGACTACTGGTTCGCGAACCTGCGCCGGACCGTGCGGTTCGAGGACGCCACCCGTGCGCTGCTCGCCGCCGGTTATCTGTCCTTTGTGGAGGTTTCGCCGCATCCGGTGCTGACCGCGTCGGTGACCGAGACCGCGGAGGACGCCGGGACCGGCCCGGTGCTGACTGTCGGCACCCTGGAACGCGAAAACGCGGGCGCGCGCCGGATGCTCGCTTCGCTGGCCGAAGCGCACGCGGGCGGCCTCCCGGTGGACTGGACCGCGGTGCTGCCCGCGGGCAGCCGCGTCGATCTGCCCACCTATGCCTTCCAACACGAGCGTTACTGGCTGAGCGGCTCCGCCGCCGCAACGCCGCCCACCGGGGCGGAAACCGCCGAGGAAACCCGTTTCTGGGCCGCGGTCGAGGGCGGCGACCTGGCGGGGGTCGCGGACACGCTGTCGCTGCCCGACGAAGGCCACCTGGACGCGGTGCTGCCCGCGCTGGCCTCGTGGCGCAAGCGGGAACGGGACCGCTCGGCCACCGAGTCCTGGCGCTACCGCATCACCTGGGCGCCGGTGGCCGAACCGTCCGCCGCCCGGCTCGACGGGAGCTGGCTGGTCGTCGTGCCCGCCGCGCAGGCCGAGGACGAGCGGGTGCGGGCGTGCGTGGCCGCGCTTTCCCGCCGCGGCGCCGAGCCGGTGCTGATCGCGCTGGACGCCGCGGTGACCGACCGGGTCGCGATGTCGGCGGTGCTCGGACCGGTGCTGCGAGACACCGGCGAAGCGAGCGGCGTGCTGTCGCTGCTCGCGCTGGACGAGACTCCGCTGGCCGGGCACCCGGTGGTTTCGACCGGCCTCGCCACCACCACCGCATTGGTGCAGGGGCTGGACGACGCGTGCGTGGACGCCCCGCTGTGGCTGGCCACCTGCGGCGCGATCGCCGCCGGGGCGGGCGAGTCCCCGGCCAGTCCGGCACAGGCCCAGATCTGGGGCTTCGGCCGGGTGGTCGGACTCGAGTACCCGGACCGCTGGGGCGGGCTGGTCGACCTGCCCGCCGCGGTGGACAAGCGGACCGGCGCGCAGCTGGTCGCGGTCCTGTCCGGCTGCGACGAGAACCAGGTCGTGCTGCGACCCGCCGGGATACTGGGCCGCCGCCTGACCCACGCTCCCCGCCCGAAGAGCACGGGGACGTGGCAGACCCGCGGCGCCGCGCTGGTCACCGGCGGCACCGGCGCGCTCGGCGGCTACGTGGCCCGGTGGCTGGGCGAACACGGCGGCGACCGGCTCGTGCTCACCAGCCGGTCCGGTCCGGCCGTGGCGGGCATCGCCGCGCGGGCCGCCGAACTGGCCGAACAGGGCAGCCAGGTGGACGTGCTGGCCTGCGACGTGAGCGTGCGCGCCGAGGTCGCCGGGGTCCTCGACTGGATCGGCGACGACCTCTCCGCCGTGGTGCACACCGCGGCGGTGCTGGACGACGGCGTGATCGACGGCCTGAGCCCGGCCCGCCTGGAAACCGCGCTGTCGGCCAAGGGCGGTGGCGCCGCGCATCTGGACGAACTCACCGCCGGCCGCGAGTTGGACGCGTTCGTGCTGTTCTCGTCGGTGGTGGCCACCACGGGCGGGCCCGGACAGGCCAACTACGCCGCGGCCAACGCCTACCTCGACGCGCTCGCGGAGCACCGGCGAGGACGTGGTCTGCCCGCGTTGTCAGTGGCCTGGGGCCCCTGGGAAGCCGGGGTGGCGCAGGGCTCCGAAGCGGCGCGGCAACGGCTGGCCCGCAACCAGTGGGAAGGCATGATGGCACCGAAGCTCGCGGTGCGAGCGCTCGGCGAGGCTCTCGAGGGCGGCGACACCGTCCTCACGGTGACCAACATCGACTGGTCCATCATCCTGGACACCCCGCACTCGGCGGCGAGTCTGCTCCAAGTCCCGCTGATGCGGGATCTGCCGGAGATCCACCGGCTGGCCGCGCTCGTCGCGGACGCGCCCGCGGAAACGGCCGAGGGCGATCTGGCCGCTTCGCTGACCGGGCTCTCCGGCGCCGAGCGGACCCGTGTGGTGGCCGACCTGGTCCGAAGCATGGCCGCGCAGGTGCTCGGCTTCGGCTCGGGCGAGTCCGTCGACCCCGACCGCGCGTTCAGCGAGATGGGCTTCGACTCGCTGACCTCGGTGGAACTGCGCAACGACCTCGGCTCGGCCACCGACCTGCGGCTGCCCGCGACGCTCCTGTTCGACTACCCGACCGCCGGCGCGGTCACCGACTACCTGCTGGCCGAACTGCTCGGCGCGCTGCCCGAGCAGACCCGCGCCCCGGTCGCCGCATCGGCGGCGGCCGACGAGCCGATCGCCATCGTGGGCATGAGCTGCCGCTATCCCGGCGGAGTGGTCGATCCGGACGGGCTGTGGGCGTTGCTGGCCTCCGGCGACGACGCGATCTCCGGCTTCCCGCTCGACCGGGACTGGGACCTCGGCGCGCTGGACGAGTCCTCCTATGTCAGCTCCGGCGGTTTCGTCGAGGACATCTCCGGCTTCGACGCCGGGTTCTTCGGGATCAGCCCGCGTGAGGCGCTGGCGATGGACCCGCAGCAGCGGATGCTGCTCGAACTGTCCTGGGAAGCGCTGGAGCGGGCCGGGATCGCCCCGGATTCCCTGCGCGGCACCAGCACTGGCGTGTTCGCGGGCGGCTACTCGTCCGGCTACGGCTACGACGCGGACTTCGACGGCGCGGCGCACCTGATCACCGGCAACGCGACCAGCGTGCTGTCCGGCCGGGTGTCGTACTCGCTGGGCTTGGAAGGCCCGGCCGTCACCGTGGACACGGCGTGCTCTTCGTCGCTGATGGCCATGCACCTGGCTGCGCAGGCGTTGCGGTCCGGCGAATGCTCGATGGCGCTCGCCGGCGGCGTGACCGTGCTGGTCAGCCCGGCCGGGTTCGTCGGGTTCAGCGAGCAGAGCGGACTGGCGAAAGACGGCCGCTGCAAGGCTTTCTCCGACGACGCGGACGGCATGGGCTTCGCCGAGGGCGCGGGCCTGGTCGTGCTGGAGAAGCTCTCCGACGCGCAACGGCAGGGCCACCAGGTGCTCGCCGTGCTGCGGGGTTCCGCGGTGAACCAGGACGGCGCGTCGAACGGTCTGACCGCGCCGAACGGTCCTTCGCAGCAGCGCGTCATTCGCGCGGCACTGGCGAATGCCGGGTTGTCGCAGTCCGATGTGGACGTGGTGGAGGCGCACGGTACGGGCACCAAGCTCGGCGACCCGATCGAGGCACAGGCGTTGTTGGCGACGTATGGCCGGGATCGGGACCGTCCGCTGTGGCTGGGTTCGGTGAAGTCGAACATCGGGCACACGCAGGCGGCGGCCGGCGTGGCGGGCGTGATCAAGATGGTGCTGGCGCTGCGGGAGCGGCAGTTGCCGCGCACCCTGCACGCCGGGGTGCCGTCTTCCCAGGTGGACTGGACGGCCGGTCAGGTCGAATTGCTGACCGAGAGCACGCCGTGGCCGGCCAACGGGCGTCCGCGGCGCGCCGGGGTGTCGTCGTTCGGGCTGAGCGGCACCAACGCGCACGTCATCCTGGAGGAAGCGCCCGCCGAGGCACCCGCGGAGGTCGAGGAGCGCGAGCCGGTGCTCAGTGCCGGTGAGGCTGGGGCGTGGGTGCTGTCCGGCCGGACCGTCGAGGGCCTCGCGGGCCAGGCGGAGCGGCTGCACGACTGGGTGCTCGACCGGCCGGAGCTGTCGCCGGCGGACGTGGCCTGGTCGTTGGCGACGACGCGGTCGGTGTTCGAGCACCGGGCCGTGGTCACCGGCGATTTTCCCGCTGGGTTGCGAGATCTGGTCGCCGGGACGCCGTCGGGCTCGGTAGTTGCCGGATCGGCGCGGGCGGGAGTGCGTCCGGTGTTCGTGTTCGCCGGGCAGGGTTCGCAGTGGGTCGGCATGGGGCGTGAGCTGGCGGGGTCGAGTGCGGTGTTCGCGGCGCGGTTGGCGGAGTGCGAGGTGGCTTTGGGGTCTTTTGTGGACTGGAAGCTGTCCGATGTGCTCGAAGGCGAGCTGGAGTCGGCGGATGTGGTGCAGCCTGCGTTGTGGGCGGTGATGGTGTCTCTGGCCGCGGTGTGGGAGGCGGCTGGCGTCGCTCCGGACGCGGTGGTCGGGCACTCGCAGGGCGAGATCGCGGCGGCGACTGTTGCGGGCATGTTGTCTCTTGCGGACGGTGCGAAGGTTGTTGCGCTGCGGTCGAAGTCTCTCAAGGCGCTGGCGGGCTTGGGCGGGATGTTGTCGGTCAGCTCGGCGGCCGGTGTGGTGGAGGAGCGGATCGCCAGGTGGGGCGAGCGGTTGGCGTTGGCTGCGGTGAATGGTCCGTCCGCGGTGGTGGTTTCGGGTGAGCCGGAGGCGTTGGCTGAGCTGAAGTCCGAGTTGGATGCCGAGGGTATCCGGGCGCGGATGGTGGCGGTGGATTACGCGTCGCATTGTGCGCAGGTGGAAAGCCTGGAGGACGAGATCCGTGCGGTGCTGGCCGGGGTTTCTCCGCGGCGTGGCCGGGTGCCGATGGTGTCGGCGATGTCCGGTGAGATCCTCACTGGTGAGGAGCTGGACGCTGGTTACTGGTATGAGAGCCTGCGCTCGACTGTCCACTTCGAACGCGCGATCGCCACGCTTTCCGGACAGGGACAACAGATGTTCGTCGAGGTGACTCCGCATCCGGTCCTGTTCGGCGCGATCACCGACACTGTCGAGGACGCCGCTGCCGTGTGCGGCACGCTTCGCCGGGACGACGGCGGTGCGGCGCGGTTGCTGACCTCGTTCGCGGAAGCTTTCGTGCAGGGTGCGCCGGTGGACTGGGCGGCGGTGCTGCCGTCGGGGAACCGGGTCGAGCTTCCGACCTATGCGTTCGAACGTGAGCGTTACTGGCCGAAGGCCGCGACCGGCCGTGGCGGGGACGCGGTGTCCCTTGGCCTGGGCGCGGTGGACCACCCGTTGCTCGGCGCGGCGGTCGAATTGGCCGGCGGCACGGGTGTCCTCTGCACCGGTCGGTTGTCGGTGCGTACGCATCCGTGGCTGGCCGACCATGTGGTGGGTGGCGTGATCCTGTTGCCCGGCACCGGGTTCGTCGAGCTGGCGGTGCTGGCGGGCGACCAGGTGGGCTGCGGTCTGCTGGAAGAACTGACCTTGCAGGCGCCGCTGGTGATCCCGGCCGAGGGCGGCGTACAGGTCCAGGTGGTTCTCACCGACGCCACCGACGACGGTCGCCGCACGGTGGAGGTGTTCTCCCGCCGGGACGGAACCGGTGAAGAGTGGACCCGGCACGCCACCGGGGTGCTGGCCCCGGTCGCGGCCTCGCCGGTCGCGGACGAACTCTCGGTGTGGCCCCCGCAAGGCGCGGAAGCGATCGTCATCGACGGGATGTACACCGCCGAAGGCGCTTACGGCTACGGCCCGGCGTTCCAGACTCTCCGCGCGGCTTGGCGGCTCGACGACGAGATCTACGCCGAGGTCCGGCTTTCCGGGGACACCGCGGAGGAAGCGGACGCGTTCGGCCTGCACCCGGCGCTGCTCGACGGGGTGCTGCACGCCAGCGCACTGCTCGGCACGGCTGAACCGGGCGAGGCGCGGCTGCCGTTCGTGTGGAACGGCGTCCGGCTGCGGGCAGGCGGTGCGTCCGTGCTGCGCGCCCGGCTGCGTCGGGACGACGCGGGTGCTCTCGCCGTGCTGGCCGCCGACACCGCCGGGGCCACCGTGATCTCGGTGGACTCGCTGGTCACTCGGGCGGTTTCGCTGGAGCAGGTCCGCGCGGCCGGTGCGACGCAGCCTGACTCGCTGTTCACCGTGCAATGGCAGCCGATCGCGGAAACCGCCGCGAAGACCGGCGACTGGGCCCTCCTTGGCACTGATCGCTTCGGTGTCGCGGACGCGCTGCCGGTGACATCCTTCGCGGACCTCACGGCGCTGGCCGGGTCCGGCACGGTGCCGAGCGTGGTGGTGGTCTGCGCCGGTGGCGCCGACGAGACCGACACGGCCGAGGCCGCGCGGCGCGCCACCACCGAGACGCTGGAACTGATTCAGCACTGGCTGGCCGACGACCGCTTCGAGACGGCGCGGCTGGTGGTCCTGACCCGGCGCGGCCTGGCGACCGGCCCCGGCGAACCGGTGGCGGACCTGGCGTCCGCGGCGGTCTGGGGTCTGGTGCGCTCCGCGCAGTCGGAGAACCCGGACCAGGTCGTCCTGGCCGACTTCGCCGAGGGCAGGGACCTCGCCGTGTTGCCGTCCGCAGTGGACAGTGGTGAGCCGGAGGTGGCCGTTCGTGGTGGTGTCGCGTTGGGACGGCGGCTGACCCGTCCGTCCGGCGATCTCGTACTGCCGAAGGGCTTGTGGCGGCTGGACCCGGACACGGGCGGCTCGCTGGAGGGCCTCGCGCCGGTCTCGCTCGCCGACGCGGCGCTGGAGCCGGGCCAGGTCCGGGTGGGCGTGCGGGTCGCGGGCCTGAACTTCCGGGACGTGCTGATCGCGTTGGGGATGTATCCCGGCGGTGGCGTGATGGGCGGTGAGGTCGCGGGCCGGGTCCTGGAGGTCGGGCCCGGCGTGACCGGTTTCGCGGTGGGCGACCGGGTGCTGGGCATCGTGTCCGGCGGGTTCGGCCCGGAGGTGATCGCCGACGCGCGGCAGCTCGTGCCCATCCCCGAAGGCTGGACGGACGTCGAGGCCGGTGCTGTCCCGTCGGCCTTCCTGACCGCCTGGTACGCGCTGGTGGAGTTGGCGGGCGCGCGGTCCGGGCAGCGGGTGCTGGTGCACGCGGCCGCGGGCGGTGTCGGCATGGCCGCGGTGCGCATCGCGCGCTATCTGGGGCTGGAAGTCTTCGCGACCGCCAACCCGGCGAAGCACGGTGTGCTGGCCGGTCTGGGTCTGGACGCGGACCACATTTCCACCTCGCGCGGTGTTGAGTTCGAGCGTGATTTCCTTGATGCGACGGGTGGTCGTGGTGTGGACATCGTGGTGAACTCGCTGGCGGGCGAGTTGGTGGACGCGTCGCTGCGGCTGCTGCCGCAGGGCGGTTCGTTCGTGGAGATGGGCCGCACCGACCTGCGGGACCCGGAGAGTATCCCGGCGGGGATCGACTACCGGCCGTTCACCCTGGCGGAGGCCGGGCCGGACGGACTGCACGACATGCTGGTCCAGATCGTCGAACTGATGGCGTCCGGGGTGCTGGCGAAGTCGCCGGTGCGGGTGTGGGACGTGCGGCGGGCGCGGGATGCGTTCCGGTTCATGTCACAGGCCAAGCACACCGGCAAGATGGTCTTCACCATTCCGGCGGCTGCGGCGGCGGGTTCGGCGCTGATCACCGGCGGCACCGGGACGTTGGGCGGTCTGGTCGCCCGGCATCTGGCGTCGACCGGGCGTGCGGACGAGTTGGTGCTGACCGGCCGTTCCGGCCCGGGTGCGCCGGACGTCGCCGCGCTGGCCGCGGAGCTGGCCACCTCGGGTGCGTCAGTGCGCGTTGTCGCCTGCGATGCGGCGGAACGCGACGACCTCGCCACCGTGGTGCGCCGGGTGCCGTTGCTGAAGACCGTGGTGCACACGGCCGGTGTGCTGGACGACGCGACAATCGCGTCGCTGACGTCCGAGCGCGTGTCGGCGGTGATGCGGCCCAAGGTCGACGGTGCGTGGAACCTGCACGAGCTGACCAAGGACCGCGAGCTGGACGAGTTCGTCCTGTTCTCCTCGGCGGCTTCCACCTTCGGTGCCGCCGGGCAGGGCAACTACGTCGCGGCGAACTCCTTTTTGGATGGTCTCGCGGCGGACCGGCGCGCGGCGGGGCTGCCGGGCACGTCGCTCGCCTGGGGTTTGTGGGCCGAAGCGAGCGCGTTGACCGGACAGCTCAGCGACAGCGAGCGCTCCCGCATCAACCGCGGCGGGATCGGGGCGCTGAGCGCCCAGGACGGCCTTGAGCTGTTCGACCGTGCGCTGGCGCGGGACGAATCCGTGCTCGTGCCCGCCCGGCTCGACGTCGCGGGCATGCGCTCGAAGGTCCGGACCGCCGAGGACGTGCCGCCGCTGTGGCGCGCGCTGGTCACCGGCGGCCCGGCTCGGCGGGCGGCGGTGTCCGCCGGCGCCGGTGGCGCCGATTCGTTGCGGCAGCGGCTGGCCGGACTGTCCGAACAGGACCGGGACCGCGCACTGGTCGACCTGGTGCGCACCCACGTGGCGGCCGTGCTCGGGCACGGGTCTTCGGAGGCGATCGACGCGAACCGGGCGTTCACCGACCTGGGCTTCGACTCGCTGACCGCGGTCGAACTGCGCAACCGGCTGAACACAGCGACCGGACTGCGGCTGCCCGCCACGCTGGTCTTCGACTACCCGAACGCGGTCGAGCTGGCCGGTCTGCTCCGGGACAAGCTGGTGCCGGACCTCGAAGCGCCCGACGGCGCGCAGGCGGCCGAGGACCAGCTCCGCGCCGCGCTCGCCGCCGTTCCGCTGGCGAGGTTCCGCGAAGCGGGGCTCATGGAGGGGCTGCTGCGGCTGGCCGGCGTCGAGGATTCGGCGGCCGAAGAGGACGCGGGCGACATCGACGAGCTGGACGCGGAGAGCTTGATCCGCCTGGTGCTCGAAACCGACAGCGAATGACCGTGACGATGCGCGACGAGTGGGATGGGTGGAAGCAGCGATGAGCGAGAAGGCTGACAAGCTCCTGGAAGCGCTGCGGGCCTCGGTCAAGGAGACCGAGCGGCTGAAGTCGCGCAACCGGGAACTCGTCTTGGCGGCTTCCGAGCCGCTGGCCATCGTCGGCATGGGCTGCCGCTATCCCGGCGGGGTGCGCACCCCCGCGCAGTTCTGGGAGCTGCTGTCCGAGGGCGGCGACGCGATCTCGGGTTTCCCGACCGACCGCGGCTGGGACGCCGAGGGCGTCTACGACCCGGACCCGGACAACCCGGGAACGTCCTATGTGGTCGAAGGCGGGTTCCTGCGGGACGCGGCGAGCTTCGACGCCGAGTTCTTCGGGATCAGCCCGCGCGAGGCGCTGGCGATGGACCCGCAGCAGCGGCTGCTGCTGGAGATCTCGTGGGAAGCGCTGGAGGCCGCCGGGGTCGATCCGGCCGCGCTGCGCGGTTCGCGGACCGGCGTGTTCATCGGCGTCGCGCCGGGGGACTACGTCACGCATCCCTCGCTGCAGACCACCGAGGGACTGGCCTGGCACCTGATGACCGGCGGCGCGGCCAGCGTCATGTCCGGCCGGATCTCCTACCTGCTCGGCTTGCAGGGGCCAGCGGTCTCCATCGACACGGCTTGCTCTTCTTCGCTGGTCGCGCTGCATCTGGCGGCGCAGGCGGTGCGGTCGGGGGAATGCTCGATGGCGTTGGCGGGCGGGGTCACCGTGATGGCCTCGCCGAGCGGGTTCGTCGGCTTCTCACGGCAGCGTGGTCTCGCCGAGGACGGCCGCTGCAAGGCGTTCTCCGCGGACGCGGACGGCATGGGCATGGCCGAGGGCGCCGGGATGGTGCTCGTGGAACGGCTGTCCGACGCCCAGCGCAACGGGCACCAGGTGCTGGCCGTCCTTCGCAGCAGTGCGATGAACCAGGACGGCGCGTCCAACGGCATGACCGCGCCGAACGGGCCTTCGCAGCAACGGGTGATCAAGGCCGCGCTGGCCGGGGCGCATCTCTCGTCCGCCGACGTGGACGTGGTCGAGGCGCACGGCACGGGCACCACGCTCGGTGACCCGATCGAGGCGCAGGCCCTGCTGGCCACCTACGGCCAGGACCGGCCGGAAGACCGGCCGCTGCTGCTGGGCTCGGTGAAGTCCAACATCGGGCACACCCAGCAGGCCGCCGGGGTCGCCGGGGTGATCAAGCTGGTGCTCGCGCTGCAGCACGGCGAGCTGCCGAAGACCCTGCACGCGGACGAGCCCTCGCCGCATGTGGACTGGACCGAAGGCCACGTCCGGTTGCTGACCGAGAGCACGCCGTGGCCCGCAGGCGAACGTCCTCGCCGAGGCGGGGTGTCGTCGTTCGGGCTGAGCGGCACCAATGCGCACGTCATCCTGGAGGAAGCGCCCGCCGCGGCTTCCACGCCGGTTGAGCGACCGGAGCCGGTACTCGGCACCGGAGTGGGTGGCGCGTGGGTGCTGTCCGGGCGGACGCCTGAAGGCCTTGCCGGGCAGACGGAACAGCTGCGCGAGTGGGTGCTCGCGCGGCCGGAGCTGTCTCCGGCGGACGTGGGCTGGTCGTTGGCGACGACGCGGTCGGTGTTCGAGCACCGCGCGGTGGTGACGGGCGAGTTCGCTTCGGGGTTGAGCGACCTGGCGGCCGGGGTGCCCTCGGGTGCGGTGGTGACCGGGTCGGCGCGGGCGGGAGTGCGTCCGGTGTTCGTGTTCGCCGGGCAGGGTTCGCAGTGGGTCGGCATGGGCCGGGAGCTCGCGCAGGCGAGTGCGGTGTTCGCGGCGCGGCTGGCGGAGTGCGAGGCGGCTTTGGAGTCCTTTGTGGACTGGAAGCTGTCCGATGTGCTCGCCGAAGAGCTGACGACGGCGGATGTGGTGCAGCCCGCGTTGTGGGCGGTGATGGTGTCTCTGGCCGCGGTCTGGGAGGCGGCTGGGGTGCGCCCGGAGGCGGTGGTCGGGCATTCGCAGGGCGAGATTGCCGCGGCGACGGTTGCCGGGATGTTGTCCGTTGAGGACGGTGCGCGGGTTGTTGCGCTGCGCTCCAAGTCGTTGAAGGTGTTGGCGGGTCTAGGCGGCATGATGTCGGTCAGCGCGGCTGCCGATGCTGTGGAGGAGCGGCTGGGCCGGTGGGGTGATCGACTGTCGCTTGCGGCCGTGAATGGTCCGTCCGCGGTGGTGGTTTCGGGTGAGCCGGAGGCGTTGGCTGAGCTGAAGTCCGAACTGGATGCCGAGGGTGTCCGGGCGCGGATGGTGGCGGTGGATTACGCGTCGCATGGTGTGCAGGTGGAGCGGCTGGAGGACGAGATCCGCGCGGTGCTGGCGGGGGTCGAGCCGCGCAAGGGCCGGGTGCCGATGGTGTCGGCGATGTCCGGGGAGACCCTCACTGGTGAGGAACTGGACGCCGGGTATTGGTATGAGAGCCTGCGCTCGACTGTCCACTTCGAACGCGCGGTGCGCCTTCTCGTCGAGCAGGAACACAATGTTTTCCTCGAGGTGACCCCGCATCCGGTGCTGCTGGGCGCGATGAACGACACCCTGGGCGACACCGCCGCGGTGTGCGGCACGCTGCGCCGCGACGACGGCGGCAGCGCGCGGATGCTCACTTCCTTCGCCGAGGCTTTCGTGCACGGGGTCGCGGTGGACTGGACGCGGGTGCTGCCGTCCGGGAACCGGGTGGAACTGCCGACATATGCGTTCCAGCGGGCACGGTTCTGGCCTTCGGAGACCGCTCCGGTGCTGGGCGGCGACGCCGTGTCGCTGGGCCTGGGCGCGGTCGATCACCCCTTGCTCGGCGCGGCGGTGGAACTCGCCGATGGCGCCGGCTTGGTCTGCACCGGCCGGCTGTCGGTCCGGACACATCCGTGGCTGGCCGATCACCGCGTCGGCGGGGTGATCCTGTTGCCTGGCACCGGTTTCGTGGAGATGCTCCTGCGGGCCGGGGACCAGGCGGGCTGCGGCGTGCTGGAAGAATTGACCTTGCAGGCGCCGCTGGTGGTGCCCGCCGAGCAGGGCGTGCAGTTGCAGGTCATCGTGTCCGAGGCGGGCCGGGACGGCCGGCGCGCGGTCGAGGTGTTCGCCCACCGTGACGACGCGGGCGAAGGCTGGACCCAGCACGCCGGCGGCACCGTGGCCCCATCCGGACCGGGCGAAACACACGACGAGGAACTGGCCGTCTGGCCGCCGCGGAACGCCACCCGCGTCGAGGTCGACGGCCTCTACGAGGCTTTGGCTGACGCTTCCTACCGGTACGGTCCGGCTTTCCGGGGCGTGCGCGGAGTCTGGCGGCGCGGCGAAGACGTCTTCGCCGAAGTGTCGTTGCCCGAGGGCATGGCCGAGCAGGCGGGCGCGTTCGGCCTGCATCCCGCGTTGCTCGACGCGGTCCTCCAGGCCGGCGTGTTCGCCGGTGGCCCCGACGCGGAGGTCTCCGGCGAAGTACGGCTGCCGTTCGCCTGGACCGGAGTGGAGCTGTTCGCGGGCGGCGCGTCCGTGCTGCGCGCGCGGCTGCGCCGGGACGCGACCGGCTCACTGTCCTTTGTGGCGGCGGACGTCACCGGCGCGACCGTCGTTTCGGTGGGGTCGTTGAGCACCCGTCCGGTGGCGGCGGACCAGTTGAGCGTCGCCGACCCGGTGGTGCAGGACGCGCTGTTCGCGGTGGAGTGGGCGGAGATCGGCGAGTCGACTCCCGCCGATGAGGTCTGGGCAGTCGTGGGGGAGGACCGGTTCGGCGTCGCCGATGTCCTTCCGGCCGAGTCCATTTCGGACCTTTCCGCGCCGGCTGAGACGGCACCGGGTGTGCTGGTGGTCTGCGCCGGCGGCACCGGGGACGCCGACACGCCCGCATCCGCAAGGCGGGCGACCGCCGAAGTGCTCGACGTGGTCCAGCGGTGGCTGGCCGACGAACGTCTCGAAGCGGCGCGCCTGGTCGTGCTGACCCGCGGCGCGGTGGCTTCGGTGCCCGGCGAGCGGGTGCACGATCTGGCCGGGGCCGCGGTCTGGGGTCTCGTGCGGTCGGCCCAGTCGGAGAACCCCGGACGGCTGGTGCTGGCCGACGTCCTCGACGACGCGGACCTCGCGCAGCTCCCGTCCATTATGGACAGTGGTGAGCCGGAGGTGGCCGTTCGCGGTGGTGTCGCGTTGGGACGGCGGCTGACTCGTCCGTCCGGTGATCTCGTGTTGCCGGGGGGCTTGTGGCGGCTGGAGCCGGACGAGAACGGGTCCCTCGACGGACTCGTGCCGGCTCCGGTGGCCGACGTGGCGCTGGGGCCGGGCCAGGTCCGGGTGGGCGTGCGGGTCGCGGGCTTGAACTTCCGGGACGTGCTGATCGCGTTGGGGATGTATCCCGGTGGTGGGGTGATGGGTGGTGAGGTCGCGGGCCGGGTCCTGGAGGTCGGGCCCGGGGTGGCCGGTTTCGGGGTGGGTGACCGGGTGCTGGGTATCGTGTCCGGCGGGTTCGGTCCGGAGGTGGTCGCCGACGCGCGGCATCTCGTCGGCATTCCGGACAGCTGGTCCGAAGTGGACGCTGCTTCGGTGCCGGTGGCGTTCCTGACGGCTTGGTACGCGCTGGTGGAGTTGGCGGGCGCGCGGTCCGGGCAGCGGGTGCTGGTGCACGCGGCCGCGGGCGGCGTGGGGATGGCGGCGGTCCGTATCGCGCGGCATCTGGGGTTGGAGGTTTTCGCTACTGCCAGCCCGGCGAAGCACGGTGTGCTGGCTGGTCTGGGTCTGGACGCGGACCATGTTTCGACCTCGCGCGGTGTTGAGTTCGAGCGTGATTTCCTTGTCGCGACGGGTGGTCGTGGTGTGGATATCGTGGTGAACTCGTTGGCGGGCGAGTTGGTGGACGCGTCGCTGCGGCTGCTGCCTGAGGGTGGTTCGTTCGTGGAGATGGGCCGCACTGACCTGCGGGCCCCGGAGACGATTTCCGCCGGAGTGGTTTACCGGCCGTTCGATCTGGCGGAGGCCGGCTCGGCGGGCCTGCACCGGATGTTGGTGCGGGTGGTCGAGCTGATGGCCTCGGGCGTGCTGGCGAAGCTGCCGGTGCGGGTGTGGGATGTGAGGCGGGCGCGGGATGCGTTCCGGTTCATGTCGCAGGCCAAGCACACCGGCAAGATGGTCTTCACCATTCCGGCCGCGGCGGTGTCGGCTTCCCGCTCGGCGCTGATCACCGGTGGCACCGGGACGTTGGGCGGTCTGGTCGCCCGGCATCTGGCGTCGACCGGGCGTGCGGACGAGTTGGTGCTGACCGGTCGTTCGGGCCCGGGTGCGCCGGACGTCGCGACGCTGGCGGCGGAGTTGGCGTCGTTGGGCGCGTCGGTCCGCGTTGTCGCCTGTGACGCGGCGGAGCGCGAGGATCTCGCCACCGTGCTGCGCGGGGTGCCGTTGCTGAAGTCGGTCGTGCACACGGCGGGCGTCCTGGACGACGCCACGATCGCGTCGCTGACGTCCGAGCGCGTGTCGGCCGTCATGCGGCCCAAAGTGGACGGTGCGTGGAACCTGCACGAGCTGACCAAGGACCGCGAGCTGGACGAGTTCGTCCTGTTCTCCTCGGCGGCGTCGACGTTCGGCGCGCCGGGGCAGGGGAACTACGTCGCGGCGAATTCCTTTCTGGACGGTCTCGCGGCGGATCGGCGCGCGGCGGGGCTGCCGGGAACCTCGCTGGCGTGGGGTATGTGGGCCGAGACCAGCGCACTGACCGGGCAGCTCAGCGACGCGGAACGGTCCCGGATCAACCGGGGCGGCGTGGCGGCGCTGAGCGCGCAGGACGGTCTCGCGCTGTTCGACCGCGCGGTGTCGCGCGACGAAGCGGTCCTGGTGCCCGCGCTGCTGAACATCGCGGGACTGCGGGCGCAGGCTGCCAAGGGCGGCGAAGTCCCGCCGGTCTGGCGGGCACTGATCACCGCCAGGCCAGGCCGCCGGACGGCGGCGTCGGAGGTCGGCGCGGACTCGTTGCGGCAGCGGCTGGCCGGACTGTCCGAACCGGACCGGGAACGCGCCCTCGTCGATCTGGTGCGCACCCATGTGGCGGCGGTGCTCGGCCACCGTTCCCCCGAGGCGATCGGCGCGAACCGGGTCTTCACCGAGCTGGGCTTCGACTCGTTGACCGCGGTCGAACTGCGGAACCGGCTGAACGCCGCCACCGGTCTGCGGCTGCCCGCCACCCTCGTCTTCGATTACCCGACCCTGCTCGTGCTGGCCGGGCACCTCACCTCGCTGCTGGTGGACGGCTCCGCGGCGCCGGTGCGCTCGGTGGCGGCGCACGCCGCGGCGGCCACCGGCGAGCCGATCGCGATCGTCGGCATGGCCTGCCGTTATCCCGGCGACGTCACCGGCCCCGAATCGTTCTGGCGGCTGCTGCGCACCGGGACCGACGCGGTCGCCGGGTTCCCGGACGACCGCGGCTGGGAGACGGTCTACGACCCCGACCCGGACAGCGTGGGCACCCTCTACACCCGGTCCGGCGGCTTCATGTCCGACGCCGGCGGCTTCGACGCGGGCTTCTTCGGCATCAGCCCGCACGAGGCGCTCGCCATGGACCCGCAGCAGCGGCAGCTGCTCGAAGTCTCCTGGGAGGCGATCGAGCGGGCCGGGATCGACCCCGGTTCGCTGCGCGGCAGCCAGACCGGCGTGTTCGTCGGCGGGTTCGCTTCCGGCTACGGGATGAGCCTCGGCGCGGGCGCGGAGGGCAGCGAAGGGCACGCGACCACCGGTTTCGCCACCAGCGTGCTGTCCGGCCGGATCTCCTACACGCTCGGCCTCGAAGGCCCGGCGATCACCGTGGACACCGCGTGCTCGTCCTCGCTGGTCGCGCTGCACCTCGCGGTCCAGGCGATCCGGGCGGGGGAGTGCTCGATGGCGCTCGCCGGCGGCTCGACGGTCATCGCCACCCCGGACGGCATCGTCGGGTTCAGCAGGCAGCGCGGTTTGGCAGCAGACGGCCGGTGCAAGGCGTTCTCCGACGACGCGGACGGCATGGGCTTCGCCGAGGGCGCGGGCGTCGTGGTGGTGGAGCGGCTTTCGGACGCGCGGCGCAACGGGCACCAGGTGCTGGCCGTGGTGGCCGGCAGCGCGGTGAACCAGGACGGTGCGTCGAACGGGTTGACGGCGCCGAATGGTCCTTCGCAGCAGCGCGTTATTCGCGCGGCACTGGCGAATGCCGGGTTGTCGGAGTCCGATGTGGACGTGGTGGAGGCGCACGGCACCGGCACGGTGCTGGGCGACCCGATCGAGGCGCAGGCGTTGCTGGCCACCTACGGCCAAGACCGCGACCGCCCGTTGTGGCTGGGTTCGGTGAAGTCGAACATCGGGCACACGCAGGCGGCGGCCGGCGTGGCGGGCGTGATCAAGATGGTGTTGGCGTTGCAGCATCAGGAGATTCCACGCACGCTGCACGTCGAAGAGCCTTCGTCGCATGTCGACTGGGAGTCCGGCGCGGTCCGGCTGCTGGACGCCCCGGCTCCGTGGCCCTCCGGCGACCGGGTGCGCCGAGCCGGTATTTCCTCGTTCGGCATCAGCGGCACCAACGCGCACATCCTGGTCGAGGAGGCCCCCGCCGCGGACGACGCCGAGACCGAGGTGGTCCCGCCGTCCACGGCGGTCGAATCCGGCGGGATCGGCGCTTGGCTGGTTTCCGGGCGGACGGCGGACGGCCTGGCGCGCCAGGCCGAGCGGCTGCACGGCTGGGCCACGGCCCGGGAGGCGCTGGCGCCGGCCGACGTGGCCTGGTCGCTGGCTATCACCCGGTCCGCGTTCGAACACCGCGCCGTGGTCGTCGGCGACCAGGACGCCCTGCTCGCGGGCCTGCGCGACCTCGCCGACGGCGTCCCGTCCGGCTCGACGTCCGCCGGAGTGGTCCGCGACGACGTGCGCCCGGTGTTCGTCTTCGCCGGTCAGGGTTCGCAGTGGCTCGGCATGGGCGAGGAACTCGCGCGGTCGAGCGCGGTGTTCGCGGCCCGGCTCGCCGAATGCGAGCGGGCGCTGGAGTCCTTTGTGGACTGGAAGCTGTCCGAGGCGCTCGGCGGCGAGCTGGAGTCGGCGGATGTCGTCCAGCCCGCGCTGTGGGCGGTCATGGTTTCCCTTGCCGCCGTCTGGGAAGCGGCCGGGGTCCGGCCGGACGTGGTGGTCGGTCATTCGCAGGGTGAGATCGCGGCGGCGACCGTCGCGGGGATGCTGTCCGTCGAGGACGGTGCGCGGGTGGTGGCGCTGCGCTCGAAGACGTTGAAGGCGTTGGCGGGCCGGGGCGGCATGCTGTCGGTCAGCGCCGCTGCCTCTGAAGTGGAGGAACGGCTCGGCCGATGGGATGATCGACTGTCGCTCGCGGCCGTGAACGGTCCGGCCGCGGTGGTCGTCTCGGGTGAGCCGCAGGCGTTGGCCGGGCTGAAGTCCGAACTGGACGCCGAGGGCATCCGGGCACGGATGGTCGCGGTGGATTACGCGTCGCACTGTGCGCAGGTCGAGAGCCTGGAAGAGGAGATCCGCGCGGTGCTGGCGGAGGTGTCGCCGCGGCGGGGCCGGGTGCCGATGGTGTCGGCGATGTCCGGGGTAACTCTGACCGGCGAGGAACTCGACGCCGGGTATTGGTACGAGAGCCTGCGTGCGCCGGTCAGGTTCGATCGCGCGATCCGGTCGGTGGCGGGCGACGGGCACCGGATGTTCATCGAGGTGACCCCGCACCCGGTCCTGCTCGGCGCGATGACGGACACCCTGGACGAGGTGGTCGCCGCCGCCGGTCCGGGCGCGGCGCCCGGCGTCGTGTGCGGCACGCTCCGCCGGGACGACGGCGGTGCGGCGCGGTTGCTGGCCTCGTTCGCGGAAGCTTTCGTGCACGGTGCGCCGGTGGACTGGGCGGCGGTGCTGCCGTCCGGCGCCCACGTGGACCTGCCGACCTATGCGTTCGACCATGTGCGGTACTGGCCGAAGCCCGGTGGCGGTGGTGCCGGTGACGCGGTCTCGTTGGGCTTGGGCGCCGTGGACCATCCCTTGCTGGGCGCGGCGGTGGAACTGGCCGGCGGCGCAGGCATGGTGTGCACTGGCCGGTTGTCGGTGCGCATGCATCCGTGGCTGGCCGACCACGTCGTGAACGGGGTGCTCCTGTTGCCGGGCACGGCGTTCGTGGAACTGGCGGTGCTGGCCGGGGACCAGATGGGCTGCGGCCTGCTGGAAGAGCTGACTTTGCAGGCTCCGCTGGTGATCCCGGCCGACGGCGGCGTGCAGGTCCAGGTGGTGCTGGGCGACGCAGAGGACGGGCGTCGGACGGTCGAGGTGTTCGCGCGCCGCGACGACGCGGACGAGAACTGGACTCAACACGCCAGTGGCACCGTCACTACGGCGACGACCGCGGAGACCCGGGACCCCGAGCTGGCCGTCTGGCCGCCCCGCGAGGCCACTGCTGTGGACATCGACGGGATGTACGCGGACGAAGGCCCGTACGGCTACGGCCCGGCCTTCCGCGGCCTGCAAGCGGTCTGGCGTCGCGGTGAGGATGTCTTCGCCGAGGTCGCCCTCCCGGACGGGCTCGACGCGGGAGCGTTCGGCCTGCACCCCGCGCTGCTCGACGCGGTGCTGCACGCCAGCGCGCTGACCGGCACCGCCGAATCCGGCGAGGTGCGCCTGCCGTTCGCGTGGACGGGAGTGCGGCTGCACGCGAGCGGGGCGTCGGCGCTCCGGGCGCGGTTGCGCCGGGACCACACCGGCGCGCTGACCGTGACGGCCGCCGACCCAACCGGGGCTACGGTGATCACGGTGGACTCGCTGATCACCCGTCCGCTCGCGACGGATCAGCCGACCGTCGCCGGACCCAGCGTGGCGGACGCGTTGTTCGCGGTGGAGTGGTCCGCGATCGGCGAGGCACCCGCGCTCGCCGGGGACTGGGCTCTTCTCGGAGCTGACCGTTTCGGCCTCACCGACACGCTCACGCTGCGGTCCTTTGTGGACCTTCCTGTGCTGATCGCGGCGGAGAAAACCCCCGACGTGGTGCTGGTTTGGGTCGGTGACGGAGACGCGGCCGACGCGGCGAAGGCGGCGCGCCAGGCCACTGTGGACACGCTGAACCTGCTCCAGTCGTGGCTGGCGGAGGAACGGCTGGAGCAGACGCGGCTGGTGCTCCTGACCCGGCGGAGCCAGGCCGTCGAGCCCGGTGAGCGGATCGGCGATCTGGCCGGTTCCGCGGCGTGGGGACTGGTACGGTCCGCACAGGCGGAAAACCCCGGCCGGGTAGTGCTGGCCGATCTGCCCGACGGCGCCGCCGCCGCGCTCCTGCCGACCATTGTGGACAGTGGGGAACCGGAACTGGCGGTCCGAGGGCGGCTCGCCTACGCCCGGCGGCTCGCCCGCCCGAGCGGCGCCCGGCAAGGGGCAGCGCACCCGCCGGTCGCGGGCACCGCCTTGGTGACCGGCGGCACCGGCACCCTCGGCTCACTCGTCGCCCGGCATCTGGTGACCACTGGACAGGCCGACGCGGTGGTGCTGACCAGCCGATCCGGTCCCGCCGCCGCCGGGGCGGCGGCGCTGGCCGCCGAACTAGCCGATCGCGGCACCGGAGTGGCCGTCCTCGCCTGCGACGCGGCGAACCGGGCCGAACTGGCCACCGTGGTCGACGCGATCCCGGAGCTTACCTCCGTGGTGCACACCGCCGGTGTGCTCGACGACGCGACGATCACTTCGCTCACCGAGTCGCGTGTGGACACTGTGCTGCGGCCTAAGGCGTTCGCCGCCTGGCACCTGCACGAACTCACCCGAGACCGGAACCTGGCGCGCTTCGTGCTGTTCTCCTCGGCCGCGGCCACCTTCGGCGTGGCCGGGCAGGGCAACTACGTGGCCGCCAACGCTTTCCTCGACGCCCTCGCCGCCGACCGGCGCGCGGCCGGCCTGCCCGGCACGTCCCTCGCCTGGGGCATGTGGGCCGAGGTCAGCGGCCTGACCAGCACGCTCACCGACGCCGAACGCGCCAAGATGGCCCGCGACGGCGGCGCGCTCAGCGCCGACGAGGGCCTCGAACTGTTCGACGACGCGCTCGACCGGGCCGAGGCCGTCCTGGTGCCCGTGCGTCTCGATCTCGGCCGGCTGCGGACCCAGGCGGCCCGCAGCGGCGAGGTCGCGCCGTTGTGGCGGGCGCTGCTCGGCGGCCCGGCTCGCCGGAGCGCTTCGTCCGGCGCGGCGGGCGCGGATTCGCTGCGCGAGCAGCTCGCCGCGCTGTCCGCGCAGGACGGGCACGAGGTGCTGCTCGGCCTGGTGCGGACCCACGTCGCCGCGACGCTGGGGCACGCGACCGGCGAAGCGGTCGATCCGGAACGGGCGTTCACCGACCTGGGCTTCACCTCGCTGACCGCGGTGCAGCTGCGCAACCGGCTCAGCACCGCGACCGACCTGCGGCTGCCCGCGACCCTGGTCTTCGACTACCCGAACCCGACCGCGCTCGCGGTGCGGCTCGCCGAACAGTTCGGCGGGGTCGCCGCGCGCCCGGCCGCGCCGGTCGTCACCGGTGGGGCCACCGACCACGAGCCCGTCGCCATCGTCGGGATGAGCTGCCGGTTCCCCGGCGGGGTCGACAGCCCGGAGGAGTTCTGGCGGCTGGTGGACGGCGGTGAGGACGTCATCTCGGCGTTCCCCGCCGACCGCGGCTGGGACCTCGGCGGCCTGTACGACGCGGACGCCGCGCACACCGGCACCTCCTACACCCAGGCGGGCGGCTTCCTCTCCGACGCCAGCGCGTTCGACGCCGCGTTCTTCGGGATCAGCCCGCGCGAGGCGCTGGCGATGGACCCGCAGCAACGCCTGCTGCTGGAACTGTCCTGGGAGGCGTTCGAACGGGCCGGGATCGACCCGACCTCGCTGCGCGGCAGCCAGACCGGGGCGTTCGTGGGCGGCTACACCTCCGGCTACGAGCAGAGCGTGCTCGCCGAAGAGGGCAGCGCCGACCTCGAAGGCCACCTGATGACCGGCATCGCCACGAGCATCCTTTCCGGACGGCTGGCCTACACGCTGGGCCTCGAGGGCTCCACGATGACCGTGGACACCGCGTGCTCCTCCGCGCTGGTGGCCCTGCACCTGGCCGCGCAGGCGCTGCGCAGCGGCGAATGCTCGATGGCGCTGGCCGGCGGGGTCACGATCATGGCCACGCCGGGCACGTTCGTCGAGTTCTCCCGTCAGCGCGGGCTGGCGCCGGACGGCCGGTGCAAGGCCTTCGCGGCGGGCGCGGACGGCACCGGATTCGCCGAGGGCGCGGGGCTGCTCGTCTTGGAACGGCTGTCGGACGCGCGCCGCGCGGGGCACCCCGTGCTCGCGGTCCTCCGGGGCAGCGCGACCAACCAGGACGGCGCCTCCAACGGCCTCACCGCGCCGAACGGCCCGTCGCAGCAACGGGTCATCCGGGCGGCGCTGGCGAACGCGCACCTCACTGCGTCCGAAGTGGACGCCGTGGAGGCGCACGGCACCGGCACCTCGCTGGGCGATCCCATCGAGGCGCAAGCGCTGATCGAGACCTACGGGCAGCATCGCGCGGCGGAGCGGCCGCTGTGGCTGGGCTCGGTGAAGTCCAACATCGGGCACACGCAGGCGGCCGCGGGGGTGGCCGGGGTGATCAAGATGGTGCTCGCCCTCCGGAACCAGCGCCTCCCGCAGACCCTGCACGTGGACGAGCCCTCGCCACACATCGACTGGTCGGCGGGCGAGGTGCGGTTGCTCACCGAACCGGTGTCCTGGCCCTCGGGCGGACGGCCCCGACGAGCCGGGGTGTCCTCGTTCGGGATCAGCGGCACCAACGCACACGTCATCGTGGAGGAAGCCCCGGTCGCGGCTGAACAGCCGGAGCGGTCCGGCGGCCCGGCGGTGGTGCCGTGGGCGTTGTCCGCGCGGACCGGGGAAGCGGTGCGGGCACAGGCCGCGCGGCTGCGGGCGCACCTGCTCGACCGGCCGGACGCGGACTTGGTCGACGTCGGTTTTTCCTTGGCCCGCACCAGAACGGTCTTCGGCCACCGCGCCGTCGTCGTCGGCCGCGACCGCGACGGCCTGCTCGCCGGGCTGTCTGCGCTCGCCGACGGCACACCGTCGCCGGAAGTGCCGACGGGCGTCGCGACCGACCGCAAGGCCGTGTTTGTCTTCCCCGACAAGGGGTTCGGTCCGCTGGCTGAGCTGATGGACGAGTCTCCCGCCTTCGCGGCGAGCATCGCCGAGTGCGCGCGGGCGCTGTCCGTCGAGTTGGACGAGGGGGTGCGAACCGGCTCGGACCGGCCGGAAGTCCGCTGGGCCGTGCAGGTTTCGCTGGCCGGGCTGTGGCGTTCGGCGGGCGTGCGCCCGGCAGCTGTCGCCGGGCAAGGGATCGGCGAGCTCGCGGCCGCGACGGTGGCAGGGGAGTTGACCCTGGCCGAAGCGGCGGCGTCGCTCGCCGCGGACACCCCGGCGGAACGGCGCGCGGGACGTGTCCCGGTGCTGCCGGTGGAAGAACTCGGCGGGTTCGGCGAATACGTGGAGTTCGGCGCCGAGCGGCTGAGCCCGGCGGAACCGGAGGCCACGGTCACCGCCGCACTGTCCGGTGCGGTGCCCGGTCTGAGCGCGGTGCTGACCGCGCTTTCCGCGGTGCACGTCCAGGGCACCGCGGTGGACTGGACCGCACTGCTCGGCCGCGGACGACGGGTGGACCTGCCGACGTATGCGTTCCAGCGCAACCGGTTCTGGCCCGCCCCGCCCGCTGTGCACAAGCAGGTGCGAGGGGAGCGGGAGTTCTGGGCCGCACTCGACGGCGGTGACCTGACGGCACTGTCCGAAGTGCTCGGTACGACCGAGCAGTTGAGTGCCGAAATGCCGCTTTCCGCGGTGCTGGAACGGATCGTCGCCTGGCGCGGTGCCGGCGCCGGGCCCGGCGGGGAAGCCGCGGCGGAGTCGCAGTGGCTGCCGTTGCTGGCGGGGAAGACCGAGGCGGAGCGCCGGGAAGTGCTGCTCGGACTGGTCCGCGAGGAGATCGCCGGCGTGCTCGGTTACGCGTCGGTCGACGAGGTCGGGCCGAGCACGGACATCTTCGATCTGGGCGCGACGTCGATGTCGGCCGTTCAACTGCGCGAGAGGTTCGACGCGCGGACTGGTCTTAAGCTGCCCGAGGGTTTCGTCTACGACAACTACCTGCCGGAAGCCATCGCGGACTTCCTGGCGAAGGAACTGCACGACCCCGCCGGTTCGGCGGGCTAGGCGAAAGCGCGCGGGGCCGCCTTTTCCCGGGCGGTCCAGGGGAATCGTCGCGCGCGTTCGCCGTCCGCGAGCGCGGGGAACTTGGCCGTCCGACTTCGATGATGGGATCTACCAGTGCCGAACGAAGAATCGTGGAGCGTGCTCTCCGCCCCCACGTCGAACTCCGTCGTCCTCGCCGTCGATTTTCCCGCGCCCGGCCGTCCCGAAGCGGGATTCGCGGATCTGACCGCGGTGATGGGCTCCGCGTGGTCCGCCCACGGCGTGCTCCAGACGAAGCTGCCCGCGGTGACCCTCGCCGATCGGCCCGGCCCGGAGACCTACCTCGACTACTGGACCGGCGACGAGCAGTTGAGCGGCCGCGAGGTGGTCGCGGTACTCGGCTACTGCCTCGGCGGCGTCTACGCGGCGGAGATCGCCGAGCGGATCGCGCGGCGGCAGAGCACCGAACCGGCCGTGGTGCTGTTCGACGGGCAGGTCACCGACAAGCAGCTGCTCGCGGTGGAGATCGACAAGCTGATCGCGCTCGGCGGCCCGGTGCTCACCGCGGATGAAGCGAGCCAGGCCCGGCTGCGGGCCGTCGAGATCGTGACCACGCCGGGGATCGCGCTGGCCGACGCCACCGAGGAGATCGTCGCGCTCTACCGCGAGGTGGCCACCGGCGCGTTCCGCAAGGTCGGCCTCGCGCCGGAACGCGGCGAAGAGGTCGTCCGGTTCTTCGAGACCTACATGGCGTGGCTCACCGCCGCCGAGGGCATCGACCCCGCCTCCGCCTGGGGCCGTTCGCTCGCGCTCACCTCCACCGATTACGCGGCGCTGGAAGAGGACGGCGCCCCCACCGCGGTCAACGCGACCAAGCTGATCGACAAGCGGTTCCGCCTCGAAGTCAGCCACGCCGACCTGCTGCGCGCCGACGAAACCGCGCGGGTGCTCCGAGACCACTCCGGGTTCTGAGCGCGATGGCCGCCACGACGACCGCGACGACCAACAAAGAAAAAGCACTGTGGCTGATGGAGGAACTGGTCCCCGGCGCGGGGATCAACAACCTCGGCTTCGCCCTGCACGTGGCGGGGCGGCTGCGCCCGGACGCGCTGCGCGAGGCGCTGGCCGTGGTGGTGGCGCGCACCGAGGCGCTCCGCACGGTCTTCCACGCCGGTGGCGCTGACCTGGTCAAGGAGATCCTGCCCGCCGACTCGGCGGAGGTGTCCGAGGTGACGGTCGAACCGCTCGAACTTTCCGGCGCGGAGCTGGAAAAGGACCTCACCGCGTTCGTGGACCGCCCGTTCCCGCTGGAGGGCGATCTGCTGATCCGCGCGGGACACGCCCGCGGCCCGGACGGCGACCTGTTCTGCCTCGGCGTGCACCACCTGGCGTTCGACATGACCTCCGCCGCGCTGTTCCTGCAGGAGTTCCTCCCGGTCTACGAGGCGATCGTCGCCGGGCGTCCGGTGCCGCCCGCCCCGGCGCGGCCCCCGGCGGGCGTGGAAAGCCGGCCGCGGCCCGCCGATCTCGAGTACTGGCGCGAAAACCTGAGCGGCTTCACCCCCGGCACGCTCGACCTGTGGTGCGGACGGCCCCGCGTCCACCGGCCGATGATGCGCGGCGACTACGCGCGCCACCCGCTCTCCGGCGAAGCGCTGGCGGCGATCGGGCAGTTGCAGCGGAAGCTGCGCGCCCCGGTCGCGGCGGTACTGCTGGCCGCCTACTCCGCGCTGCTCGTCGCGCACGGCGCGGGCGCCGATCTGGTGGTCGGGACCCCGGTCGACGTCCGCGGCGAGAACAGCGGCGCCATCGGCTACCACGTGAACGTGGTGCCGATCCGGATGCAGGTGGATCTGGCGGCCGGGTTCGGCCCGCTCGTCCGGCACGCCCGGGACGCCTTCCTCGGCGCGATGGCGCACGCGCACACCTCGGTGGAGGAGCTGACCGGCGAACTGCCCGGCATCGGCTCCACCTGGCAGACCGCGCTTTACCGGCACCTGTTCAACTTCGTGCCCGACTCGCCGGTCACCGAACTGGCCGTGGCCGGCCAGTCCGCCCGGCTGCTGCGGGTAGACAACCCCTACAGCAAGTTCGACCTCGAACTGGTCGCCTCGCAGAGCACCCCGGAGATCCAGTTCCGGTACTCCACCGAGAACTTGGACCGCGCCGACGTGGCGGCGCTGCTGCGGCGGCTGGACGCCCTGCTGGTCGCCGCCGCCCGGTCACCGGACCGGCCGCTGGCCGAAACCGCCGGGTGGAGCGACACCGACCGCGAGACCGTCGAACGTGCCCATCGCGCACCTATCGCCGTGACAGTTCCCGCAGCCACTCCGGCCCGCGCGGCGGCCGCGTTGGAGGAACGGCTCTCCCTGACTCCCGGCGAACGAGCACTGTCCGGCGGCCGAGTCTCCATCGTCGCTCCGGACGGACGGGAACTGCCCGTCGGCGTCCGCGGCGAACTGTGCCTGGACACCGGCGATGGCCCTGCGCGCACCGGAGAACTGGCCCGCTGGTTGCCCGACGGCGCGATCGAATGGCTCGGTCAGCTCGGCCGCCGGTTCGACACCGCGCACGGTCCGGTCGACCTCGGCGACCTCGAAGCGGCGCTGCTGGACGAGCCCGGCGTGTCCGCCGCGGCGGCGGTCGCCGTCCCGGCGGACGACGGGGAACACACCGTCGTCGTCTTCGCGGTGGCAGCGAAACCGTTGGCAGCGAAGGAAGTCCCCTGGCCGGTGGTGTCGCTGGAGGCCTTGCCGGAGACCGCCGACGGCAGCGTCGACACCGAGGCGCTGCGGCTGCTCGCCGAACGGGAGGCCCGGCCGGAAACCGGCGACCGCGACCACGAGGACGCAGTGGTCGAGGACCTGGTGCGGATCTGGGCGAAGCTGCTCGGCGGCGAGGCCACCGCACGGACCCACTTCTTCGAAGCGGGCGGCCATTCGCTGCTCGGCGCCGTGCTGGCGCAGCAGGCCGAAGAGCTCACCGGAACCCCCCTCGGGCTGACCGAGGTGTTCGAGCACCCGACTCCCGCGGCGCTGGCCGCGTGGGTGCGCGCGTCACAAGCAAGGCAGGAATCGGCTCACGAGACCGCAGGGAAGAACGTATGACCACGGCTTACGAAGATCACCGACTCGCCGTCATCGGCGCCGGGGTGATGGGCACGAACATCTCGACACTCGCGCTCGGCCACGGCGTCCCGGTCGTGCTGGTGGACATCGACGAGTCCGTTCTGGACACGGCGAAGGCCACCATCGCGCAGAAGACCCGGCACGCCCAGCTGATGGGCGTCCTGCCGGACCGCCCGACGGCCGAACTGACCACCAGCACCTCGCTGTCCTCGATCGCGGACGCGACCACCGTCGTCGAGGCCGTCACCGAGGTAGCCGAGGTGAAGGAAAAGGTGCTCGCAGAGGCCTCGCGGATCGTGGCCCCGGGCACCACGCTGATCTCCAACACCTCGTGCATCCCGATCGACGAGATGGCCGCCTGGACCGCGCGTCCGGAAGAACTGGTCGGCGTGCACTTCATGAACCCCTCGTACCTGATCAAGATGGTCGAGGTGATCCGCGGCCCGCGCACCGCGCCTGCGGTGCTGGACAACGCCGTCGGGCTGCTTTCGGTGCTGGGCCGGGAATCGCTGGTGATCGAGGACTCGGCCGGGTTCGTGATCAACCGGCTGCTGCACCCGCTGATCAACACCGCGGCGATGCTGGTGGAGGAGGGCGTCGCCTCCGTCGAGGTGGTCGACGGCCTGCTCGAAGGCTGCCTCGGCCACTCGACCGGACCGCTGCGCACCGGCGACCTGATCGGCCTGGAGAACCTGGTCGATTCCCTCAACGTGCTCTACGAGCGCCGCGGCGACGAAAGCTGCCGCCCCTGCGACCTGCTGCTGCAGAAGGTGGCGGACGGCCACCTCGGCCGGAAAACCGGCCGGGGCTTCTACGACTACGGAAAGGTCGCGTCATGACTACCGGGGAGACCACCGCCACGTCGCGCACCGCGGAAAGCCTTCAGCAGGAGCTGCTCGGCTTCCTCAGCGAGCGCATCAAGACCGACGTCGAGGCCGACCAGGACCTGTTCACCTCCGGCGTCGTCTCCTCGATGTTCGCGATGCAGCTCGTCGTGCACCTCGAATCGACCTACGACATCGCCATCGTCGGCCCGGACCTCAAACTGGACAACTTCCGCACCGTGGTGGCGATGACCGAGCTGGTGCTCCGGCTCCAGGACGGCGATGTTTGAGAAGATCGCCGACGAGGTCGCCCTGCTCGGCGAGCTCGTCGGCGACCGGGCCGCGGGCTGGGACGTCGAGGGCGAGCTGCCGACCGGGCTGCTGCGGGACCTCGGCTCCCGCGGCCTGCTCTGCGCGCAGGTGCCGGAGTCGTTCGGCGGACGGGGCCTGAGCAGCGCCGAAAACGGGGAGTTCACCGCCGAGGCCGGCGAACTGTGCAGTTCGCTGCGCAGCATCATGACCTCGCAGGGCATCGTGGCGTGGACCGTCCAGCGCTTCGGCGACAAGGTGCAGCGCCGCGAGCTGCTCGGCAGGCTCACCGGCGGTGAGCTGACCGCGGTCGGGTTCAGCGAACCGGGCGCGGGCAGCGATCTCGCCGCCATGCGCACCCGTCTCAAGCCGGAAGGGGACGGGTTCGTCCTCGACGGCGAGAAGAAGTGGGTCACCGGCACCCGCTACGCCGATTTCGTGCTCATCGTGGCCCGCCACGGCGACGGGGACGGCGCCGCCGCGGTCGTGGTGCCCACCGACGCCCAGGGCGTGCGGGTCGAACCGGTGCCGCATCCGATGGGGTGCCGGGCCGCCGGGCACGCGAACATTTTCCTGGACAACGTGGCGATCCCCGCCTCCGCGGTACTCGGCGGGGGCGAGCAGCCGCTGTCGCTGCTGTTCACCACGGCGCTGTCCTACGGCCGGATGTCGATCGCCTGGGGATGTGTCGGCATCATCCGGGCTTGCCTCGACTCTGCCGCGCGGCACGTCGCGCACCGCCGCCAGGGCGGGGTGGCGCTCGCCGAACACCAGCTGGTGCAGGAACACCTGGCCGAGATGTACGTGGCCGAGCAGCTGAGCCTGCGCGCCTGCGAACACGCCAGCCAGGGCTGGGACAGCTTCTCGCCCGACCTCGGCGCGCTGACGGTGCTCGCCAAGCACGTGAGCGCCGGCTACGCGGCTCGTGCCGCCGCGGCCGCCGTTCAACTGCACGGTTCGACGGGTGCGGGGGACGGGCACGTCGCCGCCCGCGCGTTCCGCGACGCGAAGCTGATGGAACTGATCGAGGGCAGCAACGAGATCTGCAAGCTGATCCTGGCCGATCACGTCTTGCGCAACCGGGGAGGAGAACTTCCGTGACCGACAAGCCGACCTTGGTCAAATGCCTGGTCTGGGACCTGGACAACACCGTATGGGACGGGACCCTGCTGGAGGACCCGGACGTGGAACTGTTCCCGGGGATCCGGGAGACCATCGTCGAACTCGACTCCCGCGGCGTCCTGAACTCCATCGCCAGCAAGAACGACTACGACCTCGCCTGGAAGCACCTGGAGAAGCTCGGCCTCGCCGAGTACTTCGTGCATCCGCAGATCGGCTGGGGCCGCAAGTCCGATTCGGTGGCGGAGATCGCGGAGCGGCTGAACTTCGCGCTGACCACCATCGCCTTCATCGACGACCTGCCGACGGAGCGGGCGGAGGTGAACTACCACAGCGACGCCGTGCGCTGCTACGACGCCACACAGGCGGGCGAGCTGACCGGGCTGCCAGAGTTCAGCCCCGAGGTCGTCACCGTCGACGCGCGCCGCCGTCGCGAGATGTACCAGGCCAGTTTCCGCCGGGACGCGGAGAAGGAGACCTTCAACGGCCCGGACGAGGACTTCCTGCGCAGCCTCGATTTGGTGATGGCGATCAAGCGCGCCGACGAGGTCGACCTGTCGCGGGTCGAGGAGCTGACCCTGCGCACCAGTCAGATGAACGCGACCGGCGTGCACTACTCCGACGCGGACCTGCGGAAACTACTCGTCGATCCCGACCACGAGGTGCTCACCGTCACCCTCACCGACCGGTTCGGCCCGCACGGCGCGGTCGGCGTGCTGCTGCTGGAACGGCATCCGCGGCTGTGGCACCTGAAGCTGCTCGCGACCTCCTGCCGGGTGGTCACTTTCGGCGCGGGCGCGGTGCTGCTCAACTGGCTGATCGACGAGGCCGCGCGGGCGGGCGGGCATCTGGTCGCGGACTTCCGGGCCACCGACCGCAACCGGATGATGGAGATCGCCTACCGGTTCGCCGGGTTCACCACCGACGCCTGCGACTGCCTCGCCGTGCTCGGCGAAGCCGCCGCGGACGGCCTGCAGCACCTGCACTTGGTGGCCGACCGGCGCGACGCCTCGACGACGATGAGCCTCACCGCGCCGGAGCTGGCTGTCGCCGCCGAAACTGCGGTGCGTCCCGGCTGACACCGGACCCGCCCCGACCCCCACCGGGCGGGGAAGGCCCGCGTCCGCGCGTCCTTCCCCGCCCGCCGCCCGTGCCAGGTAGCGGCGGGATTCGCGCAGCTATCCCAGAAGATCTCCGGAATGCCGAGGGTGTTGTGAACGAGACCGACCGAACGAACGGCACGGGAAGCGCGGCCGACGGCGCGGAGCCGGTGGCCGTCGTCGGCATGAGCTGCCGGTACCCCGGCGGCGTCCGCTCGCCCGAAGACCTCTGGGAGCTGCTGGCCGAAGGCGGGAACGTGCTGTCGGCGTTCCCCGAAGACCGGGCGTGGCGGCCGGACCTGCACGACCGAGATCCGGAAGCGGCCGGGAAGACTTACCTCGCCCGCGGCGGTTTCCTCGACGACGCAACCGGTTTCGACGCGTGGTTCTTCGGCATTCCGCCGCGAGAGGCGCTGGCGATGGAACCGCAGCAGCGGTTGCTGCTGGAAGCTTCGTGGGAGGCCCTCGAACGGGCTGCCATCGTCCCGGAGTCGCTCCGGGGCACCAGCGCCGGGGTGTTCGTCGGCGCGGAGCCCCGGGAATACGGCCCGCGGCTGGAGGACGCGCCCTCGCCGGTGAAGGGCTACCTGCTGACCGGCACCACGACCAGCGTGCTGTCCGGCCGGGTCTCGTATCTGCTAGGGCTGCACGGGCCGTCCCTCACCGTGGACACCTCCGCGTCCAGTTCGCTGGTCGCGATTCACCTTGCCGCACAGGCATTGCGCGCTGGCGACTGCTCGCTGGCGCTGGCCGGCGGCGTCTCCGTGATGTCGACGCCCGGCAACTTCGTCGCGTTCAGCGGCCTGCGGGCGCTGTCGCCGGAGGGGGACTGCCTGCCGTTCTCCGCCGCCGCTGACGGCACCGTGTGGTCGGAGGGGGTCGGCCTGCTCGTGTTGCGGCGGTTGTCCGACGCTATCCGCGACGGACAGCCGGTGCTGGCCGTGCTGAGCGGTTCCGCGGTCAACTCCGACGGCGCGAGCGACGGCCTGACCGCCCCGAACGGCGAGGCGCAGCAGGCGGTGATCCGCCAGGCTCTGGCCAATGCCCGGCTCGACGCGTCCGAAGTGGACGCAGTGGAGGCGCACGGCACCGGGACCACTCTCGGCGACCCGATCGAGGCGGAAGCCCTCTTCGCCACCTACGGCCGGGAGCGGGACGAGCCGTTGTGGCTGGGCTCGGTCAAGTCGAACCTCGGGCACACCCAGGCCGCGGCCGGGGTGGCCGGGGTGATCAAGATGGTGCTCGCGCTGCGCAACGGCGTGCTGCCCGCGACCCGGCACGGCGAGGAGCCGACCCCGCGCGTCGACTGGTCGCGCGGCACTGTCCGGCTGCTGAGCGAACCGGTGCGGTGGCCGGCGGGCGACCGTCCCCGCCGGGCCGGGGTGTCCGGATTCGGGCTCAGCGGCACCAACGCGCACGTCATCGTGGAAGAAGCCCCCGGCACCACGGAGCAGGTGCCGGTGCCGGAAGCGGTCCCGGCTTGGGTGCTGTCCGCTCGCTCGGCCGAGGGGCTGCGGGCGCAGGCGGCCCGGCTGCGAGACTGGGTGTCGGCGCGGCCCGGGCTCGAACCGGCTGAGCTGGCCTGGTCGCTGGCCACCACCCGGACCCCGTTCGAGCATCGCGCGGTGGTGACCGGGGACCTGCGGACCGGGTTGGCCGGTCTCGCCGACGGGGTGCCCGGGGCCGAGGTCGTCTCCGGGGTCGCGCGCGGTTCCGGGCGGCCGGTGTTCGTCTTTCCCGGCCAGGGTTCGCAGTGGCGGGGCATGGGGCTCGCGCTGGCGCGGACGAATCCGGTGTTCGCGGCCCGGCTGGCGGAGTGCGCGGCAGCGTTGGAGTCCTTTGTGGACTGGAAGCTGTCCGAGGTGCTCGAAGGCGAGCTGGAGTCGGCGGACGTCGTGCAGCCCGTGTTGTGGGCGGTGATGGTTTCCCTTGCCGCGGCGTGGGAAGCCGCGGGTGTCGTGCCCGCTGCGGTGGTGGGCCACTCCCAGGGCGAGATCGCGGCGGCCACGGTCGCGGGGATGGTGTCCCTCGAGGACGGTGCGCGGATCGTTTCTCTGCGGTCGAAATCGCTGACTGCGCTCGCGGGTCTGGGCGGCATGTTGTCGGTCAACGCGACCGTGGCCGAAGTGGAAGAGCGGCTCGCCCGGTGGGGTGAGCGGTTGTCGCTGGCCACGGTCAACGGGCCGTCCGCAGTGGTGGTCTCGGGTGAACCGGCGGCGCTGGCGGAGTTGAAGGCGGAGCTGGACGCCGAGGACATCCGGGCGCGGATGGTTTCGGTGGACTACGCGTCGCACTCCGCGCAGGTGGAGCGGCTGGAAGCGGAGATCCGTGCGGTGCTGGCGGGGATCGAGCCGCGGCGTGGCCGGGTGCCGATGGTGTCGGCGATGACCGGTGAAACTCTGACCGGAGACGAACTGGACGCCGGGTACTGGTATGAAAGCCTGCGGGCGCCGGTGCGTTTCGACCGTGCCGTGCGGGTTCTCGGCGACCGGGTGTTCATCGAGGTGTCCCCGCATCCGGTGCTGACTGCCGCGATCGCCGACACCTTGGCGGACGCCGGTGCGGTGTGCGGCACGCTGCGCCGCGACGAGGGCGACAGCGCCCGGCTGCTCGCCTCCCTCGCCGAGGCGTACACGCACGGCGTGCCGGTGGACTGGACGGCCGTGCTGCCCGCGGCGAACCGCGTCGACCTGCCCACCTACGCCTTCCAGCACGAACGGTTCTGGCTCGACGCCGGAGCTCCCCGCCGGCTCGACGGCGTCGCCGCGAGCCTGCCGGAACCCGTGGCCGCCCCGGTCTCCGGGTGGGCGCGGACGTTGGCCGGGAAGTCGGCCGCGGAGCAGGTCACGCGGGTGCTCGACCTGGTCCGGGCGCAGGCCGCCGCCGTCCTCGGGCACGCGTCGCCGGAGTCGGTGGATTCCGCGCTGACCTTCAAGGAGATCGGCTTCGACTCGGTCACCGGGGTCGACCTGCGTGGCCGGCTGTGCACCGCGCTGGGGCGCAAGCTGCCCAGCACGCTCACCTTCGACCATCCGACCCCGCTCGCACTGGCCGAGTTCCTGCGAACCGAACTTCTCGGGCTCGCCGACGCCGCGCGGACACCGGAGCGCACCGGCGCGGCCGCGGACGAGCCGATCGCGATCGTCGCGATGAGCTGCCGCCTGCCCGGCGACATCAGCGACCCCGAGCAACTGTGGCGGCTCCTGGCCGCGGGCGGCGACGCCGTCGGGCCGCTGCCCTCCGATCGGGGCTGGGACGGCCTCGGCGACATCGCCACACTCGGCGGCGGATTCCTTGCTGCGGCGGGAGAATTCGATGCCGCGTTCTTCGGCGTCAGCCCGCGCGAGGCGCTGGCGATGGACCCGCAACAGCGGATGCTGCTGGAACTGTCCTGGGAGGCGTTCGAACGCGCGGGCCTCGATCCGAAACGGCTGCGCGGCTCGACGACCGGCGTGTTCGTCGGCGGCGCGGCCTCCGGGTACGGCGGCAACGCGCCCGAAGAGCTTCAGGGGCATCTCCAATCCGGGATCGCGCCCAGCATCCTCTCCGGCCGGGTCTCCTACACCCTCGGACTGGAAGGCCCCGCGCTCACCGTCGACACGGCGTGCTCCTCGTCGTTGGTCGCCCTGCACCTGGCGGCGCAGTCGTTGCGTGCCGGGGAGTGCTCGCTGGCGCTGACCGGCGGCGTGACTGTGCACGCGACGCCGTCGTGGCTGGAGTGGTTCACCCGCCAGCAGGGCCTGGCGCCGGACGGCCGCTGCAAGGCCTATGCGGAGCAGGCCGACGGCATGGGCATGGCCGAGGGCGGCGGTCTGCTGCTCTTGGAGCGGCTTTCGGACGCGCGGCGCAACGGGCATCAAGTGCTGGCCGTGGTGGCTGGCAGCGCGGTGAACCAGGACGGTGCGTCGAACGGGTTGACGGCGCCGAACGGTCCTTCGCAGCAGCGGGTGATCCGCGCCGCGCTCGCCGACGCGGGCATCGAGGCCGCTGACGTCGACGCCGTGGAGGGTCACGGCACGGGGACCCGGCTGGGCGATCCGATCGAGGCGCAGGCGTTGCTGGCGGCCTACGGTCAGGACCGGGACCGTCCACTGTGGCTGGGGTCGGTGAAGTCGAACATCGGGCACGCGCAGTGGGCCGCCGGAGTGGCGGGCGTGATCAAGACCGTGCTCGCGCTGCGTCACGAGGAACTGCCCGCGACCCTGCACGCGGGCGAGCCATCGTCCCAAGTGGACTGGGAATCGGGCGCGGTCCGGTTGGCGACCGAGGCGGTGTCCTGGCCGGAGGTCGGTGACCGTCCTCGTCGGGCGGGGGTGTCGTCGTTCGGTATCTCGGGGACCAATGCGCATGTGATCGTGGAGCAGGCTCCGGCGGTCGCGGAGGCTCCGGTCGAGGCTGATGTCGTGTTGCCGGTGGTGCCGTGGGTGGTGTCGGCGCGTTCGCCGGAAGGCTTGGCTGCACAGGCGGCGCGGTTGGCAGGGTTGGCTTATGAGCCGCTGGACGTGGGGTGGTCGCTGGCTTCCCGGGCGGCGTTGGAGCACCGTGCGGTCGTGTTGGGTGACCATGGCGAGGGGTTGGCGGCGTTGGCCGGGGGCCGCGAGTCCGCCCAGGTGGTGTCGGGCGTGGCGGGTTCGCTCGGCAAGGTCGGGTTTGTTTTCACTGGTCAGGGTGCGCAGCGCTTGAGCATGGGGTTGGGCCTGTACTCGGTGTTTCCGGTGTTCGCGGAAGCTTTTGATGCGGTGTGTGCCGGGTTGGAAGAGCATTTGGATGGTTCGCCGGCGGCGGTGATCCGGGGTGAGTACGGGGATATCAACGACACGGTGTGGGCGCAGTCGGGGTTGTTCGCGGTGGAGGTCGCGTGGTTCCGGTTGTTGGAGTCGTGGGGTGTGCGGCCGAGTGCGGTGGCGGGCCATTCGATCGGCGAGCTGGCGGCCGCGTATGTGGCTGGGGTGTGGTCGCTTTCGGATGCGTGTGCGGTGGTGGCGGCTCGTGGTCGGTTGATGCAGGAGTTGCCGACCGGCGGCGCGATGGTCGCCGTCGAGGCGACCGAAGACGAGGTTCGGAAGGCGATCGCGGGCCGCGCAGGGGTGGGTATCGCCGCGGTGAACGGCCCGAAGGCAGTGGTGATTTCCGGGGTCGAGGACGAGGTTCTGGCGGCCGCGAAGGAACTGGCGGGCGCGGGGTGCCGGACGAAGCGGTTGTCGGTGTCGCATGCGTTCCATTCGACGTTGATGGAGCCGATGCTGGCGCGGTTCGCCGAAGTCGTGAACTCGGTGGAGTGTCGACGTCCGGAGCTGCCGCTGGTGTCGGGGTTGACCGGGGCCGTGGTCGGCGACGAGGTGACGGACCCGGGCTACTGGGTGCGGCATGTGCGCGAGGCGGTGTGCTTCTTGGACGTGGCGGGAACCCTGCGGAAACTGGGAGTCCGGACGTTTGTCGAGGTGGGTCCCGACGGGGTCTTGTCGGGGATGGGGCCGTTGAGCCGTCCCGACGAGGCGGACGAGGCGTGGATTCCGGTGGCGCGGCGCGGACGCGATGAGGTCCGTGCGCTGCTGACGGCGGTGTCCAAAGTGTACGCGCGCGGCCTGGATGTGGAGTGGCATCACGTTTTCGCGGGCACGGGTGCCCGGAGGGTCGAGCTGCCGACCTATGCGTTCCAGCGTCAGCGGTACTGGCTGAAGGCGGTCGCGAGCGGTCGCGTAGACGTTTTCGGCCTGCACAGCCCCCGGCATCCGTTGCTGGGCGCGGCGGTGGAGCTGCCCGCGACCGGCGGGGTGATACTGACTGGTCGGCTTTCGCTCGGCGAACAGCCGTGGCTGGCCGACCATGTGGTGGCGGGTCGGGTGCTCGTGCCGGGCACCGCGCTGCTGGACATGGTCGTCCGCGCCGCCGACGAGGTGGGCTGCGACCACATCGACGAGCTCCTGATGGAAACGCCGCTGGTACTCGAGGATTCGGTGCGGGTCCAGGTCACGGTGAGCGGACCGGGCCCGGACGGCAGCCGCGAAGCGGCCCTGTACGCGCGTAGCGGCGACGACTGGGTGCGCCACGCGGCGGGCACCGTGCGGCCGGGTGCCGCGGTCGAGGCCGTGCGGTTCGCGCAGTGGCCCCCGGCCGGGGCGGTGCCGGTCGATCTGGAGAACTTCTACCCGGCGCTGGCCGAAGCCGGACTCGGCTACGGGCCGGTGTTCCGGGGCGTCCGCGCGGTCTGGCGGCTCGGCGCGGACCTGTTCGCCGAGGTCGCGCTGCCCGAGGACACCGAAGTCGCCGGCTTCGCCGTGCACCCCGCGCTGTTCGACGCCGCCCTGCACGCGGTGGTCGGCGCCGACGGCGTGCGGCTGGAGGTCCCGTTCGCCTGGCGGGACGTCCGGGTCCACGCGACCGGCGCGACGACCGCCCAGGTCCGGATCAGCCCCCAGGCCACCGACGGGGTGTCGCTGGTCCTCGCCGATCCGGCGGGCGAACCGATCGCCACCGTGGGCGCGCTGGCCCTGCGGCCGCTGCCGGCCGGCCGGGAAACTCCCCGAGACGACCTGTTCCGCCTGGAATGGGCGCCGGTGCCGTCCGGCTCCCCGGACTCCGGTCGCTGGGCGGGGTGGGGGAGCAGCGAAGACGCCGATTTCCTGGTCCTGCGGGTGAATCCGGCCGCGGGCCCAGTGCCCGAACAAGCGCACGCCGCGGCGGCCGACGTGCTGGCCGTGCTGCGGGAATGGCTCGCGGCGGACACCGAAACCCGGCTGGTCGTGGTCACTGAGCGCGCGGTGGACGCCGGTGACGGCCTGCCCCTCGACGTGGCCGCCGCGACGGTGTGGGGCCTGGTCTCGGCCGCGCAGGCCGAGCATCCCGGCCGGATCGTCCTGTCCGATGTGGACGACAGTGCTGACGAGCGGGCTCTGAGGGCCGGAGTGGCGGCCGGGGAATCGCGGTTCGTGGTGCGTTCCGGCGAGGTGCGGGTCCCGCGGCTGGCCCGAACGACCGCGCCGCGGCCGGCTCCCCGGACCCGTCCGGGCACCGTGCTGGTGACCGGCGCGTCCGGTGCGCTGGGCGGACTGGTCGCCCGGCACTTGGCCGAGACCGGCGCTGTCGCGCGGCTGATTTTGTTGTCCCGCCGGGGAGCCGAGGCACCGGGAATGCCGGGGCTGGCGGCGGAACTGGAACGGTCCGGTGTCGAGGTGACCGTCGCCGCGTGCGACGTCGCTGACCGGACGCAGTTGGCCGCGGTGCTGGACGGCGTGCCGATCACCGGTGTGGTGCACACCGCCGGAGTGCTCGACGACGGGGTCGTCGAGTCGCTGACGGCCGAGCGGATGGCCGCCGTGCTGCGGCCGAAGGTCGACGGTGCGTGGCAGTTGCACGAGCTGACCGAGGGTGCTGAGCTGGACTTCTTCGTCCTGTTCTCGTCGGTCGCCGGGGTGTGGGGCACCGCTGGACAGGCGAACTACGCGGCGGGCAACGCCTTCCTCGACGCGCTCGCCGCCCATCGACGCCGGCAGGGCCGCGCCGCGGTGTCGCTGGCCTGGGGCCCGTGGGACACCGGCATGGCCGGAGCACTGACCGGGACCGATCGCACCCGGCTGTCCCGCCAGGGCCTGCGGAGCCTGTCCGCGGCGCAGGGTCTCGTCGTGTTGGACCTGGTGACCGGTCCGGTCGCCGCTCCCGCGCCGCTGCTGGTCGCGGCCCGGCTGGACCTGGCCGCGCTGCGGCGGGCCGGGGAGGTGCCACAGGTGCTGTCCGGGCTGGTCGGCGCCTCGGCACCCGCCCGACGCACCATCGAGCAGTCGTCCGCCGACGGGAACGCGTTGGCTGAGCGGCTCGCGTCGCTGGGCGAGGCCGAGCGCGCGGACCTCGTGCGGGATCTGGTGCTGGCGCAGGCCGGACAGGTGCTCGGCCTGACCGGGGACGCGACTGTTGACTTCGGACGGTCCTTTCGCGACTCCGGGTTCGACTCGCTGACCGCCGTGGAACTCCGGACGCGCCTGGGCGCGGCCACCGGCGCGCGGCTGCCCGCCACCGTGGTGTTCGACTATCCCACCCCGGCCGCACTGACCGCGTTCCTGCTGGGCGAACTGACCGGCCGGAGCGAGACCGCCCCCGCGCGCGTCGCACCGCGCGCGGCCACCGGCGAGGACCGCATCGCCATCGTGGGCATGGCCTGCCGGTTCCCCGGCGGCGTGTCCTCCCCGGCGGAGCTGTGGGAGCTGCTCGCCTCGCGCACTGACGCGGTCGGGACCTTTCCGACCGACCGGGGCTGGCCCGCCGACCTGGTCGACTCCGATCCGGACGCGGTACGGAAGAGCGTCGCCGCGGAGGGCGGTTTCCTTTACGGGGCGAGTGGTTTCGACGCGGAGTTCTTCGGCATCAGTCCTCGCGAGGCGCTCGCGATGGATCCGCAGCAGCGGGTGTATCTGGAGACGTCGTGGGAGGCGTTGGAGGATGCCGGGATCGACCCGAACTCGTTGCGGGGCAGTGACACCGGGGTGTTCGCAGGGCTGTTCTACCACGACTATCTGTCCTGGCATCAGGTCCACGAAGACTCGGAAGGCTACCTGGGCACCGGCAGCATGGGTTCGGTCGCTTCCGGCCGCGTTTCCTACGCGCTGGGCTTGGAGGGGCCGGCGGTGACGGTGGATACCGCGTGTTCGTCGTCGCTGGTCGCGCTGCATTTGGCGGCGCAGTCTTTGAACGCGGGGGAGTGCTCGCTGGCGCTGGCGGGTGGGGTGACGGTGATGTCCACCCCGGGCGCGTTCTTCGACTTTTCGCGTCAGCGGGGCTTGTCGCCGGATGGTCGGTGTAAGTCCTATGGGGACGGTGCCGATGGTGTCGGTTGGGGTGAGGGTTCTGGGGTTTTGGTGCTGGAGCGGCTTTCGGACGCGCGGCGCAACGGGCATCAAGTGTTGGCCGTGGTGGCCGGCAGCGCGGTGAACCAGGACGGTGCGTCGAACGGGTTGACGGCGCCGAATGGTCCTTCGCAGCAACGGGTGATCCGTGCGGCACTGGCCAGCGCGGGACTGGAGCCGGACGGCGTGGACGTCGTGGACGGGCACGGGACCGGGACCCGGCTGGGCGACCCGATCGAGGCGGAAGCCCTGCTGGCCACGTACGGACAGGACCGGCCGGCCGACCGGCCGTTGCTGCTGGGGTCGGTGAAGTCGAACATCGGGCACACACAGGCCGCCGCGGGGGTGGCCGGGGTGATCAAGATGGTGTCGGCGATGCACCGCGGCGTGGTGCCCGCGACCCTGCACGCGGAACAGCCCTCCACCCGGGTGGAGTGGGAATCGGGCGCGGTGCGGTTGGCGACCGAGGCGACGTCGTGGCCGGAGGTCGGCGATCGGCCGCGTCGGGCGGGGGTGTCGTCGTTCGGGTTCTCGGGGACTAATGCGCACGTCATCGTGGAGCAGGTGCCGGAGGTCGCGGAGCTTCCCGTCGAGATCGACGTCGAGCTGCCGGTGGTGCCGTGGGTGGTGTCGGCGCGTTCGCCGGAAGGCTTGGCTGCGCAGGCGGCGCGGTTGGCCGGGCTGGCTGATGAGCCGCTGGACGTGGGGTGGTCGCTGGCTTCCCGGGCGGCGTTGGAGCACCGTGCGGTCGTGCTGGGCGATCACAGCCAGGGATTGGCCGCACTGGCCGAGGGCCGCGAGTCCGCCCAGGTGGTGTCGGGTGTGGTGGGGTCGCTCGGCAAGGTCGGGTTTGTTTTCACCGGTCAAGGTGCGCAGCGGCTAGGCATGGGTGCCGGGCTGCACGCGGTGTTCCCGGTGTTCGCGGAAGCCTTTGACGCGGTGTGTGCCGGTTTGGAAGAGCATTTGGACGGTTCACCCGCGGCGGTGATCCGGGGCGAGCACGGCGACCTCAACGACACGGTGTGGGCGCAGTCCGCGCTGTTCGCGACCGAGGTCGCCCTGTTCCGGCTGCTGGAGTCGTGGGGGATGCGGCCGAGCGTGGTCGCGGGCCATTCGATCGGCGAGCTGGCGGCCGCGTATGTGGCTGGAGTGTGGTCGCTTTCGGACGCGTGTGCGGTGGTGGCGGCGCGCGGCCGGTTGATGCAGGAGTTGCCCACCGGCGGCGCGATGGTCGCCGTCGAGGCGACCGAAGACGAGGTTCGGAAGGCGATCGCAGGCCGCGCCGGAGTGGGTATCGCCGCGGTGAACGGCCCGAAGGCAGTCGTGATTTCCGGCGTCGAGGACGAGGCGCTGGCGGCCGCGGCGGAACTGGAGGGTTGCCGGACGAAGCGGTTGTCGGTGTCGCATGCGTTCCACTCACCGTTGATGGAGCCGATGCTGGCGCGGTTCGCCGAAGTCGTGAACTCGGTGGAGTGCCATCGTCCGACGATCCCGTTGGTGTCGGGGTTGACCGGGCGGGTGGTCGGCGACGAGGTGACGGACCCGGGCTACTGGGTTCGGCATGTGCGCGAGGCCGTGGACTTCGTCGCCGTCGCGAGCACCCTGCGGGACCAGGGAGTCCGGACCTTCGTCGAGGTCGGCCCCGACGGGGTCCTGTCGGGAATGGGCCCGCTGAGCCGCCCCGACGGCCGTGACGAGACGTGGATACCGGTGGCACGGCGCGGACGCGACGAGGTCCGTGCACTGCTCACCGCGGTGTCCAAAGTGTACGTTCGCGGCCTGGACTTCGACTGGCACAACGTTTTCGACGGCTCGGGTGCCCGGAGGGTCGAGCTGCCCACCTACGCTTTCCAGCACCAGCGATACTGGCTCAACGCGCTCACCGGCGGCCACGCCGACGACCTCGGCATGGACAGCCCCGAGCACCCGCTCCTGGGCGCTGTTGCGGAACTGCCCGCCACCGGCGGGGTCATGCTCGCCGGCCGGCTCTCGCTCGGCGAACAGCCGTGGCTGGCCGACCATGTGGTGGCGGGTCGGGTGCTCGTGCCGGGCACCGCGCTGCTGGACATGGTCGTCCGCGCCGCCGACGAGGTGGGCTGCGACCACATCGACGAGCTGCTGATCGAGGCCCCGCTCAAGCTCGAAACCGGGGTCTCGGCCCGGATTCAGCTCACCGTCGACGGTCCGGACGACACCGGCCGCCGTGCGCTCACTGTCTACGCGAAGAGCGGCGACGGCGAATGGGTCCGGCACGCGGCGGGCGCGGTGTCCGCCGGAGCCGCCCCCGCCGACGGCTCAGACCTGGCGCAGTGGCCACCGGCCGGCGCGGAGCCGATCGACCTGGACGGTTTCTATCCGGAGCTGGCCAAGACCGGGCTCGAATACGGGCCGGTGTTCCAGGGCGTCCGCGCGGTCTGGCGGCGCGGCGAGGAGCTGTTCTCCGAAGTCGAACTGCCCGAAGGCGTTCCCATCGCAGGGTTCGGCGTGCACCCCGCCCTGTTCGACGCGGCGTTGCACGCGGCCGGAGTGGACACCGAGGGACTGCGGCTGCCGTTCGCCTGGAACGACGTGGTGGTGCACGCGTCCGGCGCTTCGGCGGCCCGGGTGCGGATCTCGCCGGTGCCGGGCGGGATCGCGCTCGCGCTGGCCGACGCCTCCGGCGAGCCGGTGGCGTCGGTCGGGACGCTGGCCCTGCGCACGGCAAGCGTTGAAGAGCTGACCGCGAGTTCCGACGGCTCGACCTACGCGGTCGAGTGGACGTCGGTCCCGCCCGCCGACTCCTCGAACGCCGACCTCGAACTGCTGACGGTGCCGACGCTCGACGGCGAACTGCCGGAACAGGCCAACGCCGTCGCGCTCGACGTGCTGGCCCGGCTGCGGGCATGGCTCGCCACGGACACCGAAACCCGGCTCGCCGTGGTCACCGAACGCGCGGTCGACGTCGGCGACGGGCTCGCCCTGGACCTGGCGACCGCGCCGGTGTGGGGTCTCGTCCGCGTCGCGCAGTCGGAGAACCCCGGCCGGATCGTGCTGTCCGATGTGGACGATCTGGCCAGTCCCGCCGTCCTCGACTGGGTGCGTGCCGGGATCGCGGCGGGGGAGTCCGAGTTCGCGGTGCGCGCCGGCGAGGTGCGGGTGCCGAGGCTGACCCGGGTTTCGCCGCCTGCCCCGGACGACACCCGAGCCGCGGGCACGGTGCTGATCACGGGCGCTTCCGGAGCCTTGGGCCGGCTGGTCGCCCTGCGGCTGGCCGAAACCGGTATCGCCAAGCGGTTGCTGCTGCTGTCCCGGCGCGGCGCCGACGCCCCCGGGCTCGCCGAGCTGGCCGCGGACCTGGAACAACGCGGCGTCGAAACCACGATGCTGGCGTGCGACGCCGCTGACCGCGAGCAGCTCGCCGGAGTGCTGGACGGCGTGTCGCTGACCGGCGTGGTGCATTCGGCCGGGGTCCTCGACGACGGGGTCATCGGCTCGCTGACCGACGAGCGGATGACCGCGGTACTGCGCCCGAAGGTGGACGCGGCCTGGCATCTGCACGAGCTGACACAGCCGATGAACCCGGACTTCTTCGTGGTGTTCTCCTCCGTCGCCGGGATCTGGGGCAACGCCGGACAGGCCGCCTACGCGGCGGGCAACACCTTCCTCGACGCGCTCGCCGCGCACCGCCGCCAGCGGGGCCTGCCCGCGGTGTCGATCGCGTGGGGTCCGTGGGAATCCGGGATGGCCGGCGAGTTCACCGAAGCCGACTGGCGGCGGATGTCGCGCCAAGGGCTGGCTCCGCTGCCGGAACCGGAAGGGCTGCGCGTGCTCGACGCCGCGCTGGGCCAGTGCGCTCCGCTGCTGGTGTCGGCCCGGCTCGACCTGGCCGGGGTGCGCCGGTCCGGGGAGGTGCCGCCGCTGCTGTCGGCCCTGGTGCCCAGCGCCCGGCCCTCGGCGCCGGCCCGCCGCGCGGTCGGCGAACGCGTCGTGGACGCCCGCAGCACGCTTCACGACCTGAGCGAACCGGAACGCCGGGACGCGCTGCGCGAGCTGGTCAGCACGCAGGCCGCGCTGGTGCTGGGCCTGGCCGGGACCGGCGGGCTCGACGCGGACCGCCCGTTCCGCGAAGTCGGCTTCGACTCGCTGACCGCGATCGAGCTGCGCAACCGGTTGAACGAGGCAACCGGGGAACGCCTTTCGCCCACCGCGGTCTTCGACTACCCGACCTCGAGCGCACTGGCGGACTTCCTGCTGGAAGGGATGTTCGGCGCCGAGACCGGGGAGGCCGCGGAGCAGCCCGCGCTGTCGGCTTACTCGGGCCTCGACCGGCTCGAAGCCTCCCTCGCCGAACTGCGGGCCGACGACACCGCGCGGGCGAGGGTCGCCGCCCGGCTCACCGACCTGCTCGCCGCGCTGACCGAATCGGAGGGCGGCGCCGACGATTCGGTCGCCGACCAGCTCCAGTCCGCCAGCGACGACGACATGTTCGACTTCATCGACAAACAGCTCGGGATCTGAACTCCGCGCACGAAAGAGGAAGGACTCCCGGATGTCGAACGAGGACAAGCTCCGCGACTATCTGAAGCGGGTCACCACCGAACTGCACCAGACCCGCGAGCGCCTCCGCGAAGCCGAGGAGCGCAAGCAAGAACCTGTCGCGATCGTCGGCATGGCCTGCCGGTTCCCCGGCGGGGTCTCGTCCCCGGACCAGCTGTGGGAACTGCTCGAAGCGCGCACCGACGCGATCGGCCCGCTGCCTGCCGACCGCGGCTGGCCCGCCGACCTGCTCGACCCCGACCCGGACGCGCTCGGCAAGAGCATCTGCGCGGAGGGCGGTTTCCTTTACGGGGCGAGTGGTTTCGACGCGGAGTTCTTCGGCATCAGTCCTCGCGAGGCGCTCGCGATGGATCCGCAGCAGCGGGTGTATCTGGAGACGTCGTGGGAGGCGTTGGAGGATGCCGGGATCGACCCGAACTCGTTGCGCGGCGGCGACACCGGGGTGTTCGCCGGGCTGTTCTACCACGACTACCTGATCTGGAACCAGGCGCGCGAGCAGTCCGAGGGCTACCTCGCCACCGGCAACATGGGCTCGATCGCCTCCGGCCGGATCTCCTACGCGCTGGGCCTGGAGGGGCCGGCGGTGACGGTGGATACCGCGTGTTCGTCGTCGCTGGTCGCGCTGCATTTGGCGGCGCAGTCGCTCAACGCGGGGGAGTGCTCGCTGGCGCTGGCCGGTGGCGTGACGGTGATGTCCACCCCGGCCACGTTCATCGACTTTTCGCGGCAGCGGGGCCTGTCGCCGGACGGTCGGTGCAAGTCCTATGGGGACGGTGCCGACGGTGTCGGCTGGGGTGAGGGTTCTGGGGTTTTGGTGCTGGAGCGGCTTTCGGATGCTCGGCGCAACGGGCATCGGGTGTTGGCGGTGGTGGCGGGTTCGGCGGTGAACCAGGACGGTGCGTCGAACGGGTTGACCGCGCCGAATGGTCCGTCGCAGCAGCGGGTGATCCGTGCGGCGTTGGCGCGCGCGGGGGTGGGGCCCGACGGCGTGGACGTCGTCGACGGGCACGGCACGGGAACCCGGCTGGGCGACCCGATCGAGGCGGAAGCCCTGCTGGCCACGTACGGACAGGACCGGCCCGCGGACCGGCCGCTGCTGCTGGGGTCGGTGAAGTCGAACATCGGCCATGCGCAGGCGGCAGCCGGGGTGGCCGGGGTGATCAAGATGGTGTCGGCGATCCGTCGGGGCGTGGTGCCCGCGACGTTGCACGCCGAGGAGCCGTCCACGCGGGTGGAGTGGGATTCGGGCGCGGTGCGGTTGGCGACCGAGGCGGTGTCGTGGCCGGAGGTCGGTGACCGTCCTCGTCGGGCCGGGGTGTCGTCGTTCGGGTTCTCCGGGACGAACGCCCACGTCATCGTGGAGCAGGCTCCGGCGGTTCCGGAGAATCCGGTTGAGACAGACGTGGTGTTGCCGGTGGTGCCGTGGGTGGTGTCGGCTCGTTCGCCGGAAGGCTTGGCTGCGCAGGCCGGGCGATTGGCCGGGCTGGCTGATGAGCCGCTGGACGTGGGGTGGTCGTTGGCTTCTCGGGCGGCGTTGGAGCACCGTGCGGTCGTGCTGGGTGACCATGGCCAAGGGCTGGCGGCGTTGGCTGCGGGGCGTGAATCCGCTGGCGTGGTGTCGGGTGTGGCGGGTTCGCTCGGCAAGGTCGGTTACGTCTTCACTGGTCAGGGTGCGCAGCGCTTGAGCATGGGGTTGGGCCTGTACTCGGTGTTTCCGGTGTTCGCGGAAGTCTTCGACGCGGTGTGTGCCGGGTTGGAGAAGCATTTGGGCGGTTCGCCCGCGGCGGTGATCCGGGGTGAGTACGGCGACGTCAACGACACGGTGTGGGCGCAGTCGGGGTTGTTCGCGGTGGAGGTCGCGTGGTTCCGGCTGCTGGAGTCGTGGGGGATGCGGCCGAGCGTGGTCGCGGGCCATTCGATCGGCGAGCTGGCGGCCGCGTATGTGGCTGGAGTGTGGTCGCTGCCCGACGCGTGTGCGGTGGTCGCGGCTCGTGGTCGGTTGATGCAGGAGTTGCCGACCGGCGGGGCGATGGTGGCGGTGGAGGCGACCGCGGAGCAGGTGTCGGAGGTGATCGCGGGCCGTCCGGGCGTGGGGGTGGCCGCGGTGAACGGGCCGACGGCGGTGGTGATTTCCGGGGTGGAGGAAGAGGTTCTCGCGGCCGCGGCGGAACTGGAGGGGTGCCGGACGAAGCGGTTGTCGGTGTCGCATGCGTTCCATTCACCGTTGATGGAGCCGATGCTGGCGCGGTTCGCCGAAGTCGTGAACTCGGTGGAGTGCCATCGTCCGACGATCCCGTTGGTGTCGGGGTTGACCGGGCGCGTCGTGGCCGACGAGGTGACCGACCCGGGCTACTGGGTGCGGCATGTGCGCGAGGCGGTGTGCTTCTCGGACGTGGCGGGAACCCTGCGGGAACTGGGGGTGCGGACGTTTGTCGAGGTCGGCCCGGACGGGGTCTTGTCGGGAATGGGGCCGTTGAGCCGTCCCGACGAGGCGGACGAGGCGTGGATTCCGGTGGCGCGGCGCGGACGCGAGGAGGTCCGTGCGCTGCTGACGGCGGTGTCCAAAGTGTACGTTCGTGGCCTGGACTTCGACTGGCACAACGTTTTCGCGGGCACGGGTGCTCGCCGGGTCGAGCTGCCCACCTGCGCTTTCCAGCACCGGCGGTACTGGCTGAACGCGGTCGCGAGCGGCCGTGCCGACGACTTCGGCCTGCGCAGCCCCGAACATCCGCTCCTGGGCGCTGTTGCGGAACTGCCCGCCACCGGCGGGGTCATGCTCACCGGTCGCCTCGCTCCGGGAACCCCGTCCTGGCTCGAGGACTCGACACTGGCAGGCCGGACGATCCTGCCCGCCGCGGCGCTGGCGGACCTGGCGATCCGCGCCGGGGACGAGGCCGGATGCGGTCAGCTCGAAGAACTTCTCGTCGAGACGCCGGTGGTGCTGCCGAGCCGGGACAGCGTGTCGATGCAGGTCACCGTCGGCGAAGCGGACGCCGACGAGCGGCGGCCGGTGGCGGTGCACACCCGGATCGGCGACGCCCCGTGGGTGCGGCACGCGTCCGGCACGCTCGCCCCTGGCGGCCACGACGCCGGACTGGCCTCGTGGAGTTCGCAGTGGCCACCGGCCGGCGCGGAAACCATCGATGTCACTGCGCTGTACGAAGAATTGGCCGCCTCGGGAGCCAGCTACGGGCCCGCCGCGCGCTGCGTCCGCGCGGCGTGGCGGCGCGGCGACGAGGTCTTCGCGGACGTAGCCCTGCCCGAGGGCACCGACGTCGCCGGATACGGCGTCCACCCCGCGTTGCTCGACGCCGCCCTGCACCTGACCCAGCTGGCCGAGTCCACCGGCGGTGCGCCGTCGCTGCCCACGATGTGGAGCGGTGTGGACGTGCACGCCTCCGGCGCGATCGCGACGCGGGTCCGCCTGGCCCCGGCCGCCGAGGGCGTCGAGGTGACCTTGGCCGACCCGGCCGGACAGCTCGTCGCCTCCGCGCAGTCGGTGGTGTTGACCCCGTTGACCGCCGCTTCGCTGGACCGCACCCACGACGGGCTGTTCCGGATCGAATGGGCGCCGGTCGAACTGCCCGACGCGGCTCCCGTCCTTTCGTCGGCTGTCCTCGGCGGCGACGGCGGACTGGCCGTGCCGGGCGCCATGGGCTACGCGGACGTCGCGGGGCTGATCGCCGCGGTCGAGGCCGGGGCCGCGGTGCCCGAGGTGGTCGTCGTCTGCTGCCCTCGCGGCGAGGACCTGGCGGCAGGCATCGCCGGGCAGGCCCGCGAGGCCGTGCTGCACGTGCTGGACGTGGTACGCGATTGGCTCGCGGCGGACGCGATGGAGAGTTCGCAGCTGGTGGTGGTGACCGAACGAGCCGTGGCCGCGACGCCCGGCGTCGGTGTCCGTCTGGACGGGGCCGGGGTCGTCGGCCTGATTCGCGGCGCCGCGGGCGAACACCCGGAGCGGATCGCGCTGGCCGACGTGGACCGAGTCGACGGCACCGGCGCACTGGTGCTGGCCGCGACCGTGCTGCGCGAACCCGAATTCGCGATCCGCGGCGCGGAAGTGCTGGTGCCGCGCCTGCACCGGGCCGAAGCGGACGGCCTCGCCGTGCCCGCCGGACCGGACTGGCAGCTCGGCTTCACCGCGCCCTCGCTGGAAGACCTGGAACTGCGCGAGAAAGACCGCGTCCCGCTCGCGGACGGCGAGGTCCGGGTGGGCATCCGCGCCGCCGGGGTGAACGTGGAAGACGTGCGCACCGTGCTGGACGGCGGTTCCGGGCCCCTGGGCCGAGAAGGCGCCGGAGTGGTGCTGGAAACCGGCCCCGGCGTGACCCGGTTCGCCGTCGGGGACGCGGTCCTGGGCGTGTTCGACGGCGCGTTCGGCCCCACCGCGGTGACCGGTGCCCGGTTGCTGCTGCCGATCCCGGCGGGCTGGTCGCACCCGCAGGCGGCCGCCGCTCCGCTGGCGTTGCTCGCCGCGTGGCACGCGGTGGCCGACATCCGGCCAGGACAGCGAGTGCTCATCCACGACGCCGCGTCGGCGGCCGGGCTGGCCGCGGTGCGGCTGGCGCGGCATCAGGGCGCGGACGTCGTCGCGGTCGCGGAAAGGTCCGCGTGGCGCGTGCTGTCCGAAGCGGGACTCGACGAGGAGCACCGCACCGAGAACGCCGCTTCGGCTCCCGGACGGGAAACCGTGCGTGTCGACCGACTCCCGACTCCCGAAGCGTTCGGCCCGTTGCTGGCGTCGCTGTCGACCCCGCTCGTCGAGGGTGTGCTGCGCCCGCTGCCGGTGGAGTGCTGGGACATCCGACACGCGGCGGCGGCGTTCGCCCGGGTGAACCGCGGCGGGCCCGAGAAGATCGTGCTGACCGTGCCCGCGCCGTCCGGTCGGGCGGGGACCGTGCTGGTGACCGGGGCGTCCGGCGCGCTCGGCGGACTGGTCGCCCGGCACCTGGCGCGGCCGGGCGGGGCCAAGAACCTGCTGCTCGCCTCGCGGCGGGGCATGGGCGCGGCGGGCATGCCCGAACTGGCGGGCGAACTGGCCCGGTCCGGGGCGAGAGTGCGGGTGATCGCCTGCGACGTCGCCGACCGCGACCAGCTGGCCGAAGTGCTCGCCGGACTGCCCGAGACCGAGCCGCTGACCGGCGTGGTCCACGCCGCGGGCGTGCTCGACGACGGCGTCGTCGGCTCGCTCACCCCGGAGCAGGTCCACCAGGTCATGCGCCCCAAGGCCGACGCCGCCTGGAACCTCCACGAGCTGACCAGGCATCTCGACCTCGACACCTTCACCCTGTTCTCCTCGGTGGCCGGGGTCTGGGGCAGTCCCGGACAGGCCAACTACGCGGCGGGCAACACCTTCCTCGACGCGCTCGCCGCGCACCGCCGCCAGCAAGGACTGCCCGCCGCCTCGCTGGCCTGGGGCCCCTGGGAGAACGGCATGGCCGGGGAACTCACCGAAGCCGGACGGCAGCGGATGACCCGCCACGGCCTGCGCCCGCTCGCCGTGGCCGACGGGCTCTCGCTGCTGGACGTCGCCACCGGGCGGACGGATCCGCTGCTGGTCACCGCCCAGCTGGACCTGGGCGCGCTGCGCCGCTCCGGCAGCCCGGTCCCCGCGCTGATGACCGGGCTGGTCCGGCCGGGACGGCGGACCGCCGGAGCCGCCGACCCCGGCCGGACCAGCGCACTGGCCAGGGAACTCGCCGCGCTGCCGCCCGAACAGCTCGAAGGCGCGATCCTGAACGCGGTGCTCGCGCAGGCGGCGCTGGTGCTCGGGAAATCCGGCCCGGAATCGGTCGAAGCGGCCCGGTACTTCCGCCAGCTCGGCTTCGATTCGCTGACCGCGCTGGAATTCCGCAATCGGCTCAGCGGCGCGCTCGGCCTCCGGCTGCCCGCCGCGGTGGTCTTCGACCATCCGACCCCGGTGGAGCTCGCCCGCTACCTGCATGGGCAGCTCGCCGACCGGGAAGCAGACCACCGTCCGGTGCTGGCCGAACTGGACCGGCTGCGGTCGCTGCTGGCCGGGATCGGCGCGCGGGGCGAGGGCAGGGCCCGCCTGGCGGACCGGTTGGAGCTGCTGGTGGAGGAATTCCGGGGCAGCGCACCGGATCCCGGGTCCGTCGACGATTCCGACGACGACATCACCGAGGCGACCGACGACGAGATCTTCGATCTCATCGACAAGGAACTGGGTATCTGACATGGACACGACGCGTGCCTGGCAGGGCGAAGAACTGGCTTGCGTGGCACCGGCTTCCGGCGAACCGGCCGCGGCCGCGCGGATCGGGTACCGGCTGTGCGCGGAGACGGTCCGCGCCGTCCGCGCACAGGCCGAATCCCTTGGCGTCCCGGAGTTCGAGGTGCTGCTCGGCGCCTTCGCCGTGCTGCTCGAAACGCATGGCGCCGGACGGGACCTGTTCCTCGGGAACGTGCACCGGCGACTGCTCGTCGATCCACTGTGGACCGTTCGAGAACTTCTTGTCCAGCAGGGGGAAAATCCTGCGGATTCGTCCAGGCGCGCGCGGTACGCGTTCTCCCGGGACCTCGGCGCCGACGACGGCGTCGAACTCGAGATCGCTGTCGATGGCGACCTGGTTTCGGCCAGGTACCAGTCCGAACTCCTGCCCGAAGAGCAGGTCCGCCTGCTGCTGGCCCGGTACGAGACAGTGCTTTCCGCCGTGGCCGAGGACCCCGAGCGCCGCGTCGGCGACCTGCCGTGGTGGAGCGCGAAGGACCACGAAATCATCTCAGCGGCCAACGACACCGCGCGACCCGTCGAACCGGCCTCGGTGCTCGAGGCCGTCCACACCCGCGCCGTGCGCGCACCTGAGACCAGCGCCGTCGGTGAAGGGGATCGCTTCGTCGGCTACGGCCAGCTGTGGCACGCGGCCGTCGCCCAATGCGCCGTGCTCCGGGAAGCCGGGATCGGCCCGGGGGACAGGGTGGCCACCTCGCTCCCGCGCGGCCCCGAACTCGTGACCGCGGTCCTCGGCACCTGGCTCGCCGGCGCGGCCTACGTGCCCCTGGACGCGGCACACCCCGAGGACCGAATCCGCTACCAGCTCGCCGACTCGGGCGCGAAAATCCTGATAGCGGCTGGAAACATGGGACAGTTCGCCACCGCCGACCTCGCCGTGCTGTCCGCTTCCCCCGCCGAGGACGCGCTCCCGGCGGACCACAGCGCGCCCCCGGCACCGGATCCGGCCTCCTGCGCGTACCTGATCTACACCTCCGGCTCCACCGGACGTCCTAAAGGGACACTCATCACGCACGGCGCGCTGGCCAACGTCGCGAGCCACTTCGCCCGGCAACTGGACGCCGGCCCGGCGGACACGATGCTGTGGACGACCACCTTCGCCTTCGACATGTCCGGCGTGGAACTGTTCGTGTCCCTGGTCTCCGGATGCCGCCTCGCCGCCGCGCCGGACCCGGCCCGCAGCGACGGCCGGGTGCTGCGCGAACTGGTCGAACGGTACGACGCGCGGTTCGTGCAGGCCACCCCGACCACTTGGCGGCTGGTCCTCGACCGCATGGCGGATTGCTTGCGCGGCCGCAGCGTCATCACCGGCGGCGAACCGGTTCCGGTATCGCTGGCCCGTCGCCTGCTGACCGCCGGCTGCGTGCTGCACCACGCGTACGGCCCGACCGAAACCGCGATCTGGTCGACCTCCCGTGTCATCGCCGACGACCCCGGACCGCGGCTCGACGTCGGCGGCCCGATCGCCAACACCCAGGTGCACGTCGTGGACCGGCACGACCGGGAACTGCCGGTCGGCGTCCGCGGCGAACTGTGCATTTCGGGGGCCGGAGTGGCCATCGGCTACCACGACCGCCCAGAACTGAACGCGGCCCGCTTCGGCGTGCACCCGGTGCACGGCCGCTTCTACCGCACCGGAGACCTGGCAGGCTGGCGCGCCGACGGCACCCTGGACCTCTTCGGCCGCGGCGACCGCCAGGTCAAACTGCGCGGCAACCGGATCGAACTGGGCGAGATCGAAACGACCCTGCTGGCCCACCCCGAAGTCGCCGCCGCCGCGGTCCTGGTCGTCGGCGACCCGACAGCCGATGCCGTACTCGTCGGCTGCCTGGAGCCGTCCGGGAGTGGTGTCGACCTCGACAGCGTCCGAGAGCACCTGAGCGAACGCCTCCCCGCCTCGATGACCGTCGGAGAGCTTCTGGTCTTCGAATCGATCCCGATCAACGCCAATGGGAAGGTCGATTATCCGGCGCTGGACCGCTCGCTGGCGGAACGGCCTCGCACCGCCGGCCCGGCTTCGGCACCGGGGTCGGGTTCGGTACAGATCACCGACGGGTTGATCGAGGTCTGGCGCACTGTACTGCGTCGTGACGACGTGGACGAGGACACTGACTTCTTCGCCCACGGCGGGAATTCGATGCTGGCGGCGGTGGCGATGCAGGAGCTGCACAAGGTGAGCGGTGTGTCGGTCGGTCTCACGGAGTTCTTCGAATGCCGCACTCCGCGAGCGCTCGCGGAGCGGGTTCCGGTCATCGGGACCGCACTGGGTCGGTGACCGCGGCCCGCACCGTCGACCGCCATCCCCGCCAATCCGATGACAGACAGCGAACAGCCCCCTCGGGAAACCCGAGGGGGCTGTTCGGCGATCGACGAGGGCGCTCGGCCGGAGTGTTACTACTTTTGCTTGCGGAACGCCGCGCGGACCTGGCTGTTGCGGGTCAGCACCGCGACCCCGATCAGCGGCAGCGCGCTGATGCCCTGCATGACGGCGTACCAGGCCGGGCAGATGCCCGGGATCAGGTCCACCGCGATGATCGCGATCGGCAGGATGACGGAGACGGTGGCGAGCCGGTCGTACGGACCCCCCGCGCCGTTGGCGGCCTTGTTGACCCAGCTCAGCATCAGCGGGGCGACCAGGAGCAGGATCGCGCCCCGCACCCACATGAACGTCGTGACCTCCTGGTGCATGAAGGCGACCACCACGCAGGTGGCGAGCACGATGGCGCTGACGATGCCGAAGAAGCCGACGCACTTCTTGATCGTGTCGAACGCCTGCTTGGTGCGGGGGTCGTTGAGCGCCGCGGTGTCGATCGTGAAGTTGGCCATGTCCGGTTCCTTAAGTCTGGTGGTGCGTTCGAGGTCTTGCGATGCATTCGAAGTTACTGACCGGCCGGGCTGTCCGGTATGGGTCTGGACGTCCGGCCGAGTAGGGACAGCCACACTTCGTTCCCCGGCGGCTCCGGCTCACCGGCGCGTACGCCGTCGAGCCCGGGAAGCCTTGCTGCAGAAGTGAATAGCAGCACCCGTCGGCCGATGTCAACGACGCGGCGGCCATCCGGTGGAAAAGCATTAATGCCCGGCCGGGACCGGCCGGCGAATGCGCTCGCCGACCCGGGAAAGGGCCGGTGAACGGCGGCTTAATTCCCCGGGGAGCCCGCGCGGCGGTCCGGCCGCTCGGCCCCGGTCCGGCCCCCGCCGGGTCCTGGACGGCCCTGGGAGCCGCTCGCGCCGGGCACGGAGTCGATCACGCTTCGATCAAGAAAAGGCCAGGTCATCGGCCAGATTGGGTCATCAGGGGAGTGAGCGGCGGGAGACGAAGCGGGGAAAAACTACCCCCGGCGCGCCCTGCCCTGTCAGTCGTTGACGGGCCTGTCGGACCGTTGATATGTTCAACTGGCAGTTGAACAGGGCTGGGACCTATCGACCACTCGATAATGGGGGACATTATCAAGCACGTTCAGTCATGAAGTAGCTGGACAAACAAGCTTTGCCGGAAAAAGCGACAAAGTTCCGATTTTCCGCGACGGTGCGGCAGACCGTCGGGGAGTTCGCGGACCCGCAATCGTGAGTCGTCTGCGGGCACGGTCGAGCCGGGCGGTCTGGGGAAACACGATCCCGCCCGGGTGGGGCGTTCCCGTATGTCCTCTCCCGCTGGAAGCACCGCCGCGGGGGAGGTTTGAGGAGTAAGTCGAATGTGGCGTGACCGAGCCTCTGCGATGAAGGACCCCTTCGCGGCACGGTTCTGGACCGGTCAGCGGGCGCCAAATCGTTCCGCAAGTGTCCACGGGGGCACGCTCTGACGGCTGAATGTCTGGTTGATGGCTGGATGTGTGGTTATGAGGGGGGTCGTGAGTGGTAAAGAGGGTTAGAACGCGCATTGCCACTCACGACCCCGCTTGCAAAGCGTTCAAATGGGCATCAATCAGACATTTGCTCGCTCGCAGGTGTCCTCTGTGGACTGTCGGGATGAGGCCGGCTCTTGTCGGACGACCAGATCCGCGACGCTGAAGGCTCGGCGCGACCCGCCCGCGAACACGACACGTTTGCCCTCCTCCTCAATAACCGCCGGGGAGCAGGCAGGCGAGAAAAGAGGCGAGACGATCCGGAGCCGAGTGCGGCGCCGGGTCTCTCGGGATCGCGAGAACCGAGGCCGGACGGCCGCGGGGAATCCGGGCGATCGGCGCCCGTTCCCCCGGCGCGCCATGCCCTTTTCTCGCGCTCACACTCTCCACTCAGGACATTCAGCGACACTGGCGAACCGACGAGGAAAGACAAGAGGCGGCTGGCCCGATGAAGCGAGATCCACCGGCGGGTCGTCGTGGTGCTCCGCGCCTCGGCGGCACGGACGGAGCAGCGCGTCGGTTTCGGTGTGGTGGAACAACTCCTGCTCGGCCTGCCGACCGGGAGATCAGCGCGAAACTGCTCATCACCGTCAGCACAGTTGAACAGCACCTCACCCGCATCTACTGGAAACTCCAGGTACGCCGCAGGGCGGAGCTGTCAGGACGGCTCCGGATGGCCGATTGTGTCGGCGATGCAAGCTGATCCGGCCGCGACAGTGTGTAATATCCGCCCGGACATCGCGGGCGGGCCGGCGAACGCCCGAAATGTGACGGTATTGCCGGGAAGTGCGAATGTCCAGTTCGGCCGTGGGGTTCTGAGCCGGAGCGGGGGTTCGCCCAAGAATTCTGGGGTCGTTGATGAATGCATTACGCAGGTTTTTGCACGGCCGCGCCAAGCGGGTGGTGACGGTGGCCTGCGCCGCTGTGCTGCTGCCCGGCGCGGCCGCCTACGCGGTGACCGAAAGCGGATCTCCCGGTGGGCCGCGGTCCTCCTTCGGCCCGGAGCGCGCGCGGACGCTGGTGGCGGAGATGACCCTGGACGAGAAGCTGTCGTTCGTCTCCGGGACGGCGGACCCGAATTCGGTCGGGGAGGCCGGGTTCATGCCCGGCGTGCCACGGCTGCAGATCCCGCCGCTGCGGATCACCGACGGGCCGGCGGGCGTCCGGATCGGCAAACCCGCCACCGCGCTGCCCGTTCCGGTGGCGCTGGCGTCCTCGTTCAACGACGGACTGGCCAAACAGTACGGTTCGGTGCTGGGCGCCGACGCCCGCGCGCTCGGCGCCGACGTGGTGCTCGGCCCGATGATGAACGCGATCCGGGTGCCGCTCGGCGGGCGCAATTTCGAGACCTTCAGCGAGGACCCACTGGTCACGTCGCACATCGCGGCGGCGGAGGTCTCCGGCATCCAGTCGCGCGGCGCGATGGCCTCGGTCAAGCACTTCGCGGGCAACAACCAGGAGCAGGACCGCTACAGCGTCGACGCCAGGATCGACGACCAGGCCCTGCACGAGATCGAGCTGAAACCGTTCAAGGCGGCCGTCGACGCGGGCGCGGCCTCGGTGCTGTGCTCCTACAACAAGGTCAACGGCGAACAGGCCTGCGGGAGTTCGTCGCTGCTGACCGACATCCTGCGCCAGCAGCTGGGCTTCCAGGGTTGGGTGATGTCGGACTGGTACGCCACGCAGTCCACCGATTCCCTCGTCAAGGGACTCGACCAGGAGATGCCGGACAGCAAGTTCCTCGGCGGGGCGCTGAAGTCGGCGCTGGACAGCGGCACGATCCCGATGTCCGCTTTGGACACCGCGGTGACCCGGATCGTGACCCAGATGGGCCGCTTCGGGCTGCTCGACTCCCCGCCGCCGGCGCGGCCGGCCCAGGACCCGGCCGCCGGGGCGAAGGTGGCTCGGCAGGTCGCCGAACAGGGCGCGGTGCTGCTGCGCAACGAGGGCGGCACGCTGCCGCTTTCCGGTGCGGCGGGCCAGAACCTGGCGTTGATCGGCCCCACCGCGAAGGTGCCGAAGGTCGGTGGCAAGGGCAGCTCGCTGGTGACCCCGGCGCACGCGTCGTCCCCGCTGGACACGATCACGGCACGGGCGGGCAAGGGCGCGCAGGTGTCCTACTCGCAAGGCATCAGCGAGGACTACGCGGCTCTTCCCGCCGCCCAGGTCTCGCCCCGGTTCCCCGCGGCCGCCGACGGCGCGATCACCGTGGCGCCGAAACAGGTGCACCAGGGGACCTTGGACGTGCCCGAGACCGGCGACTACCGGTTCACCGCCGACGTGACCGGTCCCGGCGTCGCGCTGCTGACCGTCAACGGGCGGGCGAAGGCGTTCATCCCCGGCACTCCGGCGACGCTGCGGGTGCACCTGGAGGCGGGCAAGGTCCCGGTCACGCTGGGGCAGCTGGACGGTTTCGCCAACGGCGACATCACCACCAAGCTGAAGTGGCTCACGCCGACCCAGGCCCACCAGAAGTTCGGCGAAGCCGTCGCCGCGGCGAAGAAGGCCAAGACCGCCGTCGTGTTCGCCTACGACGACGAGAGCGAGGGCATCGACCGCGAGTCGCTGTCGCTGCCCGATTACCAGGGCGAGCTGATCTCCGCGGTCGCCGACGCCAACCCGAACACCGTGGTGGTGCTGAACACCGGTTCGTCGGTCGCGATGCCGTGGCTCGGCAAGACCAAGGCAGTGCTGGACATGTGGTACCCCGGCGAGCAAGGCGCCGAGGCGACCACGCGGCTGCTGTACGGCGATGTCGCGCCCAGCGGCCGGCTGACCCAGACCTTCCCGATGTCGGTAGACCAGACTCCGGTCGGCGGCAAGCCAGAGGCGTACCCGGGCAAGGACGGCACGGTGCAGTACTCCGAGGGCATCCAGGCCGGCTACCGGTGGTACGACAAGAACGGCGTGCGGCCGCTGTTCCCGTTCGGCTACGGGCTGACCTACACCAAGTTCGGCTACCAGGACCTGTCGGCGGCCTGGCGCAACGGCGGGCTCGACGTCGAATTCACCTTGTGCAACACGGGTTCGGTGGCGGGGGAGGAAGTGCCGCAGGTGTATCTGGGCGCCAGCCCGGAGGTCAAGGCGCCGCAGGCGACCAAGGCGCTGGCGGGATATCAGCGGGTCAAGCTGGCCGCGGGGGCGTCTACCCGGGTGAAGATGCATATCGACGGGGCCGAGCTGACCTACTGGGACACGTCGACGAAGAGCTGGCGGGTCGGGACGGGGGACCGGAGCGTTCTGGTGGGTCCGTCGGCCGCGGTGACGCCGTTGAGTCATTCGGTGCGGATCAGGTGACTGGAGGGGCCGGGTGAGCGGGAGTTCCCGTTCACCCGGCCCTGGTTCCGGTTCCGCCGTCGGGAAACCCCTACGCAGACCGCAGCGTAGAACTGGCGACCCGGGAGATCTCCTCGTTCACCGCCGCACCGTGTACGTTCAGGAAGAAGTGCCCGCCGGGGAAAGTCTTCATCTCGAAGTGCCCGGAAGTGTGCTCGCCCCAAGCCCGCACGTCCTCCACCGGGGCCTTCGGGTCCGCGGTTCCGCTCATCGCGTGGATCGGGCAGGGCAGCGGCTCTCCCGGCTCGTAGCGGTAGGTCTCGGCCGCCTTGAAGTCGTTGCGGATCGAGGGCAGCGACATGCGGAGGATCTCCTCGTTGCCCGAGACCGGGTCCTCGTCGCCGGACAGCTCGCGCACGATCTCGATCAGCCGGTCGTCGCTGCTGAGGTAGTTCTCCTCAGGGAAGTGCCGGGACGGGGCCCGCCGCCCGGTGACGACCAGCGCCAGCGGGGGACGGCCCTGTCCGGTGAGCACCCTGGCCACCTCGAAGGCCACCGTGGCGCCGAGGCTGTGTCCGAAAAGGACGACCGGTTTGTCCAGCCAGGGCAAGAGATTCTCCACGCACGCCGACACCAGGCCGGGCACGTTGTCGATGCCCGGCTCGGCACGCCGGTCCTGGCGGCCGGGGTACTGTACGGCCAGCACGTCCAGCTTCGGCGCGAGCGTCCGGGCGACCGGGAAGAAGTAGCTGGCCGAACCCCCGGCGTGCGGAAAACAGACGAGCCGGGTCGCCGCGTCTTCGGCGGGCTGGAACCGGCGGATCCACGGTTCTGTATCACTGATGCTTTTGGGCACGCGAAATCCGTCCTTCACAGGTCACAGCAAGCGGCCGTAGTCATCCCCCACTGTCCTCGAACCCGGCCCGTGTGGACACCCCTACTGTCCACACCGAACCCCAGAACCGGCGCTCAGGCGCGGACGGGCAGTTCGGTGAGACCGCGGATGAGCAGGCTGGACTGCCAGTTCAGCGAGCCGGGCTCGACGGCGAGGGCGAGCGTGGGCACCCGCTCGGCGAGCACCCGGAAGGCGATCTCGCCCTCCATCCGGGCCAGCGCGGCACCGAGGCAGTAGTGGATGCCGTGCCCGAACGCGAGGCTCTTCCCCCGCGGGCGCTGCAGATCGATCTCGTCGGGCCGCTCGAACACCTCGGGGTCCCGGTTCGCCGACCCGATCGCCAGCAGCACGGTCGAGCCGGGCAGGACGGTGGTCGCGCCGATGGTCACCGGCTCGGTCGCGAACCGCACGGTCGCGGTGTTCACCGGACTGTCGATGCGCAGGAACTCTTCGACCGCGCCGGTCAGCAGCGCGGGTTCCCGCCGCAGCCGATCCCACTGGGCGCGGTCCTTCAGCAGGGCGAGCACACCGTTGCCGATCAGGTTCATCGTCGTCTCGTGCCCGGCCACGAGCAGCAGCGAGGCCATCCCGGTCGCTTCGGAGTCCGACAGCCGGTCGCCGTGCTCGTCCGCCGCGACGATCGCGGAGAGGATGTCTTCGCCGGGGCGTTCCCGTTTCTCCGCTACCAGCACGGAAAGGTACTCCGTCATCTCCGCCGACGCGGTCACGAACTCCGCGGGCGAAGCGGGCGACAGCACCGCGTGCGACCACTTCCGGAAGGCGGTCCGGCGGTCTTCCGGCACGCCGAGGATCTCGCAGATCACCTTCATCGGCAGCGGGAACGCGAGCGCGTCGATGAGGTCGACCGACCGTTCGCCGTCGGCGAGGCGCTTGGCCAGCGCGTCGACCAGTTCCTCTGCCAGCTCTTGGATCCGCGGGCGCAGCCCGGCGACGGCGCGGGTGGTGAACGCCTTGGTGACCAGCTTCCGCAGCCGGGTGTGCTTGGGCGGATCCGAGTTGAGCATGTGGTCGTGCGCGTCGAAGTCGTCAAGGGTCACCGCCGCGACCCCGGCCCCCGCCGCGCGCAGATCGTCCAGCGCGGCCGTGATGTCCTTGGACAGCCGCCGGTCGGCGAGCCCGGCGCGCACGTCCTCGTACCGGGTGACCAGCCAGGCGGGCGGCCCGCCGGGCACCTGCACCTTGGTGACCGGACGCTGCGTGCGCAGCAGCGCGTACAGCGCATACGGGTCCTCCGCGAAGCGCGGGGTGAGCAGGACGGCGTCGCCGTCGGTCTCGAATAGCGCGTTCATCTCAGTCCGCCTCGCGGGTAAGCGTAATTTTCGCGCCATTCGGCGTGCGCTCGGGCTTTGCCGGAGCGTATCGCTTCGTGATCACCGGACAACCCCCTATGTCCGTTGCCCTGCCCCGTATCCGGTGCGGCCGGACGCGCGCCGACCGCCCCTGGACTCGGCGAAAACGACACCCCTGAATGCGTGAGCGCCCTCGGCGGCGCACGAGGGCGGAACGGGCAGTGCGGGGCGGAAGTCGTTTCCCCGCACTGCCGCTCGGCTTTCTCACTCGGCGATCTTGGTGCGTCCCGTCCAGTGGTAGACCGCGACGCGGGCCTCGTCGACCTGCTCGAACTCCCCGCGGTGCGAGAAGTGCTCGTATCCGCCGTCGACGCAGATCTTGACGTTCTCAGTGAGGTCGTCCACGTAGTGCCCATCGCCCAACGGGCTGAGCCGGGACGGGGAACCGACGAGGTTGATTCTGATTCGTGCCATGGTCATTCTCCCATTCGCTCGACAATCGTCAGTACAAGTCGTCACAGGGTCCGGGCGGCGGTGGCTCCGGTCGGCGTCAGCACGTCGACGATCGTCCGGACGACTTTCGGGGCCTGCGCGGCGAGATAGAAATGCCCACCGGGATAGGTGGTCAGCGTGCAGGACGCGGTGGTGTGGTCGCGCCAGTTCTCGGCCTCTTCGACGGTCACCTTGGGGTCGTCCTCGCCGAGCAGGACGTGGATCGGGATCTCCAGTACCGTCCCGGGCGGGCAGCGGTAGGTTTCGGCGGCCCGGTAGTCGGCGCGCAGCACGGGAAGGACCATCCGCAGCAAGTCGTCGTCGCCGAAGACCTGCGCGTTGGTGCCGCCGAGGGATTTGACCGCTTCGAGGAACCGGTTGTCGTCCGGTTCCCGGTGCACCCGCTCGTCCCGCGCCCGCGACGGCGCGACGCGGCCGGAGGCGAACAGCGCCCGCAATTCGGTGGCTCCGTTGGCTTCCAGCCGTCGGGCGACCTCGAAACCGAGGGTGGCTCCCATGCTGTGGCCGAACAGCACCGTCGGCCGGTCCAGCCAGGGCCGCAAGGCCTCGGCCGCCTCGTCGGCCAGTTCCGTGATGCTCTCCAGGCACCGTTCCGACCGCCGGTCCTGGCGTCCCGGATACTGGACCGCCAGCACGTCGGCCGCCGAGGACAACGCCTTCGCCATCGGGAAGAAATAGCTCGCGGACCCGCCCGCGTGCGGAAAGCAGACGACCCGGAACGGCGCCCCGTCCCAGGGGTGGTACCGCCGGATCCACCGGCTGCTGTCTTGTCCGGACACGGGCATCCCTTTCGTTGTCCGCGCTCTCGGCGAATGCGAGAAACCGCAGGTTCGAGGGTGCCGGAGGATCCGCGACGGCATCAACCCCTAAGAAGTCCGTGCCGCCCCCAGCGGATCCGGCGGAAAAGCCCGCGCTTGTTCCACCCCATTGACGGCTCCGTTCACCGAGCGCGGCCGGCCGGTGAACGGAGGAGGAACGCGGGCGCGCGCGGACGGGCAATTCCAGCCGGGGCGAGTGAAATGCGCGACGGAACGGCGTACGGTCCCATTGTCTGGGATGTCGGAATTCGGGCAAGTCACCGGCGGTGTGCGGCGGTCGCGACGGCGCACTCGCCGACGCGGCGGGGATTGCGAGCGCAGTGGGCGCTCGCTAAGATCAGCGATGACAGGAATAAACGTACAGGGACCCGACATTGTCGCTTATGTCCGAATACGGGTGCTTGCTGCAATAGTTTCCGGATAGGTGAAGAAAAGACGGGCACGCATCTCTAGGGGGAATCGTGAGGGCAGGCCGGACGGATCCTTCGCCGGCGCGGGACCGGCAGTGGCCGGACGCTCGGCCGGTAGCTGCGGCGATGGCCCGGGCACCGGGAGCGAGCGGCGGCCGCCGTGCGGTGGCCGGTCGGGTCGCGGGGTCGGTTTTCAGGGTCTGACCTCATGGTTTGCCAGTTGTGACGTCTTTGGTCGGGTCGGGGTTCGGCGGGAGCGAGGAGTTGGCCCCTCGGGACCGCGCGTCGGCAGACAGGGCCGTCCTCGGGCGGGGCGGCCTGGCAAGACGGTGAAAAAAGTGCGGAACGAACTGGGGTGGGCAACGGTGCGCCCGGGAGCGGCGCGGCTTCTCGGGAGCGAGGCGAGTCGCCTGGGGTGATATCGGCGGTTCTGCGGCGCGCTCGCGTGCTGCCCGGCGTTCCGCTGTCGAATGCTTGGGGGCAGAACGACAGTGTTGATCGAGCGCGGAAAAGAAATGAAGTTCCTGGAGGAGCTGTTCTCCGAAACGGATTCCGGGAACGGGAGAATAGCTCTGGTCAATGGCGCAGTTGCCAGTGGGAAGACCGAACTGCTCCGTACGTTCGCCGAACAACGGGCGAGTGAGGGCGCGGTCGTGCTGACGATGACGGGAGACCGTGACCGGGAGACCCGCGCGTACGGCAGCCTGCAGCGGTTCGTTCGGGATCTGCCGGTGCCGCGGGCGAAAACCCTCGAGCTGACGCGGTTGATCGCGCGGTCCTCGAACGGTGTTCCGCCTTCTTCGTTCGACGTCGCGAACATCATGCTCGAACTGACGTTGGAACTGGCGGAGAGAACGCCCCTGCTGATCACCGTCGACGACGCGCAGCACGTGGACGCGTCGTCGATGGACTGCCTGCTCCGCCTCGCCGAGCGCACGCGCTCGACCCGGATCATGCTGCTGCTGGCGGAGTTGGCGCACGGCCGGTCGGCGCACCCGTCCTACCGCATCGAACTGGTCCGCCAGTTGCACTTCCGGCGGCTGGGCCTCGCGCCGCTCTCGGCGGCGGGGGTAACGAAGCTACTGGCCCGGCATCTCGATCCGGACGCAGTGGAGCGGCTGGCCGCGGGGTGCTACAAGATCACACGCGGAAACCCTCTTCTGGTGCGTGCGCTGATCGAAGACCAGCTCGACTGGCCGGAACCCGGCCAGGACGCGCGCCCGGTGGTCGGCGACGCGTTCCGGCACGCGGTGCTGACGTGCTTGCGGCGCAGCGGATCCGACGTCCTGGCGCTCGCCCGCGTGGTGTCGGTGCTCGGCCCGGACAGCACGGTGGAACGGCTCGGCGGGCTCGTGCACCGCAGGCCCGCGGACGTCGCGCGCGCGTTGCGGGCCTTGCGCACTGTCGGTTTTCTGAACGGCAACGATTTCCGCGACCGGTCCTTCCGCGAGGCTGTGATCGACTGCATGGAGCCAGAGGACCTGGCGAAGCTGCACGTGACGGCGGCGCGGGCGCTGCACGCGGACAAGGCGGGCGCGTGCCGGGTCGCCCACCATCTCCTCGAGGCGGGCGGCGAACCGGACGTGTGGGCGGTGGAGCAGCTGCACAGCGCGGCCAAGGAAGCGCTGCGCGCGGACGACGCCGGTCGGGCCGCCGAATACCTGGAGCACGCGCTGACCGGGCAGCCGGACGGACCGCACGCCGCCGCTCTGCGCGTCCTGCTGCTCCGCGCCGAGCTGCGCGGCGGTTCCGTCGCCGACCGGCACCTGACCCGCCTGTGCGAGCACGAGCGCGCCGGCGACCTCGATCCGGAACAGAAAGTCTTCCTGGTGCAGCGCCTGCTGTGGGCGGGCCGACAGCCGGACGCTGAGCCCGTCCTCGACCGGCTCGGCCGCGAGTACGCCCGCCGCCGGTCGCTGAACAGCACGGTGGCCGACGTCGGCCATTGGCTGCGGCACGCGCATCCCGCGCTGGCGGCGCGCTGGGCGGAAGCGACCGGTGCGGCGGCTCGCGAGGACGCGGAGCCGGCGCGGTGGGCGGCGTCCGCGTCGGAAGCGCTGATCACGGTGCTGGGCGGCACGGACGAGCACGGCGCGGTCTCGACGGCGGAAAGTCTCCTCGAGGCGACGCCGCTCGACGACCTGACGGTCGGCGCGATGTCGTCGGCGTTGCACACGCTGATCTACGCCGACCGCCTGGAGAACGCGACGAACTGGTGCGACGCGCTGCTCGAAGAGGCGAAGGCCAGAGGAGTGGCGTGGTGGCAGGCGGTGTTTTCGGCCTGCCGCGCGGACATCGCGCTGCGGTACGGGGAATTGTCGAAGGCGTCCGGCTACGCGCGCGACGCGATCGAGGCCGTCGGAGCCGAACGGTGGGGCGTCGCGATCGGGATGCCGTTGGCGGTGCTGATCCGCGTCGCCACGGTGATCGGCGACCACGAGGCGGTCCGCGAACACCTGCGGCAGCCGGTGCCGGAGGAGATGTACCGCTCCGGCTACTGCCTGCCGTACCTGCGGGCCCGCGGCCGGTACTGCCTGGCGACCGGCCGCGTCGAGGCCGCGCTCGCCGATTTCGAGCGGTGCCGGGAGCTGATGACGGCGTGGGGGTTCGAAGCGCCCACGCTCGCGCCGTGGCGGACCGACAGCGCGAAGGCGCACCTGCGGCTCGGCGACGCCGACCGGGCACGGGAACTGGCGAACCGGCAGCTGGCGCATCCCCGGTTCCGTACGCCGCGGGTGCGCGGCGCCGCGCTGCGGATGCTCGCCGCGACCGAGGACGTGAACTCGCGGCTGGCCATGCTGAAGGAAACCGTCGAGGTCCTGAACGCCAGCGGTGATCGGCTGGAGCTGGCGCAGGCGCTGTTCGACCTGAGCCGGACGCACCAGGCGATGAAGCAGTTCGCCAAGGCGCGGATGGTGCTGCTGCGCGCGCGGCGGCTGGGCCAGGCGTGCCGGCTGGAGATGACGCCGCCGCGGGGGAGCGAGGAGCCCAGGCCGGAGTCGGGTGCCGAATGGACAGCGCCGGCCCAAGCGGCCGCGGCGGCTCCGGCGGCTGATGCCTCCGATTCCTCCGGTGTCGCGGCCGCGGCTGAGCAGAACGACCAGATCCTGCGGAACCTGACGTCGTCGGAGTACCGGGTGGCGACGCTGGCTTCGTTCGGGTACACCAACCAGGAGATTTCGACAAAGCTGCACGTCACGCCGAGCACGGTGGAGCAGCATCTGACCAGAGTGTTCCGGAAGCTGAAGGTGAGCAAGCGGACGGACTTGCCGGTGGACCTCCAACTGGAGGCGGCACAGGCCGGCGGGATGCGGACGGCGGGGAAGTCGAGGGTGTCCGGGCGGGGGCCGCAGTCGGACACGCCCTGAACGGACCGCCGAGTGGATTTCGGGTCGATGGCCACTCTGGCACCGCTTCGTCGGCGAGTTCGAATTGGACTACGCCACGCTGTTCATCGAGGACGACGCGGTGGACCGCGGCCTCGTCCCGTCGGACGAGGCCGCTGCACGGCATGGAGCGGTTCCCGGTCCAGTCCTGGCCCGCGACGTCGGCTCAAGCGGAAACTTCGTTCCGCAACGATTCCGGAGCACGCGAAAAGAATGACACGCCAGGACCCCGGAACCCGTCAGCCCGCTGAACGGCCCGCCGGTCGAGCCGCGGTCCGGATACGCATTCGAAAAGGCAGGATTCGCACCCGATCAGCCCGCCCCGGCGGCGGGAAAACCCCCAATGCCACGTAGCTTAAGTTGATCTTGGGCAGATCTTGATCATCACTGGTGATGATTGTCGCAGGTCATGACCGGATGTCCGAGTTGCGACTGAATGGGCAATTCCGTCAAGGGGTCGTGAGTGGTAAAGAGCGTTAGAACGCTCTTTACCACTCACGACTCTCTCGTGCGACTACGCAAAGCAACTAAATTAGGAATCTCAATCCCGAGTAGTGTCCTTTGTGGATGGTCGAGCTCCGGGTTCGGTGCTGGCGACTTCGTCGGCATCCCGAATTCCGGGCTACCCCCTAAGCGCGGGAGCAGGGCGCGGTCGCGGTATAGGGGGTTGTCCGGCGTCGCGGGCGATCGCTAGGTTCGCTGAGCCATTTCCGAGTCAGGAAAACGGAACTCGACGAAATCCCGGTTGCCGGGACGCCGTCGGCGCGGACCGTTTTCCGGCACGAGTCCGCGCGGATATCGCCGGGACGGAATTCGTTCCGGCGGGACGGAAAGTGAGTGTTTGGCAATGGGAACAGCGAGCCGCTCCGGGCAGTTTTCGCCGTCGGACGCCACCAGCCCGCAATCGGCGTCGGTCGAAGGGGTTGACCGCATCGTGTCCGCCCCGGCGGCCGCCTGAGTCACCGACACTCGAAACGGAGACGGCGGTTCCATGGCCTTCGACAGCGGCACTGCTTCCGCGTCCCTGGCGGTCGTCGGGCTCGCGTCCGGACCGGAGCCGGCGGCGGAGATCGCGCGCCGGGCACTGGAGAACTCGGCGATCGTCCCCGGGCCGGCGGACGTGGTCGGGGTCTTCGCCGCCGGGCACCCGCCGGTCGGCGCCGAACTCGGCTTGACCGGTCCGGCGGAGACAGCGGAAGACTCGGCGATCCGCCTGGCCGCGGACAGCCTCCGCTCCGGAGCGTCCACTCTCGCGCTCGCCGGATGGACCTCGCCGGACCGCACCGTCTACACAGTACTGAAAGGCGCCGACCGCGCCGTCGCCGACGACGATCCGGTCCACTGCCTGCTCACCCCCGACGCTGTCGACGAGGATTTGTCCGAACTCGCGCAAGGCCTCAGCCCGGCCTCGGCGCTGCCGCCGCCAGACCGTCCCGCGACCCCTGAGAACAAGACGGCGGTGCCGATCCTCCTGTCGGCCGAAAGCCCGGAGGAACTGCGCGGCAAAGCCGGCACTTTGCTGGCACACCTGGAAAAAGCCGAGTCTCCACCACTGCTGGACGTCGCGCACACTCTGGCGGTCGCCCGGCCGCACCTGGCCTGCCGCGCGGCCGTGGTCGCCGCCGACCGCGAGGAGGCGACCGCCGGGCTGGCGGAACTGGCGGACGGAACGGCAGCTCCGGTCCGGGCGGGGAACGGGCGCAAGGTCGCGTTGATGTTCCCCGGCGAGGGCGGCCAACGCCCGGGCATGGGACGAGAGCTGTACTCACGGCTTCCGGTGTTCGCGGAAGCACTGGACGAAGTCTGCGCGCACCTGGACGCCGTCTCGACCTGGTCGGTCCGCGAACTCCTCCTCGGCGAAAGCGGAACCGGTGTCGACCCCGCCGACGAAGCCCTCTACAGCCAAGACGCCCTGTTCGCCCTGCAAGTCGCGCTGTTCCGTCAGTTCGAGAACTGGGGCGTACGCCCGGACTTCGTGGCCGGCCATTCCGTGGGCGAGTTGGCCGCGGCCACCGCCGCCGGGGTGTTCACCCTCCCGGACGTGTGCGCGGTGCTCGCCGAGCGGATCCGGTTGTTCCGTACGAAAACGACGGTCGGCGGCGCGATGGTGGCGATGCGCGTCACCGAGGCCGAAGCCCGCGAATCACTGGCCGGCCTGACCGGCAAGGCCGAGATCTCGGCGGTCAACGCGCCGCAGTCGGTGGTGCTCTCCGGCGACCGCGACGTCGTGCTGCGGATCGCCGAGGACTGGGCACGCCGCGGCCGCAAGGTCAAGCGGCTCGCGGTCGACCGCGCCTTCCACTCCCCGCACATGGCGCCGATGGCGGCCGACTTCGAGGAGTTCATCCGCGGCTTGCCCGCCCGGCCGCCGCGCATCCCGATCATCCCGGTGCACCCCGGGCTCGGCACCGACTCCGACGTGGTGTGCCGTCCCGAGTACTGGGGCGCGCAAGTCCGCGGCACCGGTCATTTCCTCGACTGCGTAAGGGGCTTGGCTGCCGCCGGGGTCGACACCTATCTCGACATGAGCGCCAACGGCGTCCTCGCCGCGCTCGTCGAGGAAACGCTCCCCGAGGCGGCGCGCGGCGACGTCTTCGTGACGTCGGCGTTGCGCGGCGCCCGATCCGAACTCCACGCAGTGCTCGGCGCGGCGGCCGGACTGCACGGGCACGGCGTGCCGCTCGCGTGGCCGAGCATCGTCGCGGGCCACCGGGTGCACCTGCCCGCCGAGACCGCCGAACCGGTCGAAACCCGGGCCCCGGCAAGGGATCTGGCCCGGGTCATCCGGGCCGAAACCGAGGCGTTGACCGGCGCGGACTACCGGGCGGACCGGACCTTCCTGGAACTGGGCCTCGACTCCGTCGCGGCGGTGGAACTCGTCCGGGTGCTGCGCCGCCGGACCGGCCTCCCGATCGCCACGACCGCGCTGTTCGACCACCCGACGCCGGAGCGGCTCGCCGCGCACCTGGACGGCACCGGACCCCGGACCGTGGTGGCCCCGCGCACGGCGTCGGACGAGCCGATCGCCATCGTGGGCATGAGCTGCCGGTTCGCGGGCGGCGTGCAGAATCCCGATGACCTGTGGCGGGTCGTCGCGGACGGCCGCTCGGTGATCGGGCCGATGCCCGAGGACCGCGGATGGGACGTCGAGACCCTCTACGACCCGGACCGGGTCCGTCCGGGCACCAGTTACGTGCGCGAGGGCGCGTTCCTGCACGACGCCGCCGAGTTCGACAACGCCTTCTTCGGCATCGGCGGACACGAGGCGCTGGAGATGGATCCGCAGCAGCGGTTGCTGCTGGAACTGGCCTGGGAAGCGTTCGAGCAGGCCGGGATCGACGCGACCGGGCTACGGGGGTCCGACACCGGCGTCTACGCCGGTTTGGCGCACGACGACTACGGCGCCGGCGGCCTCGACACCCGCGAGAACCTCGCGATCGGGACGGTCTGCAGCGTCGCGTCCGGGCGGATCTCGTTCGCCTTCGGCTTGCAGGGACCCAACCTCGCCATCGACACCGCATGTTCGTCGTCGCTCGTGGCGGTGCACCTGGCGGCGTCCGCGTTGCGCCGCGGCGAGTGTTCGCTCGCGCTGGCGGGCGGCGTGGCGGTGATGTCCTCACCGACGGTGTTCGTCGAGTTCAGCCGGCGAGGCGGGCTGGCGCCGGACGCGCGGGTGAAGCCGTTCGCCGAGGGCGCCGACGGCACCGCGTGGGGCGAGGGCGGCGGAATGTTCGTGCTGGAGCGGCTCTCCGACGCCCGCCGCCACGGCCATCCCGTCCTCGCGCTGGTCGCCGGGTCCGCGGTCAACTCCGACGGCGCCAGCAACGGTCTCACCGCCCCCAACGGCGCCGCCCAGCAACAACTTCTCGCCACCGCGCTCGCCGACGCCGGGCTCACGCCCGCCGAGGTCGACGTCGTGGAGACGCACGGCACCGGCACCGAGCTCGGCGACCCGATCGAGGCCGGGGCGCTCGCCGCGGTCTACGGCGCGGACCGTCCGGCGGACCGGCCGCTGCTCCTCGGCTCGCTCAAGTCGAACCTCGGCCACACCCAGGCCGCCGCCGGGGCCGCCGGAGTGCTCAAGATGGTGCTGGCGATGCGGCACGGCACCATCCCCGCCACGCTGAACGTCGACCGGCCCAGCTCCCATGTGGACTGGACCGGGGGCCTCCGCCTGGTCACCGAGGAGACCGAATGGCCGGACGGCGACCGCGTCCGGCGGGCGGGCGTCTCGTCGTTCGGCATCGGCGGCACCAACGCCCACGTGGTACTGGAACAACCTCCGGCAGAAGACGAACCCCCAGCGCCCAACGAGGTTTCCCCCGCTCCGCTGTGGACTCTATCGGCCGGCTCGCGGGACGCCCTCCGCGCACAGGCCGCCCGCCTGCTCGCGCACTCCGCCTCGCAGACCGACGCCCGCGACCTCGGGTTTTCGCTCGCCACGACGAGGGCCGCGCTCGCGCACCGAGCCGTCCTCACCGGCGACCGTCCACAGCTGACCCGCGCGCTGGCCGCGCTGGCGGCCGGCCGGACCGACCCCGCGCTCACCACCGGCGAGGCCGTGGACGGCGGATTGGCTTGCCTGTTCACCGGACAGGGCAGCCAGCGCCTCGGAATGGGCCGCGCGCTGGCCGAGCGGTACCCGGTGTTCGCTCGCGCCTTCGACGAGGTGTGCGCCGAGTTTCCCCTGCCGCTGCGCGAAGTCATGTTCGGCGAGGACCAGGACCGCCTGGACCGCACCGAATTCACGCAGCCCGCGGTGTTCGCGTTCGAGGTCGCGGCGTTCCGGCTGCTGGAGCACTGGGGCATTCGCCCGGATCTGCTGCTCGGGCATTCGATCGGCGAGCTGGTCGCGGTGCACGTCGCCGGGGTGCTGTCGCTGCCGGACGCGTGCCGGATGGTCGCCGCGCGCGGCTCGCTCATGCAGGCGTTGCCCGAAGGGGGCGCCATGTGGGCGGTGGCCGCCACCCCGGACGAACTCGGCGAGCTGCCGCCGGGAGTTTCGGTGGCCGCGGTCAACGGTCCGCGTTCGGTGCTGCTCTCCGGCGTCGCCGAGGCCGTCGCGACGGTGGCGGAACGGTTCCGCGAGCAGGGCCGCCGGACCAAACGCCTGCGTGCCTCGCACGCCTTCCACTCCGAGCTGATGACGCCGATGCTGGCCGAGTTCCGCGCGGTGGTGGCAGAACTGGACTTCCGGCCGTCGCGTATTCCCGTGGTCTCGGGCTTGACCGGCCGGATCGCCACCGACGCAGAACTGTCCACACCGGACTACTGGGTGGCGCACGCCCGCGAGGCCGTCCGGTTCTTCGACGGCGTGCGGACGCTCGCCGACGAGGGCGCCACCACGTTCCTGGAGATCGGCCCCGGCGCGACCCTGACCGAGCTGGCCGCGGACTGCCTGGACGACGCCGAGGACACGGCCGTGCTCCCCGCGGTCCGGGACGACGACGTGCGCGCCGCGATCGCCGCCCTGCACGTGCGAGGGCACGGACCGGACTGGGCCGCCTGGTACGGCGGAAGCGGAGCGCGCCCGGTGCCCCTCCCGACCTACGCCTTCCAACGCAGCCGGTTCTGGCTGCCCCCCGAAACCGCACCCGCCGCGGAAAGCAGTGAGGACACGGAGTTCTGGGACGCCGTCGCCGGCGGCGACCCGGAGCGGTTCGGCAAGCTCCTCGGCACCGACCTCGACGTCACCGAGCTGCTGCCCGTGCTGGCGCGCTGGCGACGCGGCCGCGACCAGGACGCCGAGGCGGACCGGCTGCGGTACCGGATCAGCTGGCAGCCGGTCGCCGACCGCGACGCCACCAAACGGAACTGGGCCCTGCTGCACCCCGCCGGGCACTCTGTCCCCGAGCCGCTCGCCGCCGCACTCGGCGGCACCGTGCGCGCCGTCGAGCCCGGTGCCTCCCGCACCGAGATCGCCGCGCTCCTGCGCGAATGCGGACCGGCCGACGGCTTCGTGTCCTTGCTGGCGCTGGACGAACGGCCGCACCCGGACGCTCCCGGCGTTTCCGTCGGGCTCGCCCTGACCACCGCCCTCGTCCAGGCCGCGGCGGACCTCGACCTCGAGGTCCCGCTGTGGTGCGCGACCCAGTCCGCCGTCTCGACCGGCCCCGACGACCGCCTCGACGCGCCCGAACAGGCGATGACCTGGGGGCTCGGCCGGGTCGCGGCACTGGAACATCCGCGCTGGTGGGGCGGGCTGGCCGACCTGCCGCAGACGGTGGACCGGGCGGCGGCCGAACGGCTGGCCGGGGTGCTGGCCGGGGACGAGAACCAGATCGCGGTCCGCGCGTCCGGGGTGTTCGCGCGGCGTCTGCTGCGCGCCCCGGCGGCGAACGGGGCCGGCGGCTGGCCGCGCCGCGGCACCACCCTGGTCACCGGCGCGTTCGGCGCGCTGGGCCGCCGGCTCGCCCGGTGGCTGGCCGCCGAAGGCGTCGAGCGGCTGCTGCTGACCGGACGCCACACCGACGACCCCGGGTTCGTCGCCGAACTGACCGCGCTCGGCGCGGAGGTCGAGGCGGTCGCCTGCGACGTCGCCGACCGGCAGGCGGTGGCGGACCTGCTGGCCGCGATCCCCGCCGACCGGCCGTTGACCGCCGTCGCGCACGCGGCCGGGGTGCTGGACGACGGCGTCATCGGCGCGCTGGACCCGCAGCGCCTCTCGCGGGTGCTGCGCGGCAAGGCCGACGGCGCCCGCCACCTCCACGACCTCACCAGCGGACTGGAAGCGTTCGTGCTGTTCTCCTCCGCGACCGGAGCCGTCGGCAACGCCGGACAGGCCAATTACGCGGCGGCCAACACCTACCTCGACGCGCTCGCGGACCAGCGGCGTGCGGACGGGCTGCCCGCGACCTCGCTGGCCTGGGGGCCATGGGGCGACGGCGGCATGGCGGTGGACGGCGCGGACGCGACGGTGGTCGGGGATCGGTTGCGCCGCAACGGCATGACCGTGCTCGATCCCGACGTCGCCCTCGCCGCGATGGCGAAAGCGGTCGCCCGCGACGAGTCCGGTCTCGTGCTCGTCGACGTCGACTGGGACCGGTTCCTCCAGGCGTTCGCCGGCACCCGGCCCAGCCCGCTGTTCCGAGAGCTGCCGGAAGCCGGCCAGAGCCAGGCCGCCGCACCGGCGGCCGAACCGGCCACGCTGCGGCTGACGGGCCTGTCGACGGCGCAGCGCCGCCGCGAACTGCGCGACCTGGTCTGCGAGCACGCCGCGTCGATCCTCGGGCACGCCTCGGCCGCGCAGGTCCAGCCGAACCGGCCCTTCCACGAGCAGGGGCTCAGCTCGCTCGGCGTGGTCGAACTGCGCAATCAACTCGGCGCGCGGACCGGGCTGCGCGTGCCCGCGAGCGCTCTGTTCGACCATCCGACCCCGGTCGCGCTGGCCGGGTACCTGGAAGCCGAACTCGCGGACGCCCAGGCCGAAACGCCGACAGCGTCCGAAGAACCGACCGCGGCGGCCGAAGAAGGTTCCGAAGTGTCCGAAGCGGACGTGCTCGGCCGGGCCGAACGGGAAGTCTTGCTGGCGCTGGAGGATCTCATCGATGACTGACAACGGCGAGTTGCTGGCCACGCTGGACCGGGTGACCACCGCGCTGCGGGACACCAGGGAGCGGCTGCGCGCGACGCGGGCGCGGGAGCGGGAGCCGATCGCGATCGTCGGGGCCGGCTGCCGGTTCCCCGGCGGGGTGACCGACCCCGACGCGCTGTGGCGGCTGCTCGAAGACGGCAAGGACGCGGTGACGGCGTTCCCCGCCGACCGCGGCTGGCCCGCCGACCTCTCCGGCGCGGGCGGCTTCCTCTCCGACCCCGCATGGTTCGACGCCGCGTTCTTCGGTATCGGCCCGCGCGAAGCCGAGTCGATGGACCCGCAGCAGCGGTTGCTGCTGGAGGTCTCCTGGGAGGCGCTGGAACGGGCCGGCATCGACCCGGCTGACCTGCGAGGCTCCCGCACCGGCGTGTTCACCGGCACCAGCGAGCAGGACTACCGGCAGCTGTTGCTGCCCCGCCTGGACGAGCACGCCGACCATCTGGCGACGGGCACCTCGGCCGCCGTGGTGTCCGGGCGGGTCGCCTACCTGCTCGGGCTGGAAGGGCCGTCGGTCTCGGTCGACACCGCGTGCTCGTCCTCGCTGGTCGCCCTGCACCTGGCGGTGCGCGCACTGCGCGGGGGAGAATGCGACCTCGCGCTGGTCGGCGGCGCGCTGGTGATGTCCACCCCCGGCATCTACCGCGCGTTCGAACAGCAGGGCGCGCTCGCCGCTGACGGGCGCTGCAAGGCCTTCGGCGACGGCGCGGACGGCGTCGGCTGGGGCGAAGGCGCCGGCGTCGTCGTGCTGGAACGCCTGTCCGACGCCCTCGAACAGGACCGTCCCGTGCTGGCCGTGGTCCGCGGCACCGCGATCAACTCCGACGGTGCCTCCAACGGCCTGACCGCGCCCAACGGACTGGCCCAGCAACGCGTCATCCGCGCTGCCCTCGCCGACGCCGGGCTGCGCCCCGAGGACATCGACGCGGTCGAGGCGCACGGCACCGGCACCCGGCTCGGCGACCCCATCGAGGTCGCCGCCCTGCAAGCGGTCTTCGACGGGGACCGGGCCGCGCCGCTCGCCCTCGGCTCGGTCAAGTCCAACCTCGGGCACAGCCAGGCCGCCGCCGGGGTCGCCGGACTGCTGAAAATGGTGCTCGCCCTGCAGCACCGCACCCTGCCCCGCACCCTGCACGCGGACACCCGTTCGTCCCAAGTGAGCTGGACCGGCGCGGTCGAGGTGCTCACCGAGAACCGCCCGTGGCCGGCCGAGGAAGGGCGGCCGCGCCGGGCCGGCGTGTCCGCGTTCGGCATCAGCGGCACCAACGCGCACGCGGTCGTCGAAGAGGCACCGGAGCGCCCCGCCGCCGCACCGGCCGGGAAGGACCAGCTGCCCTGGGTGCTGTCCGCGCGCACCGAATCCGCTTTGCTGGCCAAAGCCGGACAGCTGCTGTCCCATGTGGACGGACGTGATCCGGTGGCGCTGGCACACGCGTTGATCGCTTCGCGCAGCACCTTCGAACACCGCGCTGTCGTGCTGGACGAAGACCCGCGGATGGCGCTGGACGTGCTGGCCTACGACTCGATCACTCCCGGCCTGGTGCGCGGGACCGCCGATCTGACCGGCAAGGTCGTGTTCGTCTTCCCCGGACAGGGCGGCCAGTGGGCGGGCATGGCCGCGGACCTGCTCGACAGCTCCCCGCTGTTCCGCGAGCACCTCGAACGGTGCGCCCGCGCGCTGGCCCCGCACACCGACTGGGACCTCCTCGCCGTCCTGCGGCAGGACCCGGACGCGCCGTCATTGGAGCGCGTCGATGTCGTGCAGCCCGCGTTGTTCGCGGTGATGGTGTCGCTCGCCGCCGTCTGGCGTGCCTCGAATATCGAACCGGACGCGGTGATCGGCCACAGCCAGGGCGAGGTCGCCGCCGCGCACGTCGCGGGAGTGCTGAGCCTGGAAGACGCCGCGCTCGTGGTCTGCCGTCGCGCGAAGGCGTTGACCGCGCTGTCCGGCCTCGGCGGCATGGTCTCGGTCGAACTGTCCGCCGAGCTGCTGCGGCCCCGCCTGGACGAGCGGCTGGTGCTCGCCGCGATCAACGGGCCGGATGCGGTGGTCGTCGCCGGAGCTCCCGAAGCGCTCGACGCGCTGGTGACCGAGATGGCCGAGTCCGGGATCAAGGCTCGCCGCCTGGAGGTCGACTACGCCTCGCATTCTCCGGCGGTGGAGCTGGTCCGCGAACGGCTGCTCGCCCAACTGGCCCCGGTCACGCCCCGGGCCGCGGAAATCCCGTTCCACTCCACGGTGACCGCTTCCGTGCTGACCGGCACCGAACTCGACGCCGAGTACTGGTACCGGAACCTGCGCCAGCCGGTGCAGTTCGCCGAAACGCTGGCGGGCCTGCCGACGCCGGAGTTCGCCTTCTTCGTCGAGGTCGGCCCGCATCCGGTGCTCGTGCCCGCAATGGCCGCGACGGTGGGGGAAGACGCCGTCGTCACCGGCACCCTGCGCCGCGACGAAAGCGGCCGGGGAGCGTTCTTCGGCGCGCTGGCCGAGGTCTACGTCCGCGGGTTGAGTCCGAAGTGGACGGAACTGGGCGAGCCGGGCGGTCCCGGGTTCGCCGCGCTGCCGACCTACCCGTTCGAACGCAAGCGGTTCTGGTTGGCGCAGAAGGAAGTCCGCCGCAGCACGCATCCGGTGCTCGACCCGCCGGTCGAGCTGGCGGGCACCGGCGAACTCGTGCTCGCGGGCCGGCTGTCGACGGCGGAGACGCCGTGGCTGGCCGATCACCGCGTGCTGGACGCGGTGGTGCTGCCCGGCACCGCATGGCTCGAACTCGCCTTGCAGGCCGCTGCCGCTGCCCGGTGCCCGGCGGTCAAGGAGCTCACCCTGGAACGTCCGCTGATCCTGCCGAACGACGCGACGGTGGCGGTCCAACTGCGGGTCGGAGCCCCGGATGCGGACGGGCAACGCGGCCTGGAACTGCACGCGAGGGTCGACGGCTCGGCGTGGGTCCGGCACGGCGAAGGGATTCTCAGCCCGCAGCAGGCGGAACCCGAGCCACTCGGCGCGTGGCCGCCGGAAGGTGCGGAATCGGTCGCGCACGACGGGCACTACGCCGGCCTGATCGAGCGAGGACTGCGTTACGGCCCGGCCTTCCAGGGCTTGCGCGAGGTGTGGCGACGCGGTGACGAGGTCTTCGCCGAGATCAGCTGCCCGGTCGACACCAAGGGTTTCACCGTGCACCCGGCGCTGCTCGACTCCGCCTTGCACGCCCTCGGCTTCGCGGCCGGCGTCCCCGCCGTCGACGGCCCGATGTTGCCGTTCAGCTGGACCGACGTGACCGCGCATTCCGCTCGCCCGGCGGCGTTGCGAGTTCGCCTGCGCGGCGAGCTGGGCGGCTCGGTGCGGCTGGACGTCGCCGACGACCACGGCACTCCGGTGCTGTCGGTGGCCTCCCTGGCACTGCGGCCTGCCGCGGCCCGCGACGGCGTGCCCAGGGACGCGCTGTTCCGGGAGAAATGGGTCGAGGTTCCCGCCACCGGCAGCGCCGCGGGCACTGTCGTGGCTGTCGGCACGGACACCGCACAGTTCCCCGCGTACGCGGACCTGAACGCGCTGGCCGCCGCTGTCGTGGCGGGAGAACCGGTGCCGAACGCGGTGCTCGTCGACGCTTCCGAGGGCTCGGTGCGGGATTCCGCGCACCGGGCGCTGGCGCTGGTGCAGTGGTGGCTCGCCCATCCGGCGTTCGCCGCGTCGAAGCTGGTGTTCCGCACGACGGGCGCGGTCGCGGCCAGGGGCGGCGACGAGCTGCGCGACCTGGCCGGCGCGGGCGTGAGCGGCCTGGTGCGCTCCGCCCAGACCGAGGAACCCGGCCGGTTCGTCCTGCTCGACGCCGACGAGGTCACGCCCCTGACCGTGGCTGCCGCGCTCGGCACCGGCGAACCCGAACTCGCCCTGCGCGGGGGAGTGCTGCTGGCACGCCGCCTGGTGCGGGCGTTCGCCCCGACGCCCACGCGGTTCGCCGGCGCGGACGACGTCGTGCTGATCACCGGCGGCACCGGCACCCTCGGCGGACTCCTCGCCCGCCACCTGGCGACCGCCCACGGCGTGCGGCGGCTGGTGTTGCTCAGCCGCCGCGGCTCCGCCCCGGAACTGGTCGCCGGACTCGCCGGGCTCGGCGCGACGGCCGTCGTGGAGTCCTGCGACGTCACCGACCCGGCCCAGCTGTCCCGCGTGCTCGCCGAACACCAGCCGACCATCGTCGTGCACGCGGCGGGCGCGCTCGCCGACGGCGTCGTGGCGGCCCAGACCCCGGAGCAGCTGGACGCAGTGCTGCGGCCGAAGGCGGAGGCCGCGCTGCACCTGCACGAACTCACGAAAGACAAGCCGCTCAAGGCGTTCGTGCTGTTCTCCTCGGCCGCGGCCGTCGCGGGCAGCGGCGGCCAGTCGAACTACGCCGCCGCGAACGCGGTCCTCGACGGGCTCGCCCGTCGGCGGCACGTACTCGGCCTGCCCGCGCTTTCGCTGGCGTGGGGGCGATGGGCCGAGCGCAGCGATCTGACCCGGCACCTCGCCGTCGGCCCCGACGAACTGGCCACCGAGGAAGCGCTCGCGCTGTTCGACGTCGCGGTGTCGCTGCGCGATCCCGTGCTGGTGCCCGCCCGGTTCGACCCGGAGGGCGCCGGGGATCGGCCCCTGCTGCGGGAACTGGCCGAACGGCCGGACACCGAGGACGGCGACCTGCGGCAATGGCTGGACGGCCTCGCCGGCCAGGAACGGGAACAAGCGCTGCTCGACTTCGTCCTTACCACCGTCGCGGGCGCGCTCGGGCACGAGGACGCGACGGAACTGCGCCCCACAGCCGGATTCCTGGAGATCGGCGTCGACTCGCTGGCCGCGGTCCGGATCCGCAACCAGCTCGCCGGGGCGCTGCGGCTGCGGCTGCGCGCGACGGTGACCTTCGACCATCCCAGCCCTGTGGTGCTGGCCCGGCACCTGGCCGAACTGCTGGCCACCGGCGCGGAGGAGGCGATCGACGAGGAAGGCGCGCGGATGCGCGAATCGGTGCTGATCGCCCGCGACTCCGAATGGCAGGCGACCCGCACCTTCGCCGACTCCGTCGCCGATTTGGCCGAGCGGACCGTCCCGGTCCGGCTCGCCGGCGGCGACGCGCGCACCGCGCTGGTCTGCGTCCCCGGCATCGTCGGCATGTCCGACCCGGTGCAGTTCGCGCGGCTGGCCAGGTCTTTCAAGGGCGAGCGGGACGTCTGGGCGGTGCGGCACCCGGGGTACCGCCGCGCCGAGGCACTGCCCCGGACCCGGGAAGTGCTGGTCGACCTGCACGCGGAGGCCCTGCGCGCCGAACTCGGCGACCAGCCGTTCGTGCTGACCGGACTGTCCGCGGGCGGACTGGTCGCGCACCAGATCGCGCGCCGCCTGCACGAACTGGGCACCCCGCCCGCCGGGGTGGTGGTGCTCGACAGCTACGTGCCCAGCGAGCATCAGCGGCTGGTCCGGCTGCTGCCGGGGCTCGGCGAGGAAGCACAGGCCCGGATGGACAATCCGGACCTCGCGGTCCCCGGCGACGACGGCTGGATCACCGCGATGCTGCACTACCAGGACTTCGACTGGGCCCCGGCCGAACTGCCGATCCCGGTGCTGTTCGTCCGCGCTGCCAAGCCGCTGGAGGGCTGGCCGTCGGACTGGGCGCCGGTCTGGCCGTTCCCGCACACGCTCGCCACCGCCCCCGGCAATCACTTCACCATCCTCGAGGAGCACGCGGCGGACACCGCGGCGCTGATCGGGGCATGGCTGCGCGACACCCTCTCGCCCGCGGGCGACGAGCAATCCGACCGGACGACCACCTGAGGGGATCCACCGTGCCACCCATGCGAACCGCCCGGCTGGCCGGGGACACACTTGGCGAAAGCCTTGCCCTGCTGGCGAAATCGACCCCCGAGGCGCACGCCAGGTTCCCCACCGCGGGCGACGGGATCACCGCCGCCGAACTGGACCTCGCCGCCACCGCCGCCGCGCACGAGTTCCTCCGCGCCGGGGTGCGCCCCGGCGACGTGGTCGGCGTGCTGGTGCCGACCGCGGCCCGCTTCTTCACCACGATCTTCGGCCTCTGGCGCGCCGGGGCCGCGGTGAGCGTGCTGCCGGTGCAGGCCGGATTCGCGGACGTGCCCAACACCGCGCGGCGGCTGGCCCGCATCGTGACCGCCGCGGGCATGCGCAACCTCGTGCTCGACCCCGGCTACGCCGAACTCGGCGAGGCGCTGCGGGACCTCGGCACCGGCGTGGCGCTGGTGCCGCCGCCGGACCCGCACGGCACCGGCGACGCGCGCTCGCTGCCGACCGTCGAACCGGACTCGCTGGCCGTCGTGCAGTTCACCTCGGGCAGCACGAGCCTGCCCAAGGGCGTGATGCTGCCGCATGCCACGACCATGGCCGGACTGCGGGGCTGCGTGGTCTCCGGCGCGTTCAGCCCCGACGACGTGTTCCTCCAGTGGGTGCCGACCTTCCACGACATGGGACTGATCGGGGTCCAGTCGCACTGGCTGAACGGCGCGGACGTGCACGTCTTCGCGCCGACCACCTTCCTGCGGCGCCCGGAAGCGGTGCTGGCGCACTTCGCCGAGCACCGCGGCACCGTGATGACCGGCCCCAACTTCTCCTACGACTACCTCGTCGACCGCGTCCCCGCCGAGCGGCTGGCCGCCATGGACCTCTCCAGCTGGCGGCTGGCCTTCAACGGCGCGGAACCGGTCAGCGCGGCGACCGTCCGCCGGTTCGCCGAAGCCTTCGCGCCCGGCGGCGTGGACCCGTCGGTGATGTACCCGGTGTACGGGATGGCCGAAGCCACCCTGTCGATCAGCTACCCCAGCCCGGGTTCCCTCCCGCAGATCCGCGCGGTGGACCGCCAGGAGCTCAGCGGCACCGGCCTCGCGCGTCCGGTGCCCGAATCCGCGGGCGCGGCCAAGCCGGTGGTTTCGGTCGGCCGCGCGGTGCACGGCATCGAGCTGCGGGTGATGCGCGACGACGGGGCCGTCGCCGCCGACGGCGAACTGGGCGAAATCCAGATCACCGGCGAAGCGGTGACCACCGGCTACTTCCGTGACCCCGAAGCGACCGCCGCGGCGTTCGACTCCGGCTGGTTCCGCACCGGCGACCTCGGCTTCGAATGGGACGGCGAGCTGTACGTCACCGGGCGGCGCAAGGAGATGGTCGTGGTGCACGGCCAGAACTTCTTCCCCGACGACGTCGAGACCGTCGCCCGGACCGTGCCCGGGATCTACCGCGGCCGGTGCGTCGCCTTCGCTGACACCGACGACGACGGCGGCGAACGGATCGGCGTGATCGTCGAGACCGCCGAAGACGCCGCCACGGTCAGCGAGGCGGTCCGTCGGCGGATCGCCGCCGAGGTGGACCTGCCGCGGGTGGCGGTCTACCCCGTCAAACCGCGCTGGATCCCGCGCACCACCAGCGGGAAATGGCAGCGGGTCCTGGCCGCGCGGCTCCTCGCCGAGGGCGCTGGAGGCACTGCGGGTACTGCGGGCGCCAAGGACCGGGCCGAAATTTCCGAGACCGCACCCGACGCGCAAGGAGAACGAGTGTGAACACCAGGACGACTTCGCGGGCCGGCGTGCCCCTGCTCGCCGACGAGCAGATGCACAGTGCCCGCATCTTCGCCGAATACCAGCACGCCACCTGGGAAATGCACCACATCCCGTGGCAGGATTTCACCCCGCAGGCGGTGCGGCCCGAGCACGTGGTCTTCGCCAAGGGCGCGATCATCGGCGAGTCCAATGTGGTCGCCGCGACGCACGGGCTGCTCAACGAGTTCGGCATGGACTACGACTTCTCGCAGTTCACCTGCATCTGGGGCTACCAGGAGATCCAGCACCACCTCGCGTTCCAGACCTGGTTGCAGCTGGCGGGCCACAGCATCGAGCACCGCACCATCGCGTCGATGCGCGAGGCGTACCCGCCGGGCGTCACCCGGGCGGCGACCTTGGCCACCAACGTGATCTGCGAGGTGCTCGCCACCCACGCCTACAAGTGCGTGGCGCGCAGCATGGAAGAGCCGGTGCTGGCGGAGATCCTGCGCAAAGCGAGCGGCGACGAAGCCCGGCACGCGCGCGAATTCGTGTACTACACGGCGCAGCAGCTGGCCGAGCGGCCCGAAGAACTCGCTTCGGTGGTCGAAACCCTCTACATCTACATGGGCACCACCCGCGACCTGTACCGCCACCCGGTGAGCCGCTTCAAGGGCAACCTGCCCGAGCTGGAGGGCCACGAGACCATCGACGAGATGTTCGCCTACTTCGCCGAGGTCGACGAGGACGGCGCAGAGTGGGCGAAGTGCTGCGAGCAGCTGTTCAAGTACTTCTCCACGATCACCGGGTACAAGCTGACGAAAATGGCCGACGTCCGGCGCGCGATCGCCGAGGAGTCGATCAAGGCCGAGGCGGCCGCGGTATGACCGTCGCGTCGTCTCTGCCGGGGGAGGAGATCGAATTCCCCTGGCACGCCGAACCGTCGTTCAACTGCTTCGGCTGCGGGCCGCGCAACCCGGTCGGCCTCAAACTGCGGATGCGGAAGCTGTCGAACGGCGAATTCGGTGCGGTGACAGTGTTTTCGCCGGACTACGCGTCCTACCCGGGGATCGTGCACGGCGGCATCGTGCACGTGCTGCTGGACGAGGTCATGGGCGACACTCTCGCGCTGGTGCACGGCATGCTCGCGTTCTCGGTGAGCCTGAGCAGCCGGATGCTGCTGCCGCTGCGCGTCGACGTGCCGTACACGACGGCCGCGCGGATCGCCGGACAGGGCAACGGCGTGCTGCACACCGAAGCCGAGATCACCGGACCGGACGGCGAGGTGCACGTGATGGCGCGCGGCACCTTCCAGCCGATCCGCTCCGAACAGGCGAAGGACCTGATGGATCTGGACGAGGCCGCGTTCGGCCGCGTCAGCCACTATTTCGACCACGGAACAGGAGAATCATGAGCACCGACACGATCACCCGCGAGGAGATCGCGGCCGCGACCGCCGAGACCCTCGCCGGGGAGCTGAAGATCCCGGCCGCCGACATCGCCGCCGACGACGTCCTGCGGGACCTGCCCGGCGCGGACTCGATGAAGATGCTGCGCGTGGTGTCCAAACTGGAACGCCGGTGGGACGTCGAGTTCGAGGACGAGCAGATCTTCGCGGTCAAGACCGTCGACGAACTGGTCGAGCTGGTGCGGAAGGGCATCGGAGACGAGCTGGCGGGGTCATGACCGCGACGACCCCGCAGCAGGCGCGCGACGCGACGAACCAGCATTACGAGCTGCCGCCGGAGCTGTTCGCGCTCTATTTGGACCAGCGGTTGAAGTACAGCTCCGGGCTGTACGACGCCGAGCACACCGACCTCGACGACGCGCAGACGAACAAACTGCGCTTCGTCGCGCGCGAACTCGGCCTGCGCGGCGGGGAGCGGCTGCTCGACATCGGCTGCGGCTGGGGAAGCCTGCTGCTGTTCATGGCACAGGAATACGACTGCCGCGTGACCGGTGTGACGCCGTCCGGACCGCAGGCGGACTTCATCCGGGCGCGCGCGGAAGAAATGGGCGTCTCCGAACTGGTCACGCTGGTGCCCGGGGCTTTCACCGGCGTCGAGGTCCCCGGGCCGTTCGACGCGGTGACCATGCTGGGCTCGATCGTGCACATGCCCGACCGGACCGACGTGCTGCGCAAGGTTCGCGGGCTGCTGCGGCGGAACGGGTCGCTGTACGTGTCGGAAAGCTGTTTCCGCGACCACGAGACCTACCGCGAGTTCTCCCGGCGGCCCGGCACCGTGCACGTCACCGACGGCATTTTCGGCTTCGCCGACATGGTGCCCGCGTCGGTGCTGGTGGAGGCGATGGAGGCGGCGGGGTTCAGCCTCGCCGGGCTGACCGACCTGACCGCGCACTACCACCGCACGATCGAGCAGTGGGAGGAACGCGTGCACGCCCGGCGCGAGCGCGTCGAAGAGGTCGCGCCCGGTATGAGCGAACCGCTGGTCCGATACCTGCAGACGGCGAACGCGGGCTGGGGCTACACCACCAAGCACTACGCGTTCACCGCGGTCAAATCGCGCATGGGCCCGACGGAGGTGCGATGAACCCGGCCGCGGAGCCCGGCATTGGTGCGGGACTGCCGCCGGAGGAGATGCGGCGGCTGGCCGGCTTCGCGGTCAGCCGCGCGGGCGCCCGGCAGTGGTCGGTCGACGATCTGGCGTGGGACGCGCTGCGCCCGGAGGAGCTGACCGAGACCGACAGTTCGGTGGTCCGGTTCATCACCTTCATCGAGGACCACATTCCCGGGTACCTCACGTATTTCCTCGAAGCGTTCCCGGTCTCCGGCGGCGATCAGGCCATCGAGGAGTTCTGCTTCAACCGGGAGTACTTCCGGTTCCTGATCTCCTGGGCCAACGACGAGGAACGGCACGCCTCGGTGCTGACCAGGTACCAGATCGAGGCGGGCATCAGCGATCCGGACACGCTGATGCGGGAGCTGGCGGAGGAGGGGCGGAAGAAGTTCGCGCTGCCCTATGAAACGCCGGTGCAGGCGTTCACCTACACGCTGGTGCAGGAGAAGGCGACGCAGCTGTTCTACCAGCGGTTCAAGGCGGTCGCTGCGGAGCCGGTGCTGCGCGATCTGCTGCACCGGCTGGCCCGTGACGAAGCCCGGCACTTCGCGTTCTACAGCGAACTCGTCGGCGCCTACGTCGAGCGCCACGGACTCGGCGCGACGGTGGCGGACCTGAAGGACGTGCTGGCCACGTTCCGGATGCCGCTGGCCGACACGCTCAAGGGCTATTGGCGGTGGTCGATGAAGGTCGCCGACGCCACGTCGTACGACCACACCGAGGCCTACGACGCGCTGGTGCGGCTGGTCACCGGCTTCGCAGGCGAGAGCGGCCGGGCCTCCGCCGCGGACCTGACCGAGTTCGTGCACCGGATCCGCGCCATCTGACCAGGGACGAGACGAGATGAGCACACTGTTCGACCCCCGCGACCCCGCGGTACGCACCGATCCGTACCCGGTGTACCGGAAGCTGCGGGAGACCGATCCGGTGCACCAGTCGGACTTCGGGTTCTGGGTGCTCTCGCGCTACGCCGACGTGGATGCCGTGCTGTCCGCGCCCGGCGTGTCCAGCGAGTTCTACCGGAGCCAGAGCTGGACCGAACGGCGGGGCGGCCCGGACAGCCCGCTGGTGAGCAGCGTGCGAAGCTGGATGCTGATGCTGGACGGCCCCGCGCACCGGCGGATCCGCGCGGTGATCGGGAAAGTCTTCACCCGCGCCGCGGTAGACCGCCTCCGCCCGAGGGTGGCGGCGGAGACCAACCGCCTCCTCGACGCCGTCGGCGAGGGGCCCACAGACTTGATCGCCGACCTGGCCCTGCCGCTGCCGGTCACGGTCACCTGCGATTTGCTGGGTCTCCCGACGGAGCATCGGGACCAGTTCCGCCTGTGGACCGAACAGATCAGCCGGGTGATCGACCCGGCGATCACCGTCGAGGACTCGGCGGAGATGAACCGGGCGGAGACGGAGTTCCGGGAGTACGTCAAGGAGGAGCTGGACCGGCGCCGGGCCGAACCCCGGGAGGACATTCTGTCGCTGCTGGCCCACGCTGAGGTGGACGGCGTACGCCTGAGTGACCACGAGATCATTGCGAACATCCTGTTTCTGTTCGTGGCCGGTCATGAGACTACGGTGAACCTGATCGGGAACGGGTTGCTCGCGCTCTTGCGCCACCCGGACCAGTTGAAGCTGCTGCGGTCGAATCCGGACTCGATCCCCGGTGCGATGGATGAGCTGACGAGATACGACGCTCCGGTGCAGATCGTGTCGCGGCTGCTGGACGAGCCGGTGGGGCTTGGCGAGGCGGTGTTGCCGGCGGGGTCCAAGGCGATGTTGTTGTTCGGTGCGGCTTGTCGGGACCCGGAGCGGTATCCGGAACCGGATCGGTTGGATGTTACTCGGGGCGCGGTGAAGAATCTGGCGTTTAGTGGTGGGCCGCATTATTGCTTGGGTGCGGCGCTGGGGAAGATGGAAGCGGCGACGGTGTTGCGGGAATTGCTGGGGAGGTATCGGAGGATTGAGATGGTGGATGAGGGGGAGTTGCGCTGGCGGGGGAACGTGAGCTTTCGGGGGTTGGAGAGTTTTCCGTTGATGCTTAAGCATTAGGGGGAAGGTGTTCGGTGGGGTGGCAGGGCTTCACGAGGTTTCAGGCCCAGCCGGTTTCGTAGTTCTCGGGCGCGAAATCGCCAGGGCTCGCACCGGTGCGGAACGCTTCGTCGCATCGCGCGGCGTACGCGGCGTTCTTCTCGCAGTACGGACTCGCGGGGATGTACATGACGTTGCCCCAGCCCTGCTGGTCCTCGACCCCGGCGACGGAGTGGATCACGTCCCCGTGCCACCAGACGGTGTCGCCGGGCCCGACCTCCGGGATCGGCGTGAGCGCGGGCAGCAACGGTGCGTGCCAGCGTTCGTTCACCGGCAGGGCTTCCCCGTTCGCCGAGCCGCAGAGGTCGTCGTCGGCGACGTCGTCCTGCAAGGCGCGCAGCAGCAGGTAGACCATCGCGGACGGAATCGGGACGACGTGCAGGACACCCTCGGTGGGCCGCATGTCGGACAACGCCGTCCAGCCCTGGAAGGTGCGGAACGCGGAGCACATCACCGTGGAGGCGAACTCGTGGACCTCGGTCCGGTAAGCGCCGTCCCATGGGTCGTACGCCTCGACGTCGCCGTCGAAGACGTGGCGGAACACCTTCTGGTAGGCGGGAAGCAGCCAGCGTTCGACCGAGCCGGAATCGGTGTGCGGTGACAGGCCGTCGGAGCTCGTGCCGGGAGCACGACGGCGGACGCGATCGGGATAGGCGGTGTCGCGAGTGGGGTCGAACCACACCCGGCCCTCGGATTCGTGCTTCCAGAAGCCGTTGAGGAAGCCGCGTACCGCGACCATGTTGGCGTCTGCGCGCGCCTCCCTCTGCGGCCGTGACCAGTAGATCGGGAAGATCGCGGGCTTGCCCGCGGCGAGACCGCCGAACACGCCGTCGTCGAAACGGCGATACGCCTTCTCGAAGTCGTTGCGCTCCAGGTAGTCCGCCAGTTCACGGTCCCACGCCTCGGCCCGCTCGCGGGGAAAGGTGTTCTTGATGACCGCGCAGCCGCGCCGGCGAACGGCGGCGACCAGGTCTTCCGGCACGGTGCCGCCGGCGACGTCCTCGAACCGGATGATCGGCCAGATCTCCTCGCCGCTTTCGCGGAGGGCGACGATCTCGGCCACTTCGGCGCGCATCAGTTCCTCGGCCCTGGCGAACGCGTCCGCGACGTCTCCGATGCGGGCGCGGAGCCGGGCCTTGGTCTCGCGGATGGCGGCGGGGACGTCCGCGGGGAGTTCGGTGGTCAGGGTCATCGCTGGACCTCCAGTGATTTGGTAAGGTCACCTAACTAGAACCGTCCTGCCAAGGTAGACCGGCGAAAGAGGGGAGCGCAAGGGTGCCGTTGCCGCAAGCCGTCCTGCGTGAGGCCACCGACCGCCGTCTGCTGGAGGAGGTCGTGACCCGGGGCAGGGTCACGAGGGCCGAGCTCGCCGCGACGACGGGGTTGTCGAAGCCGACGGTCTCCGAAGCCGTGCGCAGGCTGACCGAAAGCGGTCTGCTGGAAGCGGCCGGGGCGCAGGAGACCGGGCGCCGCGGACGGGTCGGCACCTTCTACGAACTGGGACCGTCGGCGGGCTGGGTGCTCGCCATCGAGGTCGGCAAGGCCGGGGTGCGGGCGTGGTCGGCCGACCTCGCGGGTGCGGTGCTGCGCGAACACGAACGCCCGGCCGGTGTCGTGGGCGATGTCGAAGCGGTGGCCGCCGCCCTGCGTTCGGTCGTGTCCGACGCGGTATCCGAAGCGAGGGAAGGGGTGCTGCGCGCGGTCGCCGTCTCGATGGCCAACCCGGTCGACCCCGAGACGCACGACGTCATCGCCGTCCCGGCTTCGCCGTTCCCCGAAGGTCTCCTGAGCCCCGCGGACATCCTTGCCAGCATCGTGACGGCGCCGGTCTTGGTGGACAACGACGTCAACCTCGCCGCGCTCGCCGAACAACGCGCCGGTGGTGCCGCCGGGGTGTCGAGTTTCGCCTATGTCTACGTGGGCGCGGGTCTCGGTGTCGGGTTGTACATCGGCGACAGGCTGGTCCGCGGCGCACACGGACTGGCGGGGGAGATCGGGTATCTGCCCGGCGCCGGTCCGGGCACGCTCTCCGCCGAGCTCGCCGCCGGAATCGGTGGTGCGGGCGCACGATCGAACGATGTCGCGGTGGCCTTGCGGATGCTGGACGAGGGCGACACCGAGACGATCGGACGTGCCGTCGCGCGGGCGATCATGTCGATCACCGCCGTCGTCGATCCGGAACTCGTGGTGCTCGGCGGTCCGGTCGGCTGTCATCCGGCACTCCTGGAACCGGTGCGGGCCGCGCTCCCGCCGAGTCCCACCCGTCTCGAATACGGGACGCTCGGCACGCTCGCTTCACTCCACGGGGCTACGTTTTCGGCATTGGAACACGCACGGACCGCAGCTGTCCGGGTGATGTCGGGCTGAAGCCGGTTCCGTCACTCCCGTTGTCGCTAGTCTTGATCTTCGACTGCGAGGGAGACTGAATTCATGGCGGAATGGGCCGATCTGGTCGCGTTCGTAAGGCACGAATACCGGGTGGTAAAGGACGAACCGGACGAAATCCGCATCCGGTTGTCCTACGGCGACGACGATTACGAAGAGCGCGCTCAAACGGTCGTCATCGCGCGGGAGATCTTCGACCGCCGCGAGGACTGGGTGCAGATCGCGACGCCGTTCGCGCGGCTCGACGAGGTCGACCTGGCGACCGTGCTGACCGAGATCGGCAACACGATCGTCGTCGGAGGACTGGTGATCATGGGCGAACACCTGGTGCTGCGCCATTCCCTGCCGCTGGTGAACCTCGACATCAACGAGTTCACCGACCCGCTCGAACTCGTCGCGGGCTCGGCGGAGCTGCTGGAGCAGCAGTTCACCGGACGCGACGATTACTGAGCCTGACGACCTCTTCGAAGGACGTCACGCGTTCGCACTCCTCTTCGGTGAGCTTGTTGATCGCCGCCCGGCACGCCTGCGCTTGGGGCGTGCCGGGCAGTTCACCCTCGAGGAGCCCCGGAAGGCCGAGTTCGAAACCACAGCGGGCACGGACTCCGTAGCGATGCCGGGAGCGGGCGACGGCGGTGGCGACGCGGAGCCCGTGCTCGGTACCCGGCGGTGTCGCGGGCCTGTCGATTTCGATGGCCGCGAACCGGAAACCGTCGGCCTGGGCGCAGTTTCCGCAGTTCGTGGGACCCGCGCCGAGCTCGCCGCCGCATTCGGCGCACGACAGCCGGATGAGAGCGGCGTCGACCACCCGCCATTCGAACGCGGAGGTGTCGGCGACGACCATTTCGGCGAGGTCGGTTTCCTCTTTCGTCCCGGCGGCGACGCCGTATTCAGCGAGGAACAGCCGCCAGCGATCCTCGATGCTCGCCTCTACGGCGACCAAGGCCTCGGCGGGGCGGCCGCCGCGCGGGAGAGCGGTCATGGCAGGACCCTAACCGCGATCGCTACTTCCCACGGACAAGGGTGTCGGCGTCGATGCAGAGGTGGCCGTCGCAGGGAACGACCGTCAGTTCGTGGGTTTCGAGAGAGGCGCGGCCGTCGCGGTAGTGCAGTGTGACGCGGACCCGGACGGTCGTCGCGGAAGTGGCCGACGCGCTGTGGACGTCCACAGCGCTGATCCTGCCCCAATGGGCTTCGTAATCGGTCAGGCCGCGGCGCTGGAGGTTCGGTCCGATGAGCGGCCAGCCCGCCCGGGTGTCCGGCATCAAGCGGTAGTAGCCGGTGACGAACTCGGTGATGTCCTCGTTCACGACGGGCCGGGGCACGGTGGAAGTCGTGGTGGGGACGGGAAGCGTGGTGGTGGTCGACGAGGGCGGGGGCGCCGGGCGCGGTTCGGTCGCGGCGGGAAGCGGGGTTCCGGCGGTCTGGATGGAACCCGCGAAGTGGACACCCACGAAAATGGCCGCCAGCAGGGAACCCGAGACGCCCAGGATCAGGAACACCAGCCAGACGTTGACCTGTGAATGCTGGACGTTGTAGACGTTCGTCGTGGTCGAGGCTTTCGAGCCACTGCCATCACGGCGGGTCATGACCTGGGAGATGGCGCTGACGATCCCGGTCGCGAGGGTGAACGCGACGACGAAACCCCAGGCCAGGAAACTGGTCTTGAGGTCGGTCGCGAAATTGATCGCGGTGCCGAGGGCGGCGGCGATGAAGGCGCCGAGCAAAGACCAGAACCACACAGAACCCGCCCGGTTCAAGATCGTCTCCCTCGCAGCTCGCCGAAACCGTCGGCTTACAACTCGTGGGGCGGACTGGCCTTGTTACGACGGACGGGGTCTGTGGCTCTATCGTGATTGGTATGCACGTACTGGGGGAGCGGTGGTGACTTCGTCCAAATGGGGTGGCCTCGTCGCCCTGCTCGCAGGATTCTTCGTGCTCCTGCTGGACACGACGATCGTCGCGGTGGCGAGTCCGAGCATCCAGGCCGATCTCGGCGGGGACGTCGCCGCGCTGTTCTGGGTGACAGCGGGATACTTGCTCGCGTTTTCGGTTCCGTTGCTGGTCGCCGGGCGACTCGGTGACCTCTTCGATCCGAAGCGCGTCTATCTGTTCGGCATGGCGGGCTTCGCCGTCGCCTCCGCGCTGTGCGGGCTCGCGACCTCGATCGGATGGCTCATCGCCTTCAGGATCCTGCAAGGCCTGGCCGCGGCCGCGATGTCCCCGCAGCCGCTCACGCTGATCCGGCGGCTCTTCGCCGAAGACGAGCGCGGCCGCGCCTTCGGTATCTGGGGCTCTGTCGCGGCCGCCGCCACCTTGCTCGGCCCCATTCTGGGCGGATTGCTGACGGCGAGCCTCGATTGGCGCTGGATCTTCTGGGTCAACGTGCCCCTCTGCGCCATCGCCGTCGTCATGGGGATTCGCCTGATTCCGGGTAGTCGCGGAGGCGTCGCGCGTTTCGACCTCGTCGGTGCCGTGCTGAGCACAGCAGGTCTGAGCCTTCTCGTGTGGGCACTGCTGTCCTGGAACTCCCTTTCGCTGCCCATGACCGTCCTCGCCGTTGCCCTGCTCATCGGTTTCTATTTCCGGGAACGCAGCGAAGGAGCCGACGCGCTCGCGCCACTGTGGCTCTACCGCTCATCCGGATACCTGTCGGCGAGCCTCGCGATGGCGTCCCTCGGCGCGACGGTCCTCGCGATGGCACTGCCCACCATGCTCTACATCCAAGAGGCGCGCGGTTTCGGACCGATCGAAGCGGCGATGGTCCTGGCACCGGACGCCGTCGTCGCGATCCTGTTGTCGCCACCGGCCGGCCGCTGGGTCGACCGGGTGGGAGGACGTCGGCCGGCCATCCTCGGCATGAGCCTGCTTCTGGTGAGCCTGGTGCTGATAGGCGTTGTGGTCGTCCTGGAGCTGAACCCCTGGTGGATCACGGTCGGTGCGGCGCTTTTGGGCGCCGCCAACGCGATGGCTTGGTCGCCGCTGTCCGCCATCGCGATGGCGTCCGTGGCACCGGGCGCGGCGGGCGGTGCGTCGGGTCTGTTCAACACGGTGAGGCAGGTGGGCGCGGTCGCGGGGGTCGCGGTGACCGGCGCGGTTCTGGCGGGTCTCGGGGCGTGGCCCACGGTGGCGTTCGGTGTCGTGTTCGGATTCATCAGTCTGGTCGCGGTGGGCGGGGTTGTTGCGGCGCTTCGGCTCCCGGCGAATCCGCGGGTGGGGGAGCTGGTCGTCGAAGGGTGAGGCGCCGCGGGAGGGCGTCGGTACAGGTGGTCGTGAGTGGCGATAGGTGCTCGCGCCAAGTAATCGGTCGATTTCGTCGAATCACTCGTCAGTGGGTAAATGCGCGTTTTGTTGTTGCGTAAAAGTACGAACACCTGTTCGATAGATTTGGTATTATGGAGAGGTGTCCGAGACCTTTGTTCCCGAGTTGCCGCAGGAGTTGTGGCGCGCTGGCAAGCTGGAGCTTGCCCATGGCGTGCAGCAGTTCTTGCAGGTGATGCGGGTCGCCTCCGCCGGGTTGGGGCGGTATCTGGCGGAGGTCGAGTCTCGGGGTGTCAAGGATTTGTTCGGGTATGGGACGACGGTGGCGTGGTTCGCCGATATCGCCGGACTGAGCCAGGGTGAAGCGCGGCCGTACGTGAATCGCGCAATCGATCTGAACCCCACACGGGCCCTGGATGGAACGGAGGTCCCGGCTTTCGCACCCGCCACCAGTGTGGCGGCGGCCGACGGTGCGATCGGCGAGGAACGGATCAAGCAGATCGTGGAGATCCTCCGGAAGATCCCCGCCGAGATATCGGTGGAGGATCGGGAGCACGCGGAGACAACCCTCGCCGACCTCGCCCGGAAGGCCGGACCCCAGCAGATATCGGACCTCGGAGACCAACTGCTGGGCTGGCTCGACCCCGACGGCAAAGAACCCAAAGACCCCGAACCGAAGCAGCCTCGTCGCGAGCTGACCTTGGAACGCCGCAAAGACGGCTACTGGAAACTGAACGGCCTCGTCGACGACGAGACCGGGGCCCGCACCGCCGCCGCCCTCGAAGCTCACGCCACACCCCGTCCGATCGACGAGTTCGGCCAAGCGGACCTGCGGACCAAGGCCGAACGCCAGGGCGACGCCTGGGCCGAGCTCGTGGACCTCGCGATCGCGTGCCCGGATCAGCCCGGGACCAGCGGCTACCGGACGTTGATCCACGTCACCATCGGCCTCGACGAACTGAAGACCGGTCTGGGCACGGCGTGCGTGGACTTCGTTGGAAAGATGACGGCCCGCGAGGCACGGATGGCGGCCTGCGACTGCCTCATGCTCCCCGTCGTGCTCAACGCCGCCGGTGAGCCCCTGGACGTGGGACGACTGAGACGGTTCGTCACCCCCGGCCAACGCCGCGCTTTGAACATCCGTGATCGGGGGTGTGCGTTCCCCGGGTGTCATCGGCGGCCGAAGAACTGCCACGCCCACCACATTCACCACTGGGCAGACGGCGGACCCACCGACCTCCGCAACCTCGTGCTGCTCTGCGGCTTTCACCACCGGCTGATCCATCACGGTGATTGGGAAGTCCGCATGGCGGCTGACGGGTTACCGGAGTTCATCCCGCCGCAGTATTTGGATCCGTTACGACGATCCCGGCGTAATACCCGTGTGTGACCCGAGGAGCCCGCCCGCCACACCGGCGACGGGCCCCTCGGCACGCCCACACCTTCAGAACCGTTCGAACCCGACGCTCCGGCCACCCCGTCTAGCATCATCAGCGTGATCAAGGACCAGCCAGGCGAGATTCAGCCAGGTGACATTTACGAGGACTGCGCGTTTCACCCGGTGCTCTGCACCTACATCGACGACGGCGATGAGATCGGCGGTATTTCCCTCATCGACGCGAGCACGCCGCGGGCGTGCTCGCTCAGCGGCTGCGGCGTCATCAAACTGTCCATCGCCGACGTGGTCGCGGCACGAGCCGACTGGCCCGCTTACCTGGCCCGCCGCAAAGCCGATTTCGAAGCCGAAAGCGGGTAGCAATCACGGAGACCCTCGCTCGGCGCTGGGTCGAGGGTTTCGTGAGTGGCGATTCGTGTTCTATTGAGGGGTAGGGCAAAGGTGGCGTTGTGGCTGAACCGAAGGTGAGCGAGGGCGTGACTCGCGTGATCAGAGACGGATCTCGCGTGATCAGACGCCGAACTCCGTGAGTGTCGCCCGTTCACGCGAGATCCGGCTTCAATCACCCGTGATCCGTCTCTGATCACGGGTGATCGCCGCCCGATCACACGTGAGCGCCCATCCCGCCTGAACACTACACGTTCGACTTTCCCCTCAATAACCCTCTTTGCCACCCACGACCAACGCCACCCGACTCACCCCGAATGCTGCCGCGCCAGGGCCTCCGAACCCTGCGCCAGCAAGGAAACATCCGCACCGACCAGCACGAACGAAGCGCCGGCGTCGAGGTAGCGCCGCGCCTGCGCGGGGTCGAACGCGTTGACCCCGACCGGCTTACCCTGCGCCCGGACTGATTCGAACGTGCCCAGGACGGCCGCCGTGACGTCTGCGTGCGTCTGCTGTCCGAGCAGCCCCATCGAGGCGGCCAGATCGGACGGTCCGACGAACACGCCGTCGACGCCGTCGACAGCGGCGATCTCGGCGGCGGCCGCGACACCCGCCGTGGACTCGATCTGGACGAACAACGACGTGAAATCGTCGGCGTTCGTCAGGTAGCCCTCGACTCGGTTCCAGCGTGCGGAGCGTGAGAGAGCACTGCCGACACCGCGCACGCCTCGCGGCGGATACCGCACTGCCCGGACGACGGCCTCCGCCTCGTCCGCGCTGTCGACCATCGGCACGAGAAGGTTCTGCGCGCCCAGGTCGAGCAGGCGTTTCAGCGCGACCGCGTCGCCGGACGGGGCGCGCACCATCGGGGTGATGGGGTACGCGGCGATCGTCTGCAGCAACGACTGCACCGTCTCCAGCCCGACGGGGGAGTGCTCGGTGTCGACCAGCAGCCAGTCGAGCCCGGAGCCCGCGCAGATCTCCGCGACGACCGGGCTGCCCGACGTGACCCACATGCCGATCTGCGGCCGCGTGGCCTCGGCCAGCCGCTCCCGGAACGTGGGGGCTAGACGAAGCGGCATGTGATCGCCCCCAGGTCCCGGTAGTCGGCGGTCACGGTGTCGCCGGGGTGCACCCACATCGGCCGGGTGAACGATCCGGCCAGCACGATGTCACCCGGGTCGAGTTTGTCGCCGTGCTGCGCGAGTTTGTTCGCCAGCCAGGCGACACCGTTCGCGGGATGGTTCAGCACCGCGGCGGCGACGCCGGACTCTTCGATGGTTTCGTTGCGGTACAGCAGTGCCGAGACCCAGCGGAGGTCGACGGCGTCCACAGCGACCGGGTTGCCGCCGTAGACCATCCCGCCCATGGCCGCGTTGTCGCTGATCGTGTCCACGATCGTCCGTCCCGCCATTTCGATGCGCGAGGACAGGATCTCCAGCGCGGGTACGACGTACTCGGTCGCGCGCAGGACGTCGAACACCGTGGCGTCCGGACCGGAAAGCGAGTCACGGAGCACGAAGGCCAGTTCGACTTCGATGCGCACGTTCGAGAACCGGCCGTGCTCGATCACGGAGCCGTTCTCGAACACCATGTCCGCGAAAATGGCGCCGTAGTCCGGTTCGGTGATCCCGGTGGCGGCCTGCATGACCTTCGACGTGAGCCCGATCTTGCGGCCGACCGGACGGCGCCCCGCTTCGATGCCCCGGCGCCGCCACTCGTTCTGCACGGCGTAGGAGTCCTCGACGGTCATGTCCGGATAGCGCGCCGTCAGCAGCGGAATCGTCTCGCGGGCCGCTTCGGCGGCCGCCAGTTCGTCGGCGATCGCGGTGATGGTTTCCTGTTCGAGCATGATCCCGCCTCAGAGCTGGTTGCCGAGTTTGTACTCGCCTTGTTTCCAGGCAGGCAGTTCCCCGTCGTCGTCACCCTTGCGGGTGTAGGAGAAGCCGTCCGCGCCGATGGTGACCGCCAGTTCGCTCTCCTCGGTCCTCGCGACCACCGGCTGCGGTTTGCCGTCGAGGTCGAGCACCAGCGACGCGTCGGTGTACCAGGACGGGACCACCGGCGTGCCCCACCAGTCGCGGCGCTGGTTGTCGTGCACGTCCCAGGTGACGACCGGGTTGTCGGGGTCGCCGGTGTAGTAGTCCTGCGTGTAGATCTCGACGCGGTGCCCGTCCGGGTCGCGCAGGTAGAGATAGAACGCGTTCGAGACGCCGTGCCTGCCGGGGCCGCGTTCGATGTGGTCCGACATCCGCAGCGAGCCGAGTTTGTCGCAAATGGACAGGATGTTGTGCTTCTCGTGCGTGGCGAACGCGACGTGGTGCATCCGCGGTCCGTCACCACCGGTCATCGCGGTGTCGTGCACGGTCGGCTTGCGGCGCATCCAGGCCGCGTAGGTGACGCCCTGATCGTCCTGGATGTCCTCGGTGACACGGAAATTGAGGTCTTCCATGTGCTTCACCGCGAGCGGGACGTCCGGGGTGACCTGGTTGAAGTGGTCGAGCCGCACCAGTGCGCCCGGCAGGTGCAGGTCGTAGCGCCAGCCGAGCCGCTCGACGTGCTGGACGTCGTGGAAGAACTCGATCGGGAAGCCGAGCGGGTCCTGCACGCGTACTGAGTCGCCGATGCCCTTGGTGTAGCCGTCTTCGCGGCGTTCGACGCGGCAGCCCAGCTCCGTGTAGAACGCGACGGCCTTGTCCAGGTCCTCGGGAGACCGGACCCGGTAGGAGAAGGCCGCGACCGCGGCGACCGGGCCTTGGCGCAGCACGAGGTTGTGGTGGATGAACTCGTCGATCGTGCGGAGGCTGACCGTGGTGTCGTCTTCTTCGGTCACCGTCAGGCCGAGGACGTCGGCGTAGAACGCGCGCGAGCGGGCCAGATCGGTGACGACGAGCTCCATGTACGCGCAGCGCAGGACGTCCGGCGGTGGCGACGACGGCGTGGGGATCGGGTTCATGACAGCATCCTTTGTGGACGGAGGAACGGTCAGCGCTTGCCGAAGGCGGGGTTGTGCACCTCGCCGAGATTGATGTGCACCGCCTGCTGGTCGGTGTAGAAGTCGATCGAGCGGTAGCCGCCCTCGTGGCCCAGCCCGGACGCCTTGACGCCACCGAACGGCGTGCGCAGGTCACGGACGTTGTTCGAGTTGAGCCACGCCATCCCGGCCTCGACGGACTGCGCGAAGTTGTGCGCCCGCTTGAGGTCGTTGGTCCAGACGTAGGCCGCGAGCCCGTACTTCGTGTTGTTCGCGAGTTCGAGCGCCTCTTCTTCGCTGTCGAACGGCGTGATCGCGACGACCGGGCCGAAGATCTCCTCCTGGAAGATCCGGGCGTCCGGTTTGACGTCGGCGAACACCGTCGGCGCCACGTAGTTCCCGGCCGGGAAACCGTCCGGACGGCCGCCACCGGCGACCAGCCTGCCTTCGGTCTTCCCGATCTCGATGTACTTCATGACCTTGTCGTAGTGCTCGGGGTGCACCAGCGCGCCGACCTCGGTCGCCGGGTCGCTCGGGTCGCCCACGACCACGCGCTTGGCCTGCGCGGCGTAGCGTTCGACGAACTCGTCGTAGATCGCGCGCTCGACCAGGATCCGGCTGCCCGCGGTGCAGCGTTCGCCGTTGAGCGAGAACACGCCGAAGATCGTCGCGTCGATCGCGGTCTCCAGATCGGCGTCGGCGAAGACGATGGCGGGCGACTTGCCGCCCAGCTCCATCGACAGTCCTTTGAGGAACGGCGCTGCGTTCCCGAAGATCAGGCTGCCGGTGCCGCTCTCGCCGGTGAACGAGATCAGCGGGACGTCCGGATGCTTCACCAGCGCGTCGCCGGCGTCCTCGCCGAAACCGTTGACGAGGTTGAACACGCCCGGGGGCAGCCCGGCCTCCTCGAAGATCTCCGCCCACAGCGACGCCGAAAGCGGGGTGAACTCGGCGGGCTTGAGCACCACGGTGTTCCCGGTCGCCAGCGCGGGGGCGAGTTTCCACGACTCGAGCATGAACGGCGTGTTCCACGGCGTGATCAGCCCGGCGACACCGATCGGCTTGCGGTTGACGTAGTTGACCTGGCGGCCGGGCACCTTGTAGGTGTCGTCGGCCTGCGCGACGATCAGATCGGCGAAGAACCGGAAGTTCTCCGCGGCCCGTCGGGCCTGGCCCAGCGCCTGCGAGATCGGCAGCCCCGAGTCGAAACTCTCCAGCGCGGCCAGCCGCTTGTCCCGCGATTCGACGAGATCGGCGATGCGGTTCAGCACCCGGGATCGCTCGCGCGGAACCAGTTTCGGCCACGGTCCCTCGGTGAACGCCTTCCGCGCGGCGGCGACGGCGCGATCGATGTCGGCCTTCTTGCCCGCGGCGGCCCGCACGTAGACCTCGTTGGTCACCGGGTCGAGCACGTCGAAGACGGCGCCGTCGGCCGAATCGACGAGCTCGCCGCCGATGTAGTGCCGGATCCGCTCCGGGACACCGTCCGGGATCGGCCGGGGAGTCGTGGTGGTCAAAAGTCCTCCTCAGTCAGCGGTTCGCGCGCTCTCGAGCGTCCAAAAAGGCCTGCATGGTGGCCCAGCGGTGATTGCGCGCGGCGAATTCGATGTCGAGCGGGTCGGCCTTCTCGGAGATCAGCCGGAGGATCTGTTCGTGCTCTTCGACCGACCGGTGCGCGCGGTCGGGGACGAAGGCGAAGGTCGAGTCGCGCAGTCCGGACAGCCGTGTCCAGCCCTGGTGCACGAGTTCGAGGATCTGCGGGTTGGGGCAGCATTCGAAGAGCAGCGAGTGGAACTGCTGGTTCAGCGCGGTGAACTCGTGCGCGTCGAAGTGGTCGAGCAGGGCGATCATCCGCTCGTTCACCCGGCGTGCCTTCGCGATGTCCTCTTCGGACAGTCCCGGCGCGGACAGCGCGGTGGCGACTCCTTCGACCACGCCGAGGGTCTGCATGGCGTGGACGTATTCGTTCTGGTCCACCATGGCCACGCGCGCGCCGACGTTGCGCTCGAAGGTCACCAGCCGTTCGGCCTCCAGCCGCCGGATCGCCTCGCGCACCGGGACGACACTCATGTCGAGCGCGCCGGCGATCTCGGCGAGGACGAGCCGGTAGCCGGGTCCGTACTCGTGCCGGGCGATCCGCTCACGCAGCCACTCGTAGGCGAGTTCGGACTTGCTGGCCGTCTTCACTGCTTCTTCTGCCATGCCTCATACCTTTCCCGCCACAACGGGTTCAGCGGGAAGAGCCCCTCGATCGCGCGGCCCTTGCCGACCTGCTCCGCGATCCACGCGTCCTCGTCCTCCTGGACGAGCGTCGCGTCGACGATCTCTTCGGCCAGGTTCGGCGGGATGACGACCACCCCGTCGTCGTCGCCGACGATGATGTCGCCGGGCAGCACGGTGGCCCCGCCGCAGGCGACCGCGACGTCGGTGTCCCACGGTACGTGTTTGCGGCCGAGGACCGCCGGATGCGCGCCCTGCGAGAACACCGGGAGGCCGGTCGCGGCGACGGCGTCGAAGTCGCGGACGCCGCCGTCGGTGACCACCCCGGCGGCGCCGAGATACCGCGCCCGCAGCGCCAGGATGTCCCCGAGCGTCCCGGAACCCCGGTCACCCCGGGCCTCGATGACGATGACCTCGCCGTTGCCGACGGAGTCGAAGAGGCGTTTCTGCGCGTTGTAGCCGCCGCCGTGGGACTTGAAGAGGTCCTCGCGGTTCGGGACGAAACGCAAGGTCCTCGCCGTGCCGACGATCTTCGAGCCAGGCAGGTTGGGACGCACGCCGTCGATCGCGACGTTGTTCAGCCCGCGCTTGCGCAGCTGAGCCGACAAGCCGGCGACAGGTGCGCGCAGGAGCTTGGCGCGAAGCTCTTCGCCGAGAGCGGGCGCGTCCTGTGGGACCGGTTCGTTCGAGGGAGTGCCCCAGGCTTCGGCGCGCTGCTTGTCGTCGACCTCGGGAAGGCTGCCGATGTCCGAAAAGGACCGGATTCCCTGGGAGACGGTGGTGTGGAGCCGTCCGCTGCTGGCGGAAGTGCCGGGAACGTCGACCTCGACCACGACCACGTCACCGGGGGAGACCACGGTGGAACCGGCGGGGGTCCCGGTGAGGATGACGTCGCCGGGTTCGAGCGTGAAGTGCTGGGAGAGGTCGGAAACGAACTGCCGCAACGGGAAGATCAGCCCGGCCGTGGTGTCTTCCTGCACGAGGTCGCCGTTCACCCAGGTGCGGATGCGCAGTGACGACGGGTCGACGTCGCGCGCGTCGATGAGACCGGGGCCGAGCGGGGTGTAGCCGTCGCCGCCCTTGGACCGGACGTTGGAGCCCTTGTCCGCGGTGCGCAGGTCGTAGAGGCCGAAGTCGTTCGCGGCGGTGACCGCGGCGACGTGGTCCCACGCCTTGTCCGGTTTGACCCAGCGGGCCGTGGTGCCGATGACCAGGGCGATCTCGCCCTCGAAGGCCAGCAGTTCGGTCCCCGCCGGGCGTTCGACCGTGCCCCCGGACGTGCCGAGCGAGCTCGACGGCTTGAAGAAGTACGACGGGTTCGCCGGACGCCGCCCGCGCTGCTCGGCCCGTGACGCGTAGCTGAGATGGACGGCGATGATCTTGCCCGGCCGGGTGCCCAGCGGACCGGACCCGCGTCCGGAGGGCGCCGTTGCCTCGTAAGTGTCCATGTTTCCCTGAACTCCTCGACCCTTGCTTCGTATCTAATAACGTATATGATTCCGTGCCACAGTGGCAAGGCGGTCACCGAGTGGCCTTCGCCTCGCCCGGGATCCCAGCGGGCCGCCACTCGCGTCAGGCCTACGTCAAAGGAGCCAAAGTGTCGAATCCAGCGCAGGATGAGCGCACCTCCGGCCGGACCGCCTCACCGCCCTCCGACCGGCGCCGGGTCGCGTTCGCGACCGTCGTCGGCACCACCGTCGAGTGGTACGACTTCTTCGTTTACGCGTCCGCGGCCGGTCTCGTCTTCGGAAAGCTGTTCTTCTCCGGTCTCGGGGCGAACAGCACCCTCGTCTCCTTCGCCACCGTGGGCGTGAGCTTCCTGTTCCGCCCGCTCGGTGCCTTCCTCGCCGGGCACTTCGGCGACAAGTACGGCCGCCGCGTCGTCCTGGTGCTCACCCTGATCCTGATGGGCGCCGCGACCACGCTGATCGGCGTGCTCCCGACGTTCGACCAGATCGGTGTCCTCGCGCCGGTCCTGCTGATCCTGCTGCGGATCCTGCAGGGAGTTTCGGCGGGCGGTGAATGGGGCGGCGCCGTGCTGATGGCCGTCGAGCACGCCCCGCCGAACCGGCGGGGACTCTTCGGCGCGTCGCCGCAGATCGGTGTCCCGCTCGGCCTCCTGCTTGCCTCCGGCGTCCTGGCGCTGACCAGCCTGCTCGTTCCCGGGCAGGCGTTCCTCGACTGGGGCTGGCGGATCCCGTTCCTGCTCAGCGTCGGGCTGATCCTGGTCGGTCACTACGTCCGGCGCCGTGTCGAGGAGAGTCCGGTCTTCCGGGAGATCGCCGAACGCCGTGAGCGGACCCGGACCCCGATCGTCCAGCTGTTCCGCAAGCATTCGGTGCTCGTCCTGGTGGCCGCGCTGGTGTTCGCGGGCAACAACGCCGTCGGCTACATGACCACCGGCGGCTACATCCAGAACTACGCGACCAACCCGAAGGGGCCGATCGGACTCGACCGCGGTCCGGTGCTGTGGGCGGTGACCGCGTCGGCGGCGACCTGGCTGCTCTCCACGTGGGCGGCGGGCGCGGTCTCCGACCGGATCGGCAGGCGGCGTACCTACGTGATGGGCTGGATCGCGCAACTCGCCGGCGTCGCGGTCCTCTTTCCCTTGGTGGACACCGGGAACGTCGTGCTGCTGGCACTGGGGCTGATCATTCTCAGCATCGGTCTCGGGTTCACCTACGGCCAGCAGGCCGCGTTCTACGCGGAACTGTTCCCCGCGTCGATCCGGTTCTCCGGTGTCTCCATCTCCTACGCGCTCGGCGCGATCCTCGGTGGCGCGTTCGCACCGACGATCGCCACCGCGCTGGTCGGCGCGACCGGGACGTCGATGTCCGTGGCCCTCTACCTGGCGGGAATGACTGTCGTCGGTCTCATCGCCACGTTGCTGCTGCGTGACCGCTCGGGGATTCCGCTCGGGCCGGACCACGAAGCCGAGCAGGCGGTCAGCCCGCTTCGCTTCGGCAAGTGATCAGTCGTCCGTGACGCTCACCCGCCAAGAGCGTCACGGACGGCCTTCGCCGCCGCCTTGAGCCGCTCCGCGAGCTCGGCGGGGGTGCGCGCGCTGGACAGGTAGACGACCGCGAGCGCCGCCGGGTCGTGACCGCGCAGGGGGAGCGGCACCGCGACCGCGCTGAGGTTCTCGATCACTTCGCCATGGCTGTCCGCGTAGCCGCGGGCGGCCACTTCCCGTATTTCCTCCGGCCAATCCTCCGATGGGAGCTGGGAAAGGATCGCCCGGCCGGGGGCGCCGACGGTGAACGGATGCCTGGACCCCGGGCGCTGCGCGACGGACGCGACAGCGTGCCGGGGTTCCACGCTGACCAGGGTCACGCACTCTTCGCGGTCCATCACCGCCACGAAACACGTCATGCCGAGCTCGTTCGCGACCGCCGTCAGCTCGGGCAGAGCCGCGGCTTGGAGATCGTGTTTGATCCCCGCCGCGAGCGCGGCCAGCCGCGCGCCGAGTTCGTACTTCCCAGCGGGCTCCCGGGTGAGGAGCCCGTGGTCCTCGAGCGTGCGGATGAGCCGGTACGCGATCGACCGGTGGACGCCGAGCCGTTCGGCGATTTGATCGACGCTGAGCGCTTCCTGCGCGTCGGCAAGTACTTCGAGGACACGGATGCCGCGGCTGAGCGTTTGGGACGAGCTCGCGGTCTTGCGGGAGTCCGAAACCATCGTATACGATCCATTTCGATAGTTGAACTAGCTGTTCGATTATAGAACAGAATCGGCAGGGTTGCCCATGATGTCACGCGAGACCAGTTTTTCGCCGGGGTCGAATCTCTATCGGCCTCCCGCGCAGTTCTTTCGAGGCTGTCTCGGCCGCTTCGCGACGGGGGTCGCGGTGGTGACCTTCGACGCCGTGACGAAACGGCACGGCCTGACGGTGAACTCCTTCACCGCCGTCTCGATGGATCCGCCGCTCGTGCTCGTTTCCATCCAGCGCACGGTGAAGAGCCACGACCTGCTCGAAGGCCGCCCGTTCGCGGTCAACGTCCTCGGCGCGGAACAAGAGGCGCTCGCGATGAACTTCGCCGGCCGCCCGAGTGCCGAAGGCGCGCCGGTGTGGGTCGAAGGCGGGAACGCGCCACGGCTCGCCGGCGTCCTCAGCTGGTTCGACTGCACGCCGTGGGCCGCCTACGACGGCGGCGACCACACACTTTTCCTCGGTGAAGTGCGGGAGTTCGACTACCGCTCCGGCGACGCGCTCGGCTTCGTCGACGGGCGGTTCTCGACCATCCACGAATCCGCGCAAGGCCACGAATCCCTGTTCTGACAACGACGTCCCGAGAAGGAGCACGACATGGGAGCCCGCACCGGACAGCAGTACCTCGACAAGCTCAACGCGATGACGCCGGAGCTGTACGTCGACGGCGAGAAGGTGACCTCGAAGGTCGCCGAGCACGCCGCGTTCCGGAACAACGCGCTGACCTACGCGAAGCTGTTCGACCTCCAGCACGATCCGGCGCACCGCGACGTCCTCACCTACGAGTCGCCGACCACGGGGGAGCGGGTCGGCGCCTCGTTCCTGGTGCCGCGGACCGAGGAGGACCTCAAGCGCCGCCGCGCCGCGTTTTCCGTGTGGGCTCAGTACTCCAACGGTTTCCTCGGCCGCACCGGCGACTACATGAACTCGTCGCTCACCGCGCTTTCGACCGCGAAGAAGTTCTTCTCCCAGGCCGACCCCGTCTTCGGCGAGCGCATCGAGAAGTACTACGAGATGGCGCGCGAGAACGATCTCCTCGCGACGCACACGCTGATCCCGCCGCAGGTCAATCGTTCGGTGTCCGGGAGTCAGCAGGGCGGCGGAAACCTTTCGGCGAAGGTGGTCGAGGAGCGGGAGGACGGCATCGTCGTCCGCGGCGCCCGGATGCTCGCCACCATCGCCCCGATCGCCGACGAACTCCTCGTGTTCCCGTCCACCGTCCTGCGCGGCACCCCCGAGGACGCCCCGTACTCCTACGCCTTCGCCGTCCCGAACGACGCGCCCGGGCTGAAGTACTTCTGCCGCGCCGGACTCCACCACGGCCGCTCGCACTTCGACGAGCCGCTCGCGTCCCGGTTCGAGGAGATGGACGCGGTCGTCGTGTTCGACGACGTGTTCGTCCCGAACGACCGGGTCTTCCTGCTCGGGCACCCGGAACTGTGCAACGCCTGGTACGCCGAGACCGGCGCGGGCGCGCTGATGACCCACCAGGTCGTCACCCGCACGCTGGCCAAGACCGAGTTCTACCTCGGCCTCGCCAGCGAGATCGCCGCCGCGATCGGCATCGGCGGGTTCCAGCACATCCAGCAGGACCTCTCGGAGCTGATCTCCTACGTCGAGATCGAGAAGGCCGTGCTGCGCGCGGCCGAGGCCGACGGCGCGCTCAGCGAGGACGGCGTCTTCCTGCCCAAGTGGGAAGTCCTCAACGCCGCCCGGAACTGGTACCCCACCAAGGTCTCGCCGCGGCTGACCGAGATCATCCGCAAGTTCTCGGCGTCCGGCCTAATGGCACTACCGGGTGAATCGGACTTCGACGCGGAGGGCCGCCCGGACATCGACACCTACCTGCAGTCGGCCACCCTGCCCGCCAAGGACCGCGCGCGACTGTTCAAGCTCGCGTTCGACGCGTCGGTCTCGAGCTTCGCCGGGCGGGAGTCGTTGTACGAGTACTTCTTCTTCGGCGACCCGGTGCGGATGGCGGGTGCCCAGGTGAACGCGTACCCGCGGGAGGCGCTGCAGGAGCGGGTGCGCGAACTTTTGACGCGGGAAGGGCGGTAGGTACGGATTTCGCCGACGACCGGATATTCGTGCGTGATTCCGCCGAAATCGGCGGAGAGGTAAGCGGATCGCGATAATCGGAAAAGCGCCCGTCGTCCACCGGTCGGCGGACGCTTTCCGTTCGCTCGTACGGCAGGCTGTTTCTGGTCACGATGTGTCCTGCATTTGTCCAAACGACGCCATCACAAATCGATGCTCAGGTTGCGACGTTCGAGTTAATCTCCCCAATGACCGTTCAGGTTGGCCATATCGGTGCGCAAAAATCCAGGTGCCCTGATCGACGATGGCCAGGACGAGCGGCAGGGGGAGACGTGATCGAAACCATGCAGTGCGCGGGTGCGGATTTCTGCGAAGAGCTCTCAGGCTCCCACGACACCTCCTTCACCCGATTCTACGAAGGTGATCCACCGTCCCGCCTAATATGTTCAACGGAAAACCTGACACTGTTGGCTGATATGTCACCGCTCGTCCTCGGTCATCTCCTGTTGCTTCCGTCGAATCACTACCTGTCGTTCGCTCAGGTACTTTCACTCCACGACGCGGAGGTGCGAGATTTTCTCGCCGACTTCGTTCCCCTGTATCGGAAGACCTTCGGTGAGCCGTTGATCTTGGAGCACGGGTCGAGCGTCGGCCAGGACAGCCACGCCTGCATAACACACGCGCATCTGCACTTTCTCCCCGTCGACGGCGACCTCGTGGACGATCTCCTGATCGGAGACGCCCTCACCTATCGGGATCTGGGTTCTTTCGATGAACTCGCGCTGCCACCATGGCCTTCCTCCGCCTATTTCCTTCGTGTGTACCGAGACGAATGCCGGGTCTATCGGCCCACCGGAGATCAGAAAAGACAGTATCTGCGTTCGGTCGTCGGTGCGGTATTGGCGATCGAAGACCCGGAATGGGATTACGCGGTGGTGATGCGGAAAGCGGATCTCCGCGAAACCATGCGTAAGGTGGGGAACTGGCCGGGAAAGCTCGGGGAGACCGTCGATGTGGGGACGGCCCGTGGTGAGTGAGAAATTCTCGGACGAACCGACTCGTCTGGCCGAGACGATCGTTCCGCTGTTCGCGAGCCAGGCGGAAGAGTTCGTTCCGGTCTCGTCCCCGGATGGCGGCAGGGTGAACTTGACCACGGGCGCCGACGCGCAGGACGACTGCGCCGTCTTCCGGCTGGCGGGGAGTCAGGACCTCGTGGTGGGTAGCGACTACGTCCGCGGTCCGAAGTTCAGGTTGTACGAGATGGGACACCTCGACGAATACGACCTCGGATACTTCCTGGTGGCGGCGAATCTGAGCGACATCGCGGCGATGGGCGCGAAACCGATCGGCCTGCTTTCGGTCGTCCGGTATCCCGCCGATATGGACGATGCCCTGTTCGGTTTCGTCATGAAGGGCATCCGTGACGCGTGTGCCGCCTTCGGCTGTCTCAATGTCGGCGGTGACATCGGCGGAGCGGAACGCCTGATCCTCTCGGCGTCGGCGCTGGGGGTGTGCCGGGCGGGTGGCGCGTTGCTGAGGTCCGGGGCGAAACCCGGCGACATCGTGTGCCTCACCGCTCCGACCGGACCCGCCGGGGCCGCGATGGCCTATCTGCGAGGGGACACTCCGGACCTGGTCATCGACAGTCTGCTTCCGTCGCTGCTTGCCAACTGGAAGCGGCCGGTGGCGAGGATCGACGAGGGAGTCGCGCTCGGCGCCAGTGGAATGGTCACGAGCTGCCAGGACACTTCGGACGGGTTGAAGGCCACCTTGCTGAGCATCGCCGAGCTGAGCGGTGTCGGGATCGCCGTCGAGCAGCGGGCGATCCCCGTTCCCAAGGCGGTCGCCGCCGTGGCAGCCCACGTGGGTGTGGAGCCACTGAGCCTGGTCATGGGGGACTCGGTCGACTTCGAACTCGTTTTCACGGTGCCCGCCCGCCAGGTTGACGACCTTGCCGAATCGCTGGACTTTCACCGGATCGGAGTCGTCACCGAGGAACGAGAGGTGGTCCTGATCGGCGGGGGCGGCACTCGTACGGCGTTGCCCGGTAAGGCCTGGCGGCACCAGGCCGACGGAAAGGCATGAGCCGGCTGACGGCCAAGACCGCGGACAAGACGATTCTGCTGTCGGCGACCTTGTTCCTGGCGGGCAAGGCCTACAACGTGCCCTCCAAGACCTTCTGGGACGACGTCCTGAACGGTCGGCCGTACCTGCTTCTGACTTTCCTCGTGGTGGCAGGGGTTTTCGGCGCCTTCACGCCTTTCGAGAGCTGGCGGCGGCGCTCGTTCGTGGACCGGAACGTGATGATGCGACGCCGGGTCCTGTCCACCTTCGGCAGACTGCTCGAGATCAGTGCGGAAATCGATCCTCACTTGGACACGGGAGACCTGGCCCTGCACGTGTGGCGTAGAAGGCGAACGCTACGGCATCCGGTGCACGGTGTGCTGAAGCGACTCTCCTCCTATCGGATGTCGTCCTACCCGGCGACTCGGGCGTTCTCTCCGACACGCGGCGTCGGGGCGGTGGGGCTGTGCTGGCAACTCGATCGCGAAGTGTCGATCGACGTCAAAGCGTTGGTCGAAAGCCTCGATAGCGAGGCGAAGTTCGACGACCATGTGGATCGGCACGGGGCTGAGACGGTGATGAACCTGACGTGGGACGAGTTCAAGGATTTCAACCATCGAACCGCGCTCTTCGTCACACCGATCAGGAGCGGGCGCAACAAATTCGTGGGGTGCGTCAGCGTCGACAGCAGCGGTGGTTACAGCGTGCTCAACGAGAGGGAACTGTTCGAGGAGATGACCAATCTGGGCATGGCCATCGGCCGCGAGGACTTCGAATGCACCTGACCGACGAGGAGTTGCGCGCACTCGTGTCGAGGACACGCCGCACTTACGACGAGAGCGCCGCGAGCTACATCCGGACCACCGGCACCCTCGACAAGTTTCCCGGCCTCGATCGCGAACTGGATCGGTTCTTCGAGGCCCTGCCCGGAAATTTGGTGCTGGACGTCGGTTGCGGGGCCGGACGCGACACCGAGTACTTGATCGAACGAGGTGCGGTCGTGGTGGCGAGCGACGTCAGCGGGGAGATGCTGCGCCACACCCGGGGCAGATGCGCGGTCTTCGGCGCGGTGCAGTGCGATCTCGTGGCCTTACCCCTGGCGGCCGGGGTGTTCGATGGTGTCTGGGCCTGTGCGAGCGTGCTGCATTTGCCGAGTGTGACGCATCTCGCCACCTTCGCCGAGATTCATCGAGTTCTCGCGCCTGGAGGTGTTGCCGGGATCAGTCTCAAGGCCGGGACGGGCGAAGGCTGGGTACACGACGATCGGATGTCGTCCCCGCGGTGGTTTTCGTTGCGCAGTCCCGACGCCGTGGTCGAGGAACTGGTCGCTGCCGGCTTCGGATCGGTTCGCGTCTCGCCGAGTGGCAGGGGCACGTGGTTCGTCGTCGAGGCGGTGAAGGCCTGATGTCGTGGGTCGCCCATTCGCCTACGAGTGGCGAAACCTAGGAAAGCCACTCATCGGGGCTCGTCCCGGGAAGGACGTGACGAATGCCGCCACGAGGATCCTCGACGTCGCCGTCGTAACGGGGGATCAGGTGGAGGTGGAGGTGATCGACCGTCCGGCCCGCGGCTCGTCCTTCGTTCACCCCGATGGTGTAGCCGTCAGGCTGGAGTTCGTCTTCGAGTCGCTGCTTCGCCCGCTTGATCAGGACATAGACTTCGGCGTACTCGCTCGGCGTCAGTTCGAAGTAGGACTCAACGTGTCTTTTCGGGACGACTTCGGCATGACCCTTGGCGGCGGGGTAGTTGTCCCAGCGGACGTAGACTTCTTCGCCTTCGAACATCAGCTCATTGACGTCGGGATCATGAATCTGGCAGAAGAGGCATTTGCCGGTGGGCGGCTCGGCTTCGCTTCCCATCGCCGGCTCTATCATTGATACCCCTTGTCATTGATCGATCACTTGAAGTCATACCAGTGGTCAACTTAGCTTCGTCGCAGACAAAGCAGAGCGTACTCTCACGATCGAATGACCTCTAACCCTCGATCGCGACACGCCGTGGACATTCGGCTCATCACCTGCTCGATCGTGAGATTCGTCGTGTCGATCCTGATCGCGTCCTCGGCCGCTACGAGTGGAGACACGGTCCGGTTCATATCGGCGTCGTCTCGGCGAATCACGTCCTTGAGCACGTTCTCGTAAGTGCCCGCCCGTTCCTGGCGCACTCGACGCATCGCCCGGACCTCGGGTGAAGCGGTCAAGTAGAACTTCACCAACGCCGCAGGGAAGATGGTGGTGCCGATGTCGCGTCCCTCGATGACGCACTGTGTCTGACTTTCGGCCCACAGCCTGATGAGGCTGGTGACCCGTCGGCGGACATCCGCGATCTTGGCGACGGCCGACACGGCGACATTGACCGGGGTCTCACGCAGCTTGTCCGACGCGTAGCGCTCGGACGTCAGCAGGCCAGCCGAGCGGCTCTCCAAGATCAGCCGGTCACAGAGCCAGGTGATCTCCCGGGCGTCGTCCACGGGGATTTCACGCTGAAGGGCTTCGAAGGCGATGATGCGATAGGTCCGGCCGCTCTCGAGATAACGGAGGCCGAAGGTTCGCGCCAGCGCCAAACAGGTGGTGGTCTTGCCCGCGGCCGCCGGTCCGTCCACCGCGATGACCGTGCCGGCACCGTGTTCAGGCATGTCTATTCCTTGGCTGGATTGGCAATCGCCGGAGCTGGATCGAAATGAACAGGGCGCAGACGCTACCACGGGAAGAGCCGGGCTGTGGCGCCATGTCGAGTACCTGCCGGAGCAGCGAGAACATGAATTTGCCCCTGCTGGCAAAGGTTGTGAGTTCTTGCCGAGAGCCATCGCGGCGACGCTCCGCTGGGGTGATCTCACTCGGACAGGTGCATCGACGATCCTCTTTCGGTTGTTGTGTAACCGAAGTGCCCGCCGGCAGGAAGGATTCCTTGCCACGGGAGGAAGTTTCGTCCGAATTTCGCACTTTCGTGGCGTCGTGTCGTGGCAGGTCCAGACCAGTGATACCTGATCAGATTACCGCCTGACCAGCCTCTTCGTGAATAGTGCGAACCGATCGATGGAATACTGTCGCGGCGAAATTCTGTCATCGATGCTAATTCTTCGAATAGGTTATGTAACAAAAGCAACGGAGAGGACGTCTGAGGGGGCAAGCACCCTTGATGGGCGCGGGCGGGGTCTCGACAGGCTTGCGGGGCGGGCCTGTCCGATCATCGTGCCCGAACGGGGCTCGGCGGGGAAGCTCGGGACACGCCCGGGATCCGCGAACTTGATTCATTCCAGAAAATGGGTCAGACTGCGCCCGTGCCCACGACCCCGGAGTTCGAGCGGATGCTGCGCGGGGCCTCCCTGCGCGTGACGCGCCCTCGGGTGGCCGTGCTGACAGCGGTACGCGACCATCCGCACGCCGACACCGACTCGATCATCGGTGTCGTGCGCGCGGAGCTCGGTGAGGTCTCTCACCAGGCCATTTACGACGTGTTGCGGGCACTGACCGCCGCGGGTCTCGTCCGGCGAATCCAGCCGTCCGGATCCGTAGCACGCTATGAGTCCCGTGTCGGGGACAACCACCACCACGTCGTGTGTCGATCATGTGGTGTCATCGCCGACGTCGACTGCGCCGTCGGTCCCGCACCCTGCTTGAGCGCGTCGGACGACCACGGCTTCGTGATCGAAGAGGCCGAGGTCATCTACTGGGGCCTGTGTCCCGACTGTGCTATCGAAACCCGCGCGATCGAACCCCGTTCCTGAGCCCTGCAAGCTCTGAATTCCCGGAAGGATTCCCGTGTCTGACAGCCCGGACGCCGTCGTCGGCGAGATGAACGAAGAGAGCGCGGGCGGCTGCCCCGTCTCGGCGGGGCGCCGCAACCACCCCACCGAAGGCGCGGGAAACCGTGACTGGTGGCCGAATCAGCTCAACCTGAAGATCCTCCGGAAGCACACCGCGGCTTCCGACCCGATGGACGCCGGGTTCGACTACGCCGCCGAGTTCAAGACCGTCGACCTCGACGAACTCGCCAAGGACGTCGACGCCGTCCTCACCACTTCGCAGGACTGGTGGCCCGCGGACTTCGGCCACTACGGCGGCCTCATGATCCGCATGGCGTGGCACAGCGCGGGCACGTACCGCATCGAGGACGGCCGCGGTGGCGCGGGCGCGGGCATGCAGCGCTTCGCCCCGCTCAACAGCTGGCCGGACAACGGCAACCTGGACAAGGCCCGCCGTCTGCTGTGGCCGGTCAAGAAGAAGTACGGCCGCAAGATCTCGTGGGCCGACCTGATGATCTTCACCGGCAACCGCGCCCTGGAGACCATGGGCTTCAAGACCTTCGGCTTCGCCGGTGGCCGCGCCGACGTCTGGGAGCCGGACGAGGACGTGTACTGGGGTCCCGAGCGCACGTGGCTCGGCGACGAGCGTTACACCGGTGACCGCGAGCTCGAGGGCCCGCTGGCCGCCGTGCAGATGGGTCTCATCTACGTGAACCCGGAAGGCCCGAACGGCAACCCGGACCCGCTGGCCGCGGCCCGCGACATCCGCGAGACCTTCCGTCGTATGGCGATGAACGACGAGGAGACCGTCGCGCTGATCGCGGGCGGCCACACCTTCGGCAAGGCGCACGGTGCGGCGAACCCCGACGAGCACGTCGGTGCCGAGCCCGAGGGCGCTTCGATCGAGGAACAGGGCCTCGGCTGGAAGAACTCCTTCGGCAGCGGCAAGGGCCGCGACGCCATCACCAGTGGTCTCGAAACCACCTGGACCTCCACGCCGACCCAGTGGAGCCACGGCTTCTTCCAGAACCTCTTCGGCTACGAGTGGGAGCTGACCAAGAGCCCCGCCGGTGCCCACCAGTGGCAGCCGAAGGACGGCGCCGGCGCGAACACCGTGCCCGACCCCGAGTCCGGCGAGCTCACGCGCCCGCCGACGATGCTCACCACCGACCTGTCGCTGCGGGTCGACCCGGTCTACGAGCAGATCTCGCGTCGTTTCCTGGACAACCCGGACCAGTTCGCGGACGCCTTCGCCCGCGCCTGGTACAAGCTGACCCACCGCGACATGGGCCCGATCCAGCGCTACCTCGGCCCGCTGGTGCCGCAGGAGACGCTGATCTGGCAGGACCCGGTGCCCGCCGTCGACCACGAACTGATCGACGACGCGGACATCGCCTCCCTCAAGGAGAAGCTGCTCGCTTCGGGCCTGTCGGTCTCGCAGCTGGTTTCCACCGCGTGGGCGTCGGCTTCGACCTTCCGCGCGAGCGACAAGCGCGGTGGCGCCAACGGTGCCCGCATCCGCCTCGAGCCGCAGCGCGACTGGGAGGTCAACGACCCGCAGACGCTGGCCCAGGTGCTGCGGACGCTGGAAGGCGTCCAGGAGGCGTTCAACGGCGCCCAGACCGGCGGCAAGAAGGTCTCGCTGGCCGACCTGATCGTGCTCGGCGGTGTCGCGGCCGTCGAGAAGGCCGCCAAGGACGGCGGTCACGACGTCACGGTGCCGTTCACCCCCGGCCGCACCGACGCGACGCAGGAGCAGACCGACGTCGAGTCGTTCGCCGCGCTGGAGCCGACCATCGACGGCTTCCGCAACCACCGCGGCAAGGGCCACCGTCTCCCGACGGAGTACCTGCTCATCGACCGCGCGAACCTGCTGGACCTGAGCGCGCCCGAGCTGACCGTCCTCGTCGGCGGCCTGCGTGTGCTCGGCGCCAACACCCAGGAGTCGAAGCACGGCGTGCTCACGGAGAAGCCGGGGTCGCTGACCAACGACTTCTTCGCGAACCTGCTCGACATGGGCGTTCAGTGGACCGCCGCGTCCGGTGACGCGGAGACCTTCGAAGGCCGCGACCTCGCGACCGGCGAGGTCAAGTGGACCGGTACCCGTGCCGACCTCGTGTTCGGTTCGAACTCCGAGCTTCGCGCGGTGGCGGAGGTCTACGCCAGCGACGACGCCAAGGAGAAGTTCGTCCGCGACTTCGTGGCGGCGTGGGACAAGGTCATGAACCTCGACCGGTACGACGTGGCATGATCCGAGCCTGAACCTGGCTTGACACCGGGCCGGCCGCGTTTCGCGGCCGGCCCGCTGTGTTTCCGCCGGACGAAGGGAGACGGACGTGGGGGAGCTGCTGGCGGCGGGCGGCTGGGGCCTGCTGGCCGGGTCGGCGTTGCTGCTCGGGGCGATGGTCGGTTTCCTGGTCCGGATCCCGGGCAAGGCCGTGGCGAGCGTGATGGCCTTCGGCAGCGGCGTGCTGATCTCCGCCGTCTCGTTCGAACTGATCGCCGAGGCGCACGAAAAGGGCGGCTTCCTGCCGACCGCGCTCGGTGCTCTGGGCGGTTCGCTGATCTACACCCTCGCCAACATCGCACTCGCCCGGCGGGGCGCCCGTCATCGCAAACGTTCGGGCGACCAGCAGACGTCCGAGAAGGAGCAGGCGGGCTCCGGCACGGCCATCGCGCTCGGCGCCCTGCTGGACGGCGTCCCCGAATCGATGGTGATCGGCACCAGCCTGCTCGGCGGCGGGAGTGTCAGCGTCGTGACCGTGGCGGCCGTGTTCATCAGCAATGTCCCGGAAGGACTGTCCAGCGCCGCCGGGATGAAACGGGCTGGCCGGAGCCCGCGCTATGTCTTCACGCTCTGGAGCGGGATCGCCGTGATCAGCGGCGTGGCGGCACTATTCGGCTACGGCGTTCTCGGCGGCGCGTCCGGCACCGTCCTGGCCGTGATCACCGCGCTCGCGGGCGGCGCGATCCTCGCCATGATCGCCGACACGATGATCCCGGAGGCCTTCGACGACGCGCATCTGTGGACCGGGCTGATCACGGTCGCGGGCTTCCTCACCGCGTTCGGCCTTTCGCGCATCGAGGGCTGAGCGAGGGTGAGCCCGATGGTGTGAACCACCGTGGCGCGTTCGGCGTAGTCGAAAAGCACGACGCCGGAATGACGGATGGCTCTGGATGCGAAGGCCTTGGTGACGGAAGATTTCGCTGCCGACGAAACACTGAACGCCTGGAGCGAGTCCCATGAAGAACGAAACCTCCGAAAACCTCCGTCTTCTTTTGACCGGCTTCGGGATCGACACCGCGAAGGCGGGCAGTGGGGTCGACCTCGTGATCGACCGCTTCGACAACTGGACCAACAAGGCGAGGGTGGACACCTTCGGCTGCTTCACCGGAGCCTGTTGTGTCATCCCACCCTTGGCCGAAGCCAGGTGATCCGCTGATCAACGGCCGGACGGCGGCGGGATCGGCGCTCCGGCGCAGGACCCGTTGCCCGCCGTGCCGGTGGAGAAGAACTCGACGGCCTTGCTCGCACAGGGGAGCGAGGACAGCGAACCGTGGTGATCGTCCTCGACGGTGAGCAGGGCTCCGCCGATCCGCTCGCGCATGGCCAGTGCCCAGCCGATCGGTGTCACCGGTTCGTAGACGTGCCCGACGAGTTGCAGCGGACTCGTTCCTCCGGCGAAGTTCCACGGCTGGACCGGCAACGGCCAGCCCGCGCACCGGCCGTCCCAGAACCCGGGGGAGGCGACGGCCGGGTACGCGCGGATCCGGTCGAGCCGCCGTTGCCAGATCGTCTCGAAGTCGCGAGGACCTTCGGAGGCATTGCAGAGGATCGCCGTCTGCTGGAAGGTGTTGGCGCCGTTCGGTTTCGCGTCCCAGCCGAATCCGGCACCGCGCTCGGCCGCGGGTCCGGCCGCGGGCGCGGTGCCGTCACGCAGGGCGGCGAGCGCCTTGGCGGAGTTCGCCCAGTCGCGGCGCGGACCGGCGAGGTAGTTCGTCACGGTCTCGCCGTGCACGTCACGGAGCTTCAGCAGCGCGTCGAGCACCGCGGGCTGGGTGCGCCCGAAGTGGTAGACGGCGTCGTAGCGGGCGATCCAGCCGGCGAACTCCCGGGCCGTGATCTCGCCCGCCGCGATCATCGCGTCGTCCATCGCGCCGACGTCGAGGGTCGGTGCCATGACCGAGTCCAGCAGCATCCGGTCCACCCGGGAGTCGAATCCGGTGCGGTAGGCGGCACCGAGCGCGGTTCCCCAGGAGACACCGTAGAAGCCGATCTTCGCCTCCCCCAGGGCTTCCCGGATCCGGTCCATGTCGCGCGCGACGTTCTCGGTGGTCAGGTTGCGGACGAACTCGGGATCGCCCGCGACACAACGCTGGTTCACCTTCGCGTCCCGTTCGAAGACGAACCTGGCTTTTTCCTTGTCCGGCAAGGAGGACGGCGGCTCGGCGTCGTCACCGGGAAGCGACGGGCAGGCGACGTCGGCGCTGTAGTCGACACCGCGCGGATCGAACCCGATCAGGTCGTGGTCGGCGCCGATCCCGGCCGCCTTGCTGTCGGTGAGCCACCTCGGCTCGTGGATCCCGGACTGGCCGGGGCCGCCGGGATTCAGCAGGACGACACCTCGCCGCCGGGCGGGATCGGTCGCCTTCCGCCTCGAGACCGCGATGTCGATCTTCCGGCCGTCCGGTTTCGCGTAGTCGACCGGGACGGTCACCATCGCGCATTCGGTGCGCTGGTCGTCCGCGGGCTCCCAGCCTCCGGCCACGTCCTTGCAGAGTTTCCACTCCAGCGGTGCGGGTGACGCCGAGGCGAGCGCCGGCGCCGCCAGCGCGGCCATCGTCGTCGCGAGCAGCACGATCGCGACCCGGTTGCGGGGCATGGGCGGTTCTCCAAGGCTCGACGGCGGGACTTCGTCAGCCTCGCCGCGTGCCCCGGCCGTCCACATCGGCCGATCGGCCGATGATCACCGGCCGCCGGTCAGACGTCACCCGACGCCAGCAAGGTCAGCAGTTCGGCGTGCCCGGCCTGGGTGATCAGGCTGGCGGCGTCGAAGTAGACGCGCTCGTTGGTGATCCGGTCCCCGTCGAAGAAGAACACCGCGATGATCGGGACGCGGAACGCCTTGCCGGTGGGCGGACGGCCGTAGAACTCGCCGAGGTTGGTGCCGAGCAGGTCGAACTCGACGATGACCGACTCGTCGGCGAAGTGGTAGCGGACGTTCTCGTGCCGCTGGTCCGGGAACGCCGTGCGGGTCATGCGGTAGTACCCCATGACCTCCTCGTCGCCGTCGAAGATCTGCCCGGTCGCCATGATCTCGTAGTGCGGATGGCCGTTGAAGGTGCCCAGCGTGCGGTCGAACTCCTGGGTCACCTCGGTGTCCATGTGCTCTTCGATGATCTTGTGGCGCCGCTCGCGCAGGTCTTCGCTGATCACTGGTCCTCCGGGTCGTTCCTGGTCGCGATCCGCAGACTACCGCCCGCGGCTTCGTCGTCTGTCCCGTAGAGCAGACTGCCGCACGAGCGCGAGAGGCACGTCATGGCCTCGATCTTGTGACCGGGGAACTCGCCGATCCTCACCGGAACGGGGGAGAGGGCGATCGAACCGTCGGCACGGAGCACACCCGCCGCGTACACGGCCGAATCGAACGGGCCGTCGTCGCCGGGATCGGAGGCGGCCGAGATCAGGACGCGGCCGTCCGCGGTGATCTCGACGTCGGAGGCGTGCCGGACGTCGGTGGTGGGGTAGGCGACGCGGAACGGGACCGACTTCGGGTTCTTGAAGACCAGCTTCGAGGCCGAGAACTCCGCCGAGTAGAGCGTGGCCGGGCGGGCGTCCTGGCCGCGATCCGCCCAGACCGCGAACAAGCGGTCATTCACCTTTTTCAGCGCGAAACTCTCGTAATTGTCTTCCGGGTCGCCCTTCGGTACCTGGAAGGTGCCGAGCACTTTCAAGCGCCGGTCGTTCAGCTTGAAATGAAAGCCCTTGCCGCCGCTGGCCAGCGCGATGAATTCACCGGCCTTTCCTGGTACCGCTTCGGCCGCTTCCAGGTCGACGGGGAGTTCGCCCGGCCAGTCGATCGGGTCCACCTTGGACACCCGGCCGTGGTCGAGACGCACCCAGGCGGCCCGGTTCTCTCCGGGTTTCTTGTTGTCCCGCAGCACGAGCGCGTCGACCCGATCGCCGTCCTTGTCGAGGACGGCGACACCGCTGGCGCCGGAGGTCATCCCGGTTCCGATGGATTCCCAGCCGTCGCCCGCCGACGCTGTCGAAGGGAGGAAGAGCGGGATGGTCAAAGCCGGAAGAATGGCGAGGGAGGCGAATTTCATGCCGACAAACTAGTTCAGGAGCGGGGCGGGACGAATGCTGGAATCGATGCAGGAGTTCCGGCGCGGACCCGGGGATCCGCGCCGGAAACGCGGCCGGATTCAGGCGCCGCAGTAAAGGCTGCCGGCGCGGAGCGCGTGGCCCCCTTCGTTCCCGTCGTCGGCCCAGACCACCTGCTTGCCCCCGCGTTCGCAGGTCGGCGAGATGGCGAAGCCTTCGTTGTTGTAGTTCGGCATCGCGCTCGGCCGGTTGAAGGTGTCGGTCACGGCGAACTTGCCCTGCGGGCCGACCGAGAGCGTGGTCGAGTTCCCGCTGCAGTTGTCGTCGCAGACCGCCCAGAGCTTGCCGTTCGAAGCTTCGTACTCGAGTTCCATGATCGAGTCGAGGCCGCTCGCGAAACTCGCGACGCGGGTGTACTTCCCGCCCGCCTGGTCGAGGGCGTAGGCGTAGATCATCCCGTTGCTCTCGAGACCGACGAGGTAGAGGCCGGTGCCGTGACCGGGGTAGGTGGCCGGGTTGTACGGCGCCTTCGTGCGCTCGTCGACGAACCCCTTCGCGGTGAGGGCGCTGTCCGGGATCCACGAGACGGCTTCGAGGCCATCGTTGGCCGAGACCTTCGGCAGGTCCGCCGTCAGATCCCATTCGGCCTTGGCGGTGAGGGTCTTGGCCGCTCCGGAGACGTCGTACCGAAGCACCTTCAGCGCGCTCTTCTTGCTGTTGTCGCCGTCGCGCTCGGTGGCCGTGACCACGCCGTCCGGGGTGGCCACGACGGCCTCGGCGTCGGGATCGCCCTTGCCGTTGCGGTAGCGCAGGGCCTTGCCGGACGACCAGCCGTTGGCCGTGTCCGGTCGCCACGTCGTGCCGTTGCGCACGAGGCGGTACAGCGTGCCGGGGCCGTTCTTCACCGCCCACAGGACGTCGGCGCCTTGGAAGGACAAGCCGCTCATGTTGCCGCCGAGGACGTCCGAATCGTCGACGTTCATGACGGCGGAACCGCCTGGCCAAGGGCTGTTCGCGGCGGTGCTCGCGGTGGCGGTGGTGGCGGGCAGGACCAGCAGGACCGCGGCGACGGTGGCCACGGCAGCGGGGCGGATCCGGCGAGGTGATCGGGGCATTCGCGCTCCTTCGGGGCGGACGAAGTGGATCGCGGCGTGTCGTCACAAGTTAAGTAAGTTTCCTAACAAATACAAGATATCGCCAAACTCTCACGAAATGAAGCAACGGCGGGTTTACAAATAGTGACGACTTGTCAAACCGGGTGTACATCACCTACAGTTTTGTAAACCCAGCCAACGGAGGAGGGTGCGATGAGCGAGATGACGGGCACGATCCCGGAGGGCTCGACCGAACGGTGGACCGACCGCAAGCGATACCTGTGGCTGATCGGCCTGGTGGTCCCCTCGCTCGCGTTCCTCGCCATCGGGCTGTACGCGGCCACCGGATGGGGCGTGTGGTTCTGGATCGGGCCGATCGTGATCCTGGTGGTCGTGCCGCTGATCGACCTGATCGCCGGGCTGGACCGCGACAACCCGCCGGACGACGTCATCGAACGGCTGGAGAAGGACCGCTACTACCGCTGGATCACCTTCGCGTTCCTGCCCATCCAGTACGCGGGTTTCGTGGCCGCGTTCTGGCTGATCTCCCGCGGCGATCTGTCCGTTGTGGACAAGATCGGCCTGGCGATCTCGATCGGCTGCATCGGCGGTATCGGCATCAACACCGCGCACGAACTCGGGCACAAGAAAGAAAGTCACGAGCGCTGGCTGTCGAAGATCGCGCTGGCACAGAGCTTTTACGGTCACTTCTACATCGAGCACAACCGCGGCCACCACGTCCGGGTGGCGACCCCGGAGGACCCGGCCAGCAGCCGGGTGGGGGAGAGCTTCTACCGGTTCTGGCCGCGCACGGTGTTCGGCTCGCTGAAATCCGCGTGGGGCCTGGAGCGCAAGCGGTACGCCCGGCGTGACCGGCATCCGTTCCGGATCGGCAACGACGTGCTCAACGCCTGGCTGATGTCGGCGGTGCTGTGGGCGGCGCTGACCGTGTGGCTGGGACCGGGAATCCTGCCGTACCTGGTGATCCAGGCGGTGATCGGGTTCTCGCTGCTGGAAGTCGTGAACTACATGGAGCACTACGGGATGCGGCGGCAGAAGGTCGGCCCGCCGAACCGCCGGCGCTACGAACGGGTGGATCCCAGCCACAGCTGGAATTCCAACAACATCGCCACCAACGTCCTGCTCTACCACCTGCAGCGGCACAGCGATCACCACGCCAACCCGACCCGCCGCTACCAGACCTTGCGCGATTTCGCGGAATCGCCCGTCCTGCCGACGGGCTACGCGGGGATGATCGTGCTGGCGCTGTTCCCGCCGGTCTGGCGCCGCGTGATGGATCCGCGGGTGCTCGCGCATTTCGACGGCGACATCTCGCGCGCCAACATCCAGCCGTCGAAGCGGGGCAAGATCCTGGCGCGCTACGGAACCCGCGTCACCGCGCCGTCCCTGGTCGTCACCGACACACACGGCGACGCGACCGAAGGCGGGATGTGCCCGGGCTGTGGCTACGTCTACGACGAGAAACTCGGCGACCCGCGTGAGGGTTTCCCCGCCGGAACCCCGTGGTCGGCGATCCCGGATTCGTGGTGCTGCCCGGACTGCGGGGTGCGGGAGAAGGTCGATTTCGTGGCACCGGGAAGGGTCGGAGCATGATGAAGATCGAGGCGGACCGCGCGAAATGCGACGGGCTGGGCATGTGCGAGGCGATGGCGCCCGACTTCTTCGAGGTCGGTGACGACGGCACGGTCATGGTGCTCGACGAGCGGCCCGGCGAGGAACACCGGCAGGATCTGACGGCCGCCGTCGACGCGTGCCCGGTGCTGGCCTTGAAACTGCGGGACTGACCATGACACTGGTCGTCGTGGGAGCCTCGCTGGCCGGACTGCGCGCGGTGGAGGCGGCGCGCCGGGACGGGTACCGCGGGCGGATCGTACTGATCGGCGCGGAAGATCACCCGCCGTACGACCGGCTTCCGCTGTCGAAGGCATTCCTCGACGCGGAAGGCCCCGGGCGGATCGATCCGTTCCACAGCGTGTCCGCCCTGCGCGACGAACTCGGCGTCGAACTGGTGCTCGGCGCGGCCGCGGACGGTCTCGACACCACCGCGCGCGAGGTGGCGGTGGACGGCTGGACCGTGCCCTATGACGCGCTGGTGATCGCGACCGGCGCCACCGCGCGGCGGCTGCCCGGGAGCGAGGGAATCGCCGGGGTCCACACCCTGAGGACCGCCGAGGACGCCCTCGCCGTCCGGGCCGCGCTCGACCGCGGGGCCCGCACGGTCGTGATCGGGGCGGGTTTCATCGGCTCGGAAGTCGCCGCCGCGGCCCGGAAACGGGGGCTGCCGTCGACGATCGTCGAGGCGCTCGACGTCCCGCTCACCCGATCCGTCGGGGCCGAAGCCGGTGCGATGTGCGCCTCGCTGCACCGGGAGGCGGGCACGGAGCTGCGGCTGTCCACGAAGGTCACCGGCCTGGAAACCGACAACGGCGCGGTGACCGGCGTCCGGCTCGCGACCGGCGAGGTGCTGCCCGCGGACCTGGTGGTCGCCGGCATCGGCGTCGTCCCGGCCACCGGCTGGCTGGCCGGGAGCGGGGTCCCGCTGCACGAGCTCGACGGTGGTGTGGTGTGCGATGCCACGCTCGCGACCGGCGTGCCCGGCGTGTACGCCGCCGGGGACGTCGCGCACGCCGAGAACCCGCTGTTCGACGGCGACTTGATGCGGCTCGAACACTGGACGAACGCCGCGGAACAGGGAGCCGCGGCCGCCCGTCACGCGCTCTCGCCTGAGTCGGCGCGTGCGCTGGCGCCGGTGCCGTACTTCTGGTCGGACTGGTACGACCACCGGATCCAGTTCGTCGGCACCCCGCGCGCGGACGAAGTGGTGACCGCCGTCCCGGCTTCCGGCGGGTTCACCGCGCTGTACCGGCGCGGGGACCGGATCGTCGGCGCGCTGACCGTCGACCGGCCGCGCGAGATCATGAAGTACCGCCGCCACGTCGCCGGGCGGACGCCGTGGGCCGAGGCGCTGGCGTTCGCCGCTGGAACGGCGGCTTAGAAGGTGTCAATCGAAGTGAGGTCGGCGACTGGGGTGAGGACACGCGCGCTTCGAAAGGCACAGCTTAGAATGACGATCATGAGCGAGGCACCCTCAGCCGCGGCCACGGGTGGCCCGTACCGGCAGCCGATCGTCGCGTCGGCGATCGAGCTGACCGTGCGTTCCGGCTGGGCCTCGGTGACGATGAGCAAACTCGCGGAGATCGTCGGCGTCAGCCGTCAGACCGTCTACAACGAACTCGGCTCGAAGACCCAGCTGGCCGAAGCGATGATCTCGCACGAGCTAGCGCGGTTCCTTTCGGTCGTGCGAGACGCCTTCGAGCGGCATCCCGACGACCTCGTCGAGGCGATCCACGACGCCGTCCGAGGCGTCCTCGAACTCGCCGACGACAACCTCCTGCTGCGTGCCATCGTCTCGGCCACGCACGGCGCCGACACCGAGTTGCTGCCGCTGCTGACCGTCCGAGCAGGCAGCCTGCTGGGCGAAGCGACGATCATGCTGCGCGGCCGCGTGCGCGACTACGGCCCGCCGCTGGACGCCGAACAGCTCGACGTCGCGATCGACGTCGTGGTCCGGACGGTGCTGAGCCACATCATGCAGCCGTCGGACACTCCCGCGCGCACGGCCGACGCGCTGGCATGGATGGCCTCGCGGGTCCTCGGCACGAGCACGACCCGGTCACTGCGGCATCTCTCGCAGGATTAGGGCCGCGACCTCGGCCGGGCTCAAGTGAGTGTTGTCGATACGCAGGTGATCGTGCTGCTCGATCAAGCCCTGGGCGTGGACCCGGCGGGTTTCGCCGGTGTTCATGACATAGTCGCGGTCGAGTTCGAGAAGGTTGGCGTGCGAGAACTCGAGATCACGCTTGCTGGGCTTGCGATCGAGGCGGAGCTCGGTGGAATTGCGCCTGAGCCGCTCGTCGAGATCCGCGTACAGCTCGACGAACCGCGTCCGCCCGCCGCGTGACCGGACGATGTCGACGTACGAGCCGATGAGCTCGGCGTCCTCGGGCAGGTCCAGGCCCCAGACGTTCGTGTACACGAGGCCGGCCAGACCCGCGTCGGCCGCCTCCTCGATGACGCGGCGACGGAACTCGTTGACGAGCCTGCCGAACGGCGGCGAGCCGAAGGGGAAGATCCCGAGCACCGGCTCGACGGCCATGTGGTTGTGGAACAGCTTGAACCCGGTGAGTTCGCACAGCTTCTCGCCGACGGTCATCTTGCCGACGGCGGGCGGTCCGAAGATCACGACGAACTCCACCCGAGTCACGGTAGCGGGCCCGTAACGGGCACCGAGGGAGCAGGGCCGGCCACACTCTCGGTCCGCCCTCGTCGGCGCTCGGCTGGAGCCGATGGTTCAGCGCACGAGAGGTTGGCTGGTCCAGCCTGCACGGTCCGCGTGGACGGCAAGGCCGCGGTAGACGCCGAGCACGCCGTCCGGTCCCAGCGGGGTGGCATCGGCGGCCGACGTGGCGTCGATGAACAGGTCGGCCTGGAGGCCGTCGACGTCGGAGACGGACAGCCGGTCTGAGTACTGCGGCGTCCCGAGGTGGTCTCCGTCGAAGGTGTCGCGGCGGGCGGGGTGGCCGTCGACGGTGGTGTTGGGCACGAGGCCGTCGGTGCCGGGGTGGACGGACACGCTCAGGGCCGGTCCGTGCCCGTCGGGGCGGAGGTTCAGGTCGAGGGTGGCGCGCCATGCGCCGGCGAGGCCACCTTCCTCGATCTCGCTCGCCGTCGGCCGGATCTCAGGGGACAGGCCAGTGAGCTTGAACGGGAAGCGCAGTCGTTCGGCACCGTCGGTGCGTAGTGCCTCGGCGATGCGGCGGGCGGTCTCGCGCGGGTCGCCCTTGAGCCGGGAGACGGACAACTCGGCCCAGCCGTCGGCGGCGTAGCGCCACTTCAGGATGAGTGTCCCGGAGTCACCGGGCACCCCTACCCAGTACGCCGGGGCGCCGTTGACGGCCGGGGCGCCGGTCACCGGCCCGTAGGGCACCGTCCGTGTGCCCTCGCCGGGAAGCTGTGTCTCGATCGGCCGTTCGGTCAAGGGGGCGACGCCGGCGGCGTAGAGGCGCATCTCGACGTGCGTCGCGGGGAGGGTCGCACCCGGACCGTTGGCCGGGTCCGGAACGAACCTCGACGCCTTCAACGTCAGCCGCTCACCATTGATCGACGTGGTGCGCCAGTCCAGCGTGTCCTGCTCGGGCAGCCAGCCGAACGAGGCGTAGCGCACCAGCGGGTCGAACCGCGCAGGCGCGCTGGGGGCAGGGGCGGCCGCGGGCGGCGGGGCGGAAGAACCGGTGGGCGGCGGCGAACGGTCGATGACGGCGTACGTCAGGGTGGTGGCCAGCCCGGCGACGAGGACCGACGCCGCGACCGAGGTCGCCGTGCGGATCCTCCGCCCGCGCCGGGCCGTGGTCACCGCGCCCACGACGTCGACTCGGGACGGGGGAGCGGGGGCCTGGGCAAGATCGTCCAAGAGGGTGCGCACATCCTGCTCGTCCATCAACTGCTCCTCTTCGCGGCCGGCGAGACCGGTGACGGGGTGTCGGCCAGCACGCGCCGCAGCGCGTCCAGGCCACGTGCGGTTTGACTTTTGACGGTTCCCGGGGAACAGCCCAGAACGTCGGCGGCCTGCTCCACGCTCAGATCGCAGTAGAAACGCAGCACGAGAGTGGCCCGTTGCCGCGGCGGTACGGTGGCCAGCGCGGTCCGCACCGCTACGCGACCGGCGTGGTCCGGCTCCCCTCCGGCGTGGTCCGGCGGCTCGGCCATCAGCCGGACCCTCGACCCCCACCGGCGTCGCTCGCCCAGGAACGAGCGCACCAGGATCGTGCGCGTGTAGCCGTCCAGGTTCTCCACCTGCGAGGCTCGTTTCCAGTGCCGGTACAGCTGCGTGAACGCCGTCTGCACCACGTCGTCGGCCCGGTGCCAGTCCTGGGTCAGCAGGTAGGCCGTCTGACGCAGCCAAGGCAGCCGTGTCGTCGCGTAGTCGACGTAGTCACGGTCTTGCTCGCGCACGGTCTCTCCTGTCCTCGGCGGCTCCCACCCCCTAATGCGCCGGGCGGCCAGAAGGTTGCACGGCGGATCGCGTCGGCCCTACCCGCCTCACGTCAACTCCGCACGGCACCGGGAGGCGCGCGTTCAGGTCAGCCGTGGCCGATCTCGGTCCGGTGCCACACGGCCGGCACGTCGCCTGACCTCGCCTTTGCTTTTGCGAGGAAATGCCACGGATTTGAGACTGAATAAGGGTGGCCAGCACGGTGGCGGCTCTCGCACGAGCTCATGGTGCCCCAACCGAGGAACAGCCCTCGACTTACACGCGACCGCCCCAAGCGGTAGGCGAATCCCTCGGACCTTGATCGGCGTGGAGGCAGCCAGACTGACACACCAGTCGCCGCGAGCACTGGCTGACTCTCGGTGCGAGGGTCGAGTCATGCGCCCCGTGGTTCACGGTCCGAAGTGGACGTATGAGGCCCAGATGGCCGGGTCGCGGGGAGCCGAGTCGCGCAAGGCACGCACGGTGCGGTGGAGCAGGTGGGCGGTGCCGTCGAGACGCAGGCCCGAAGGCCCGATCAGCCCGGTGTACATCATCTTGGCGACCTCGACCGCGGTCCGGTCCGTGATGGTCCACAGGGTGGCGATCACCTGCCGGTAACCCGCGAGCTGGAGTGCCGCGGCGAGGTGGATGGCCTCGTCGGGCAGGGTCGTGCCACCGATCGCCGTGCTGCAGGCCGACAGGTAGGCGAGTTCGGCGTGCTCGAGATCCAGTTCCGCGACCTCGAGCACGGTCAGTGGTTTGTCCCACAGGTAGAGATTGCCCGTTGATGGCTGTTGCAGGTTTTGCCCGCCATGGCAGGCGAAATGTGCGAGGGCGTGGGTGCGCAGGTCGGCGGTGATCGCGGCGTGAGTGGCGGTGCCGGCGATACGTGACGTGCGACCGAGGGGGATCACGCGAGAAAGGAATTCGGCTTCCTCGCGGGCGCAGGGCAGCGGGCACAGGTCCGGGGAGCCTGGAACTGGTGGGGTCTCCGGCATGCTGACCACGAGGACACGTCGGTCGGCGGGCTCGACAGCGACGGCGCTGTTCGCCTTCGCCAGCGCGCGCAGTGTCGGCGTGTAGGACGACACCGCACGGTCGATCACCGTGCGTCCGGTGGGGGTGTCGGCCGGGTCGTGGTAACCGGCGGCGTGCAGCGGGAGCAGGGTCAGCGATCCGGTGGGGCACCACCACAGTCGTGGCAACGGTTCGTCGTGGCCGGTGTAGCCCAACCGGGTCAGCACCGGATCGGCGACGGTGTCCCACAACCATTCCAGGGTCGCGTGCACCGTTTGCCTGGCGCCGGTGGTGGCGAAGTCGCCTGGCCCGCCTGGATTCTCCAGCAGCTTCAACGCCCGCAGATACCCCTCTGCCCGTCGCCCGCTCTCCCCGAACGACAGAGCGGGCAGCGGAACGTGCTCGACGTCGCGGTCCCGGTGCACGATCAAGGCGTCACATCGGGCTTCGTCGACGTTGAGCAGGACGACGGGACCGTCGGGCAGACCCTCGCGCAGGGTGGCCAGCGGCGGGATCCGCAGTAGGTACTCCAGTCCTGGCAAGGCGCGTGCTTCGGCGAGCAACCGGTCCCAGTCCTCGGCCAGCTTGATCCGGTCGGACCGCATGCGCTGGCTCGGGTCGCTCCACGGATCGGTCGTGGCGGCGGCCTCCGGGATGTCGGGCACGGTCGTGGCCGCCAGCTTCGCCGCCACGGCGCGCAGCCGATCGTGCAACGCGAGGTCACGTTCCCGCAACATCGACAGGTCGTCCCTGGTCTGCAACGCCTGTGACCACAACACAGAGCGGCCCTGCTCGAGCAGTTCCACGGCGCGGCCGGGGTCACCGGCCTCCAGCGCCGCGGCGGCGGCCATCCTCGCCAGGCCCTCCCACACCGTCAGCCTGCGCTCGCGCGCGTCGCGTTCGACGCCGTGCCAGGCCACCTGGGGTATCAGCGCGACAGCGACGCCGAATGCCTCCGTAGCGGAGGCCCAGTCGCGCTGCCGGACGGCCAATTCGGCCCACAATCTGGCCGCGGCAGCCCGATACGCCGGTGCCGTGGCGGGAGCTTCGACCGCGGTCCGGTAGGCGGCGACCGCGGCGTCGAGGCCGCCCCCGCCTTCGACACGCCTGCGTTCGTGCAGCCTTCCCAGCGTCACCCAGGCCACCGCGACCCGAGGGTCACCGGCGGTCATGCTGTCGATCGCCCGTCCGGCCAGCTCGATCGACTCGGCCGCGTCGGCGTCGTCACCACCGCGGTCGTACCTGGTGTGCAGGGCGGTCGAAAGGTTGAGGACGCACAGCGGGTACATCGAGTGCGTCACGTCGGTGATCGCGATCGCTTCCCGGACGAGTGCGACGGCCCGGTCCAGGGCGTCCCGGCCCGGGCGGCGGTCACGGCGGGTGCGCAGCAGCCCCGCCAGGTTCATCAGGATCTCTCTCCGGTTCGAGCTCTGGGGTGTGCTGCGGTCCACCGCCTCGTTCAGGGCGGCGACCGCGGCGTCGAGGTCCGCGGTGTCGCGCCCTTCCAGGTACCGGATGTGCAGCGCGGTCCCGAGGTTCATCAGGCATATCGACACCGCCGGGTGATCCGGCGGCGCGGCGGCGACGGCCGATCGCCCGGCGTCCACGGCGGCGTCGAGGTCGGCGGCCGAGCCGAGGAGACCCGCCCGCGTGCGTAGCGCGTTGGACAGGTTGGTCAGCATGATGGGCCGCAGCGTGTGCCCGGGGTGGGCGCTCTCTGCCGCCTCGAACAACGCGTCGACGGCGGCGTTGAGGTCGGAAACCGTCCCGGTCCGATCGAACCGGGACCACAGTGCCAGCCCCAGCGTCATCAGGTTGACCGCCGAGGCGACGTACCAGTTGGGGGAGTGTGCGGCCTCGCGGCCCAAGTCGATGGCGGCGTCGAGGTCGTCGAGATCGCCCGTGGCCAGCGATCTGGTCAGCAGGCCAAGGGCCAGCGCGGTGACATGGACGCCCCGTTCGGCCGGTGTCGTGCCCGGCAGGGTCGCGGCGCGCTCGGCGGCCGCGATGGCCTCGTCCAGATCGGCGCGCTCCGCCAGGATGCTGTGCCGGCCACGCAGTGCGGACGCCAGTTCGGACAAGGCGTTCGCCGCTATCGCGTTGTTCGTGCCCGCGGCGGTCACCCCGCGGCGCAGCACCTCGATCGCCTCGGCCAGCACCTCGAGGTCGCCGGTCCGCTCGAACCGCAGGGCCAGCAGGGTGCCCAGCATGATCAGCGTGTGAGCCCGGTTGGCCTCCTCGTCCTGGGTGTGGGCGAGGACCGCTCTGCCGATTTCGATCGCTTCGGTGAGCAGAGGCTCTTCTCCGGAGTTGAGAAAACGCAGACGGAGCGTGCCCGCCAAGAGGATCCCGGCCGTGATCCGGCCTGGGCTCGCCACCGGCAGCCCGTCACTCGCGACTTCCAGCAGTTCGCTCGCCTCGGCGAGCGCGACCGGGTCGTTCGACCACTGCCCGTGAAGCGACAGCGCGCCTCCCAGCATCAGGCTGAATTGGGCCGTCTGGTCGCGCGATCTGGACGAAGCGAGACCGGGCCGCAGCACCGCGATCGCCTCGTCCAGATCCGCGGTGGAGGCCATGGCCTGGAAGCGGGCCCGCAGGGCGAAGCCGAGATAGAACCGGAGCGTCGGCAGGTCTGGATTGTCCGCGCCGGCCCGGCCGAGCACCGACCGCAGCGCGTCGACGGCCTCGGTGAGATCGGCGGGGTCGCGGGCCCACTCGTACCGGTCGGTCTGTGCGGCCGCGACATTTCCCGCCAGCAGCAGCGCGTCGGGGCTGGTCCGAAGGGCCGCCTTACCGCTGTCGATCGCCTCGGTCAGTGCGCTTTGGTCGCCATGGCGGTAAAAGCGGATGCGAAGCACTTGGATGAGGTTGTTCACGAACATGGTCCGGTTCATTCCGGTGGCCTGCGCCAACGCGGCCCGCAGTGTCGTTGCGGCCGCCTCCAGGTCCGCTATGGCACCGGTGTTCTCGTAGCGGGACATAAGCGCGTTGCCCAGGGTGAGAGTGACCGTCACCGTCGGGACCTCGCCGGGTGGCGTTGCCGCGTAGCAGGTTTCGATGGCTTCGGTCAGCTTCTCGGGGTCGCGCTCCGAGGTGGCCGTCGAGGTCAGGATCGCGGCCAGAATGCCGAGCATCCGATACCGGCTCGAGTCGTCCGCGCCGGTGGCGGCGAGCGCTGAGCGGATCAGCCGGGTCGCCGTCTCCCTGTCGGCCGGTTCGCCCCTGGCTTCGAAACGTTGCAGGTGTGCCCACGCGGTGTCGGCCCGCAGGTCGGGCAGTTCGGGGCCGTCGGCGGGCAGGGCTTCGACGACCCGGTGCAACACGGCGACGGACTCGTCGAGGTCGGCCGGGTCCGAATTCCGGCTGTACCGGAAGCTGAGTGCGTTCGAGAGGGCGGACGAACACTGCGTCAACGCGGAGCCGTCGGGAGCCAGCGGCACCGTCGCCCGCAGCGTCTCGATCCGTTCGTCGAGGTCCGCCGCCTGGCCTGTGCGCAAGAAGCGCCACCGCAGCAGTTCCGCCAGCTGCCAGAGCTGCTGGCCATGGATCACCGTGTCACCGGGGATGCCCTGCGCGCCCGCTCTCGTCGTCTCGATGGCTTCGTCGAGCTCACTGTCATCGATCGCGCCATTGGCGCCCGCCAGCTTGATCGCCTCGTACAGCGCCATCGAAAGGGCCGTGAGCATCGGCGCCCGGCCGTGTGGACCGCCCGCGCCGGCCGTCTTCGCCTCACGAAGGACGTCCACGGCTTCCCGGAGGACCTCCTGGCCACCGGTTGCCCGGTACTGGCGGCGAAGTGACTCGCCGAGGGACAGCAGCGCGGTCCCGCGAAGCGGACTGTCCGCGGGCAGTCCCGCCAAGGTCGCCCTCGCCGCGCTTATCGCCTCGGCAAGGTCCGTGTTGCCGTGTCGCAGCACGGTCGCCAGCGTGGCCTCGACCGTCCACCTCAGCGGGTGGCCTTCTCCGATGGCCGCGTCGGCCTCCCTGGCCAGTGCGATGGCTTCGGCCAGGTCGGCTTCGTCGGGACCATCAGGCGTGGTGAAGGCCGAGGCATACGCGAACCGGGTCTGGAGCGAGCTCGCGAGGTTGAGCTTCGCGGTGACGTGCGACTCGCTGCCCTCGGGGAGGCTCCTCAGCGCCTCCCGCAGGTATCGGACACTTTCGGCGATGTCGGTGGGTTCGCCCGTACGGACGAACCTGACCCGAAGGGCGCTGCCTCGCAACAGGAGCGCTTCACCGAATGCCGGGTCTTCCGAAGCGCAGTTCGCGAGGACTTCTCTGGTCACCTCGACGTACTCCTCGACCACGGCGAGCGGACCGCCGGTATTGCACTGGGTCTCCAAGGCCAAGGCGAACTGCGACAAGTAGGCGACGCGATTCGGGTCACCGGGCGGCAGGGACGACACCACTTCGCGCAGGAGCACCGTGCTGTCGGCGAGGTCCCGTTCCTGCCCGCGGATGCCGAACCGGGTGAGCAGTGCGACCCCGAGAGGAAACCGGACCGCCGGGACTATCGGGTGCCCGGCCGACTCGAGTGCCGCGCGGCCCGCCGCGACGGCGTCGTCCAGATCCGCCTCGGCGGTCGTCCATTCGAAGCGCTGGTTCAACAGCACCATCAGGTTGAACCGGTGCGCCGGACGGTCGACCTCGCTGCCGACGTCGACGGCGGCTCGACAGGCGGCCACCCCCAGGTCGGTCAGGACGGGATCCGCGGCCACCAAAGCGACGTCGGTGATCACCGACGCGTAGAAAGGTCCGAGCTCCGCGGGCGGGAGTCCCGGATAATGGTTCTCCTGAAGCCAACTGAGCACCGGCGGTGGCACTACGCCAGGAAAGGATTCGGCGAGCGGGGCGAACAGTTCCGTACAGGTCTGGATATCAGGCCCGATGCTGCCCGGCGACAGGGCACAATGCCGCAGCCAGTGCAGCATTCCGAGTTCTCGAAGCAGCTCGGGAGGCAGGCCGGTACCGATGGCAGGCAGGACCAGGCGAGCGGCGTCCGCCACGGCAGCGGGTGTGGTGACCTCGTCGGCCTCGCCTGTTTCCAGACAACGGCGAATGCGTTCCAAGAGCGAGATGTCCACTCCTCCTTCGCCACCCACTACGGTGCGGTAGACGATTCAGGATGGCACAAGGGAGGGGCGACGTGGCGGTATTCGACGAGGGACAAGCACTCGTTCTGTGGTGCACCGTCATGCCGGATCTGCGCCAGGCCGCCATCGCCGGCCGATGGACCGACAGGCTCGAACGCGCCGCCTCCCGAGTGCGAAAGGGCGGTTCGGCCTTGGACGCGTGCAGGCAGTTCGACCTGCTGGACGCCGAGTCGGCGGAGCCGACCAGGAGCGCCGGCCCTCCCGGCAGCATGCCGGTGTATCCCACACCGCGGAGCGCTCGCGTGCCACGGACCGGGCGTGGCGACTACGGCTGCCCGCGCAAGGTGTGCTCACGCCACGACCATCGGGACGACGACGGGCACCCGCCCGTGTGCGCCTTGTTCGACGACGAGCCGATGCTGCCGACGGGCGCGACGCCGTGAACCCCTTCTTGTCGTCGCTGAGCGGCAAACTCGCCGAGCGATGGGTCGCGACACTCGTACTGCCGGGGGCGTTGTTCATCGCCGCGGCGGTGTGCGCGGTCCGGCTGGGCCACCGCTCCGCGTTCGACCTCGTCTCGGTCGCCGGCTGGATCGTGCGGGAGGTGCCGCGCCTGCCGGTCGCGGCGGTGGCCGTCTTCCTGCTGATCGGTGCCACGGCGGCGGCCATGGCCGCGCAGGCGGTCGGCAGCGTGGCCGAGGCGGTCTGGACCAGACCGTGGCGCGGACCGGCGCGTCTGCTCGCGTGGGGGCTGGTGGCCTTGCGCGGCAGGCTGTTCGATCGCGCGGCGGCCAGGGCGGGGGTGGACCCGGTATCCGCCTACCGTCCACGACATCCGGCCTGGATCGGCGAGCGGTTCCGGCTGCTGAACGCCCGGATCGCCGGGCAGTACCACGGACTCGATCTGGGCTTGGTGTGGCCGCGCTTGTGGTTGCTGGTCCCGGAAACGGTCCGTACTCCGGTGCAGGCGGCCGAATCCCAGTTCAGGTCGGCCACCAGGCTCGTCGGCTGGGGCGTGCTGTACCTCGGCCTCGGGATCCATTGGTACCCCGCGATAGTGGTCGGAATCGGCACCGCCGCGCTGGGGTGGAGCCGGGCCCGATCCACCACCGCGACCCTCACCACGTTGATCGAAGCCACGGTGGACACCCATCTCGACACGATCCTCACCGCTCTCGGTCACACCGTGCCGGCCGCGGGCTTCACCGCCGAGCTGGCCCGCCGGATCAACGACCGGTTGGCCAAGGGTGACTGACACCCGGTAGAGCAGCCGGTCGCCGACGGCGAGGCCGTGGTCGATGTGCCGGCGCACGCTCGCGCACCGTATCTCTGACCGACGCCTCGCGAGCCGCGCGCATCCCTCTGAGAGGTGGTGGCGCGCCGAGGGAATTACGTCGTAACGGGCACTTCGAGCGTGGCGGCCATCAGGCTGCGGGTGTAAGGGTGCGACGGCGTCGTGAGTACTGAGCCGGTCATGCCCGATTCCACGACACGGCCCTGGCTCAGTACTACGACACTGTCGGCGATGCTTCGGACCACTGCCAGGTCGTGAGTCACGAAGATCATCGACAGGCCGTCGCTCAACAGGGAACGCAGCAGTTCCACGACGGAAGCCTGTACTGACACGTCGAGCGCGGACGTCACCTCGTCGCAGACGAGGAGTTTCGGTTCGCATACCAGGGCTCGGGCGATCGCGACACGTTGGCGTTGCCCGCCGGAAAGTTCGGCCGGGTAGTACCCGGCGTATCGCGCCGGTATCTCGACTCGTTCGAGTGCCTCACGTGCTCGCTGCCTGGCCTCGTGCTTGGTCGCACCGAAGTAGTGCCGCAGTGGCACGGCGAGGCTGTTTTCCACGCTGCGATGCGGGTTGAGCGAGCCGTAGGGATTTTGGAAGATGTACTGGATCTCGCGGCGGGTCTCCTTCGTTCGCCGGCCCGCCGCGGCCGGGATCGGGCGGCCTTCGATCGTCAGGGTGCCTTGTTGCTCTTCGTGCAGGCCGGCCAGGCAGCGCGACATCGTGGTCTTTCCGCTGCCGGACTCGCCGACGACGGCCAGGCATTCGCCCCGCACCAAACGGAACGACACGTCGAAGAGGATCTGGACGCCGCCGTAGCCCGCGTGCAGCCCGGCGACCGACAACACCGTGTGGTCGGAAACCACGGGCGAGTCGTTCGTGCGTGGCAGTTCCCGGGGTGTCCGTGCCACCTCGTCCATCCGCAGGCACCGTGCCAGCGTGCCGGACGGCGCAGGCTCGAGCTGAGGACGGGTCGTGGTGCATTCCGTCGTGGCGTGGTCGCATCGGGGCGCGAAGACGCAGCCGTGCCGGTTTTCGCCGGGGCCGGGGGCGCGTCCGGGGATCGGGACGAGGTGGTGGCGGTGGGTCGCGGACGGCACGGCGGCCAGCAGGGCCCGGGTGTACGGATGGGCGGCACGGGTGAGCACGTCGCGGTCGTGACCGCTTTCCACGACTTCGCCGCCGTACATGACGGTCACGTGGTCGGCGACATCGGCCACCACGGCGAGGTCGTGGGATACGTAGATCGCCGCCATGTCGTGGTCACGGCACAGATCGCGGACCAGTTCCAGTACGCGTGCCTGAGTGGAGACGTCGAGGCCGGTGGTCGGCTCGTCCAGCACGATCAGCCGCGGCCCGGCCGCGATCGCCATGGCGATCGCCACGCGTTGCTGCTGTCCACCGGAGAGCTGGCGAGGCCGGCGGTGGAGAAAGGCGTCGTCACCGGGCAAGCGAACGGTGTCGAGCAACTCCCGGACACGCGACAGCGCCTCACGTTTGGGCAGCCGCAGTCCTTCGGTCAGCTGGGTCGCGAGGCTCAGGCTCGGGTTCAGTGCTGTCGCCGGGTCCTGCGGGACGTAGGCGACCTTGGCTCCCCGCATGCGGCGCAGGTCCCGTTCCGGCAGGGTGAGCAGATCGACCCCGTCGACGACCACCCGTCCGCCGGTGATGGTCGCGCCTTTCCTGGCGAACCCGAGCAAGGCGAGCGCGAGGGTGCTCTTGCCGGAGCCCGACTCACCGACCACCCCCATCACCTCACCGCGGCCGAGTGCGAAACCGACGTCCTTGACGATGTCCGCACCCGTGGCGTCCAGGGTGACCGTGAGGCCGGAGATGTCCACTTCTTTGCGCACTTCAACCCTTTCCATCCGTACGGCCGACCACTCTGGCGACGGATTCGGCGACCAGGTTGCCGCCGAGGGCCATCATGAGGATCAGCGTGATCGGGGCCAGGACCGGCAGGGGAGCGACCGGCAGACCGTCCTGGTTCTCCCCGACCATCCGGCCCCAGTCGGCCGCGGGCGGCGCGATACCGAACCCGAGGTAACTCAGCGACGCGATCGCCGACACCGCCCAGACCATTCGCATCCCGATCTCCACCATCAGCGGCGAGGTCACGCCGGGCAGCACCTCCCGGAGCAGGATCCGCCTCGGCGGCAACCCGTTGGCCTTGGCCCACAGCACGTGCTCACTGCCGATCACCGGCCGCGCCGCGCCGCGCATCACCCGCGAGACGCCGGGCACGAACGCCACGCCGACGAGCACCGAGGTCAGCAGGGTGCCGCGACCGAGCATCGCTACGAACAGCAGGACGAAGACGATCTCCGGGAAGCTCATCAGGACGTCCATGGCCCGCATGAGCGTCGCGTCCACCGCACCACCGCGGTAGGCGGCGGTGAGGCCGACGAGGCAGCCGAGGAACACGCCGAGTCCCGCGGCGAGGATCGCCATCCAGGAGAGGGTGAGCCCGCCGTTCAGCAGGCGGCTCAGCACGTCACGCCCGAGGATGTCGGTGCCGAGCGGGAATCTCGCGCTCGGTGTCTCCAAGGGCGGCCCGACGATGGCGTCCTGGGCGTAGCGGGCGAAGAAGGGGCCGAACGCGACCACGAGTGCGACCACCGCGAGCAGCGCGAGGCCGAGCCGGGCTTGCCCGGTGCGAAGAGCGCGGCCGAGCACCGTGACCTGTCGGGTTCTCATCGTTGCCCTCTTCTCTCCGAGAGGAGGTCCGCGAGCAGGTTGAAGACGTAATACGCGGTCGCGAGGATGAGGGTGCCCGCCTGCATCACGGGCAGGTCGTGGGAGTTCACGGCTCCGACTACCGCCGTGCCGAGTCCTGGATACGAGTAGACGTACTCGACCACCACGACACCCGTGATCGTCACCGCGGTGACCAGGCCGGCCGCCGGGAGGCTCGCCGCGATGGCGTTGGGAAGGGCGTGCCGGAACAGGACGCGGCGGTCAGTGAGTCCTTTGAGGACGGCGGTCTGGACGTACTCGCTGTTCATCGCGTCGATGAACGAGGCCCGCACCAGGCGACCGAGGTACATCACGCCCATGAGCGTGAGCGTGGCGACCGGCAGGACCAGTTGTGCCGGGTACCACCACGGCGGGTTTCCCGGCGGGATGTTCGAGACCCCCGGGAGCACGCCGAACACCGAGGTGGCGAAGAACGCGATCAGCAGCATTCCCACCACGAACGCGGGCAGTGCCGTGAAAAGCGACGACACCGCGACGAACGCCTTGTCCAACGGGCTGTCCCGCTTGTGCGCGCTGAAGACACCGATGACCACCGCGAGCGGGAGGATCAGCGTCATCGAGATGAAGCCGAGGGTGAGCGAGTTGAGCACCCTGGGGCCGATGAAGTCCGCCACGGACTCGCCGTTCTGCAAGGAGGTGCCCATGTCCCCGGTGAGCACACCGGTGAGCCAGTGCCAGTACTGGGCGATGAGCGGCTGGTCGAGACCGAGCCGGAGACGGAGGTCCGCCACCTGCTCGGCTGTCGCGTCCTTGCCGAGGATGATCCGCGCGACGTCTCCCGGCAACGCTTGTGTCACTAGGAAGAGCAGCAGTGAGACCAGCAGGAGGATCAGCGCGCCGAGAAGGATCCGGCGTGCCAGCCACGCGAGCGTCGAAGGTCTCGAACCGGTCGGCAGCGGTGTGGTCAGGTCGGTCATGTCGGCGCTCCCCGGTCAGCCTGTGACGGTCACGTTCGTCAGAAAGGTGAGCGGGCGGCCGTTGACGTCCGGCACCAGCCCGCGAACGGCGCCGCGGTGCGGCAGGAGCACGTTGACGAAGGCGGGGGTGATCGTCGCGCCCTGGTCGTGCTCGATCCGGTGCATCCGGTTCATGATCGAGCACTGCTCCTGCTCGGGTGCCACGAAAAGTTCGTCGGAGAGCCGGACGAAGTCGGCGTTGTTCCAGTGCGTGGCGTTCCCGACGCGGCCCGGCAGCAGCGACCCGATCACGGTCGGCAGATAGGGGATCGGGTTGAAGTCGATGAACACCGGCCACTGGGTCCACTTGGACAGGAACTCGGGCACCGTCGGGACGTTGACGGTGACCTTCACGCCGGCCTTGGCCGCGTTCTCGGCGAACACCTGGGCCAGTTCCTGCATACCGGGCAGCAGGCCGTCGGTCGTGATGGCGAACGACAGATCCGGGTGACCCGCTTCGGCGAGAAGCCTCGTGGCCTGCGCGATGTCCTGCTTGCGTTGCGCGATGCCAGGGTCACCGCAGTGCGGCGTCCCTCCTTCGTGGTCGTTGGCCACCCGGCCGTACCCGCCCAGCGCGTTGGCCACGACCTGGTCGCGGTCGATCAGCAGGCGCAGCGCCTGGCGCACCCGGACGTCGTCGAAGGGCGCGACCGTGGTGTTGAAGCCGATCCGCAGCGTGAAATCGCCCTTGCTGTCGAGTACCTGGATGCCGTTCTTGCCGGCGAGGGACTTCGCGATGGTCGGGGTCGCGCCCGATGCCACGTCGACCTGGCCGGACAGCAAGGCGTTGGCTTGTGCCTGCTGGCTGGGGAACTCGATGATGTCCACCGTGTCCAGCTTGGGCTTCTCGCCCCAGTGGCCATCGAATCGTTCCAATGTGGACTGTCGACCGGCGGTGAACGACTTGACCGCGAACGGCCCGGTGCCGATCGGTTTCACCGGTGCCGAGCCCGCTTTGGTCATCGGGAGCAGGACGTTCGCCCAGATTTCCCTGAAGGGTGCGAAAGGTTTGTTCAGTCCTACCCGGACGGTCGACTTGTCCACCGCGGTGACGGCGTCCGGGTCGACCCGTTCGATGAACGCCAGTCCCTGTGCCGCGTGGGCCGGGTCGCGCAGGTATTTGATGCTGGCCACGACGTCCGCGGAGGTGAACTCGCTCCCGTCGGTGAACTTGACCCCGGGACGGAGCTTGATCGTCCACTCGTCGCGGAGGGCGTTCGGGGTCATTTCCGTGGCCAGGCGCCATTCCACCTTGCCAGTGGGGTCGAGGTGGGTGAGGCCCTCGTAAAGGAGCGCGCTCCGTAGCTCCTGGGTGGGGCTCTGGTTGCTCGCATAAGGGTTGAGGGTCTCGCCCGAGTCCGTCGCGGCGGCGACGCGCAAGGTGCCGCCCGCGCTGCTCGCGGCCTGCGGTGGTGGCGCACAACCCGAGAGAGCCGCGGTGGCGAACACGACGCCAAGCGCCGTGAGCGAGCGACGTCGTGGCACGGCGGCGGGTTCGGAGCGAAAGGGATTGCGCAACACTGGGCAACTCCAGTTCCAGGTCGAACGGGTGAGAGTTTCTAATCGTTTAGATCGATCGCCACTTGCCGGGTCGCGGCCAGGTTTCGCCACACGGTACGCCTTCGAGCACGTTCAGGGAAGGCGATCAGGAGGACTATCTAAGCGCTTAGATCATTGTTAGCCTCCTCTCGGCCACACGGGAACCAACGGGAGGAACGCGCCCATGACCAGTCCGTACGAGCACCTTTTCGTGAGGAAGATGCAGAACTGCATCGACGACCTCGTGAACGAAGGAGCCGCCGCCGGTGTCGTCGAACCGGACAACGTGGGCCCGGCGCTCGCGCTGATGCGCTCGGAGCAAGTCCCGCAGAGCAAGATCCACCTGACCTACACGTGGATCAACGAATGCGAGACCCCGGTGCAGTGGGTCAAGGAGCACGAGCACGACTACGACGAAGTCCTGATCTGGCACGGCAACGACCCGAACGACGCCGACGACCTCGGCGCGGAGATCTACCTGGACATCGAAGGCGTCCGGCACACGATCACCACGAGCGGTTCGGTCTACCTCCCGGCGGGCATCCGCCACTGCCCGCTCGGCTTCACCCGCGTCGACCGCCCGTTCCGGTTCAGCGCCCTGTCGTTGAGCCCGAACTACGCATCGGACGAGCACGAGCCCGTGCGATAAGTGGGGGGTAAGTCAAAGGTGGCGTGACCGAGCCTCTGTGGCGAAGGTCCCCTTCGCTGGCTTCAAGGGTTGTTTGAGGCGAGGGGCAAACGTGTCCTGTTTCGCGGGTGGGTCACGCCGGGCTGAAGGCTCCCTTCGCCGCGTCCGATGCGGCGAAGGGAGCCTTCGGCGGCGCGCATCTGGACCGGCTCTCGTCGGCCGGCGTGGTCACACGCCCGAAGCCGCGTCCAGCCGCGAAGTGCCCGCGGCCGTGCCAGGCCCGCACCCGCACGTCACGCCGATGCTGAGAGCCCCCTCCAAGACCACCGACTTCCCCGAATCCGGCTCGTCCAGTGCGTCGAAGGCGTGGGTCGCGAGTTCTTCCAGCGGGAGGGCGAGAGTGGTGAGCGGGAAACTCCCGAGCCGGGCTTCGCGGATCCCGTCGAAGCCCACGACCGCCAGATCCTCCGGCACCCGCAGTCCCAGGCTCATCGCCGTGCGGATCACCACGAGCGCTTGTTCGTCGGTCGTGGCGTAGATCGCGTCAGGACGGTTCTCGCTCTGGATGATCCGCCGCACCGTCCGGCCCACCTCGACGCGGTCGAAGGAAGTCCGGACGAGCCTGCCCTCGGAGGGCAGGCCCGCGTCGTTCATGGCCTGCCGCCAGCCGCCCTCACGTCCGTGCGCCGGGCCCACGGCGATCTCGCCCGCGACGCAGACGACGTCTCGGTGGCCGTGCCGGAGCAGGTGCTCGACGACGAGCTTCGCGCCATCGAAGTCGTTGAAGACCACGCTCGGCGAAGCGGACCCGGGCGGAGCCCATTGCACGTACACCCGGGGCGTTTCGTCGTCGCCCTGTGGTTCCTCGCCGGTCGTCACGAAAATCCCGCGGGGGCGCAACTCCGAGAACGCCACGCCGTACTCGTCCGCGCGTGACGGGTGATAGCCGGTGTTGCCCAGCAAGGTCAGCAGGCCACGGCGTCGTCCTTCCGCCTCCACGTAACGCGAAAGCTCACCGAAGAACGCGTTCGCGGTGTCGGGCACCAACAGGCCCACGAGGTTGGACCGGCCACCGCTCAACGCCCCGGCGAGCGGATTGCGCCGGTAACCGAGCAACCGGATGGCCTCTTCGACCTTGACCCGGGTCTTCTCCGCGACCGGACGAGGCCCGCCGTTGAGCACGTAGCTGACGACCGCCGTCGACGTTCCCGCGAGGCGGCTGACATCCGACAGCGTCGGCTTGCGAGTCCCTTTTTCGCCCACGCCCCTGCTTCCTGATCGGTTGTCGACGCCAGTCTAAGGCACGTCGGCGTCGGCGTCGGATGGCGAGATGGACGGGAGTTAGGCTGTTCGCCGGTCCCGCGGGACGGTGCGTCCGGTTGACTGGTCAGGTCGGAAGAGGCGTGACAGTTGATGATGAGGTGCGCACCGTGACTGGCGTGAGTGGGCGTGTCGGTCATGCCGTGGCGTGTGTCGTGGCTGGCGTGTCGATGCTGGTGTCGGGTTGTGCGGTTCCGCTCGCTGACTCTGGCAATCCGGGCACGAGCGGCACGGCTGCGGGGGAGGCGCCGACGATCCCTGTCACCGACGCGCGTAAACGTCTCGGTGAGCTGTCGGTCGCGGTACGCGGAAATCTCGATGGCTACGACCGGGCGAAGTTTCCGCACTGGAAGACCGTGTCCGGCACCTGCAACGTCCGCGAGGAGCTGTTGAAACGGGACGGTGTGGACGTCGAGGTCAACGCGGAGTGCGCCGCTGTGTCCGGGGTCTGGCGAAGCGTCTATGACGGGGAGACGTGGCGGAAGGCTTCCGAGGTGGATGTCGACCACGTGGTGCCGTTGGCCCAAGCCTGGGCGAGCGGCGCGAAGACCTGGGAACAGGCCCGGCGCGAGCAGTTCGCCAACGAGCTGGCCTTGCCGCAGCTGCGGGTGGTCACCGACAACCTCAACCAGCAGAAGGGTGACAAGGCGCCGGAGGCGTGGAAGCCGCCGCTCGTCGCGTTCTGGTGCACCTATGCCACGGACTGGATCGTGGTCAAACACGCCTATGGGCTGACGATCACCGTCCCGGAAAGGACCGCGCTGTCGAGCATGCTCGACCGATGCTGACGCCCGCCCTGAAATCCCTTGGCGGCATTAGTGCGGGCTTGGGGCCGTGACGCCGGCGTCGTCGAGGACCAGCGGTTGCCAATCGGCGGCGCCGGTCCGGCCGTGCCCCGGGTCGATGCCGGTGAACACGCGTCCTCCGACACGCACATGGACGTGGCGGGCGTACCAATCGACCGCCGTGCGCTGCCGGACCCGCCCAGAGCACCGCCAGGTTCGATCAGCGAACCGCACGACCGTGGAGTGCCCGTGGATCTGGCCGAAGGGCACGACGCCGCGATAGCCCATCCAGGGTTCGTGCAGCGCCGCGCCCGATTCGGCCCACAGCGGACCCGCACTGCCGTCGCGGCCGTGTTCCCCGATTTCCCAGATCAACTCCGGACGCTCGTTGAGCAACTCCGCGGCCTCGGTCGCCGACATCGGTTCTCCCAGCCGTTGCCAGCAGGCGAGCGTCAAACCCGCGTGCGTGACCAGTAGTTCGTCGCCCTCGGCGGTACGGACGGCCTCGGCCACACGCAACCGCCCGTCGGCCCACCACTGCCGCAGCCTGGCCGCGTCGCCCTCCTCGAGGGGTTCGCGCCAGAAGACGGCCCTGCCGGGCAAGTACTGCGTCTCGTGGTTCCCCGCGAGCTGGATCCATCGCCGCTTGTCCAGCAAGGTCGCCACGATGTCGAGCACTCCTGCGCTGTCCGGGCCGCGATCGACGAGATCACCTACCTGGATCACGGTGAGATCCAGGGGAAGTTCTCCTTCGGAGGCGCCGAGCCAGGCCAACGCCCGGCGCAACTGATCCGGGTGCCCGCCGACATCGCCGATGATGGCGACTCTTCCCATGACCACTCCCCATGACAGCCGACAGGAACCAGCGTACGGACTCTCGCGCCGAACGGTCTCGCTTCTCCGGAAGCGCGGGCGGGTTGGTGGTACCGGTGTCCGCTCGTTGAACTCCCTGCTAATCCTTCGTCGTTTGCGGTTGTCCTCCCCGGCGTAGGCGGGAATCATTCGTGTTCGGTCCGAATGTTGTTGGAGGGAGCGACATGCGCGTGAGGAAGCTGCTCGTGGCCGTCACCGCGGTGACCGCGGTCGTCGGCGGGGTGAACGTGCCGGCGTGGGCGACCATCGAAGCCCCAGGTGTCGTCGCCAACGCGGTGACGCTGGAGGGAGCCAAGAACTTTCGCGATGTCGGCGGGTACACCACGACCGACGGGCGCACGGTGCGTACCGGCGTGGTCTTCCGGTCCAACAAGCTTTCCCGGCTCACCGACGCGGATCTCCGTCTGCTCACCGCGGTGAACGTGTCGCTGGATGTCGATCTGCGCAACGTGAAGGAGCGCCGCGACGAGCCCGACCGGGTCCCTGCGGGCGCCCGGTACCAGGTGGCCGACGTGGTCTCGCTCGAACACGGGCTGCGGTTCCACGACAACGCCGCCGTCACGCTGGTGAAGGCCATCGCGGCCGGGCTGCTCAACGGATCCGACAACCTGGGCCAGTCGATCGGCTACCCGTTCATGGTCGACTTCGTGGGCGCGGACCACGCGTTCGGCGACCTGTTGCGTGCCATCGCGGAAAACGGTTCCGGCGCCACCGTTTTCCACTGTTCGGCGGGCAAGGACCGCACCGGCTGGGGGACGGCGATCCTGCTGAGCCTGCTCGGTGTGCCGCGTGCGGCCATCGAGGCCGACTTCATGCTCAGCAACGACAAGCTGGGCGACCCCAAGGCCGTCGAGTTGAGCTGGCTGCGTGCGGCTTTCGACGAGGTCAACCATCTCTACGGGTCCATGGAAGCCTATGCCCGCCAAGGACTCCGCCTCGACGACGCGACCATCGCCGCGTTGAAGGCCCGCCTCCTGGTCTGACACCCAGCCGAAAGTACCGAGAGAGCTGTCATCGGCGGCGAGCCCGGCGACCGGACGGCCGTGGCGATCAGGTGAAGATCACGTCCGAGCAGGTGTAGAAGGCCTCGCCGGAGTCGGGCCAGTGGCGTTGCCAGATCGAGTAGATCAGGTGCCTGCCGGTGCGCCCGCCGGGCAGGTTCGCGTGGAGCTGGTAGGCGTTGCCGACGATCGGCGGGTTGTCCTGCTGGTAGAACGGGGTGTCTTCCAGGTCGGACCACTTGAGCGGTTTCGTCGGGTCATAGCCCGGCTTGGTGACGTACAGCTCGAAGGTGCCCTCGTGCGCGGCGGTCAGCTGGTATTGGAAGGTGTACGGGCCGCTGCCCGGCATCGTGGTCGCCGGCCAGTCGTCGCGGGCCAGGTCGAGCCCCTTGTACTTGTCCCGGCCGGCGCCGCACAGCTTGCCGTCCGGGATGATCTCGCGGCTGCGGCCGCCGGCGTCGCCGATGTTGACCTCGTCCCAGTCGTAGATCGGCCAGCTGTCGCCCACCTCGATGGCGGCCTTGCACGCGGCGGACTGCGGGTCCTCCGGACCCTCCTCGAAACATTGCATGATCCGGCTGATCGGGTTGCCCATCGAGCCGTGCGCGAGGGCGGGGACGGCGGTGAACACCGAGACCGTGCCGAGCACGGCGGTCAGTATCGCGACTTTGACGGCGGCGCGGGAAAACTGCATCGCAGAATTCCTCTCGTGAGAGGTCTAGACCATATTCAGGGTAGGTGTCCCGGTGCACTGGCTTGTAGGTCCGAAAGTCGGGCGCTTCGACGATGTAAGCCTTGTCTGCTCAGTCTTCGGAGTTCGCCAGCAGTCCGTGATCGCGGGCGTAGACCGCGGCTTGGGTGCGATCTCGTAGTCCGAGGCGGCCGAGAATGCGGGAAATGTGGTTCTTCACCGTTCCCTCGCTGAGGTACGGCCGTGCGGCGATTTCGCGGTTCGTCGAGGGTTGTGGTCACGCCGTCAGCCTGGGCTCTAGCTTTTCTTCGCTGAGAGGACGTTGACGTGTTCTTGACACCGAATCGGGTGAACCCGACACCAACCTGACGGGCTGGAGATGCGGATCACCGCGATGCCGCGACACCCCGTCTGGCCGGACGTCGACGAGGTCGCCGACGTCCGATGGCTTCTGATCACCCGTCAGGCTGACTCCGATTGTGCCGCCGACCGTGTGGCACTGGACTGGTCGTAGGTATCAGTCTCCTGTGGACGGAAGGACATGACCATGTTTGGCTGCTCACGCCGTAAGCAGGCCGGGGTGCTGATCGCCTCGGTCGTGGCCACTTTGTTGGCTGCCCCGGTCGTGTCCGCGGCGCCGTCTGCGGGCGGTGCGGCCCAGCTGTCGGCGGTGAACAGCGGTGATGCGATGTACACCGTCTCGCCGGGACCCGGTCGTGAACCGTATTACTGCTCGGCGGGGTTCGCGATCCTCGTCAAGGGTGTCCGGTACATCCTCACGGCCGGGCATTGCACTGGACACGGGCTCGATTGGCAAGGCATCGGCCCCAACGTGGACACCCACTTCCCGGTGACCGATTACGGTCGTGTCCGGGACGTCTCCGGCTCCGGGCACAGCCGGGTGAATCTCTACGACGGCGGCACCCAGCGGATTCTGCGGGCGGGCATCCCGCAGGTGGGGCAAACGGTGTGCAAGAGCGGCATGGCGACGAAGAAGACGTGCGGGAAGGTCCTCGGCCTCAACCAGACCGTGAACTATGGCAAGGGCAAGCAGGTCGTCGGGACGATCGCGACCGACATCCCGATCGAGAGCGGTGACAGCGGCGGGCCGTTGTTCTCTGGTGGTGTCGGCTACGGCGTGTTGTCCGGTGGGAACAGCCAAGTCAGCTTCTTCCAGCCACTACGGTCCGTGCTCACCGCCTACGGCGCCACCCTCGCCTGAGGGGGACGGCAAACTGTCGGTCCCGTATGCGACGCTCCACCCATGATCGTCGTGTTCGATGCCGAACTCTGGGTGTGGGACGCCCGCCGCGAGGAGACCTGGACCTTCGTCAGCTTGCCTACTGACGTCTCCGAGGAGATCCGTGAGATCACGGACGGCCCGCGGCGCGGCTTCGGCGCGGTGCGCGTGCAGGTGGGCATCGGCGGCAGCAGGTGGAAGACGTCGATCTTCCCGGATTCGAAGCGGGGCGCTTACGTGCTGCCGGTCAAGAAAGCGGTCCGCAAGGCCGAAGGAATCGAGGAAGGTGATGTCGCGAAAGTGACCGTCGAGCTGATCGACCTCTGACAGTCAGAGCAGGCGCTCACCGAGTGGGGTCGTCAGGTAGAGGACGCTGCGGCCGGAGCGTTCACGCGCGACCAAACCGCTGTCCCTCAGGACTCTGAGGTGCTGAGAGACGGCGCTCGGAGTCACGCCGAGAGTGTGGGCCAGGTCGGTCGTGGTCGCGGGGGAGGACAACGCCAGTAGTAGTTCGGCCCGTGTCCGGCCCAGCAGTCGCACCGCGGCGGGTGTGGCGGCGCGTGGCCCGGTCGCCCACAGGGCACCGGTTCCCCTCGCCGGATAGCGGATCGTGGTCTGTGTCGACGTGTTGTTCTTGACCAAGGCGTGGGGTGAGCCGAGGGCGACCGGCATCAGTACGAGACCATTCGGCCCTCGCGTGACGACGCGGTGCCGATCGCGCCACCGATCTCCGGCCAGCATCACCCGGTCGATATGCCAGCGTAGGTCCGGGTGCAGATCCGCGAACAGCCGCTCGGTGCCGCCCGCGGCCAGTTGCCGTGCGCGGTGACCGATGTCGGCGTTCAGCGCCGCCCGGATCCGCGTCCAGTGTGGCGCGACGAGACGATCGTGGGCTTCGCGTAGTTCCTCGGCGATTTTCCGCAGACCGGACGCCGGGTCGAGCGCGAGGGCCGCGGCGGCGTGGGGAAGCCGTTCGTCGAAGACCCGGTCGAGGCTCGCTCTCACCCGGTCTTCAGGAGTTCGCCGCAACGCGTCGAGATCGTTCTCGAGGGAGTCTCCTGCGTCCTGCGGCGCGGGGACGAGGAACTCCGGCCAGCCGAGCCTGCCGTTCACGAGCAACGGCCAAGTCCACGAAAGATCGAGTGGTGCGCGCTTGAGTTCCTCCCGTGCCCACCGCAGCCAGGGCAGGTTGACCGTGTTCTGGTCGAGGCCGGCGAGTTGCTGCAGGCAGGCCACGGTCTCGGACAACGCCGAGATCGCGAACCGGGTCGCGGCCAGTTCGGCGACGCCGAGTTCGATGGTCATCGGCATGGTCCGAGTATGTAGCCCCGGCCTAAATGGTGTCCCCGGAATGCCGGACGTCGCCACGATTCGGCCATGCCCGACTTGCCTCGCGCCTATCGACGACTGTGGTGGGCCACCGGGATCGACAGCCTCGGCAACGGCGTCTTCACCGCGGCGCTGCCCTTGCTGGCCCTGACGGTGAGCCACGACGCGAGGGACATCGCGCTGGTCTCCGCCGCGACGTACCTGCCGTGGCTTCTGCTGTCCCTCCTCGCCGGATCCATCGTGGACAGGGTCGATCGAGTCACCCTCCTGTGGCGAACGCAGGCGTTTCAAGCATTGATCGTCGGGATGATCGCCGCGCTCGTCGCGACCGGGGCGATCAGCGTGCCGACGCTCGTTCTCCTCGCGTTCGCTCTGGGCGCCTGCGACGTCTTCTACGACAACGCCGCGCAAACGGCGCTCCCGGATCTCGTCCCGAAAGATCTGCTGCACCAGGTGAATGGCAGGCAGCAAGTGGCGATGACCGTCGGCAGGCAGTTTCTCGGCCCTCCCCTCGGGAGCTTGTTCTTCGCGCTCGCCTGGGCGCTTCCGTTCGCCGTTGACGCCGCATCGTTCGTCATCGCCGCCGTTCTGCTGGCCAGGCTGCCCAAACGACGACGCGTGCCTTCGGAAGACGTGAATGTCCTCGATGGACTCCGCTGGCTGATGAGCCATCGGTTGTTGCGTGCGCTCGCGTTGCTGCTCGGCGTCAACACGTTCTGCGGCCAACTGGGAAACGCGACACTCGTGCTGTTCGTGACCGACGCGCTCCATCTGGGCGCGGGCATGTTCGGCGTGCTGCTCGCCGGGGCCGCGCTCGGCAGCATCGCGGGCGGACTGGTGATCACGCGGCTGGTCGCCCGGCTCGGCGAACTCCGCGCGCTCCTTGTCTCGCTGGCTGTGAACGCCGTCGTCTTCGTCGGCGTCGGGTTCGGCCCGAACGTGGTCACGGTCGGCGCGTTGTTGGCCCTCAGCGGTTTCGTGACGACGGTCTGGAACGTCGTGTCCGTCAGCGTCCGGCAGCGAAAGGTGCCCCCGGCCTTGCTCGGCCGGGTCAACGGCGTCTACCGGTTGCTCGGCTGGGGGTTGATGCCGCTCGGCACGCTCGCGGGCGGACTGCTCGCGCACAGATTCGGGCTTCGTGTTCCCTATCCGGTCGCGGGTTTCGTGCGCGGCATGGCGCTCTTGGTCGCGCTTCCCGTGCTGATCCCGGCGATGCGAGGCACTATTCCTCGGTGAGCTCCGCCAGCTGATCCGCGGCGTCCTGGTTGCCGCGCTCGGCCAGCCGTCGCAGCTCGTCCAGCGCCCCCAGTTCGGTCGCGGTTTCGATCAGCTGGTCCGCCGCGTCGCTGCTTCCGCCGTCGGCCAGCCGCCGGAGTTCGTCCAGATCGCCACGCTCTCCGGCGAGTTCGATCAGCTCGTCGACGGCGTCCCGATCCCCGGCCGCGGCGCGTTTCCGCAAGTCGTCCAGTTCGCTCATGGTCATCAGGTTACGGGGACCGCGTTCATCCCAGGTCCGACTTCGCCAGCTTGGACGGCCACCAGATCTTCCGTCCGACGTCCACCGCGAGCGCCGGTACCAGCAGAGACCGCACCAGAAGCGTGTCGAGCAGAACGCCGAACGCGACGATGAACGCCAGCTGAGCCAGGAAGAGGATGGGGAGGACGGCCAGTGCGGCGAAGGTCGCGGCGAGCACGACGCCCGCGGACGTGATCACGCCGCCGGTGACGCGCAGGCCGCGCAGCGTCCCGTCCCGCGTGCCGATCCTTCCCGCCTCTTCGCGGACCCGGGTCATCAGGAAGATGTTGTAGTCGATCCCCAGTGCGACAAGGAAGACGAAACCGAACAACGGGACGACCGGGTCGGCGCCGGGGAAGTCGAAGACGTGGTTGAACACCAGCGCCGAGACACCCATCGTCGCGGCGAACGACAGCACCACCGTGCCGATCAGCAGCAGCGGCGCGAGCAGCGACCGCAGCAGCAGGGCGAGCACGAGGAAGATCACGACCAGGACGATCGGGATGATCACCATGCGGTCGTGCTCGGACGTCTCCCTGGTGTCGAGCAGCGTCGCCGTCGGCCCGCCGACCTTGGTGCCGTCGACGGTGTGCACGGCTTCGCGGATCCGCTGGACCGTCGCGACGGCCGCGTCGGAGTCCGGCGGATCGGCCAGGACGGCGTCGATTTTCGCGAGCCCGCCCGCTTCGCCGCTTTGACGGACGTCGGAGACGCCGGGGACGCGTGCCAGCGCGGTCACGGCATCGCCCTGACCGGCCGGGGTGATGATCACCGTGGGAGAGCCGGAACCGCCGGGGAAGTACCGGGAGAGGACTTCCTGTCCCGCGACGGAATCGACCGGGGTGAGGAAGACGTCGGACTGCGCGGTGCCGGAAGCCTTGAGCTGCGGGAGGAACGCGCCGCCCGCGAGCAGCACGACGGTCGTGACGATCCAGACCGTGCGGGGCGCGCGGGAGATCCAGCCCGCGACGCGGCCCCAGAGTCCGCCCGTCTCCTCCTTCGGCGGGGTCACCGCCGGCCGGAACGGCCAGAAGGCGTTGCGGCCGCACAGAGCGAGGACGGCGGGCAGGAACGTGATGGTGGTGAGGAAGGCGGCGCCGATGCCGATGGCGGCGACCGGGCCGAGTCCCTTGTTCGAGTTCAGGTCGCTGAACAGCAGGCAGAGGACGCCGAGGATCACCGTCCCCGCCGACGCCGCGATCGGTTCGATGGTCGAGCGCCAGGCCGTGCGGAGTGCGGCGCGGGCGTCGTCGGTCGTCCGGAGTTCTTCGCGGTAGCGCGAGATCATCAGGAGCGCGTAGTCCGTGGCGGCGCCGAAGACGAGGATGAACAGGATTCCCTGACTTTGCCCGTTCAACGCCAGCACGTCGTGGTCCGCGAGCAGGTACACCGCGAGGCTCGCCGATCCCAGCGCGAACACGGCCGACAGCAGGACGAGCAGGGGTAGCAGCGGACTCCGGTAGACGATGATCAGGATGAGCGCGACCACCGCGCCCGCGACCAGGAGCAGCAGTCCGTCGATCCCGCCGAACGCCTCCTTGAGGTCGGCGACCTGCGCGGCGGGACCGGTCACGAGCACTTTCAACCCGTCGGGTGTGTCGCGGGCGAGCGCGTCTCGCAGTGCCTCGACGCCGTCGCCGGGGTCGCTCGTGGCGTCCAAGAGCACGACGACCTGCGCGCCCGCGTTGCTCTCCGGTGCCGGGATGAGCCGCGCGTTCGACGTCCGGTCGGCGAGGAACCGCTTGTCGCCGTCGGTCAGGCCCGAAGGCCGCTCGGCGACGACGATCGCGGGGATGACGGCGGCGCTGGAGAACTGCTTCTGGAGCTCGCCGACCTCGGTCGCCTCGGCCGAGGCGGGCAGGAAACTGCTGCTGTCGTTCTCCGTGACCTGGCTCAGCTTGCCGGCGTACGGGCCGCTGAACCCGCCGAAGATCAGCCAGGCCACCGCGACGAGGGCGGGGAGCAGCCACCGCAGACGTGACCGCGTGCGGGCGGGGCGTTCGACTTCCGAGATCATGGGCGGATGGCTCCTGTGGCAAGGCTATTTCGACGAGTGAATAGTTCGACCATCGAAATAGTAGAGTGGTCACCCGGACGGGGCAACAGGAGGGGAGGTTTCGGACATGACCAACGGCACTGACGGCACTGAAGACACTGGCGACGTCGAGGAGGTCACGGACGAGTTGCTCGTTCTCCTGCTGCGGCAGCTGACCGTGGAGTCGGACCGGTTCGCCGAGATGTTCGGTGAGGCACACGGCCTGCACCGGACCGACCTCAACGCGCTCGCGGTGATCATGGACGCGGCCAGGATGGGGACCCCGATGAGCCCGAGCAGGCTCGCGAGCGCGCTGCACCTGAGCGCCTCCGCGACGACGTCGGTGCTGGACCGGCTGGAGCGGGCCGGGCACCTCTACCGCGACCGGAGCGCGACCGACCGGCGCAAGGTCGAACTGCGGATGCACGATCGGGCGAGGCAGATCGGCGCGGAATTCTTCCTGCCGCTCGGCGCGAGCTTCTCCGCCGCGTGGCGGGACCTGGGGGAGGACGAGCGGCGGACGGTCGCCCGGTTCCTCCGGAGCAGCATCGCCGCGACCGTCGAGGTCCGGGGCCGGCTGGCACCCTGAAAGGCTCACTCGGACTGCGCGGCGCCCCTTCGCGGTGAACACTCGGGTGAATGCGATGTGTGGTGCTCGGTGCGACGGGTTATGTCGGTGGACGGCTGGTGCCGCAACTGCTCGACGCGGGTCACGAGGTCCGCGTGGTGGCGCGTTCTCCGGAGAAGGTCGCCGAAGAGCCGTGGCGTGACCGGGTCGAGGTCGAACGCGGCGACGTCACCAATCCGGCCTCGATCGAGATGGCCCTGACCGACGGCGAGGTGGTCTACTACCTCGTGCATTCCTTGGCACGCAAGGACTTCGTCGAGGTCGACCGGGAGGCGGCGCGGACGGTCGCCGAGGCCGCGAAGACGGCGGGCGTGCGGCGGCTGGTGTACCTGGGCGGCATCGTGCCGGACGACGAGGAACTGTCCCCGCACCTGGCGTCCCGTGCCGAAGTGGGCCGGGTCCTGCTGGACTCCGGGGTACCCGCCGTCGTCCTGCAGGCCGCGGTGATCATCGGTTCGGGCTCGGCGAGCTTCGAGATGCTGCGCTACCTGACCGAGCGGCTCCCGGCGATGATCACCCCCAGATAGGTGCACAACCGGATCCAGCCGATCGCGATCCGGGACGTGCTGCACTACCTCGTGCACGCGGCGGAACTGCCGTCCGAGGTCAACGGTGCCTTCGACATCGGCGGCCCCGACGTCCTGACCTATCTGGAGATGATGCGCCGCTACGCAGTCGTCGCCGGTCTGCCGAGGCGAGCCGTCGTGCCGGTGCCGGTGCTGACGCCGTGGCTGTCCGCGCAGTGGGTCAACCTGGTCACGCCCGTGCCGAAGTCGATCGCCGTACCGCTGATCGAATCGCTGGTGCACGAGGTGGTCTGCCACGATCACGAGATCGCCGGGCACATCCCCGATCCGGAAGCGGGCCTGACCCACTACGAACACGCCGTCGAACTGGCGCTGACCCGGATCCGCAACGCCGACGTGCCGACCCGCTGGTCGGACGCGTCGACCGCCTCCGCACCGTCGGATCCGCTGCCGAGTGATCCGGCCTGGGCGGGCGGGACCGTCTACGAGGACAAGCGCGAGCAGAAGACGGAGGCCTCGCCGGAAGCGCTGTGGGACGTCATCGAGTCCATCGGCGGGGAACACGGCTGGTACTCGTTCCCGCTGGCGTGGTCGGTCCGCGGCTGGGCCGACCGGCTCGTCGGCGGCGTCGGGCTGCGGCGCGGCCGCCGGGATCCGCGGCGGCTGCATCTGGGCGAGGCACTGGACTGGTGGCGCGTCGAATACCTCGACCGGCCGCGGCTGCTGAGGCTGCGGGCGGAGATGAAGCTGCCCGGGCGCGCCTGGCTCGAACTCAGTGTCGAGTCCGATGAGGACGGTGGGACGATCTACCGGCAGCGGGCGGTGTTCGAGCCGCACGGTCTGGCCGGGCACGCGTACTGGAAGGGGATCGCGCCGTTCCACGGCGTCGTCTTCGGCGGCATGGTCCGCAACATCACCGGTGCTGCGCAAGGAGAATCCGGCGCTTCGTGAGTGGCGATTCGGGTTCTGACCCGAATCGCCACTCACGACCACCCCGCCCCACTCGGTACCGGCGCCCTGGTCGCTTGAAGTACGTAATGGCCCCCTTCCTTGCGCTAGGCGCAGTGAAGGGGGCCATCACTCGCAGTCGCTGTGACCACTGGCGCGGGTGGGGCGAAGGTGGCGACCGTGGCGATCACGAAGGTAGTGAAGGCCTCCATCACTACGGTCAAGGTAGGCAAGGGGCCCTTCACGGCCTGGCCCCGTGAACGACCGCAGCCAGAAGCCGGTAGGTGATCAAGACACCCTCGGCCCTAACCGTCCTTACCACTCACGAGGCGATCAGGCTTTGAGTGTTTTCATGGTGTCTTCGGCGCTCTTCTTGACCTTGGCCTTCATGTCGTCCTCCGTGGCCGGCCAGCCGTCGGCCTCCTTGGCGTATCCGCTGCCGATGACCGTGAGTACCAGCGCGCCGTGCTGGACGTCGTACTTGTAGAGCCAGAAATCGTCGACGGCCCAAGGTCTCTTGTCGTCGTGCTGCCGGTACAGGTACGCCGCCGATCCGAAGCCTTCGACGTCGGCCACGGTGATGTCGGTGCCGGGGGTCGCCCGCTCGCCGTCGCTCTTCCGGAAGTCGTCGTACATGGCCCTGGCGGCGGTTTCCCCCGTTGGGTGGATCGCGATGAAGGTGGTCAGCGTGGCGTAGCCGCCGGAACCGTCGAATTCCATCTTGCAGTTCCCGCCGCCGAGCCCCGCGGTCAGCTTGCTGGGAGTCTTCGTCGGCGTGCCGCGGGTGAGAGCCTCGAAGTCGGCCGTGTTCACCGCCGCGCACGCGTCGTCACCGTTGAGACGGTAGGTGGGCGGCGGCTCGGGTTCGGAGGAACAGCCGGCGACGGTGGTGACTGCGAGCGCCGCGAGAAGCGCTCCACGGAGGCGGTGGGCGGGCATGACCGGATGGTGGCAGCGGGTCCACCGTGCCATGAGGGCATTTGTGCCCGGCCGTATGGGATCGTGAGCGGATGAGGATCTTGCTCGTCGAGGACGAGCGGCGGCTGGCCGAATCGCTGCGGGCGGGGCTGAGCGCCGAGGGCTACGCCGTGGACGTCGCGCACAACGGCCGTGACGCGCTTTGGTACGCCGCCGAACATCCGTACTCCGCGATGATCCTCGACATCATGCTGCCCGGCCTCAACGGCTACCGCGTCTGCCGGAGGCTGCGCGAACGAGGCGACACCACGCCGATCCTCATGCTGACCGCGAAAGACGGCGAGGACGACGAGATCGAGGCGCTGGACACCGGCGCCGACGACTTCCTGCCGAAGCCGTTCTCCTACGGCGTGCTGCTCTCCCGGTTGCGGGCGCTGATCCGGCGCGGGGGAGCGACCCGGCCGGGCACGCTGCGGCTCGGCGACCTCGAACTCGATCAGGCGAGTCACACCTGCCGCCGCGGCACGGCCGAGATCCCGTTGACCACCAAGGAGTTCGCCTTGCTGGCATACCTGATGAAACGGCAGGGCGAGGTCGTCACCAAGGCCGAACTGCTGGAGAACCTCTGGGATTTCGCGGCGACGGCGACCGCGAACCTGGTGGAGGTGCACATGAGCGCGTTGCGGCGCAAGATCGACCTGCCGTTCGGGGCGGAGACGATCCGGACGGTCCGCGGCGCCGGCTATCACGTGGTGGGTTCCGGTGCGTAGGTTCTGGCGGACCACCCGGTTCCGGGTCGCGCTGACCGCTTTCCTGGCGTCGATCATCGCCCTGGCGGTCGTTTCGGCGTGGCTGGTGCTCGATGCCCAGAACCGGCTGGGCAACGGCGCCGCGCAGGTCGCGAGGGAGCGCGCGGCCGCGGTCGTCCAGGTGCTGAACACCGGCGCCGCTCCGGCCGATCTGCGGCTCCTCGTGCAGGCTTCGGTCTACGAGGTGACCACCCAGACCGGTGAGCGGGTCGCGTCTTGTCCCGGCCTGCGTTCCGGGACGATCGTCCCGGACGGTGGCTTCGAGTACGGCGACAGTGTCAAGATCATCAAGCCTGGCGACGTCGACCTCGCCAGGCGGGAATCCGTCGGCTGCACGAGTGCGCTCGGGGAAGATCCAGAGGGGAACGGACTCCGGCTGCACGTGGCGGGCGCCGTGAGCGGCGACAGTAAGTACCGGGTCTTCGGCGCCGCCATCGTCGACGAGTCCGGACAGGCGGCGCTCGATGCGGTGCGCATGACGCTTTTCGCGGGAGTCCCGGTGATCGCGCTGCTGATCGGGGTGATCGCGTGGCTCGCGGTGCGCCGGTCGCTGCGTCCGGTCGAGGCGATCCGTTCGGAGGTAGCGGAGATCGGCGCGCACGATCTCTCCCGCCGGGTCCCGGCACCGGACAGCGCCGATGAGATCGCGAAGCTCGCGGACACGATGAACACGATGCTCGCCCGCTTGGACACCGCGGTCACCCGGCAGAGCCGGTTCACCTCGGACGCGTCGCACGAACTGCGCACCCCGCTGGCTTCCCTGCGGACCCAGCTGGAGGTGCTGCTCGCGCATCCGGACCGGCTGGACTGGCGCGACGCCTGCCGCAACGCGCTCCTCGACATCACCCGGCTGCAGGACCTCGTCTCGGATCTCGTGCTGCTCGGCAAGCTGGACAACGCGGAACCGGAGCGGCTCACGCCGGTGCGGCTGTCCGAAGTGGTCGAATCCTGTCTCTCCGGACGACGGGGCGTCCGCGCGGGGATCGAGGGAGATCCGATCGTCCCCGGGAATCGCGGACGGCTGGAACGGCTGCTGCGCAACCTGGTCGACAACGCGCAACGTCACACCCGGACCGGCGTCGAGGTCACGGTGTCCACAATGGACGGCTTCGTCGTGCTGTCGGTCACCGACGACGGCCCCGGCATCCCCGCCGAGGATCGCGAGCGGGTGTTCGACCGCTTCGTACGGCTGGACGACGGACGCGCCCGTGACGACGGTGGCGCCGGCCTCGGGCTGGCGATCGTCGCCGACATCGCCCACGCGCACGGAGGCACGGCCGAGGTGGCCGACCGCGACGGCGGTGCCCGCTTGGTCGTCCGGCTGCCCTTGGCCGAAGCGCGAAGCTGAAGACGTCTTCAGCTTCCTTAAGCTTCGGTTCAGCGTCCGGGCCCGAACCTACGGGCCATGTCCGACCTTTCGCGCCGCTCCTGGTGGCAGCCGCTCGGCCACGCCGACTACCTGGCGTCGTCCTGGTTCCCCGGTCTCACCGGCGTACGCGCACTCGCCGCCGTGGCCGTCGTGTTCTTCCACTACGGAGGCCCTGCCCTGGACCCGCTGCAGGGCTGGATCGCCGTGCAGCTGTTCTTCGTGCTGTCCGGGTTCCTGATCACCACCCTGTCCCTGCGCGAAGAAGACCGCACCGGCCGGATCTCGCTGCGCGAGTTCTACCTGCGCCGGGTCTTCCGGATCCTGCCGGTGTACTTCCTGCTCCTGGCGCTGACCACGCTCGCGGTGACGCTCGGCGGCACCTACCAGAGCAGCAGGCTCGCCGACGCCATGCCGTACTACCTCGTCTTCGGCAACGAACTCGTCGACTTCAACACGCCCTACCCGACGTCGTGGTCGCTGGGGGTGGAGGAGAAGTTCTACCTGGTCTGGCCCGCGCTGCTGGTGCTCACCTCGTTCGCGCGAAGCGGGAAGACGGCGTTGCGCCTGCTGTTCGGCGCGTCGGCCGTCCTCGGCGTGGTGATGTTCGCGTTGCCGCTGGCTCCGACGCACACCTGGGCGAGCCTTTCGGTGCACTACTGCTCGCTGGTCATCGGCTGCCTGCTGGCGATGACGCTCCACCATCCGCGCGGGTTCGCCCTGTTCCGGCCGCTGACCAGTCCCGTCGCCGCCACGGTGATCGGCTGCGGGTTCGTCGTGCTGCAGTTCTCCGTCGGACCGCTGGCGAAGGCTCTCGGCGGGCACTGGCAGTTCGTGGTCCCGGTCTACGCGGCGGGCTCGGCGCTGCTGCTCGTGGCCGTCGTTTCACCGGGGCCGGTCCGGAAACTGCTCTCGAGCAGGCCGATGACCTTCGTCGGCGATCGGTCGTACGCGCTTTACCTCGCCCAGACCGGCGCCGCCGGGGTGACGGGCTGGCTGCTGCCCAGCGGGTTCGCCAAGGCCGCGGCGACCGCGGGGGTCGCCCTGGTGTTCGCCTGCGCGCTGCGCCGGTGGGTCGAGCAGCCCGCCATCGCCTACGGCCGGAAGGTGATCGGACGACGAGCGCCCGCCGGGCCTCCGGTGGAGGCCACGGCGGGCGCGAAGTGAGCGGATCCGTCGTCAGTGGTGCGCGGCCACCGGGGCGCCGGTGGCGCTCTTCTTGACGAACAGCGAACCGGCGAACGCGGCCAGCCCGACGCAGCCGGCGACCATGAACGTGGTGCGGATACCCGCCGCGTCGGGGCTGGTCGCCCCGGCCGTCACCGTGCTCGCCGTGGCCACCGCGATGAACACGGCGGTGCCGAGCGCGCCGGCGAGCTGCTGCAGGGTGGCGAGGATCGCGCTGCCGTGCGAATAGAGGTGCTCGGGCAGCGAACCGAGCGACTCGGTCATCAGCGGCGTCATCATCAGCCCGAGCCCGCCCATCAGGAGGACGTGGATGGCGATGACCGCGACCAGCGGTGATCCCGGGCCGAGCAGGGCGAACAGCCACAACGAGACCGCCATCGCGGCCGCGCCGGGGATGACCAGGGGCCGGGGACCGAAGCGGTCGTACAGCGCGCCGACCGGGCGGCCGAGCAGCCCGAGGACCAGGCCGCCGGGAAGCACCGCGAGCCCGCTGACGAACGTGCTGGTGTGCAGGACGGTCTGCAGGTACAGCGGGAGCAGGATCGCCGCGGCGCCGAGCAGGCACATGAACAGCAGCGCCGTCAGCACCAGCGAGACGACGAAACTGCGGTGGGTGAACGGGCGCAGGTCCAGCAGTGCGCGGTCTTCCTTCTGCAGGCGCAACTGGCGCCAGGTGAACACCGCGAGCGCCACGGCCCCGACGACGATCGGCACCCACGGCGGCACCGGCTGGTGCCCGCCCGCCGATTCACCGGACGTCGACAGGCCGTACAGCACGCCGCCGAAACCGATGGCGGACAGGATCACCGACAGTACGTCCAGCGGCACCTTGCGGGTCTCGCTGTCCAGCCGCAGCCGCAGCATGCCGACCACCAGCGCGGCGATCGAGAGCGGCAGCACGATCCAGAACATCCAGCGCCAGCCGAGCGAGGAGAGCACCGCGCCGCCGATGGTCGGGCCGATGGCGGGGGCGACCGCGATGACGATGGTGATCGTGCCCATCGTGGCGCCGCGCTTCTCCACCGGGACCAGGCGCATCACCGTCGTCATCAGCAGCGGCAGCATGACCGCGGTACCGCACGCCTGGATGACCCGGCCGGTCAGCAGGAGCGTGAAACCCGGAGCGAGCGCGCTGACCAGGGTGCCGGTGCTGAACAGGGTCAGGGAGGCGAGGAAGACCTGGCGCGGGGTGAACCGTTCGAGCAGGAACCCGGTGATCGGGATGACGACCGCCATGGTGAGCAGGAAGCCACTGGTCAGCCACTGCACGGTGGTGGTCGGGACCTTGAGGTCGACCGTCAGGTCACGCAGCGCGACGCTCAGGATGGTCTCGTTGAGGATCATCACGAACGCGGAAAGGACCAGGACCCCGATCAGGAGCCCGGCGCTGGCCGGTGCCCTTTCCTGGTCGCGCGTGGTTTCGGGCAGGGTCTCGGTCATCTGTTTGGGGCTCCTGGAAGGGCGCGTTCCGCGTGGGCCGCCCTCGGCGACAGCGAAGGCGAAGCTGATTCTCCCGTTCAGTCTGCCTGTGCCGGTCGGTGTGTGTCACGCCGATTTCCGTAGTGAGTACGGTCACTACGCTCTGAGCGGAAACCGGGTCCGCACGCGAGCGGAACGGATTTCCCGCCGTATCGCGATAAAATCGCGTCGTGACCAGAGCGATCACGGCTGATCAATGGCGTTCGGCGCGACGCGCCTATCGGGTGACGGGTACACGATTCGCCGAACTGGTGACCGCTATTCGGGATCCCGGCGCGAGGGTCACCGCGGAGTGGACGGTGGCCGACACCGTGGCCCACGTCGCGCTGATCGCGAAGATGTACACGTCGCTGGTGCGGCCCGACAATGCCCCGTTACTGGACGCGCGAGGTCGGGATCAGCTCGAAAAGACCACTGTGGACACGGTTTCCGTGCTGAACACCTTGGTGCTGGAGGATTTCCCCGAACGCGACATCGGCGTGCTGGTGACGGGGTTGCTCGCTGACATCGAGGAATTGCTGCGAGTGACCGAGGATGCCGATCCGGCGGCCCCGCTGGACTGGCTCGGCGGATCGCGAGTGCCGCTGGCCGGTGTCCTCGCGCACCTGGTCAACGAACTGCAGATCCACGGCTGGGACATCGCCAAGGCGCTGAACCTGCCGTGGGCGATGCCGCCGGGTGACGCGGCGCTGTTCTTCGATCTCTTCTTGGTGGGCGTGCTGACGCACGGCATCGGGCACCTTCTCGACTCCGGCGAACCGCCGCGGGAAAGGCGTATCGCCGTGGCCTTCCGCTCGGCGTACACGACTCCGGTCGTGCTGGTGCTGCACCGGGGGAGTGTCACGGTCGAGGAGCCCGGCGGCCCGGTCGACGCGCGGATCGCCTTCGATCCGCCGTCGCTGAACCTGATGCTGTTCCACCGGGTCGGCAAGGCCCGGACCGCGCTGACCCGCAAGATCGTGGTCAGCGGCCCGCGTCCGTGGTTGCTGCCCGCGTTCCTTCGGGTCGTCCGTTTGCCCTAGGAAGTGGTGGGGCCTCCTATCACCCCGCCCCGGGATCCGTGGTCACTCGCTCGCCCAATCGCCGGCTTCGGATGTCTTGAAAGCCAGGCGGATTCATGTGGTGGTCGCAACGTGCTCTGTTAGGACAGTAGCGTGGTGAGTTTCTCGAGTGGGGTGTGCCAGTCGAGTGTTTTGCGGGGGCGGCTGTTGAGTCGTGCGGCGACCGCGGCGAGGTCTTCGGCGGTGTGCTGGTGCAGGTTGGTCCCTTTGGGGAAGTACTGGCGGAGCAGGCCGTTGGTGTTCTCGTTCGATCCGCGTTGCCATGGGGAATG